>NZ_JAFBCD010000001.1:1986511-2648682 GCF_016907545.1 Paenarthrobacter ilicis | reverse complement strand
TCTGGGCAACGACACCACGTATGAGCCCCGGATCTACTTCGGCGAAAACTCCCCGGAGTACTCGATCGTGGGAGCACCGGACGGTGCGCCGAACCGCGAACAGGACCGCCCCGCCGGTCGTGAAGGTGGCGGCGAAACACAGTACACCTTCAATGGCAACGGTGGGCCCAACGTCGGGAACTGGCTGAACCGTCTCCTCTACTCCATCAAGTTCCAATCGTCGGACCTATTGCTGTCCGATGGCGTGAATGCCGAGTCGCAGATTCTGTATGAGCGCAACCCCCGCGAACGTGTGGAGAAGCTGGCCCCGTACCTGACTGTTGACGGCAATGCCTACCCGGCCGTTGTTGACGGTCGCGTGAAGTGGATCGTGGATGGCTACACCACCAGCCAGTACTTCCCGTATTCGCAGCCGCAGCAGTTGCAGAATGCCACCGCGGATTCCCAGACCAGTGCGGGCCGTACCGTCGCATTGCCGAACAGTTCCGTGAACTACATCCGCAACTCGGTCAAGGCGACAGTGGATGCCTATGACGGTTCGGTGAGCCTCTACGCCTGGGACGATCAGGATCCCATCCTGAAAGCCTGGCAGAAGGTCTTCCCCACGGTCATTAAGCCGTACTCGGAGATGTCCGGCGATTTGATGAGCCACGTCCGTTACCCGGAAGACCTGTTCAAGGTGCAGCGTGAACTGCTGGGCCGGTACCACGTGACGGATCCGGACAGCTTCTACCAGAACAACGATGCGTGGAGCGTTCCCAACGATCCCACGGTCTCGGAGGCCGTCAAGCAGCCCCCGTTCTACATGTCGCTCCAGATGCCTGACCAGGACAAGCCGGCGTTCCAGCTGACCTCGTCCTTCATCCCGCAAACCGTCAACGGCAGCGCAAGGAACATCCTCTACGGATTCCTGGCAGCTGATTCCGATGCCGGCAACGTCAAGGGCGTCAAAGCGGACAGTTACGGACAGCTGAGACTCCTGCAGTTGCCCACGGACACGCAGGTTCCTGGTCCGGGACAGGCCCAGAACAAGTTCAACTCCGATCCCACGGTGTCGCAGGCGCTTAACCTTCTGCGACAAGGCGCTTCGGATGTGCTGAACGGCAACCTGCTCACGCTCCCTGTGGGCGGCGGCTTGCTCTATGTGCAGCCCGTCTACCTGAAGTCCACCGGTGAGACGTCCTACCCCACGTTGCAGCGTGTGCTGGTGGCTTTCGGTGACAAGATCGGGTTTGCACCAACGCTGGATGAGGCATTGAACCAGTTGTTCGGTGGAGACTCCGGCGCTGCAGCCGGCGATGTTGCCAACAACGGCCAGACACCCACTGCGCCGCCGGGCACCACCACCCCGCCGACGGGCCCGACCGACGCCAAGGCTGACCTCAAGGCAGCACTGGACGAGGCCAACAAGGCGATCCAGGATGGTCAGGCCGCCTTGGCCAAGGGCGACTTCGCAGGGTACGGCACCCAGCAGACCAAGTTGTCAGACGCCTTGAAGAAGGCACTGGACGCGGAGAACCGCTTGGGTGGCACTCCTGACGCAAGTGCGACGCCGTCAGCTTCTCCGAGCGCGACGCCGTCACCTTCGCCCTCGCCGAGTAAGTGACAAACAGCAGTAGATAGAAGGCCGGCATTCGTTCCCAGGGGAGCGGATGCCGGCCTTTTCCTTTGGCGAGATGCACATCACGTCGTCTCGATTTGGTCTGCCATTCACCGGACGGTAATGTTGTTCTTGCGACGCGGGGTGGAGCAGTTCGGTAGCTCGCTGGGCTCATAACCCAGAGGTCACAGGTTCAAATCCTGTCCCCGCAACTGGAGAAAAGATCCGGACCAGATTACTGGTCCGGATCTTTTGTTTAAGCGTCTTCGGCACCTCGATGAGGCGCTCCGATGGAATCGTGATCTGCGGCACGTTGGGCCCCATATGGTCATTGCGTCCCCGGTGGGTGGGGTAGAGTAGTTCTTGCGACGCGGGGTGGAGCAGTTCGGTAGCTCGCTGGGCTCATAACCCAGAGGTCACAGGTTCAAATCCTGTCCCCGCAACTGGAGAAAAGATCCGGACCAGATTACTGGTCCGGATCTTTTGTTTAAGGTGCCCGTGGTGCGTCCGGTGCTAGCATCGGTTCCGAATTGCAGGGTGCGGGATGAAAGGGAAGGCCTCCTTGGTCAATGACGACTATGTGCAGGGCAACGGTAGCCGTATTTTGCAGCGGGACAGCCCGGTGGCGGTCTATCAGCAGGTGGCAGACGTCCTGACTGAACAGATCAGCCGGTTGGATCCCGGAGCACGCATCCCCACGGAAGAGTCCCTGATGGACGATTTCGGGATCAGTCGGACCACCGTCCGCAAGGCCATCGAGAAGCTGGTGGTGAAGGGCCTGTTGGTGCGAAGGCAAGGCAAGGGAACCTTCGTGATGGCCCAGCGACCCGTGAAGATGCTCAACCGGCTTGCACCCTTCATGGAGACGTTCACCGCAGCCGGCATGAAGACGGTCAAGGGCCTCATTGAGTACAAGTGGATGGAGAAGGATGGCTCCGTTCCGTCCAAGCTGGTCTCGGATGACAACCTCGTGCTGGTGATCCGGAGGTCCTACTCAAGTGCCGGATGGCCCTACGCCATAGCGGAAATCTTTATTCCTTCACACATAGGCCGCCACATAAGCCTGGCGGATGCTGAGCGGAACTCCATCTACCAGGTCATCCAGGACAGGACCCTGAAGCCGCTGCACCGGGCGGAAATCACCGTGACCATGCATGCACCGCCGGATCATCTTGCGGATGCCCTGAATGTCCGGGGCTTTGCCATGGTGCCACGGCTGGAGCGGACCACCCTGGGACCCCATGGGGAGGTGCTGGAATGCACCGTGACGTACTTCCACCCCAAAGGTTTCGAGATCCGTGCTGAGGTAGCCACCGATGCCAGTCCCGGAAGGACTTCACCGCCGGAGACGGGTTAGCTTCCGGGTGGTTAAACGCCAGGGGCCGGACCCTGGAGAGGATCCGGCCCTTGGAGGGACTCTGTGCTTGGTTACAGCTTAGAGCTTGTCGAAATCGGCTTCGTCAATAGTGGAACCTTGTGATGCCGGGGCCCCTGCGCCGATGGCAGGCTTGGACCCACCGGACTTGAGAGCCGCCAAGCGTGCCTCAATTTCGGTCTGCTCTCCAAGGTCTTCCAGCTGGTTGAACTGTGCGTCCAAGCTGGAGCTGGCAAGTTCCTGCTGGCCAAGCACCTTGGCTTCTTCGCGGCGGATCTTCTCTTCGAAGCGTCCAACCTCGCTGGTGGGGTCCATGATGTCGATGCTCTTGAGGGCATCGTGAACCTGGGACTGCGCGGCGGCGGTCTTGGAGCGTGCCACCAGTTCGTTGCGCTTGGCGGTGAGCTGGTTCAGCTTGTTCTTCATCTGGTCAAGACCGGTCTTGAGCTTGTCCACAACTTCGGTCTGCGAAGCAATGCTGGGCTCTGCCGTACGTGCTTCAGACTCTGCAGTCATCTGGCGCTGGATGGCGACCTTCGCGAGGTTGTCGAACTTCTGGGCGTCAGCTGCATTTCCTGAGGTACGGTACTCGTCTGCCTTGCGCGAGGCGGCCAGGGCCTTGTTGCCCCAGTCCTGCGCATTCTTGATGTCCTCGTTGTAATCGGCCTGCAGCATACGGAGGTTGCCGATGGTCTGCGCCACTGCCGACTCCGCCTCGGCAATGTTGTTCGTGTAGTCGCGGACCATCTGGTCCAGCATCTTCTGCGGATCCTCGGCCTGGTCCAGCAACGCATTGATGTTGGCCTTGGCGAGCTGCGAGATCCTGCCGAAAATGGACTGCTTAACCATGGTGTTGCCTTTCGTCCTGCTCAGTGGTTCCACTGAAGTCAGTGATCAGATGTTGTACCGCTTCTATGTGGGGGATTGGACCCACTTAGTCTTCTTGAACTCTCTAGAAGCTACCGGAGTCGCCGCCACCGAAGTCGCCGCCTCCGCCGCCACCAAAGTCGCCACCTCCGGAGTCGCCGCCGAAGAATCCTCCGCCGCCGCCGTCGCTGTGGCCGCCGCCCCATCCGCCGCTTCCTCCGTTGAGGATCGAGTTGATGAGGATGCCGCCCAGGATGGCGCCACCCAGGCCTCCACCACCACCGCCGCCGCCGAACATGCCACCGCGGCTGTAGCCCTGGTCAGCGTGACCGAACTGGTCCACATCCGACTGGGCGAGTTGCGCCGCCTGTGCGGCCAGCTGGTGTGCTTGCTGGGCGTAGGTCAAAGCAGTCACCGGGTCATTGCGGGAGATGGACAACGAATAGTCCAGGTTGCGTTGTGCTTCGGCAAGACGGGTGCGGGCCTCAGTACCTACGCCGCCGCGCCGCGCGGTGATGTAATCCGACGTCGCGCTGATCTGGGACTGGGCAGCCATGATGGTCTGCTGGAGCGAAGCCTGCGCACGTCGGGCCTGTTCCTGCTGGTCACGGATGCCGGAAAGCGACTGATCCAAGGCCTGGTGGGCCGACTCAACACGGCTGAGCGTGGCGATCGGATCGATCTTGCCGCCCTGAATCTCCGTCTTTACTTGGGCCAGCGCCGACTCGACACCGGCCACGGGGCCGGCAAGCTCGGGGTGCGCTCCGGACTGGATCATGGCCCTGGCCTGGGCCAGGTCCTGGCTGGTCTCAGCGACAGCCCCCTCAAGGGAATTGCGGGCTTCGTCCAGGCTCCCAGCGGTCTTGGTGATGGCGTCGATGAGGACATTGGTCTGGTGAAGGCTCTCCTCCGCTGCACGGACAGCCACCGCAGCGAGGCTGTTCTCGCCGACGGACAGCTTTTCCTGTGCCGCGTTGGCAGCATTCTGGACGAAGGCCAGCCGTTCCTTCGCTTGAAGGATATTGTCCGACACCTGGGTGAGGGCTGATTCGGCGTACTTCTCCCGAAGGCCCTGCAGTGACTGTTCGGCATTGGCAATCCGTGAGTCAGCCTCACGCGCGCCGGTGTTCACGGCGGCGAGGGCCTGGGGAGCGTTCTTCTCCAACTCGCGAAGGGAATCGAAGTCGGCCTTCTGATCCCGGAGTGAGGCCAGGGCGGCCTCGGATCGGCGAATGATCTCGCCGAGCCATGTGCGCTGCTGTTCCTCTGTGTCGGGAAGGTGGTCGTCGAGTTGCTGCTGAAGCTTGAAGGATTCCGTCATGTGGGCCTTTGCTTCTTCCAATGCCTTGGAGAAGTTGCCAATGGCGGAGTCGCCGTACTGGGCCTGGGCGAACCCCAGTTCCTGTTCGCTGGACTTGATGGCGTCGTCAGCTTCGATCAACAGCGAACCGCTCTTCTGGCGGAGTTCGGGGATGCTCAAACCGGCAAGGGGGTCGAGCTGCTCGCCCTGGGGTCCGTAGCTGGCGCTGACGGCCTGGTTGCCGTTCTTCTTGCGACGGTTTCGCAGGTACAGGTATGTTCCGGCGCCACCAGCGGCGACGACACCGACTCCCACCAGCACGCCTGCACCGGCGTTGCCGCTGGGCACGGTGCCGCTGCCACCGCCTGCGGCATCACCGATGGCCGCAGCGGTATCGATCGCTGCCTGGGCGTAGTCCTTCTTGCCTCCGGCCAGGTTCGGTACCACGGCATTCTGTGCGATGGCGGATTGCTTGGAATAAATGCCGCTGCCGGAGTTCAGGGCGAAGTTGTACTGGCCGGCCGTGGAGATCGCCAGAATGGCGTCCGGCTTGCCCATGCCCCGGTTGTCGGCCACAGCCTTGGTCCAAGCCTTGGGGTCAGAAGGATTGGTGAACGAGTCCACCGTCACGACGTACAAGTTGTACTTGTGGTCCTTGAGTGTCTTTTGAATGGCGTCCTGAACTTCGCCCTTGCGGCTACCCAGGACATTGGCGTCGTCGACGATGTTCTGCCCGGATGGAATCGTCACGGGATCGGCAGCAAAAGCTGCGCCGGCCGGTAGGGCCAACACTCCAGCCACGCCGATGACAGCGAGTACGCGTTTAACTATTGACCGCATGTGCAACCCTTCAGCACGTCTGCGACTGGAACAAGGCGTACCAATCGTCACAGGATGCTCAGCGCCCCCACGCATGGTGTAAAGCCGCAGGTCGCTGTGGCAATTCCTCTTGATTCTATGGTGCACCCCATTGGCCGTCCACCGCCGCGAATATGCCACCAGC
The DNA here is from genome assembly GCF_016907545.1 of Paenarthrobacter ilicis. NCBI lineage: Bacteria > Bacillati > Actinomycetota > Actinomycetes > Micrococcales > Micrococcaceae > Paenarthrobacter > Paenarthrobacter ilicis. The sequence goes on along the minus strand of NZ_JAFBCD010000001.1, from coordinate 2,642,537 downwards.
GAAATATGGGAGAGAGATGCCCTCCCCGTCCGTTATTCGGCCTTTCTGGCCCGGTCTGCATGGAACGTAGCATCTTTCAGGAAGCTCCCAGCGAACGTCATCGTTTGTTCCAGTTACGGGGTACATAGTTAGTGAAGACGAGGACGAAAGGAAGACCCATGACGGAGAACCCAGAGCAGGGCAAGGCCCCCGAGAACCGCGAGCCATCAGAGCCGCAGTCGGTGGCCGGCAGCAGCGACAACGCCCAGCAGCACGCGGCCTGGCCGTCAGGGCAGACGCAGCCGGACCACGGCGCAGGCCATGAGGCTGAAGCGAACCCGGCGAGCGAATCACACCAGGCTCCGGAGGCCAACACCGCCCCGCATGCCACGAGCCCACTTCCTGCCTTCCAGCCGCCTACAGCGCAACAGCCCCACGCAGCGCAACAGCCCTACGCCGCGCAGCAGCCTTACGCAGCGCAGCAGCCGCAGCAAGGCTATCCCAATGCCGCCGGACATGACGGCGGACAGCGCCCCACGTACCCTCAGCGCCAGCCGTTCTACGGCTCCGGCAACGGACCCCAGCAGGGCAATAATCCGCAGCACAGCAATCCGCAGCACGGCAGCGAAGCCCCGCACGGGAACGCGTCCCAGTTCGCTGCAACCCCGAACCAGCCCCTGTACCAGCAGGCAGCGGGCGGCCAGCACGTCTCCGGCCAACATGTCCCCGGCCAGCCGTCGTCGGTTGCAACAAAGAAGAAGCCGGCGTTTGGTGTTGGGACGCTTGTTGCCAGCATGCTCGCGGCAGGTTTGATTGGCGGCGGCGTTGTTGCCGGCAGCAACGCGCTGTGGGATAACCCGTCACCGGTGGCGGCCAGCGGAAACCAGTCCAGCACCGTCATTGTGAACAACAAGGATGACGTCAACGCCATCACTGCTGCTGCGGCCAAGGCATCGCCCAGCGTGGTCACCATCAAGGCGACCAGCGGGAATGAAGGGGGCACGGGCTCGGGAATCATCCTCGATGACCAGGGCCACATCCTCACCAACACCCACGTGGTCACCCTGGATGGTGCTACTTCCAGCGCGGCAATTGAAGTCAGGACCAGCGATGGCAAGGTCCTCAAGGCCACGGTGGTGGGAACGGATCCATTGTCCGATCTCGCCGTGATCAAGGTGGAGAACGCTTCCGGCCTGGTTCCGGCCACGCTGGGTGACTCGTCCAAGATCAACGTGGGGGACACCGCCGTCGCCATTGGCTCCCCGTTGGGACTCACGGGCACCGTGACGGACGGAATTGTCTCCACCCTTAACCGCACCATCAGCGTGGCGTCCTCGGCAGCACCCAAGGAGGGCACCGACAGCTCCCAGGGTGGGGACCAGGGCTTCCAGTTCGCGCCCCCCAACGGCAGCCAAAGCCAGAGCACGGCCAATGAAGGCTCCATAGCCATCAATGTGATCCAGACCGACGCCGCAATCAACCCGGGCAACTCGGGCGGTGCCCTGGTCAACAACAAGGGCGAGATCATCGGCGTCAACGTGGCAATCGCCTCCGCCGGCAGCGGCACGTCGGATTCGTCCAGCGGCAACATCGGCGTGGGCTTCAGTATCCCCATCAACCACGCCAAGCGCGTGGCCCAGGAGATCATCGATACCGGCAAGGCCAGCCACGGACAGTTCGGAGTGTCCGTCCGGGCCAAGTCCTCCACGGGCAGTGACTCCGGGTTCTCCGTGGGAGCCGAGGTCGCTTCGGTGACCAGTGGCTCAGCTGCTGCCAAGGCCGGAATCAAAACAGGCGATGTTGTCACCAAGTTCGGCGACTACACCGTCAGCGATCCCAACCAGTTGACCGCCGCAGTGCGGGAGCAGCCGGCGGGCGCCAAGGTCAAGGTTTCCCTTGTCCGCGGCGGCCAGACCCAAGAGGTTGAGGTTACGTTGGACGCAGCCCAGCAGTAGGGGCTCACGCCAGGGTTACGCATGGATGGATGTCCGACGACGGCCGGCACCTGCGGGTGCGGGCCGTCGTCGTGCGTTTCCCTGCGGGACGCAGAAACGGAGCTTAACGCTGGGAGTGGTTTTTGGCAGGCAATATGCTTAGCTAGGACGAGCCCACGCGCTGGGCAATTCACGGCCACGCTGCTGCGGTTGGCCGTCCACAAGCATGGAAGGCTGCTTCGAAGACAGTGGAAGAGACATTGAAGATTGTCGTTCTGGTCAAGCACGTCCCTGACGCGCAGTTTGACCGGCACATCACGGGCCCTGACAACACAACCGACCGCGATGAGAGCATCCTGTCCGAACTGGACGAATACGCTTTGGAAGCGGCGCTGCAGCTCACGGAAGAGCGCGGCGGTCCCAAGGCCGGTAACGAGGTCATTGCCTTGAGCATGGGCCCGTCCGGTGCGGTCAACGCGGTGAAGAAGTCGCTTCAGATCGGTGCTTCCTCCGGTGTTCACCTCAGTGATGACGCCCTGGCGGGATCCGACGCCGCTGCCACTTCCCTGGCCTTGGCTGAAGCCATCCGGCACATCTCCGCCGATGGCCGTCCTGTTGACCTGGTGGTGACCGGAATGGCGTCCACTGACGGCGAGACGTCCCTGGTTCCTGCCCAGTTGGCCGAGCGGTTGGCCCTCCCGCAGGTGACTTTCGCTTCCGCCTTGGAGGTCTCGGGAAACAAGGTCACTGCACGCCGCGACGCCGGACACTACTCGGAAACCATTGAGGCGCAGTTGCCTGCCGTTGTGTCGGTCACGGACCAGATCAATGAGCCTAGGTACCCGAATTTCAAGGGCATCCTTGCCGCCAAGAAGAAGAAGATCGTCTCCCTGTCGCTTGCTGACATAGGCCTTGACGCTTCCCAGGTGGGACTGGCCGGTTCCTGGACCGTGGTGGAGTCCGCCGAGGAGCGCCCGCCGCGGACCGCAGGCACCATCATTACCGACGAAGGAGATGCCGGCATCAAGCTGGTCGACTTCCTGGCCGCACAGAAGCTGCTCTAAGGGGATCCCAACCATGGCAAATGCACTTGTTTTCATTGACAACCCCGGGGCAGCCCTGAAGAAGAGCAGCCTTGAGCTCCTGACGATCGCCCGCTCGCTGGGGGAGACCGCCGTCGTGGTTTCCGGCGAGTTGAACGACGACGTCGCCGCAACCTTGGGTGCCTATGGCGCCACGGCCATCTACCGGCCGTCGCTGACCACCCTGGATGAGTACCTGGTGGCTCCGAAGGCCGCGTTCATTGCCTCTGCCGTAGCAGCCGCGGGCGCAACGGCAGTGTTGCTGGACAACTCTCCCGAAGGCAAGGAAATCGCAGCCCGGCTGGGCATCCGGCTTTCTGCAGGTGTGATCACCGATGTGGTGGGTGTTGACGCCGATGGAACGGCCCACAAGTCCGTCCTGGCGGGTTCGTACACCACCAAGGCAAAGGCCACCACGCCGGTGACCGTTCTTTCCGTCAAGGCCAACAACGTTGAGCCGGAGGAAGCCTCGGTGCCCGCTGCTCCTGCTGCCGTCACCGTGGAGGTCCCGGCCGAGGCCCTGTCCGTCTCGGCGCGCGTCGCGGCACGGGCGGAGAAGCCCGTCAGCGGCAGGCCGGACCTGAGCGAAGCGCGCATCGTGGTGGCCGGAGGCCGTGGCGTGGACGGTGACTTTGGACCGCTGGAAGAACTTGCCGACGCTTTGGGTGCCGCTGTTGGCGCATCCCGTGCTGCGACGGACGCGGGCTGGATTGGCCACGACGCACAGGTAGGCCAGACCGGTGTCACCGTGTCACCGCAGCTTTACATCTCGGCCGGCATCTCCGGAGCGATCCAGCAAAAGGCCGGAATGCAGACGTCCAAGGTGATTGTTGCCATCAACAAAGATGCAGAGTCACCGGTCTTCGAAATTGCGGACTATGGCATCGTAGGTGACCTCTTCACGGTGCTCCCGCAGGCAACGGCAGAAATCAAGAAGCGAAAGGCCTGACCCTTTTGAGTACTGGCACTGCGTCAGCAAAGAGCCCGTTCGACGCCTCCACGGAGCGCGTCGAGCGGGTGCTTTGTTTTACCGCCCACCCCGATGACATTGACTTTGGCGCCGCGGGAACCATCGCGGCCTGGACTGCAGCCGGCGTGCAGGTGATCTACTGCATCATGACCGACGGCGACGCGGGGGGCTTCGATCCTGCGGACCGGGACAAGATCACTGAACTGCGCGCTGGCGAACAACAGCGTGCGGCAGCCATGGTGGGTGTCCATGACATCCACTACCTGCACGAGCGCGACGGATACCTTGAACCGTCACACAGTGTCATCAAGAAGGTGGTGAAGCTGATCCGTGAGGTCAGGCCGGACATTGTGCTCACCATGCACCCGGAGCGGAACTGGGACCGCTTGCAAAAGAGCCACCCGGACCACCTTGCGGCGGGCGAAATTGTGACGCGCGCGGTGTATCCAGCCGTCGAGAATCCTTTCGCGTATCCGGAGCTGGCAGAGGCCGGCCTGGAGGCCTACAAGCTGCCATGGCTCTGGTTCATCACCAGTCCCGATGCCAGGGAAAACCATTTTGTGGATGTTTCCTGCCATGTTGATGCAAAGCTGGAAGCCATCAGGGTCCACGCCAGCCAGCACCCCGACCTTGAGGCCATGGAACGCGTGGTCAGGACACTGATGTGCCGCAACGCAGAGCGCGGTGGCCTGCCGGCGGGGGCCAGTGCTGAAGCCTTCCATGTTGTCCCGGTGAACGGACCGAGCACCATCGCAGGCTTTTGACATTGCCGTGGTGTTACCCGTGTCATATGCTTGACCTCGGTTAAATCATATTTATTCGAGGAAGGCAGACTTTGATGGCGAAGACTGCGCAACAACCCGTACTGGTGATCATGGGCGTGTCCGGATCAGGAAAATCCACGGTGGCCGGTGTACTTGCCGGCAAGCTCGGCTGGGATCTGGCGGAGGGCGACGACCTCCACCCGGAAGCCAACGTGGCAAAAATGCAGGCAGGGCAGGCCCTTACCGACGAGGATCGCTGGCCGTGGTTGGACATCATTGCGGGGTGGATCAAGGACCACACCGCCGCCGGCGTCCCGGCCATCATCACGTGCTCCGCGCTGAAGCGGAAGTACCGGGATGTCCTCCGGGCCGAAGGGGTGGTGTTCGTCTTCCTGCAGGGGAGCAAGGACAAAATTTCGGACCGCCTGGCGTCCCGGCACGGACATTTCATGCCCCCGTCCCTGCTCGAATCCCAGTTCGATGCCTTGGAAGAGCCCACAGCGGACGAAGACCACATTTCACTGTGTGTTTCCGCATCGCCCGCCGAAGAAGCTGATGAAGTCATTGAGCGCCTAGGCCTGGAGGCTGTTGGCGCAGGATCCGGGAGCACCGCCCCGTGATCACGGCGGAAACCACGGCGCAGGTCCAGGAATGGACTGCGCATGACACCCAACTGCTGGTGGTGGCGGCCCTGGGGATCGCCCTCATTGTTATCCTCATTGCCAAGCTCAAGCTCCACCCTTTCCTGGCCCTGGTGCTTGGCTCTGCCTTTGTGGGACTCGCTTCAGGGGTGGAGTTCGGCAAGGTCATCACCAACTTTGAAGACGGTGTGGGCGGCGTCCTGAAGGAGGTCGGCCTGCTCATTGCCCTGGGTGCCATGCTCGGGAAGTTGCTGGCTGACTCCGGAGGTGCCAACAGGGTGGTGGACACCCTCTTGGCGAAAGCCAGCGGCAACAAGCTGGTGTGGATGATGACGCTGGTGGCCGTCATCATCGGTTTGCCGATGTTCTTTGAAATCGGGCTGGTTCTGTTGCTGCCTGTGATTGTGCTGGTCACCCAGCGCTCACAGATGAAGCTGATGCGGATCGCCATACCGGCACTGGCTGGACTTTCCGTGCTGCACGGACTGGTTCCCCCGCACCCCGGGCCGTTGATCGCCATCAGTGCCGTCAAGGCCGAACTGGGCACCACCTTGGGCCTGGGCATCCTGGTGGCCATCCCGACAGTAATCATCTGTGGTCCACTGTTTTCCCGGCTGGCGGCCCGCTGGGTGCCCGTGGATGCTCCGGCAGTGGCGGGTGGCGTGGATACACGTCACGCAGCTGACCTCAGCGAGGTCAAGCGCCAGCCGTCATTCCTGGTGACCCTGCTGACCATCATTTTCCCCGTGGTGCTGATGCTGCTGAAGGCACTGGGCGGCATCATCTGGCCCGATGCGGCCACGGCCCCCGGTATCCGGATTTTCTTCGACTTTGTGGGACAGCCGCTGGTGGCCATGACCTTGGCCGTGCTCCTGGCCATGGTGAGCTTCGGTTACGCAGTTGGTTTCACGAGCAGCAAAATCACAGCCAAACTCGGAGAAAGCCTGGGTCCCATCGCGGCCATCCTCCTGATTGTCGGCGCCGGCGGCGGATTCAAGCAGACGCTGATTGGGGCGGGCGTTGGAGATGCCGTCAAGAAGTGGGCTGAGGGTGCCAACATGTCCGTGTTGGTGCTGGGCTTCATTGTTGCCGTCGCGTTGCGTCTGGCAACCGGTTCCGCCACCGTGGCCACGGTGACGGCAGCGGGCATTGTGGCGCCGCTGGCCAGCAGCCTGAGCCCCACCCACGCGGCGTTGCTGGCCCTGGCAATCGGCGCTGGTTCGCTGTTCCTCTCCCACGTCAATGACGCGGGATTCTGGTTGGTCAAGGAACTCTTTGGCCTCACCGTGGGGGAGACGTTCAAGACCTGGTCCGTCATGGAGACCTTGATCTCGGTGGTCGGCTTCGGGTTTGTCATGCTGCTGTCGCTGGTCTTATAGCCCAACCTCCGGTGGTGTAACCCAGGAGATTCGCAGGAAAAAGGTCGACGGCGGCCGTCCCACCCAAGGTGGGACGGCCGCCGTCGTGAGTTTATTTCTGGAGATCAGGCAGACAGTGCCACTACCACCACGGGGGCGGTGGTGGGTGCCGTGGATCCGCCAGCAGGTTCAACCGTGATGGCAACCGATGATGCGGTGGACAAGCCCTTCACCACTGCAGGCTTGGAAAGGGCCTCAGCATCCATGGTGCCTTGGGAAACGGGGGCCGATCCGTCCTTGGGCAATGTCCACAACTGGTAGACCTTGCCATCGGGGGCCGGTGAAACGCCGTTCATCAGGACCACGAAGGAGTCTTTGGCGGAGGAAGCCGAGATGGTCGCCGTGCCACCACCGGGAACATCAGCGGACTGCTTCTGCACATCCTGTGCCTGCAGCACCTGGTTCACGGGATCGTTTTGCCCGGAGACGTAAGTTCCCACTCCTATCCCACCTACCGCTATCACTGCGGCTGCGGCTACACCCACGAGCCACTTGCGGGCGCCACCACTCCGGCGCTCCTCACGTTTGGCCCTGGCAGCAGCCAGCTCATCCACCACCGGAGCGTCAGTAGCAGGAGCCACAGCCGTGGCTTCAGGCATCGCAGCAGGCGGTGCTGCGGCGGCGTCGTTGTTGATGCGGTCCATGATGTTTCCGAGAAGTCCGGCGGGCGGTTCTTCTTCGAGCGCAAATCCAACAGCCAGGGTCTCCCGGGCCTGGCGCACGCGTTTCTGGAACTCGGGGCCCTCCGGGGCGGTGAGGACGAATTGGTCGATCAGGGCCCGTTCCTCGTCGCTGACAGCGTTCAGCGCGTAAAGTTCGGCCAGTTCAAGGACACGGCCCTCAGCGAGATCAGTTTCGATGTCGTTGGCAAACATTCTGCGGATAAAACCTCCACCAGTGTTTTCACTCATAGGATCCCACCCCCAGGCAGGTTTTCAGACGAAGGAGTCCATCGCGGATGCGGGACTTGATGGTTGGGATGGCTGCACCCAACTGTTCGGCGACCTCCCGGTAGGTCAGGCCACCGTAGTAAGCGAGACGGACGGATTCGCGCTGGGTGTCGGTCAAAGTGGCCAGGCACCGTCCCACGGCCTCAGCCTCTAAGTTACTGTCCGCTTCCTCCGCAACGAGGTCGCGGTCCGGATCCTGGCTGGCCGCACCATATTTGGCTTCGCGGTCGGTAGCGGCCTGGACAGCCCGTACACGGTCAATGGCTCGGCGGTGGGCGATGGTCATCAGCCATGCCAGCGGCGTTCCGGCAGCCCGGTCAAACTTTGCAGCGCCCTGCCACACCTGAAGGTAAACCTCCTGGGTAGCGTCTTCGCTGAGGTCGGGGTCGATCAGGACCCGCTTGGCCATGCCGAAGACACGGCGGGACGTCAGGCTGTAGAACTCGGCAAATGCCTGCTGGTTTCCCGCGGCAACAAGCTCGAGGAGACCGGTCAACTGCGCATTCAAGTCCGGCGCAGTTCCGGTGTCCTCCACAACCTGGTGGGCGGGTCTGTTCGGAGTTTCCATTACTTTCCAGCATATGTGGTTGCGTTCAATTACCGCAGACCGGGGAGGCAGTGTCCCGGACATTGTGCCGTAAGGGCGCGCCATGAACCCAGCTAGCTTCACGCTCACTGTGGCTCCTTCCCGACTTATCACCTCAGGGTTTTTCCCTGCAACAGGTATTCGGTCCTGCGGAACCCTTGGATGGGTCAAACCTTGGCGCCGGCAAAACCGTTCTGCCGCCAGGCCTCAAAGACAGCGATGGAAGCGGCGTTGGCCAGATTCAGGGACCGCAGCGAAGGCAACATGGGCAGACGTACCCGGGCCGTGACGTGCGGGTCCTCTTTGAGCCACGCGGGCAGCCCCACGGACTCGGGTCCGAACATCAGGACATCCCCCTCGCGGTAACTGACATCCGTGTAGGAAGTCTCCCCATCGGCCGTGAAGGCAAATACACGCTGCGGCTCAAGGGCGGACCAAGCGGCGTCGATGTCCTTATGGACCGTGACGACCGCAAGGTCATGGTAATCCAGGCCGGCGCGCCGGAGTTTGGCGTCGGAGAAATCGAAACCGAGGGGTTCCACCAAGTGAAGCTCAGCTCCTGTGATGGCCGCCAAGCGGATGGCATTCCCAGTGTTGCCGGGAATTTCTGGTGTATGGAAGAGGATGCGAAACACCCCTCCATCTTATCCAGTCCGGAGCCCTGCCCTCCCGGAGACTAATGCATTCCGCGCAGGAGGCGTGCCAGGACCGGGACCACCACTGTGTTGGGCGCAGGCCCGGAGGTCAAGAATTGCTTCAGGCCCCTGACCAGGCCAGCCCCATTGACCACTTCGATTGTTCCGCTGCCGGACTGGCCCCTTCCGTACTGATCGATCACCGGCTCGTGAAGGTTGCCGTCCGGGCCGTGGAGGACAACCCATCCGGTGACGTTAAGTTCAGGGAAGATGTCCTGCATGTGGCGGACAATCTCTGCCAGCTGCGGAGGAGCCACGGACCGGCCGCCGTGCCGCAACGAGTGGCCGTCCCAGGCGTAAGCCCCCTTGGGCAGCAACATGGAGCCCACCAAGGCCAGCCGATACCCGGACAGGACCGCGTGGTCTATGTGGCTGTTGTCCGAAGGGGAGCGGAGACCGTTGATGAGCCGGGCCGCGGGGATGGTGGACAACACCTGGCGGCTGATCAGCTGCACCGTGCGCATTTCGCGCTGGATGCGTGCTTCCGCGCCAAAGATGCCCCGTTTGCGCGGCAAGCCATGGACCTGCTGTGTGGCCTCCGCCAAGGAGATCAGCGGCACTTCCTGTGGGTCGTCGAAGGGCGGGACATAGACGGCCGGATCCCCTGCAGTGTTGCGCTGGGACTGGGGTCGCTTGACGTTGGCAGACGCCGCCGGGCCCGGAGCGGTGCTGCCCGTGTAGTCGCCGGGCCGCGGTTGGCTGACACCGGTCGCTCCGCTGGCGTACCTGCGGTCATACTCTGCCCGTCGCTGCGGGTCTATCAATGTCTCATAGGCCAGGGTCACCCGCCGGAACACTTCCGCCTCACCGCCGTGGTCCGGGTGTGCTTTCCGGGCGGCCTTACGGTAGGCCACTTTGATCTCCTTGTCCGTGGCAGTCACGGAAACGCGGAGAACCTGATAATGCGAACTGCTGCCCTCGGCCAAGCACGGGCCCTTCTCTTGGTGGCGGTCCGCTCCGGGGGAGGAGCGGTGGTGGCAAGTTTATCCAGCCATCGGTTCAACCATGGCTACTTGTTGAACGTTGGCACAGGGCAGCTGGGTTCCCGGCTGTCATAATTCAGCTGTGAACCAGCCAGAAACAGGGCCCTCATCCGGAGCGGCACGCAGGATCGTCCTGGCGGTGAACCCTGCCGCGGCCTTCGGACATCATCGCCGGAGGCGGGAAAGTGCCGGCCACCAGGCCGCCCGGTACTTCCGCGCCGCCGGCTGGGACGTCGTCGAGCTTCAGGCCGACAGCTACCGCAGCCTCCGGCAGCAGGTGGATGAGTGCCTTGCCGGTCCGGACGGAACTGCAGCACTGGTGGTGGTTGGCGGTGACGGGATGGTGAACCTGGGCGTTAATGCGCTGGCGGGGCTGGACGTGCCCTTGGGGATCGTCCCCAGCGGCACCGGCAACGATGTTGCCCGGATGCTCGGGCTGCCCCTGGATCACGTTGCCGGGGCCTGCGCGCGGATCGAGGCGGCCCTGGTTGGGGGTGGGCGGAAGATCGACGTCGGAATGGTCACCTGCCAAGGTGTGGACACCCGCTTCGCCGGCGTTCTATCCGCAGGGTTTGATGCCGCAGTCAACGAGCGCGCCAACACGTGGCGGTGGCCCAAAGGCAAGAACCGCTACAACCTGGCCATGCTCCGTGAACTGGTGTCCTTCCCGAGGATCCATTACACAGTGACAGCGGACGGCCGTGAATGGCGCCAGCCGGCCATCCTGATTTCGGTGGCGAACGGACAATCCATTGGCGGCGGGATGAAGATCACTCCCGATGCCCTGCCCGACGACGGTTGGCTGGACCTGTTCGTGGTGGAGCCCCTCTCCAGGCTCCGCTTCCTGGCGGTATTCCCCAAGGTGTTTGCCGGCAAGCACACCGGGCACCCGGCCGTGCGGATCAGTCGTGTCCGCGCAGTCCGGCTGGAGGCGGACGGTGTGGTGGCTTACGCCGACGGGGAGCGCGTGGGACCCCTGCCGATCGTGGTGCAGGCGGTGCCGGACAGCCTTCGCGTCCTCTGCTGACGGCCGGGAGGTTAGACTCGATCGCGGCGGCAGCCTGCAGATCAACGGAAGTGGGGGCGAGGGTGACAATCAATGTCCGACGGCGGATGGCCGGGTTCGCGACCATGGGCGCCATCGGCTTCGCCGCTACCGGATTCGTCCTTTCCTCCTGCAGCGTCAACGTGCCGGACCCCACCGCACCCAAGCCTTCCCCCTCAGTGTCAACGTTGGCTACCCCCACCATTACGCCGGGCCATGACGCTGCGGCGGTGGCTGCCAAAGACCTGCCGCTCAGTGCCGGCGGCACCTTGGCGCCGGGGGACCCCGTCACGGTGGCTACCCGCTTGGAGGAGATCCCCGGCTGGTCCGTGGTTCATTCCGGCCTTCAGGGCGAAGTGCGTTACAAGAAAACCGATGGGTGCCTCCTCAACGTCAGGGTCAGCGTCAACCAGGGCCCGTTGGTAACCAAGGGTGATGACACTGCCTCCACCCAGGAGCTGTTCCACTACCTGGACGCCGGCATCAGCCCCGAAACCCTGAAACCTGCCACCCTCCGTTGGGGCCAGGACACGGATAAACCCCCGCGCGCTGTGGAGTTCCTGTCCTTGACCTCGCCTGCGGCTTCCGGCGGGACTGCGTCCCTGGTGCTTGCCAGGCTGTTCAGCGCGCCCCAATCTTCCGTCTATATTTCCCTGGCGTGCCCCACTGATGCGGCTCTGGCAGCGGCCCGGTTGGACCTGGACGCCAAGCTCGCCATCGTGCCCCAGTCCTAGGGGAACTGCCGGCTGGTGCTGCCCCCCGGTAGACCCGGCAGTTCTCCCCGGTAGACCCGGCAGTTCCCCTCGGTAGAATTGTGCAGTGCCTGCTTACCTTGACCACGCCGCCACCACGCCCCTTTCGGCCGAGGCGCTCGCTGTCATGACGCGCGAGCTTGCCCGGACGGGCAACCCCTCTTCCCTGCATGGAGCGGGGCGTCGCGCGCGCAGGGCGGTGGAGGACGCACGGGAGACCCTGGCCGCAGCCGCAGGAGCGCACCCTTCTGAAGTTATCTTCACGTCCGGGGGAACGGAAGCGGACAACCTGGCTGTCAAGGGCCTTTTTTGGGCCCGCCGCGGCGAAGACCCACGCCGGAACCGGATCCTGTGTTCCGCCGTCGAACATCACGCCGTCATGGACACCGTGGAATGGCTGGAACGTCACGAGGCCGCGGACGTTGTGTGGCTCCCTGTGGACAGCGAGGGTGTGGTGCAGCCGGACGTGGTCCAACGGGAGATTGAGCGCGATCCCGGGGCGGTGGCGCTGATCACCGTGATGTGGGCCAACAACGAGGTAGGCAGCATCCAGCCCGTGGCGGACATCGCAGGGCTGGCACAGAAGCACGGTATTCCAGTCCATTCGGATGCAGTGCAGGCCTTTGGCTCGGTGCCGGTCAACTTCCGGGAATCAGGCCTTTCCGCCATGTCGGTCTCCGGGCACAAGCTGGGCGGCCCGGTAGGCGTGGGCGCCCTTTTCCTGGGCCGTGCGGTGAAACTGACGCCGGTCCAGCACGGCGGGGGCCAGGAACGCGACGTGCGGTCCGGAACCCTGGACACTCCAGCCATCGCAGCCTTCGCCGCGGCGGCGGAAGCGGTCACGTCGCGCTTGGCAGCCGAGCACCAGCGCCTCAGCTCCCTGCGGGACCGGCTGATCGACGGAGTCCTGGCGACCGTCCCCGATGCTGTGCTGCGCGGCGCCCGGGGGGATGGCAGGCTTCCCGGCAACGCGCACTTCACCTTCCCTGGGTGCGAAGGGGACTCCCTTCTTTTCCTCCTGGACCTAGCAGGTGTGGAATCGTCCACGGGGTCTGCCTGCACTGCGGGCGTGCCGCGGCCCTCGCATGTCCTCCTGGCCATGGGCCTGGATGAGGACACCGCGCGCGGTGCGCAGCGCTTCACGCTGGGACACAGCTCCACCGACGCCGATGTGGACGCGTTGCTGAAGGCTTTGCCCGAGGCCTGTTCGCGGGCACGGCAGGCCGGAATGGCCGGTCACGAGTCCAGCATCCAAACCGCGGCAACCGTGGCCCGGCAGAAGCTGGGCTGACCGCGATACCCGCCGCCGGGCCGGGGTACTGAGGCCGGATTTAGCACACCTTGGTACCTGAGCGCTAGAATGGATGGGCGCACTGGCCGTTCCGGGCCGGACCATCAGCAGCCCCAAACCCAGAAAGCCAGCATGCGAGTACTTGCAGCAATGAGCGGCGGAGTCGATTCCGCCGTGGCCGCCGCCCGCGCCGTGGAGGCAGGACACGACGTCGTCGGAGTCCACCTCGCGTTGTCGCGAATGCCCGGTACCCTCCGCACAGGAAGCAGGGGTTGCTGCACTATCGAGGACTCCCGTGATGCCTGGCGCGCCTGCGATGTCCTGGGCATCCCCTACTACGTCTGGGATTTCTCTGAGCGCTTCAAGGAAGACGTGGTCCAGGACTTCATTGACGAGTACGCCGCCGGACGCACCCCCAACCCCTGCATGCGCTGCAATGAGCGCATCAAGTTTGCCGCGCTGCTGGAAAAGGCCATTGCCCTCGGTTTCGACGCCGTATGCACTGGGCACTACGCCAAAGTGATCGAGGATGCCGACGGCAACCGCGAGCTGCACCGCGCTGCCGACTGGGCCAAGGACCAGAGCTACGTTCTGGGTGTCCTGACGCACGAGCAGCTGAAGCACTCCATGTTCCCCTTGGCCGACACCCCCTCCAAGGCCGAGGTCAGGGCCGAAGCCGAGCGGCGTGGACTGTCCGTGGCCAACAAGCCTGACAGCCACGACATTTGCTTCATTTCCGACGGCGACACCCGTGGGTGGTTGGCTGAAAAGATCGAGATGACCACCGGGGACATCGTTGACGAAACGGGCAGCAAGGTTGGCGAGCACCCCGGTGCCAATGCTTTCACTGTGGGCCAGAGGCGTGGCCTGAAGCTGGGAACCCCTGCCGCCGATGGCAAGCCCCGCTTTGTCCTGGAGATCCGCCCCAAGGAAAACAAAGTGGTGGTGGGCCCCGAAGCGCTCCTGGCCATCGACGAGCTCCGGGGCATCAAGGTTTCCTGGGCCGGTTTGCCCATTGCCGAGGTTGCCACCGGAGCTGAATTCGATTGCCACGCCCAGGTGCGTGCCCATGGGGACCCCGTCCCTGCGGTTGCCAAGGTGGAAGCCGTGAAGGACGACGACGGCGTGGAACGCGCCGAACTGGTGGTCACCCTGACCGATCCCCTCAGGGGTGTGGCCCCGGGCCAGACCGTGGTGCTGTACCAAGGAAGCAGGGTCCTGGGGCAGGCCACCATTGACGCTGCGCGATCACTCCAGAGGGCAGCACTCCAGTAACCATTGCCTCCGTCTGAGCCCGCCACCATACTGGCCTAAGCAGCGCTTCCGCTGCGGTGTATGGGTCCGTGGTGGGGACGGCGATGACTGTGGCATTACCGAAGAGGGGCCCGGGCGATATCAAGGCCGGGCAGACCGTCTCCGTGACCATCCTTGCTGAAGGCCCGCTCGGTGCCGCCGGCAAGGAGCCGTTGACGGCCCAGGTCCGTATCCCCGTGGAACGACTGCGCAGGGGACCCACTGGGCACCGGTACGCCGTGCATATCCGGAAATGGCGCGGGACCACTGTTTCCACCGTGACCTTGACCCGCCAGGGAGACCCTTGGCAATTGGTCTCGGAGCCGCCGGGATCGGGCCTCCGGGAATTGCTGGACGACACCCGGTTCCTGGCCCAGCATGTTTACGGGGTGGCCATGAGTACGTTGGACATCTTTGAGAGCACCCTGGGCAGGCGCATGCCGTGGAACCCCGAGGGGCGGGTGGTCCTCAAAGCACGGGATCTGGTGACGGCAACAGATACCGGCTACGAGCGCGGCACCAACATCATCCGCTTCGGGTCCGTGGGCAGGTTGGGTTACAAAGTACCGATGGCCCTGTACCGGGACATCGTTGCCCATGAGGTGACACACGCGATCCTGGATGGCTTCCGTCCGGCGTGGGCGGACCAGATGGCAACAACCGAACAACTCGCCATGCACGAGGCATTGGCAGATCTGGTAGCCATCCTGTCCGTATTTTCGTCCTGGGAAGTGGTGCACCGGCAATTGGAGGTTGCTGCGGCCGATCTGCTGATGGGGGGAGCTGATGATGCCGTCCTGTCCAGTTCCTTGTTTGACTTCGCACGCGGCCTCCTGGCCCGCGGCCCACTGCGCCAGCCATTCGTTGGCGCGGTTCCTGAGGGGTGGAGGTCCATCCCTGAGCCTCATCAACAAGGCGCCGTGGTGGTGGGAGCAGTTCTGCGGGCAGTCGGCCGGCTGTGGTCTGAGCGGAATGCCCGGTTCGGTGATGGCCAGAACCTGCAACAAAAGGCCGAGTCGGGATCCATCGTGGCTACACGCATTCTGAAAATGGTCATCCGTGGGCTCTCCTACATGCCGCCGGTTGACGTCTCCTGGCGTGATCTGCTCCGCGGCATCATTGCCGCTGACGTGGACATGGTGCCCGAGGATCCCTACGGATACCGGGAAGCGATCCAGGAGGAGTTCGCGGCGATCGGCATCCGGAGGGTTTCCGCGAACAACATCAGCGGTGTTGAGAACTACCTGGGGCTACGGTATCCCATACGCTTATCGGCTTTGGGCTCGGACCCGCAGGAAGTGCAGCGGTTCGTCTGGGAAAATCCGCGGCTGCTGGAAGCCGCCAGGCTGGAACGGCGAACGCCGCTGAGCTCAACCAGGGTCCGTACCTCCGAGAGGGTGTCACCCGATGGCTTCATCATCTCGGAGATCGGTGCCTCCTTCATCCAGACCGTCCGGATGAGCCGAAGGGAAGCCAAGGTCCGGCTGGGGCTGCTGACGGAGCGCGACTACATCGATATCCGGGGTGGAGGCCTGCTGAGGTTCGACGCCGGTGGACGCCTGGTGTATGCGGCGCTCAAACCGGTGATGGATCGAGGACGGCAAGGGCAGTTGTTTGGCTCGGATGAACATCATGATGCCGAGGTGGCAGCCTCACAGGAGGTTCGGAACAAGTTCCACGGCACCGGCAGCTGACCCGGCCGGGGCGTGCGGACCCGGGTGTTGTGGCTCGTGACCCTGGCCTCAAGCTCCCCAGGCTGTCTTTCGTGCGGCTTTCGCTGCCTCCAGCTGGGCTACCTGGTCAAAGCCGCCGGCCTTCAAACCTTTGGTGACAAGCTTGAGCAGGTCTGCCCGCCCCAGCTTGGGATCGCTCGTGAGTGCTTTGAGGAAGTTGTACGTGAAGGCGCCGTTGTACCGGCCCTCCAGCAGGGCATCGGCTGCTGTTTGGTCGGACCTGCACGCGGCCATCAGGACCGGGGCTGAAAGCTTGGCCGCTTTGACCATGTCCCGCAGGGTCCGGGTCTCCTTGTCGTCGTTTTCGACGGCGGCAGCCGGTTCAGGGGCAGGAAGGAAGCGCGGGCGTCGTCCCGGCAAAAGGTCCAGGGATTTCAGCCCCGTTCCGCTGTGGCAGGTGTCCAAAACGACGTCCATGAGGACCCCTTGGGGGAGCCTGGCGAAAACAGTCCCCAACTCGTCATCGGAAATGACGGTTGCCGGATCCCAGGAATCCCCGGAGTTGTTGATGTCATGGCAGGCGAAGGCCTCATCCAGGCTGTCATCCTCGTCGCCGGTGGTATCGGGAATTTGTGTTCCGTGGCTTGAAAACGTCAACACCAAGTGGTTGATGGTACCCGCCACGGCAGCATCCACCATGCTGTTGATCCCACCCATGACTGCGTCCTTGGTTGCGTCGGCATCGCGCAGGAGGGTGACATTCCCGTCGTCGAAACCGTACTGTCCTTTGAGCGCAGCGGCCAAGTCCTCGGCGTCGTTGACGCATCCGTGGAGCCAGCTCGATTGGGGAAGGTACTTGAACGTATTGATCCCCACGCAGAGGGCTGCTTTTCCCATGGCCGCTTCCTTAGTACATCCGAGGCTGAAGACCAGCAGCAACAGAATATTCCTGCCCGCGCGCTTGGACAATGCATTCCGGTGCTGATGCGAAGCTACTGGAAAGTAAATTTTGTGTCTCGAATCACAATAAACGGGCCCTGCAAGCCATTCCGTCTGGTTGAATCATGGGATCAAGAGTGTCCGTCGTCACAAATATTCCACGGCGGCGCGCCCAATCCATCGAACAGAAGGTTCACCAGATGGCACTGAACAAGAAGGCCCTGCACAGCGTTATCGCGCTAGCGGGCATCTCCGCAATCGCGTTGACGGCTTGCACCGGGCCCTCCGGCGGCGGATCCTCGTCCGCCCCTGCTGCCGGCGGCCCCGTCGCCTACGGCACTACGGACAAGGTCACTTCCCTGGACCCTGCAGGCTCCTATGACAACGGCTCATTCATGGTGATGAACCAGGTCTACTCCTTCCTTTTGAACTCCAAGCCAGGTGGCGCAGAGCCGGTGCCGGACCTCGCCGAATCAGCATCCTTCACCGCTCCCTCCGAGTACACCGTGAAGCTCAAATCCGGCCTCAAATGGGCCAACGGCCACACTCTGGACTCCAAGGACGTTAAGTTCTCCTTCGACCGCCAGGTGGCCATCAACGATCCGGCCGGCCCGGCTTCGCTGCTGACAAACATTGAAAGTGTCAGCGCTCCGGACGCCACCACAGTTGTGTTCAAGCTCAAGAACGCCAACGACCAAACCTTCGCCCAGATTCTCAGCAGCCCTGCCGCGCCGATCGTGGACGACGAAGTCTTCCCGGCAGACAAGGTCCTCTCTGACGACGAGATCATCAAGGCCAACGCGTTCTACGGCCAATACACCATTGACAGCTACAAGAAGAACGAACTTGTCAGCTTCAAGGCGTTCGCCGACTACAAGGGTGTCCTGGGCAAGCCGGCCAACGACGCTGCCACCATCAAGTACTACGCCAGCCCCACCAACCTGAAGCTCGAAATCCAGCAGGGCGCCATTGACGTTGCCTTCCGCAGCCTCAGCGCGACCGACATCGACGATCTCCGCAAGGACTCCAAGGTCAAGGTCCTCACTGGCCCGGGCGGCGAAATCCGCTACATCACCTTCAACTTCGACACCATGCCGTTCGGTACCAAGGCAACCGGGGCCGATCCCGCCAAGGCCCTGGCCGTACGTCAGGCGATCGCCAACCTGGTGGACCGGCAGGCAATCGCCGACCAGGTGTACAAGGGCACCTACCTGCCGCTGTACTCCAACGTCCCCAGCGGATTCCTCGGCGCCAACGAATCCTTCAAGGATGCCTACGGCGATGGCGGCAAGCCCAGCCTGGACAAGGCCAAGAAGGTCATGACCGATGCCGGCATCAACGAACCCGTGGCGCTGAACCTGCAGTACAACCCGGACCACTACGGTGGATCCTCAGGTGACGAGTACGCCATGGTCAAGGAACAGCTGGAGAAGTCCGGCCTCTTCACCGTGAACCTGCAGTCCACCGAATGGGTCACCTACAGCAAGGCAAGCCGCGCCGATGAATACCCGTTGTTCCAGTTCGGCTGGTTCCCGGACTTCAGCGACGCCGACAACTACCTCACGCCGTTCTTCCCTGAGGGCGGCTTCCTGAAGAACCACTACAACAACGCCACCGTCAATGAGCTCATCGGCAAGCAGCTCACTGAAGCGGACAAGACCAAGCGCGAGGCAGACCTCAAGGATGTCCAGAACGCTTTGGCCAAGGACATCTCCACCCTGCCACTCCTCCAAGGTGCCCAGGTTGCCGTGGTGGGAAGCGGAGTGAACGGCGTCGACAAGACGCTGGATCCTTCCTTCAAGTTCCGCCTCGGAACCATTTCCAAGTAAACGAAACCCAGTAATGGGAAGGCAGGCGGGGCGCTGACCATGCGTCCCGCCTCCTTTGCTGACCGGCACATGTGGCCGGCACGTATGAGGCCCAATCCCGCGCAATCCACGGGCAGGAAATACAGGTAACAATGACAACACTGATAGAGGTACCCGAGGCCGAGCCCGGCGTCGTTGCACCCAAGAGCAAATCCAAAGCCGGGGGAGGCCTTGGCAGATACATCGTGGTCAGGTTCTTCCTGATCATTCCCACAGTCTTTATCCTCGTCACCCTGGTGTTCTTCCTCATGAGGGTCATTGGTGACCCCATCACGGCAGCCCAAGGTGGCCGGCTCCCTCCCGACGTCCTGGCTCAACGCATTCACGACGCCGGGTACGACCGCCCGGTGCTGGTGCAGTACTTCGAATACCTGGGCCAACTGCTGACAGGAAACTTCGGCACCACCATCACGGACCGCCGTCCAGTGCTGGAGGTCCTCACCACCTTCGGCGCAGCCACCCTGGAACTGTCCATCAACGCCCTGATCGTGGCGCTCGCAGTCGGCATTCCCTTCGGGCTTGTCGCCGCGCAGCACCGTGACCGGACCCCTGATGCGTTCCTGCGGTTCTTCGCCATCCTCTGCTACGCCACCCCGGTGTTCTTCTCCGGCCTCCTCCTTAAGCTGACGTTCTCCGTCTGGCTTGGGTGGTTCCCGGTGGCGGGACGAGCGTCCACCAGGACCGAACTCACCATGGGTGACCTGGCGGCTCCCTCGGGGATCTACTGGCTGGATGCCTTGCGCAGCAGCAACTTCACCGCACTGGGAGACGTTGCTGCCCACGCAGTCCTCCCCGCCGTGGCTTTGGGTTTGCTCACCGCTGGAGTGTTCCTGCGTTTGGTGCGTACCAACGTGATCGGGACCCTTGGCAAGGATTATGTTGAAGCCGGGCGCTCCCGTGGCGTCAGCGAATTCCGGCTGGTGACCAAGCACGCGTACAAGCCAGCGCTGATTCCGATCATCACCGTCATGGGCCTGCAGATCGCGCTCATGCTGGGCGGGGCCATCCTGACCGAAACAACGTTTGAGTGGAAAGGGCTGGGTTACCAGCTGGTGCAATACCTGAACGCCCGCGACTTCGTCGCAGTGCAGGGCATCGTGGTGCTCCTGGCCATCATTGTGGCCGTCACCAACTTCATCGTGGACATCATAGCCGCGCTCATCGACCCCCGCGTGAGGTACTGACATGACCACTCCAACACTGACACCACCGCGGCAGCCGCTCCTGTCCAGGATCCCCGTGGTTTCCCACCTCAGGAAGAGCGTGGGACTCCAGCGCGGGATGTTGATTGTGGGGGTGGTCCTGAGCGGGCTGTTCATCCTCACCAGTATTTTTGCCCCGCTCCTTGCCCCCTATGGATACTCGCAACTCAGCGACGCATCCGGTTCCTTCCCCACACAGGCAGCTCCGGGCGGAAAACACCTGCTGGGAACCACTGTTGGTGGCTACGACGTGTTGTCCCGGGTGATCTGGGGCTCACAAACCGCCGTGACTGTGATTGTTGTTTCGGTGGCCATGTCCCTGTTCCTGGGTGTGGCACTGGGGCTTCTGAGCGGCTACTTCGGTGGATGGCTGGACCGGATCCTGGTGGTCATCGCCGATGCCATCTACGCTTTCCCCACCCTGCTCCTGGCGATCGTGATCTCGATTGTGATCAGCCGCGGGCAATCCAGTTTCTGGGGCGGAATCTTCTCCTGCGCCTTCTCCATCACGGTGGTCTTTGTGCCCCAGTATTTCCGGGTGATCCGCGCCGAGACCATCCGGCTGAAGGCTGAGCCTTTCGTTGAGTCCGCAAAGGTGCTCGGTGCGTCAAGTATCCGCATCATCAGCCGGCACATCTTCAAGAACGCCACCAGGACCCTTCCCCTCATGTTCACGTTGAACGCCTCCGAGGCGATCCTGACCCTGGCCGGACTGGGCTTCCTGGGATTTGGTATTGAACCCACCTCCGCAGCCGAGTGGGGCTTCGACCTCAACAAAGCGCTGGCCGATACGTCCTCCGGTATTTGGTGGACAGGAGTCTTCCCGGGCATCGCAATCGTCCTCACCGTCCTGGGGTTGACCCTGGTGGGGGAGAGCATCAACGATCTCAACGACCCCCGTATCCGCGGACGCAAACG
This sequence comes from Paenarthrobacter ilicis, assembly GCF_016907545.1. Classification (NCBI taxonomy): domain Bacteria; kingdom Bacillati; phylum Actinomycetota; class Actinomycetes; order Micrococcales; family Micrococcaceae; genus Paenarthrobacter; species Paenarthrobacter ilicis. The sequence goes on along the minus strand of NZ_JAFBCD010000001.1, from coordinate 2,621,554 downwards.
GGCCGGAGCACCACCGGCCAAGCCTGCACCAGGAACGCCGTCCGCCCCGGCAGAGGCAGGAAAGCCATGACCACCATCGGACACACACCGGACCACGCTGCAGTTGTTGAGCCGGTCCTGACCATCGACCAGCTCCAAGTCACCTTCGCCACTGATGGCGGGGACGTCCACGCCGTCAAGGACGTCAGCCTTGAAGTGAAACCCGGCGAAGTAGTGGCAATCGTAGGGGAGTCGGGCTCAGGCAAGACCGTTACGGCAAAAACCATCCTGGGGCTGCTTCCCGAAACGGCCATCAGTTCCGGGGCCGTGGTGATCAACGGCAACAATGTGATCAGCGTCAGCAAATCCACCCTCCGCAAGATCCGCGGCCGTGATGTTGCCATGGTGTTCCAGGAACCGTCAACAGCGCTCAACCCTGTATTCACCGTGGGCTGGCAAATCGCTGAGGGCATCCGGGCGCACGCAACCGACGGCCACAGGGTGTCGGCCAAGGAAGCCAAAAAACGTGCAGTTGAAGCTCTTCGCAAGGTGGGCATTCCGGACCCTGAAACCCGGGTCAACTACTACCCGCACCAGTTCTCCGGCGGACAGAAACAGCGGGTGGTCATCGCTGCTGCCCTGGCGCTCGAGCCCGGCCTGATCGTGGCGGACGAGCCCACCACGGCACTTGACGTCACCGTCCAGGCCGAAATACTCCAGCTCCTCCGGGACCTGCGGGACAACTACGGCACCTCGATTGTGCTCATCACCCACAACATGGGCGTGGTGGCGGACTTGGCCGACCGCGTGGTGGTCATGTACCAGGGCGATGTTGTGGAGGAAGCGTCCTCCCGCAAACTCTTCGCCGAGCCGCGGCAGCAGTACACCCGCGACCTCCTGGCCGCGGTACCGCACTTGGGCCGCCATTCAGCATCCGAAGGAGCCCGGAGCCGCATGCACCAGGAGGGCCGGGTCCTGGTGGAAGCCAAGAACCTGACCATTGAATATCCCGGGAGGTTTGGCCGCGGCGGATTCAAGGCCGTGGATGACGTCAGCTTTACGGTGTCCGAGAATGAAGTCTTCGGGCTGGTGGGGGAGTCGGGTTCAGGCAAGTCCACCATCGGCCGGGCCATCGCTGGACTGACCCGGACCACTGGCGGAAGCCTGAAGGTTCTGGGCTACGAGATGTTGGACTTCAAAGAGCGCAGCTTCAGGCCTTTGCGCAAGGACATCGGCTTCGTCTTCCAGGACCCGGCGGCATCCTTCAACCCGCACCTGACCATCGGAGAGTGTGTCGCAGAGCCGTTGATCATCCACACCAAGCCGGGTCCGGCGGAGGTACGGAAGAAGGTGGGCGAGCTGCTCGAGTCAGTCCAGCTGCCGGCGTCGTATGCCCAGCGCTACCCGCACGAGCTCTCCGGTGGCCAGCGCCAGCGGGCCTCCCTGGCCAGATCGCTGGCGTTGAGCCCGCGGCTTCTGATTGCCGACGAGCCAACGTCGGCCCTGGACGTTTCCGTCCAGGCGAAGGTGCTGGAACTGTTCAAGGACATTCAGGAGGAGTTCGGCTTTGCCGCTCTATTCATCAGCCATGACCTCGCGGTAGTGGACATGTTGTCCCACTGGGTGGGGGTCCTGTACAAAGGCCGTCTGGTGGAGCAGGGGATAGGCAACCAAGTGATGGGCTCGCCCCAGCACGACTACACCAAGAGGCTCATCGCCTCCCTGCCCGTTCCCGATCCCGGGGAACAAGCACGACGGCGGGATGCCCACCGCGCGTTGCTTGGCGGCTAGGCAAGATATTGACCAGGCACGTCCTCCACTCCGGAGGGCGTGCCTTCTTGCTTCTCCGTTGCGTCCCCGCAGAAGGTAACACCGGCAACGGTAGCGTCCCACACCATAGACTGGGGTTCATGACCGAGCACAACATTGCCCTTCCGGATGACGCAGATTCCTTCAACCCGGCAGCGAGTTCACTTGCCGGCCACGTGGACCGCTCCATCATGGATGAGCTGTTGTCCATCCGCTCAAGCATCGACAACATCGATGCCACCTTGGTTTTCCTGCTCGCTGAACGATTCAAGGCCACACAAAAAGTCGGCGTCCTGAAAGCCACCCATCAGCTGCCGGCCGGAGATCCGGGGCGGGAAGCCGCCCAGATTGCCCGCCTGCGCCGCCTCGCCGAGGACGCCCACCTGGATCCGGCCTTCGCGGAAAAGTTCTTGAATTTCATCATCAGTGAAGTCATCCGCCACCATGAGGCCATTGCTGAGGACCACCAGATCTCCAGCCGACAGGCGTAACTGTGGGGGCGGTGACAAACGTGCGGGCCAGCGCAACAGCTTTGGGGCCCTGGCCCGGCAGCGATCCTGCCGAGGCCACCCGGATTATCCGCGGAGAACTTGGCGATCCCCATTTGCCGTTCCTTCCCTCGCTTCCGGCACGCGGGGTGGGTGCTGACGCGGTGGGTCGGACCGGGTCCTTGTTGGTTGAACTGGCACTCGATGTCCAGCCGCACGGCTGGCGACTGGTGGACAACCCCGGCCGGGATTCGCAACGGGCGCGGTCGGCAATGGCAACAGACATCAACATCCTGGCCGATATTGCGGGCGCTGAGGACGTTTCTGCCCGGGAGATCAAGATCCACTTGCTGGGGCCCCTGAGCCTGGCAGGGAGCCTGTACCTGCACAGCGGGGAACGTGCGCTGTTGGACTACGGTGCTCGACGCGACATCGCGGAGTCCCTGGCCGCGGGCATGGGCGATTACCTCAAGCGTGTTTCCTCAGCCGTTCCCGGCGCCGGAATTGTGGTGCAAGTGGACGAACCCGACGTCGCGGCCATCATGGCTGGAGCCATCCCCACGGCGAGCGGCTACCGCACGCTGAGGTCCGTTCCGGGTGACGAGGTGACCGGTGCCTGGCGCTTGGTGATTGAGTCGCTCAAGGCTGCCGGCGCCGTCGAAGTGGTGGTCTCGGTGCCTGAAGTCGAAGCACCCATCGGCAGGATCATCGATGCAGGAGCGGACGGAGTCGCAGTTCCCCTGAAGGCATTGACCAGCCGCCAGTGGGAACAACTTGCCTCCGCTGTGGAAGCCGGCAAACGCGTGTGGGCGGGAGCCCTGGATACCCGCGATGCCCGGGCAGACTTTCCGCGGACGTCGGAGATTGTGGAATCCCTGTGGACTCCGTGGCGCCAACTTGGCCTGCCGGCATCGCAGCTGGCCGGTCTCCGGGTGACCCCTTCCACCGGGTTGGAACACTTCACGCCCTCGTCGGCCAAGGACGTCCTGACCAAGCTCACCCATGTGGCCGATGCTTTGGACCAACTGACCCATGGCTAAATGCGTTCTTCCCAGCGATCCGGCTCAGCGTAGCGGGGAAGGGACGTTCCGGGGGCGGTGCCCGGCAGGTAGGGCGCCAGGCGGTAGTCGAAGCGGCCGGCATACACCAGTACCACACCGATCTGCGGCTGGATGACCTTCACTTGGATGCGGTGTTTGCCCTCGGTACTGTCCCACCACTGTTCGGCGTAGGCCCGGGCATCAAGGGCGGCGGGCAGCGGGATGCGGAGCGGGCCCAGGAAAAGCCTGCTGGCCTTGGACACTCCGCGGAGATGACCGACGGAAGTGACACTGACGTCCAAGTCCGTGACCATCCTCCGGTAACGCCCCACGTGGTCAACCAAACGGGAATCCGCCCCGTGGTGTCCGTTACTGCCGGCCGTGGCCGGAACCGCGCTGGTGGTGTCATGGAAAAGCCGGGTTCCGGAAGGAAAACGGATCTCCCGCCGCGCTGTAAGGGCAGGGCGGCCGAAGGGGTCCACATGGGCGTGGTTCTCAATGCGGAAGGGGATACCCTCGCCGTACTCAGGGAAAAAAGCTTCTTCGCTCCCGGTCAGGGCCAGGAGTGGCCTCAACCACGCTTGACGACAGCCCACGACATCAAAGACCCCTTGGCCGATCCCGTAGAAACCGGAGCCCTCTGCCAGGGAAAAGTATTCCTGCAGCTCGGGCATCAGTTTCCCAAAGTCGTCACCGAGGGCACGTTGGTAGATGGGGGCAGTCATGGGTTCTCCTTCTAGAGCCGGCCGGCGGCCTTGAGACGAATATAAGTGTCGGCGAGCCGGGGTGGAACATCCAGCGGTTCGGCATCCACCACTTCCGCGCCAAGTTGGCGCAACTGGGCAGTAACTGCTGCCCGTTCCAGCAGCGCCCGTTCAGCTGCTGCAGCGCGGAACACTTGGCTGGCCGTGCCGCGTTGTTCCTTCATCTGGGCCAGCAAAGGATCGCGCACCGAGGCAACAACCACCACATGATGGCGGGACAAGTGCGCCACGGTGGGGAGCAGGCCTTCCTCGGGGGCACCGCCGTCGAGCGCCGTGAGAAGGACCACCAGCGAGCGGTGCGCCGAGACGGCCCGGACTTGGGCGGGAATCTGCTGCCAGTCCAGTTCAATCAGTTCAGCCTCCAAAGGGGCCATGGCCTGGACCAATTGGCCAAGCAGGTTTCCCTTGGACGCCGATTCCACCCTGGCCCTCAGCCGGCGGTCGTAGGCGAGGAAGTCCACGCGGTCTCCACCGCGCTCGGCCAGAACCGCCAGCAGCAGCGCGGCTTCAATGCCGGTGTCCAGGCGGGGCTCGTCGTCGATGCGTGCCGCAGCGGTCCTGGAGGTGTCCAAAACCACCACGACCCGCCGGTCGCGTTCCGGACGCCACGTCCGGACCACCACAGAGGTCCGGCGTGCAGTGGCGCGCCAGTCAATGGACCTGACGTCATCACCGCGCACGTAGTCACGGAGGGAATCGAATTCGGTGCCGGCTCCCCGGATCTGCACAGCGGCCTTGCCGTCGAGTTCCCTCAGTTTGCGCAGCTTTGAGGGGAGGTGTTTCTTTGAGTGGAAAGGCGGCAGCACCCGCACCCGTCCGGGGAGTTCCCGTGTTCGCTGCCTCCCGGCCAGTCCCAGAGGTCCCAAGGACCGGATGGTGACGTGGGGTGAATGGAGGTCTCCCCTGCGGCGCGGAAGCAGTCCCACGATGAGGCGGCGGCGTTCACCGGACGGGATCACCTGGGACTGCACCGGATTGGCGGCACCCGCGGAGGGCTGCCACGCGTCGCGGAATCGTCCGCGCAATGTCCTGGTTGTGGGGTTGGTGATGGTCACCACGGCATCCACGCTGGACTCCAGGGTCACATTGCCGGGTTGTTGCCTGTCCAGAATCAGCGCTGCCGGAGAAGCCGCGATCAGCACGTCCACAACCAACGCCAGGACCAGGGCGCTGATCACCACCAGGACCGTCACCCATGCCGGCATCAGCACAATCGGGACCAAGCCCATCAGGGCCAGCAGGACGAAACGGCCGGTGATGGCCATTCAGGCCGCCTGGTCCATGCTGTGGGCGGAAACAGTCCGCGCCGGCATGATCTGCGTCAACGCGTCGGACGTTGTTGTCCTCATCGCGGGACCGGAACGGACGCCAGGATGCTGCCCAGGACGTCGTCCACTTGGATGCCGTCCATCTGGGCCTCCGGCCGGAGGCCCACCCTGTGACGGAGGCAGGGCAGCGAGAGCGCTTTGACGTCGTCCGGTGTCACGAAGGAACGGCCGGACAACCAAGCCCAAGCCTTGGAGGTGTTGAGCAACGCCGTTGCTCCACGCGGGGAGACCCCAAGCTGGAATGATGGGGCCGACCGCGTAGCACGGACCACGTCAACAATGTAGGCCAGGACCTCCGGTGCCACGGACACGTTGGCCACGGCGGCTTGCGCGGCGGACAGTTCAACGGCGCCGGCGACGGGCCGGACTCCTGCTCCTGCCAGGTCCCGCGGGTCAAAGCCTGCGGAGTGCCGTCGGATGACCTCGATTTCCTCGGCCCTGCCGGGAAGCGGCATGGTCAGCTTCAACAAGAACCGGTCCAACTGCGCTTCGGGCAACGGATAGGTGCCTTCGTACTCCACCGGGTTTTGCGTCGCAGCCACAATGAACGGTGAGGGCAATGGACGCGATACCCCATCCACTGAAACCTGCCGTTCCTCCATGGCTTCAAGCAGCGAAGCCTGGGTCTTGGGCGGTGTGCGGTTGATTTCGTCGGCCAGCATGATGTTGGTAAACACCGGCCCCTCACGGAACGTGAATTCGGCCGAGTGCGAGTCGTACACCAGCGATCCCGTCACATCACCGGGCATGAGGTCCGGCGTGAACTGCACCCTCTTGGTATCCATGCTCAGCGATCTGGACAAGGCACGCACAAGCAGCGTTTTAGCGACGCCGGGCACTCCCTCCAGAAGGACGTGGCCGCCACAGAGAAGCGCAATCAGCATCCCCGTCACTGTCGCATCCTGACCCACCACGGCTTTGCCAACTTCGGCACGGACGTTCAGCAACGACTGGCGGGCAGGGTCTCCTTGGTGGTGCAGCTGTTCTGCCTCGTGGCTCTGGCTGTCTGTCATGCTGTTCGGCTGGCTGCTCATTGCGCCGTGGCCTCCTGTTCCATCTGTTCGATCTGCTGGGCCCACTGAACCAGTTGGCCTTCGTTGTCGGGTTTTGTGTCGATCAGGACAAAGCGTACTTCTGCCGCGGGCACTCCCAGGCGCTGCGCACACGCAGCCACCACTGAGTCACTGGTGGCATCACTGCCGAGGTTGAAATGCCTGGCCAGGCGCCACAGCGTTCCTGCACGCAGGTTGTCGGCTGCCAGGTCCATTGACCGGGAATCCTGGTAGAGGCGTGCCCTGCCCTCTGCCGTCTCGGCTGCTTTGACCACCACCGGCAAGGGTTCGAAAACCAGGGGCCCCAAGCGCCGGCCCCGCCACACGATAGCCAGCAGGGAAACCAGGCCCAGCCAGGGACCGGCAAAACCCAGCCACCGCGGGGCCAGTTCGGCCAAGGTGGGTACTTTATCGGTGGTGCTGGCATCCTGCAGGCCCGGCAAATACCAAACGAGGTTGGCATCACGGCCCAGGGTGCGCAGGGTCAGGGCCGCGTTGCCCTCCGACGCGAGGTGTTCGTTGTCCATCAGGTCTGTACTGCCTAGGACCACCACGGAGCCGTCCCCGGTGGCGGCCACCAGGCCGGGACCGTTGGCGGTGGGGGAGTAACACACTTGCGGACCCCAATACACGGATCCTTGAGCAGCAACTTTGCCGGCAGCGACTGCATCAGGCTGTGTGCAGCGGGGTTCAAGGACGGCGATGGCCTCGGGAACAACACCGCCGGGACGGAAGTTCCGGTCAAGCCCATTGAGGGTTCGGAGCCGCGGCTTCACCACCACCAGATGGTCGGTGGACGCAGCCAGCTCCTTCAACCGGGAGGCATCCAGCAAACCGCGGGGATCGTACAACAGCACTGTGGCGTTGTCAGCGTCGGACAGGGCATCCATGGTGTCCCCGAAGGACTCCGTAGGCGTGACGGAAACTCCGTGCCGTCCCAGGACCTCGGCTGCTGCCATGGCCCCGTCCGGAGCCGGGTTTATGGCAGACAACGGGCGTTTGTCTGCTGCGCCGGAAGCACCGGAGATGGCAAGGTAGCCTACGAAGCCAAGGAGCAGGCCAATGATCGCGATCCAGGCGATGCGCTTGCGTGCCCAGGCTCTGAACGCAACGCCCGTAGATGGTCCGGATGGCGACGCAGCGGCCGGTTCTGCTGCCTGGTTCTCCAACAACGGTGTGGTCATCGCGGCACCGCAAAACCGGCGGATCGGTCAGCCGCAAAGTCAGGCTTCATGGCTGCCAGGCTGGCGTCGAGCTGACGGAGCGACTCGTAATCGGAGGGCGCCGCGCTTTCCTTGCCGTACCGCACTGCGTCGAAGAGCCTGGCCGCGAGGCCAAGCTGGTGACGGGCTGCGGCGAACACTTCGCCCAGTTGGGAGGCTGCTTCGTCGGCAGTACGCCCGGGGCGAGCGTCTATGACGTCACGTTCTTCCGCGGCCCGGACCACCGCCCTGAAGAGGTCGACGACGGCGGCCGGCCAGTCGCCGTCGTCGGCTGCTGTTGCCGCGCGTTTTCTGTAGCCCGCGGCGTCAAGGCTGCCGTCCGCGTCAAAGATATCGGTGGATTCCCGGGTGCGCCGCGCATTCAGCCGGGGCCGGACCACCACAATGGCCACCACGATCAGGACAATTCCCAGGACCACCATCAGGGGGATCCCTAGGTTGGGCCCCGTGCCCGTACCGTCGCCTTCAAAGGAGCCCAGCCAATCCAGGAAATCGCGCCACAACTGGTCGATCCAGCCAGGCTGCGCATCCGGGTAGCGGGGGTTGGCAAGTTCTTCCGCGGCCCAGCGGCGTGCCTCATCCCGGTCCGGCACCACCGGCGGCTCGGCAGCGGCCAAAAGAAGAGAGCCAACGCCCGCAAGCATCATGCCGGAGGCTGCTGACCGGACGGTACCGGCCAGGTGCCGCCACTGGTCTTCATGCCGCCACTGGTGTTCGCCGAGGGAGAGCCAGGGATGCCGTCCTGATCCGTGCCCGATTCCAGCAAGCGCATCAACTCAACATCCAAACCGTCCCGACGCATCCGGAGGTCCATGTAGATCAGGGCAAAGACTGAAGACTGGAAGGCAAACGTCACCGAGCCCACCACAGCCCCGATCGCCATGGAGATGACCGTGGTGATGATCAGCGTGGAACTGATGGTGTCGGCATCCGGATGAGGGGACACCACACTTCCAAGGGCCGAGGAAGCGATGGACCCGGGAATCTGCACGATCTGTGTAATGACGCCCACCATGATGGCCACCACCAGCGTGATGCCAAAGATGCGCCACCAGTTGTTCTTGGTCAGCTGCCATGAACGGAGCAGTCCGTCGTAGACGCCGACACGTTCCACAACGATCGCGGCCGGGGCCACCATCAGTTTCAATCCGATCCAGACAAACAGCACGATTGATCCCAGCCCCAGGGGCAGGACCAACACCAGCGCGGCGGGGCCCATGGAGGTGAACATCAGCACCGCGATGCCCACAACTGCTGCAGCGGCCAGCAAACCCACTCCCGTGAGCAGTGCGGCCACCCCGAGCAAAGCCCAAATGCGGCGGCCGGCCAGCTGCCACATCTGCTTGAAGCCTGTTTTCCGGTTGAGGACCGACCGTGCAACCGGGACCACCAACACGCCCTGAAGGACTGATCCCAGGAAGCCGACCAGAAGCGATACTCCCAGGATGGCGGCCATGACGGCGAAGAACGGGCCCATGACGTCAGCGAGCTCGGCCTCGGAGCTGACGGATTCAAAGGACATCGTCAGCTGGACCATTCCCAGCGTTGCACCTCCAATGAGGAGCGCACCAATGATCTGGACAATCAGCGCCGAGCCGAACATGGCTGCGGCGTTGCGGCGGATGGTCTGGAATGAGCCGTCCAGGATTTCCCCGAATTGCAGTGGACGCAGCGGGATGACCCCCGGCTTGGGTGGAGCCACGTACATGGGCTGGCCGTAGGGTGCTTGTCCATAAGGCGCTTGTCCATACGGCGCTTGTCCATACGATGCCTGGGCGTAGGCCTGGCTGTAGGACGTCGGCTGCGGGGCGGCCCAGCCCGGCGTTGGTTGGCCGTTGTGGCTTCCAGGCGCAGGCCAAGATGGCGGGCCTCCCCATTGCGGTTGGTTGCCCCACTGCGGTTGGTTGCCCCACTGGGGCTGGCCGTCCGCTTGAGGCTGCCCGCTGTTCTCAGGTTGCGCGCCCGACCCTGGATTCTGGCCGTTCTCTGGTAATGACACCCGTATCCTCCCCATAAGGCCCGGCCCGCCGACAGCCGGCGTCCCCCACTATGGACCTTTGGCCCCCAGCCTATAGTCCCGCCGTCGTGGCTCATAGCCCGCCCCCACCTGCGCATTTATTTTGGACCGACGCGTCATCAAGTACGGTGGAATTGCCCTTGGGGCGCCATGCCGGGCGCTGTGCCCAACGGGACAAAGACTTGGTGATAAGGGAATATATAACTATGAAGGCACGCATTCTGGTAGTTGACGACGACGAAGCACTTGCAGAGATGATAGGCATCGTCCTGCGCAATGATGGCTTCGAGCCCGTGTTCTGCGCAGATGGCGGCAAGGCCCTGGAGATTTTCCGTTCGTCCAAGCCGGACCTGGTCTTGTTGGACGTCATGTTGCCGGGATCGGACGGTATTGAAGTCTGCCGTCAGATCCGCGGCGAATCGGATGTTCCCATCGTCATGCTCACGGCAAAGTCGGACACCTCGGACGTGGTTCGCGGCCTTGAATCGGGCGCCGATGACTATGTTCCAAAGCCCTTCAAGCCCGCCGAACTTGTAGCGCGTGTGCGCGCGCCTCCGTCCGGGCGAGCAAAAAGCTCCGGAGACCCTGCGCATTGCGGACGTGACCATCGACGTCGCCGGGCACCTGGTAACCCGCGGCGGCGAGCGTATCTCCCTGACCCCGTTGGAATTCGACCTTCTGGTGGCCTTGGCCCGGAAGCCGTGGCAGGTCTTCACGCGTGAACTGCTCCTTGAGCAAGTGTGGGGTTACCGTCACGCCGCAGACACCCGCTTGGTCAACGTCCACGTCCAGAGGTTGCGCTCCAAGATTGAACGCGATCCTGAAGCGCCAGAGGTTGTATTGACGGTGCGTGGTGTCGGATATAAAGCAGGTTCCTGAGTCGCCTGCCGGGCAACCCGGCAGTCAGGACACCGGAGAAAACCCCGGAAAAACCGACGCCCCGGGCGCGGGCCCGGCTACGTCGTCGACCCCCAACCAAGCCACTGAAGCAACCCCGCAGAAACCCGCACCGCACGCCCGCAACCTGCGCTGGTTCCTGACCCGTGCCCGGATCTGGACCCGCAGGGGACTCATCCTCGTCCTTCGGGTGTCCCGTTTGGTGGCCACCGGCGTCCGGCACATCAGGCCCGGTGTCCGCTTTCTGTGGAAATCACTGGTCCGCAGATGGCGCCGGTCCCTGGAGTTCCGGACCGTCCTTACTACGCTCTTGCTTGCCGTCACCTCCTTCGCCGTGGTTGGTGCCTACCTCTCCAACCAGATCGCCAACAACCTGTTTCAGGAACGGTTGGCCCAAGCGGAGTCCGAGTCCCGTTACAACGTCAAGCAGGTTCAGGACACTTTCGACGGCGCCCAGGTCACCGACCAGTCGAGCGTCATCACCCTTGTCTATGACACGTTGACGGCCGTGGAGGGGCGGGGTTCCGTCATCCAGCGCAGGTATGTCTTCGAAGCCAAACCCGAGCAGACCAAGCCACGCAACAGATGGGTGGAATCGCGTGCTTCCGATCAGTTGACGGTCCGGGTGATACCGCCTGAGTTGCGCAAAGCCGTTCAGGAAGGCGGCAAGCAGCAGTTCTGGGCGTCCACGGAGTTCCCTGTGGGAAACGAGGACCGCCCTGGGATTGCAGTAGGGAACCTGGTGACTTTCAATGGCACGGCCTACGAGCTCTACCTGATCTACGACCTCAACTCAGCCCAGCAGACACTCAACGAAATACAGAATGTCCTCTGGGCCGGAGGCGCTGTCCTGGTACTCATGATCGGTGCCATCGCCTGGTACGTCACCCGCAACGTGGTCAGCCCGGTCAGCCACGCGGCCGTTGTCTCGGAAAAACTTGCCGCCGGGCAACTCCAGGAGCGGATGGTCGTCAAGGGCGAAGACGAGGTCGCCAGGCTGGGGGCATCGTTCAACCACATGGCAGCCAGCCTCCAGGAACAGATCACGCAGCTGGCCACCCTGTCCCAAATGCAGCAGCGGTTCGTGTCCGACGTGTCCCACGAGTTGCGGACACCCCTGACCACGGTCCGTATGGCCGCCGAAGTCCTGTTCGACGCCCGCGACGACTTCGACCCCATGAACAAGAGATCTGCAGAGCTGCTTTACCACCAGGTGGAGCGATTCCAATCGCTGTTGTCGGACCTGCTGGAAATTTCCAGGTTCGACGCCGGTGCTGCCGTTCTTGACGCCGAGCCCCAGGACATCTTCCAGCTGATTTCCCACGTGATTGACGGGGCGGCGCCCGTTGCCGCGGAATACGGTTCCGAGGTGCGGGTGAACGCCCGGCAGGGAAGCATCGTGGTGGAGATGGACTCCCGGCGCATCGAACGGATCCTTCGCAACCTGCTCCTCAACGCCTTGGAGCACGGGGAGGGCAATCCCATCCATATCTCAGTCGCTGCCAACCACGATGCCGTGGCGGTTTCGGTCCGCGACCATGGAATCGGCATGAGCACGGCTGAGGCCGCCCGGGTTTTCGATCGCTTCTGGAGAGCCGATCCCGCCCGAGCCCGGACCACTGGTGGCAGCGGCCTGGGTCTGTCCATTGCAGCCGAAGATTCCAAGCTTCACAATGGCTGGCTGCAGGCGTGGGGGAGCAAAGGTGCAGGCTCCAACTTCCGGCTGACTCTTCCACTCAGGCAAGGCGGCGCGATCGTCAAGTCCCCGCTGCAGCTGGAACCGGCCGATATCGATTTCCCGGGAACATCGAGGGAGCGGCAAATGCTCGTGGTGGAGACCGGAACGGCCGCCAGGAGCGGCACACCACCGGTGGACGGCCAGCAGCGGCAAGCCGACGCGGGACAGGGTGAGTGACATGACAAGAGGTCCAGGTAAGCGGGCACGTGCTGTGGTGGCCATGCTCGCTGTTCTGATGTGCCTGCTTGCAGCGTGCGCGCAGATCCCGCGCTCCGGCCCCGTGGGCAAGAGCAAGGACGAAGGAGCGGGCAACCCCAACGCTCCGGTGTTCTTCCCCGCGGCCCCCCGGGAGGGATCCAGCCCCGAGACGATCATCGAAGATTTCTACATGGCCGGCAGCGGCTATGAGGACGATTACCCCGTGGCGCGGCAGTTCCTCACCCAGGCCCAGTCAGTGACGTGGAAGCCCGACAAGAAGGCCACCGTTTTCCGCGAAGCACATGTGGTGAAGGGGGCTGCTGACAACGAGTACGTCTACGAGCTGGATCTGGCCTATTCCGTGGATGCTGACGGCGTGGCGACCCAGTTTCCCCCGGGCACCAAGGAAACCATCCCCCTCACCATGGAGCAGGTGGAAGGTCAATGGCGGATTTCCAAGGTGCCGGACGGGACGGCAATTCCCGAAGAAACCTTCAAAGTGATCTACGGGGCCAACCCCATCTATTTCTACGATCCTTCCTTCACCTATGCGGTTCCTGATTACCGATGGTTCATTAAGAAAAACACTGTCAAATCAATGACGAGTGCCCTTCTGGCGGGCCCGGCACCCTACCTTAGGGGCGCCGTCGTCAGCGCTTTTCCTTCGGGAATGAAGCTGGCCCGTGAATCGGTGCCGGTGGTGTCCGGCGCTGCGCAGGTGGACCTGTCGGCCAAGGAGCTGTTTGATGCTTCCGCCGAGGACCGTCAAAGAATGCAGAACCAGTTGGCGTTGACCTTCAGGAGCCAACCCGACGTCATCAACGTCCAGCTGCGTGCAGACCAGGACCTTGTCCGGGTGGAGGACAACGGCACAGTGTTGCCACCGGTCGTTGACAAGAGTGTCCCGGCGCGGCAGATCGCGGTCAGCAACGGCGACCTGGTGCGGTACGAGAACAACCGGATCACGCCCCTGCCGGACATCCAGTCAGTATCGGGGCTGGGGCCTCATTCACCGGCCGAGTCGCCTGTTTCGCAAACAGCTGCGTTCCTCAATGGCGATAAGACCACCCTGTATTCCGTTGAGCCAGGGCAGGCCGCCCGCCAGCTGACCACACGCAGCACCCTGACCGGACCATCCTTCAGTCCGCAGGACTGGGTTTGGACCGCAGGCCCAGGTGCCACCGGCGCCGCAGAGGTCGTCGCGTACAAGCCCACAGGGGTCGCTCCGGGGATGGCCGTTCCGTCCGTCACCATCACCCCGGCCTGGCTTTCCGGCCGGACGGTGAAAGACTTCAGGGTGTCCAGGGAGGGGACCCGGGCCATGGTGATCTCGGAAGCAAACGGAAAATCCGCTGTTCAGATCACGGGCATTCTCCGGAATCCGGATGGCGTCCCCAAGGACCTCACCACTCCCATCACCCTCTTCAGCACGGCAACGGCAAACCAGGGGGTGTGGATCAACGGTTCCACGGTGGCCGTCATGTCCGCCAACGCCACTGGCACAGTGGTCCCGGAGTTGCTGAGCCTGTCCTCAGGCGAGCCACAGCAATTGGCGCCGTGGGATGGCTTGACCACCCTCAGCGCAGGTAACGGCTCCGAACAGATCTACGGCCAGTCCGAAGCCGGTGTTTTCCAACGGGTAGGGAACGGTTGGGAGCTGCAACTCAAGGGACCACTGGAACCTGCATTCCCCGGTTAAGGTCCGGTCCGCAGGTCCACGTGTCGTCCTGTCCACGCGTCGTCCTGTCCACGTGTCGTCTTGTCCACATAGGGCCAACGGCATGTTCTCCGGGTGACGCTGTTGGGACAAGACTGTCGTGATGACCCGCGTCGCCCATGCCACCCAACCCGGCTCTGTAATTCTCGTAGCCAGAGACCATGCCCCCGTTCGCAGTCACGCCCGGCGCAAGCGACGGGTGGATCCTGACCTGGTGGCGCCTGGTTGGTCCGGGGGCCGGCGGCGGGCTCCCCGGAGCAGGGTCTTGGGAAGGTTCTTGGACGCCTTTTCCACCGCCCTTCGCGAGATGTGGGCCCTTCTGGTGCCGGAAAACTGCGTATGCTGCGGAGCTGAAGACACCGCCCTGTGCCCGGCCTGTTCCCACCAGTTGCGCAAGCTTTGCCGGCGTCCATTCCGCGCGGAACAGCTGTCGCTGGCCCTGGTTGACGTGGAGGGGGCGGCAAGCCTCGCTGTGGTGGCCGCGGGGCCCTACCGTGATGAGTTGGCGCTGAGCCTCCTCGCTTTCAAACGCTCGGGCCACTGGCGGGTGGCTGTGGTACTGGCCTCTTGCCTGGGAAAGGCCGTGGCGTCGGCCACTGGTGGGCGCCCCGGGTACGTGCTGGTGCCGGTTCCGAGCAGTGGATCGGCCTTTGTACGGCGTGGGTTCAGTCCGGTACACCTGTTGCTCTTCTGGAGTCGCCGGCGCCGTCTGCATCCTGGGTGCCGGGCCTTCGACGCTTTGGCCAAGCGGTGGGTGAAGCCTGATGCAGGCCAAGCCTGGCGCTCTGTTCTGGGTATGGTGCGGAGGGCAGCGGGAGAGTTGACGGGCCTGCAGCCGCCCGGAAGTGGCGGACAGAAGGGGCTGGGGCGCGGAGACCGTGCCGGAAGAGTCAGGGGATCCATGCGTGTTCGGCGTCGGTGGGCCAGGAAGATCAGGGGTACGCGCTGCATTCTTGTGGACGATGTACTCACCACAGGAGCAACACTTGCGGAAGCAGCGCGGGCCCTCAACGACGCGGGGGGAGTAGTGTGCGGCGCGGTGGTGCTTGCGGCCACAAGGCCACCAGCATACGCCCACAGCGAAGGGACGCATCGAATGACCGCGGGCAAGAGGACGCAAACAAAAAATAAAGGCCCAAAGGATGAATAACTCGTGACGATGAACTAACGTCGGTTGTGGGTACCGAGAAAAGATGTACCTGTCGATAGCGGCTCGGAAAGGGGCTCGACTGTCTGTCAGATCAGCCCCCAACAGAGTCGTTGTCGTGTCACCGAGTTATTTGGAGGGCACCATGGAGTTCATGATCAGCGGACGAAATCTCACAGTTTCTGACCGCTTTCGCGAATACGCCGGCGAGAAAATCTCGAAGATTGAATCGCTGGGGGATAAGGTCCAGCGAGTTGACGCCAAAGTTTCCAAGGAAACCAATCCCCGGCAGACGCCGGGACAGCTCACCGTTGAAGTGACAGTCCTGGGCAGGGGCCCCGTTATCCGTGCCGAGGCCACAGCCGCTGACAAATTCGCGGCTTTCGATCTTGCTTACAACAAATTGCTGGAACGGCTGCGTCGGGCAAAGGACCGCAAGAAGGTCCACCACGGCCGTCACACCCCCAAGGCCGTGCGCGAAGCCACCGCAGAGCTTGAACCCGCCAGCGCCAATGAGCCGCTGTACGTCGAAGCGAGCAACCACCAGGAACCGGCAGCGTCAACGGACGAGCGGTCTCCCTACGACATTGAGAACGACATTCCCGCTGGCGATTCCCCCGTCCTGATCCGCCGCAAGGTCTTCCCGGCCGCATCACTGACCCTCGATGATGCAGTGGACAACATGGAACTGGTGGGGCACAACTTCTACCTGTTCCTGGATAAGGAGACCAATGCACCGTCAGTGGTGTACCGCCGCAACGGCTGGACCTATGGTGTGATCACGCTCGATTCCACGTGCGAGCCGGGCGAAGAAGCCGTGGAAGAGAAAATCCATGCTTACCGCTCGGATGACCAAGCTGCCTCTGCGAAGTAAGTCCGTAATCCTCCGAAAGGGGCATCCATGACCCGTTCGCTGAGCCTGTCACAGGCACGGCGGATCGCGTTGGCTGCACAAGGATTGGCAAAGACCCGGCCCGCCGGTCCCGTGACATCACGGGCGGTGGGCCGGACCTTTGCCCGGCTCCAGCTCGTCCAGATCGATTCCGTCAACGTGGTTGCCCGGAGCCATTACCTGCCCTTCTTCTCGCGGTTGGGCCCTTATGATCCGGGGATCCTTCACACCTTGGCCGGGCGCCGCCCCAGGAAGATGGTGGAGTACTGGGCCCACGAGGCCAGCTTCATCCGGCCGGAGCATTTCCAGGATCTGCTGCTCTGGCAGAAGCGTGCCTGGGTAGGAGCCCACGACCTGGAGCCCGACGTGGTGGTGGACATGGAAGGGCGGATACTCGCTGCCCTCAGCGCAGGGCGGCCCATGACAGCAACTGAGCTGACGGCGGCGCTGGGCCACCTCCCCGAGGCAGACAGGGGAAACTGGGGTTGGAACTGGAACACGGTCAAGCGTGTCCTGGAGCGCCTCTTCGAGCAGGGCTTGGTCTCGGCCGCCTCAAGAACCAGCCAATTCGAAAGAAAATACGCGCCAACCGCGCAGGTGATGCCCCATCCGGTGGTGGCCGAAGAAGACCCGGCCGCCGCATTGGATCGGCTCATTGAGGCGGCGGCCCAGGCTCATGGCATCGGCACTGTCCGGTGCTTCTCCGACTATTTCAGGACGCCCATCAAGCCCGGAACCGAAGCCGTCAAGCGGCTGGTGGAGGCCGGCCGGCTGGAGCCTGTTGCAGTCAGGGGATGGGACCGGGATGTGTACATGCACGTGGATGCTGTGCTGCCACGGAAAGCCGAAGGCAGGGCATTGCTGAGCCCCTTCGATTCGCTGGTGTTCGAACGGCGCAGGCTGGAGGAACTGTTCGCCTTCCACTACCGGATAGAGATCTATACTCCAGCCCACAAACGCCGCTTTGGCTATTACGTGTTGCCATTTCTCCTAGGGGAGAGGCTGGTGGCAAGGGTGGACCTCAAGGCCGACCGCGCAGCAGGAAAGCTCCTGGTGCGCTCTGCGTTTGGTGAGGTGGACGCTCCGGCCGGTACCGCCGTCGAGCTCGCCGCTGAACTTGAACTGATGGCTGGATGGCTGGGATTAACGGGGATTGTGGTTTCCCCTGCGGGCGACCTTTCCGGACCGCTGGCAGAAGCCGTAGCGTGCGGATCCCGCCAGACACAGCCCTCCAGCGCATAACAGTCCGCTGAGAGGGGAACACGGCAACGTGTCCATGGTCTCTCCCGTAGACTGAGACAGCCAGAATTCGGCAGCATGAGACTGGGAGCAATTTCACGTGGCATCACTAATCGAAAAACTTCTCCGCACGGGTGACAAAAAGACACTCAAGCAACTGCGGAACTATGCCGATTCCATCAATGCCCTTGAAGAGTCTTTTAAGTCGTTCACTGATGCTGAGATCCGTGAAGAAACGGATCGGCTGCGCGCCCGCCACCAGGATGGCGAGACGCTGGAGGCCCTGCTGCCTGAGGCATTTGCTGCCGTCCGCGAAGCCTCGTCCCGGACATTGGGCATGCGCCACTTCGACGTCCAGTTGATGGGCGGAGCCGCCCTGCATCTGGGGAATATCGCCGAAATGAAGACCGGTGAAGGCAAGACCCTTGTTGCCACCGCGCCCGCGTACCTGAACGCCCTGTCCGGCAAAGGCGTTCACGTTGTCACCGTGAACGATTACCTCGCCGAATACCAGTCCGAATTGATGGGCCGCGTCTACCGGTTCCTGGGCCTCACCAGTGGTTGCATCCTGTCCAATCAGGATCCGACCGTCCGCCGGCAGCAATACGCCGCGGATATCACCTACGGCACCAACAACGAATTCGGCTTCGATTACCTGCGCGACAACATGGCCTGGGATGCCACCGAACTCGTGCAGCGCGGCCACAACTTTGCGATCGTGGATGAAGTCGACTCCATCCTTATTGACGAGGCCAGGACGCCGCTGATTATTTCCGGTCCGGCCCAGGGTGACACCAACCGCTGGTACAGCGAATTCGCGAAGGTCGTCACGCGCCTGCAGCCCGAGGTCGACTACGAGGTCGATGAAAAGAAGCGAACTGTCGGCGTCCTCGAAGCCGGAATCGAAAAGGTCGAGGACTATCTCGGTATTCAGAACCTCTACGAATCCGCCAACACGCCGCTTATCGGCTTCCTCAACAACGCCATCAAGGCTAAGGAACTCTTCAAGCGGGACAAGGACTACGTCATCCTTGACGGCGAAGTCCTCATTGTTGATGAGCACACCGGACGCATCCTGGCCGGTCGCCGTTACAACGAAGGCATGCACCAGGCCATTGAGGCCAAGGAGAATGTGGAGATCAAGGCTGAGAACCAGACTCTTGCCACGGTCACGCTGCAGAACTACTTCCGCATGTATTCCAAGCTTGCCGGCATGACAGGAACGGCCGAAACCGAGGCCGCCGAGTTCATGAGCACCTACAAGTTGGGTGTCGTCCCCATCCCCACCAACAGGGACATGCAGCGCATCGACCAGTCCGACCTCGTCTACAAGAACGAGGTAGTGAAGTTCGATGCTGTTGTGGCCGACATCGCGGAACGCCACGAAAAGGGCCAGCCGGTCCTGGTGGGTACCACCAGCGTTGAAAAGAGTGAATACCTCTCCACCCTTCTGGCCAAGGAAGGAATCCGGCACGAGGTACTGAACGCAAAAAACCATGCCCGTGAGGCCTCCATCGTTGCCCAGGCGGGTCGAAAAGGCGCCGTCACCGTGGCAACCAACATGGCTGGCCGTGGAACGGACATCATGCTTGGCGGCAATGCGGAATTCACCGCGATCGCTGAGCTTGCAAAGCGCGGCCTGGATCCTGAAGAGAATTCCGACGAATACGAGGCCGCTTGGCCTGAGGCTCTGACCGCTGCCAAGCAGGCGGTCAAAGACGAGCACGAAGAGGTCCTCAACCTTGGCGGACTTTACGTCCTGGGTACCGAGCGCCACGAATCCCGACGGATCGACAACCAGCTGCGTGGCCGCTCCGGCCGTCAGGGTGATCCGGGCGAATCGCGTTTCTACCTTTCCCTGACGGATGACCTCATGCGGTTGTTCAACTCCGGGGCTGCGGAACGGCTGATGAACAGCTCGGTTCCTGATGACGTGGCCCTTGAGTCCAAGTTGGTCTCCCGTGCCATCGCGTCGGCACAGGGACAGGTTGAAGGCCGCAATGCGGAGCAACGCAAGAACGTGCTGAAGTACGACGATGTCCTGAACCGCCAGCGCGAGGCGATCTATGGCGACCGGCGTCGGATCCTCGAAGGTGACGATCTGCACGAGAAGGTCCAGTTCTTCCTCGAGGACACCATTAATGCGCTGATCGATGCGGCCACCGCAGAAGGCTCCGGCGATGATTGGGACTACACCCAGCTGTGGACCAACCTGAAGACTCTCTACCCGGCAACTGTCACACCCGATGACATCATCGAAGAAGCTGGTGGCAAGTCCAGGGTCACCGCGGAGTTCTTGAAGGACGAGATCCTTTCCGATGCCCGCCTTGTGTACAAAGCGCGTGAGGAATCCTTGGGCTCCGAAAGCATGCGGGAGCTCGAACGACGCGTTGTGCTGTCTGTTCTGGGACGCAAGTGGCAGGAACACCTTTACGAAATGGACTACCTCAAGGAGGGTATCGGCCTGCGCGCCATGGCCCAGCGTGATCCCTTGGTGGAGTACCAGCGGGAAGGTTTCGTCATGTTCCAGAGCATGATGGAAGCCATTCGTGAGGAAAGCATTGGATTCTTGTACAACCTCGAGGTTGAGGTCACTCCGGCCGAAGATGTGGTTGTTGCCGATGACACCACGGCTGGAACCCATACAGAACATCACGACCCCCAGATCCGTGCCGCCGGATTGGAAGCACCCGAGAAGCCGGCCCAGCTGCAGTACACGGCACCCGGTGAGGACGGTGCAACGCAGACCCGCATAGAAGGCCGCAGCAGTGGCCGTTCCGGAAACCCTGCAAAGGCGGCCGGCCAGGAGCAGCGCAAGGCAAACAAGAAGAAGCGGCGCTGACGCTCTTACCTTTGAGCGTCTCTCGACGCTGAGGTGGTAAGCAACCCGGGATGACCCGGAATATGAAGGACCCTGGGCGGTGCCCAGGGTCCTTCGCCGTCGTGTCCTAGCCAATCTCCAAAGCTGTTACCTGCCACACGCCGTCGAGCCGTTCCAGTCTCATGGCCACAGCCCGGCAGCGCTGCTCCTCGGCAACAACAATGCTGGCCTCGCAAATGACATCCGTGATGGGGCAAACCCTGACGGACCGGACCATTGGGCTGCGGTGCGGCTGGAGGCTTCCCCGGATCCGGGCCGCGTGTTTTCGTGTTAGGGCGGCCCTGTGCTGTAACGACGCGTAGCAGTCGGGGTCCAAGGACCGGGCGAGTTGTTGCACAGGGCGTGTACCTGCGAGTACTTCGAGTGCTGCCTGGGCAATACTCCGTGCTACGAGCCGTACGTCGATGTCCCTGTTGTTGGATCCGTGCACTGGAGTGGAGCGCTGGGGTGCTTGGCGGCCGATGGGGCGGCGTTGAGCAGTTACGGTCATGGTCATACCTCTGGCATTCACAACGTGAGGCGAGGCGTGGGGACACCTGACCCGGGTGGCTGATGCTGGGATGACGCTGAAAGGGACTGAGCGCGTGTTCGCCCCTGAGTAGGCTGGGAACGCGGACTTTAAGTTGAGGAAGGGGAGATCAGCCGGGTTCGGGGGGCCGAAGTACCTGCCCTGGCTGAAGTGCGGTGGGATCTTCTCCGATGATGTCCCTGTTGGCCTCGTACCAAGCCGGCCACGAGAGCGCTATGTCCACATCGGTGGCAAGTGGGCCCAGCCGAGCGGCCGCAATCGACCACAATGAATCACCCGGGCGGACGGCAATGCCGTCATCGGGCAGGAGGGCAGCGGCCGGACCAGGACTCTGCCGAAGTTGCGGACGGCTGATTGGTCCGGGCTCGACGACAGGTGGCATTGGCTGCCATCGGGGGTCGATGGAACCAGCAGGAACGACGCCCTCTTTCTTGACCGATGAGGGAATCCGCTCGGCGAGCGGTGAAGCCTTGCCCTCCGAGGACCCGGCGGCGCCGCTGTTGGGAACATGCCATCCGGGGTCGGGGACTGCGCTGCCGGCATGTGCAACCCCGGCGCCCAGAAAGTTGAGGCTGACGATTGCGCACGCAAGCCGCACCATGAACGCTGGGCTGAATTTCGCTACCGACCTAACGCGCTGGCTCCGTCCACTGGCCGCCAATCCGGCCGCCAGGAGGGCGACTGCGAACGACATTGCCCACCACACCACTATCGCCAGCCCCACGGTGCTTGCCGTGATGGCGACCAAGTGATCGAGGCGCATGCGTTGGCCGTGTTGTGCAGCCGACATGCCTTGGTCCACAAGGCCCATGCCAAGGAGGCTCAACACCAAACCCAATCCCAGGGTGGTCGCCGCCAAGACGGCGTCCTTGCGAAGTGACTGCACCATTACACATCCTCGGGTCTTTTTATGTCATTTGATGTTGTTTGACACAGTTTGACCCTTCTGTCCGTCCTTGTCCAATCGACTCCGCTGAAAGTGGGCCGAATTGGTCGGCTTGCTCACTGCAGCCTAGTCTGACCCCATGAGATGGGACTCTCTCTTTGACGACCTGCAGGCACAGTACTCAGCGGAACTTGCCTTGTTGCGGGAATCCGAGGTTACCGAACGGGCGAGAATCGAATTTGGCGGCATAGAACTTAGCGACCGTCTCAGGGGCGCCGTCGGAGGCCGCGTGACAATCCTGCTTTCCAACGGCGAGCTGGTCCGTGGTCGAATGGACAGTGTTGGAAGCGACTGGTTCGTTGTCTCTGATGACTCCCGGCAGTGGCTGATTCCGCAGCGCTCGGTGGTCAGCTGCCAAGGCCTGGGAAGGTCGGTGCTTAAGGAATCGTCGCAGGTCAGGCGAACCCTGGGAATAGCTTCCGTACTCCGCGCCCTGGCCCGTGACAGGTCAGCCCTTGAGGTCTTCCTTGCGGCCGGGAGTGGAGACGCCCACAGGCTTCACGGCGTGATGGACCGGGTGGGCCAAGATTACATTGACTTTGCTGTGGTTCCGCGCGGAGAAGCGCGGCGGTCCGGGAATGTGTCGTCGGTGATGACCATTCCTGTGGCTGCCATCGTGGCCTTCCGGTCCACTGGCGGCGGAAGCCTTCAGCACTAGGCGCTTTTGGCTTTGGCCGCTTCGATCATTCGGCTGGCTTCGGCATAGCGGTCTTGGATGTATTGCTCCAGCATTGCTTCTTCAATGCGCCACTGACCCCTGCCGCCAACCTGGATCGCTTTCAGTTCGCCGCTTCTCACCAGTGCATAGGCCTGGGGAGAATTTATCTGGAGCTGTTCGGCAACGTCTGCGAGAGTCAGGAAGCGGGGCATGTGTCCAGTTTGCCACCGCTGGTGCCTTTTGGGGTAGTTATCCACAATTGGCGCCATTTTGCAGCCGTTGGCTTTGGGATGGGAGCAGGCCGCCGGTAAGAATGGGGTGGCATGTCGCACGGCTTGCCGCAGCGCTTATTGGGGAGCACCAGCATGAGTTCGAGTCCGGCCGTTGCACAACGTTTGAAGAAGCCGTCATGGAAAGACCCTCGGTTGCTGATCGGCGTTCTTTTGGTGCTTGCGTCGATCGCCGGGGTGGTGGTGTTGGTGGGCTCTGCCGACAAGACCATTCAGGTCTTTGCCGCCCGCGAAGAGATCTCAGTGGGGCAGCCCGTCACTCCGGAGGATCTGATCGTGGTCGAAGTCCGGCTCGATGGCATCGAGGCAGGCTACTTTACCGTGGAGCAAGGCTTTGTTGACGGAGGAGTTGCTGTTCAGCGGGTGGGCAAGAACCAGTTGGTGCCTCAGGAAAGTATCGGCAAAGCTGACGCGCTGAATCGTAAGCCGGTGGCCATCGCTTTGGAAGAGGATCTCCCGCCGCAGGCGGTGGCCGGCGCCCGCGTTGATGTCTGGGTGGCTTTGCCGGGCTCTGGCAAGGCCTATGACGATCCGCAACTGCTGTTGCCAGGTGCTGAAATTGCACAAGTGACGTCCGGAGCAACAACGTTGGGTGCTTCCAGGGACAAGGTGATCCTCGTTTTGGTCACCGACCAACAAATGCCGGGCCTGTTGGGCGCCCTGGCGAACGAGGCCAAGGTCTCCGTGGTGTGGAACCCGGCGGGCGGCGTACTGTGAACCTCCCGGTCATCACGGTCGGTGAGGCGGGGGCGGATGTCGCAGGAGGGCTGGAGCGACTCCACGGTCCCGTGACGGTGGTCCGGCGGTGTTCCGAGCTTACCGAACTCATGGCAGCGTGCCAGAGCGGACTGGCCGTAGCTGCTGTCATCGTCGACGGCAGTGAGGAACTGACCACCACGCTGGTGGACCGATTGGCCGCGGTGGGTGTGTCAGTAGTGGCCCTCACGGACGATCCCGTGGAAACACGCCGTCTGGAATCCATTGGCGTTGTTGCGGCCGGCGTCGGAATCGATCCTTCCGGGTTGGCCGTGAAGATCGCTGAAGCAGTGGAGGGTGTGGGCTCGAACAGCAAGGCGGCGCCGCGGTTTGGTACGGGCGGATTCGCGGATCCGTCCGCCGCTGCGGATTTCGAAGCCATGGCTGACGCCGCGGAGGCGGAGGATGAGGCAGGTGAACCCGGTGAAGTCATCGCAGTGTGGGGCCCCATAGGCTCGCCTGGCAGGACGACTGTGGCGGTCAATATGGCGGCCGAACTTGCCGGCGCGGGCAAGAAAGTGGTGCTGGTGGATGCGGACAGTTACGGCGCGAGCATGTCGGCCGTGCTCGGCCTCCTCGAGGAATCTGCCGGTTTGGCGCAAGCATGCAGGCTCGCGGACCAGGGGATGCTCACCACCGCTTCCTTCAAGGCGGCCGCCGTCGAAGTCTTCACTCCGGCGGGCGCGTTTATGCTGCTGAGCGGCACTACCCGCTCTGACCGATGGACTGAACTGCGGGAAGGGGCGTTGACCGCCGTCCTTGAGATGGCCAGGCGATCAGCCGACGTCGTGGTGGTGGATACCGGTTTCTGCCTGGAGGCGGATGAGGAACTCAGCTTCGATACTTTGGCGCCGCGTCGCAATATCTCTACGCTGCGCAGCCTGGAAATGGCGGACACTGTCTACGCCGTGGGAACCGCTGACGCCATTGGGTTGCCCCGGTTGGTCCGCGGGCTGGCTGAGCTTGAAGCGGCTGTGCCGCAGGCATCCCCGAAAGTTGTGCTCAACAAGCTCAGGAGATCGGCCGCAGGCCGTTCGCCGCGGCTTCAAGTGGAGGAAGCCTGGAACCGGTTCGTGCCCGGCGCTGCGATAGAGGCCTTCCTGCCTGGCGACGATGCAGTGTGCGACGCGGCCCTGCTTTCAGGATCGGTGTTGCTTGAGTCTGCGCCCGACTCGGGCCTTCGCAGAGCCATCGCGGGACTCGTCTGTGCGCCTGAACAGCAAAAACGCGATTCTTTCAGACGTTCAACCAGAGCCCTTCACCGTCAGAAGCGTTAGGCTCACCATGTGGGCTGCAGAGTCGCAGCAATCAACTTGTGATGGAGGCGTTTGTCGATGTCGTCAGGATCCAGCGTGGAGGATCGGTCCGATGCAGCAGTTGTCCGGGAAGGATTTTTCGGTGACTACTATGAACACCTCGCTGAGGAGGATTCCAGGGCCTACTCGCCTGAATCGCTCATAGCAAGGGCCACCCACCACAAAACGGTGGCGCAGTCCCGCCGCCCCGGAAATCCTGTGGTGGACATCCACACGGAGTCCGATCGAAGCGTCGTCTACATTGTCAGTGACGATATGCCTTTCCTGGTTGACTCGGTGAACGCCGAACTGGTCCGCCAGCACTGTGCCATCCGCTTGGTGATGCACCCGCTGTTTGTGGTCAGCCGGAACAGGACCACAGGGGAACTTGCCGGCACCTCCCGCGTGCCGTCCAATGTGGGCATATCCAGTGGCGACACCGCAGCCCTTCCCAGCATCGCCCACCTCTTGGGAGACGGCGACAACGCCTCCCACATGGAGTCATGGATTGCTGTCGAGATTGACCGGGTCAGCGACGAGGTCCGGGAGCAACTGATTGAAGGTCTCCACCGGGTTCTGGGCGATGTGAAGGCCGCAGTCGAGGACTGGCCGCGGATGCGCAGTAAGGCCCTCGAGTTGGCCGAAGCCCTCGGAAGCGTTTCGCATCCCGAGCAGGTGGCCGAGCTCCGGCAAGCGCAGGATCTCCTGCGGTGGCTCGACAACGGCAACTTCACTTTCCTCGGTTACCGCGAGTACGACCTCGTCGATGACTCCGGAGAAGACGTCCTTCAATTGAGGGAGGACAGCGGCCTCGGCCTCCTGCGCGCAGGCGACACCACACGGCAGGTACAGCACCTGACGGAAGCTGGCCGCAAGCGTGCCCGCGAAAAGCGCGCACTGGTCATTACGAAAGCAAATTCCCGCTCCACCGTTCACAGGCCCGCCTACCTGGACTACATCGGTGTGAAGAGTTTTGACGCCATGGGCAACGTCAACGGTGAGCGCCGTTTCATTGGCTTGTTTGCCACCAGCGCTTACACCGGTTCCGTCCGGAACATCCCCATTGTCCGGGACAAAGTGGATGCAGTCCTGCGCAACGCCGGATTCCCCATCGACTCGCACTCGGGCAAGGATTTGCTGGGGATACTTGAAACCTATCCCCGCGACGAACTGTTCCAGATCGAGATCCCGGATCTCGCGGCGACAGCCACCGGCATTCAGCGGCTGCAGGAGCGGCGCCGCACCAAGCTGTTCCTTCGCCCCGATATCTACGGCCGCTTCATGTCCGCGGTGGTATATCTGCCCCGTGACCGTTACACCACCAGCGTCCGTCTCCGCATTGAGCAGGAACTTCGGGAGACGTTCCAGGCTGAGAGCATCGATTACGAAGCACGGATCACAGAGTCCGCACTGGCCCGCGTCTTTTTCAGGATCAGGCTCCCGCGCGCAGCTGAGCTCACCGACGTCAACGTCGAGGAGCTCGAAAACCGGCTCATGCGTGCATCAAGGTCCTGGAGCGAAGGAATTTCCGAAGTCCTGCGCGAACATCGTCCAGCCGCCGAAGCTGAACTGCTTTCGGGGCTGTGGGCTGAGGCCTTCCCGGCAAGCTACCGCGTGGACTACGAAGTCGAAGATGCACTGGAGGACATCGGAAGGTTTGAGAGGTACGGCGCGCAAGCAGAACGCGCTGGTCTGGACACCAAGAACACCAAGCCCGGCGTGCACGTCTACCTTCCCGCGGGCGCAGGCGAATCCTTGGAAGAGGATGCCCGCGTCAAGCTGTATCTCATGGAGCCCAAGAGCCTCAGCCAGATCCTCCCGTACTTCCACAATTTGGGCCTGGAGGTCCTGGACGAGCGGCCGTTTGAGATTGAGACGGCAGACAACAGGGATTTCTTCCTTTACGACCTGGGACTGAAGTACCCCAGCGGTGTTGACCCGGTGGGGACCGGTGAGCTCCTCAGCGAAGCCTTCGGGGCTGCCCTTACCGGATCGGTGGAATCGGACAATTTCGACCGCTTGGTACTCCGTGAAGGAATGCACTGGCAGCAGGTGGTGATGCTCCGTGCCTACGCGAAGTACATGCGCCAGATGGGCAACACCAATTCCTTCGGGTTCATTGCCGACACCCTTCTGGGCAACCCTGAAGTTGCCCGTGGACTGAACCACCTGTTCTCTGCCCGGTTCGATCCGAGTGTCCCCGAGGATGAGCGCCCCCAGCGACAGGCTGAAGCGCGGTTGGCCCTCACGGAATCCATCGATCAGGTCGCAACACTGGATGCGGACCGTGTCCTGCGGACCTTCGTTAATTTGATCGAGTCGACCCTCCGGACCAACTACTTCCAAAACAAGGGCTACGTCAGTTTCAAGCTGGATCCCACGTCGATTGACGGGCTTCCCTTCCCGCGGCCGATGTTCGAAATCTGGGTGTACTCCCCACGCGTGGAAGGTGTTCACCTGCGCTTCGGCAAGGTGGCCCGGGGTGGACTCCGCTGGTCTGACCGACGCGAGGACTTCCGTACCGAAATCCTTGGTTTGGTGAAAGCCCAGACCGTGAAGAACGCGGTGATCGTCCCCACCGGAGCCAAGGGTGGCTTCTTCGCGAAGAAACTTCCCAATCCGGCCGTGGACCGCGCAGCCTGGATGGCTGAAGGCATTGAAAGCTACAAGACATTCATCCGGGGACTCCTGGACATCACCGACAACCTCGTCACGTCAGGGGAGGAAGAGCGGCTTGTGCCGCCGTCGGACGTCGTCCGGCACGACGGCGATGATTCTTACCTTGTGGTTGCCGCTGACAAGGGCACCGCGACCTTCTCCGACACGGCCAACGGCCTCGCAGCAGAGTACGGCTTCTGGCTGGGAGATGCCTTCGCCTCGGGTGGTTCTGTAGGTTACGACCATAAGGCCATGGGTATCACCGCCCGCGGTGCATGGGAGTCGGTAAAGCGCCACTTCAGTGAGCTTGACCTTGATACGCAGACGGATGAGTTCACCGTAGTGGGCGTCGGAGACATGTCCGGCGACGTCTTCGGAAACGGCATGCTGCTGTCACAGCACATCAGGCTGCTGGCTGCCTTCGACCACCGCCACATCTTCCTGGATCCCACACCGGATGCAGCTTCTTCGTTTGCCGAAAGGGAGCGGCTGTTCGCCCTGCCGCGCTCGTCGTGGGACGACTACGACCGTTCGCTCATCAGCGCAGGCGGCGGCGTCTTCCCGCGCTCCGCGAAGGTTATCCCCGTTTCCGAGCAGGCGCGCAAAGCGCTGGGCCTGCCCGAGGGAACGACCCAGCTGAGCCCGCCGGAGCTACTCCGTGCGATCCTGCTGGCGCCGGCAGACCTTCTCTACAATGGCGGCATCGGCACCTACGTCAAGGCCAGCACAGAGACCCACGCAGCCGTTGGGGACAAAGCCAACGACGCCATCCGGGTGGATGGACGCGACCTCCGGGTCAAGGTGGTTGGCGAGGGTGGAAACCTTGGGCTGACCCAGCGCGGGCGCATCGAGGCTGCTCTTCAAGGTGTCATCCTCAACACTGACGCCATTGACAACTCGGCCGGTGTGGATTGCTCGGACCATGAAGTCAACATCAAGATCTTCGTTGACCGGATGGTGGCGGCCGGAAAACTGGACGCCAGTGAGCGTGCTTCCTTCCTGGCTGACATGACCGACGAAGTCGGGCGGCTGGTCCTGAAGGACAACATTGACCAGAACATCCTCCTACTCAACGACCGCACGCGTGTCTCCGAGTGGAGCCCCAGCTACGAACGTCTCATGGACTGGCTGGAGAAGTCCGCGGACTTGAAGAGGGACCTCGAGGCATTGCCCACCACCGACACCCTTCGGGCCCGGTTGGAGCAGGGCCAAGGCCTGACGTCCCCTGAGCTGGCCGTTCTGGCTGCCTACGCCAAGATCGAACTTGGGGCTGCACTCCGGGACAGCAACCTTTCCGATGATCCTTGGTTCGCAGATACCATCCGCGAATATTTCCCGAAGCAGCTTCGGGAGAAGTTCGACGCCGAACTGGACTCGCATCCGCTGAGGCGTGAAATCATCGCCACGGTGGTTGCCAACGACATCATCAACCTCGGTGGTATCACCTTCGCTTTCAGGGCCATCGAAGAGACGTCCGCAAACGAAGTCGCCGTGGCCAAGGCGTTCGTGGCCTTGCGCGAGATCTTTGACCTCGACCCCATGGTTGCCGAACTCAACGCTTTGCCGGCGTCATTCCCCACGGAGCACTGGAGCGAAGTACACCTGGATATCCGCAGGTTGCTTGACCGTGCGGTGCGCTGGGTCCTCGGCCAGGGCATGGCGTCCCAACCCATCGCCGACGTGGTGGATGCCTACAAGCCCATGCTCGCCCCGCTGCGTACAAAGCTGGTGAATTACCTGCGCGGCGAGGACAAGGTGCGCATTGCGGGCTGGCTGGAGAAGGCACAGGGGTGGGAACTGCCCGATAACCTCGCTCACAGGTGGGCGGAGCTGTTCGAAAGCTACGCGCTTCTTGACGTTGCACGGATTGCCCGTGCCGGTAATGAAAGCGTTGAGGACGTAGCGCACGTCTACTACACGGTGTTCAACCGGTTCCACGTGGATTCGCTGCTGGAAAGAATCAGTTCCCTTCCCCGCGACGACCGTTGGCAGGCCCTTGCACGCGCCGCGCTGCGGGATGACCTCTACTCAACGGTGGCGGACATGACGACGTCGGTCCTTGAGTCGACGCAGGACGGAACCTCGGCCGAGGATCGCCTGGGCGACTGGGAGGCGCAGAATGCCGAGCAACTGGGCCGGGCGAAGACCATGTTTGATGAGGTGAACGCCCTCGAAGCCGATGACATGGCTTCACTATCGGTAGCATTAAGGCTCTTGAGGTCAATCGTTCGACGCTAGGGGCAACACCCGGCGTCGCAAATGGAGGTGCAGTGGCAATCTTTACAGACCCCATCAGGGAACACGCTGATTTCGGGCCTGGAGATGCCGAATGGCTGCACCTCCTTGTCGGTGACTGGCAAATGGTGGCCGACTTGGCCTTCGCAGACCTGGCGCTGTGGTTTCCGCACCCGGAATTCGGGTACATAGCCCTCGCCCACGTACGCCCATCAACATCGCACACGGTGTTTCACGCGGACTTCGTGGGCGAGGGCATTCGATCCGACCTCAGGCCTTTGGTGGAGAAAGCGTGGAACAGCCGGTCCATTGAACGCTCCAGCGAAACCAGCTGGAGCAGCGAGATGGCTCTCCGGGTCGAGGCCGTACCCATGGTCCGCAACGGCAGGACGCTCGCCGTGGTCACCTCGCACATGGACTTGTCCAGTTCACGAATGCCGTCACGGTTGGAACTGACCTACCGGCAGTGCGCCTACGACCTCCTCCGGATGGGAACACTGGGATTGTGGCCCGATTTCGCCTCTCCCACGGGGTCGCGGCGGGGAGCGCCGCGTGTGGGCGATGGGCTCATCAGGCTGGATGCCGAGGGCGTGGTGCAATACGCCAGTCCCAACGGGGTTTCAGCATTCCGAAGGCTGGGTGAAGTTGAGTCGCTGGAAGGCCGCTCGCTTGCCGAAGTGACTGCAGGGCTGCTCAAGGACAGAAGAATGGTTGACGAGACCCTGCCCTTGGTGGTGACCGGGCGGATGCCGTGGCGCAGCGAGATTGAGTCAAGGGGAGTCAGCCTGTCACTGCGTGCCATACCCCTGCGTGATGAGCAGCAACGCTTCGGTGCGCTGGTCCTCTGCCGTGACGTCTCGGAACTGCGTAGGCGGGAGATGGAATTGGTGACCAAGGACGCCACCATCAGGGAGATCCATCACAGGGTCAAGAACAATCTTCAGACAGTGGCCGCGCTGTTGCGGATGCAGTCCCGCCGCATGGTCAGCGATGAGGCCAAACAAGGCCTGGAGCAGGCCATG
Source organism: Paenarthrobacter ilicis (assembly GCF_016907545.1). Taxonomy (NCBI): domain Bacteria; kingdom Bacillati; phylum Actinomycetota; class Actinomycetes; order Micrococcales; family Micrococcaceae; genus Paenarthrobacter; species Paenarthrobacter ilicis. The sequence goes on along the minus strand of NZ_JAFBCD010000001.1, from coordinate 2,590,756 downwards.
CGGCGAGTTGCCACCATTGCGCTGGTCCATGAGACGCTGTCGCAAGGGCTGACTCAAAGCGTTGATTTTGATGAACTCATCGGACGCCAGTTCCGTCTGTCTGCCGAGGTGGCATCGCCATCCCAGCAGGTGCGGACCGAGCGATCAGGCCTCTTTGGGGAATTGCCAAGTGATTTCGCAACGCCTTTGGCGCTGGTCATCAATGAACTCGTGACGAACGCTGTCGAGCACGGCCTGGAGGATCGCACGGGAACCGTGTGGTTGTTGGCCGATCGGGCCGCTGGTGATGGTGACGACGAATTCCTGACAGTGACAATTGCCGACGACGGCATCGGCCTGCCGGAGGGGCAGTACACCGAGGGCCTGGGCTTGCAGATCGTGCGGACGCTGGTCACGAGCGAGCTCGGAGGGTCCATTCAGTGGCGACCCCGGGAAGGTGGCGGCACCGCCGTCGAAATTGTGTTGAACCTGAACCTTGCCCGTACCTGATCACCGCTGGTGTGGTCTTGGATCATGGTGATTAAATGACGGAAGGCCGTGGACCCCGGGGTCCACGGCCTTCCGTCCACACTTGGTATGTCAGGACGCGCGACGTGCCCTGGCGGCGCGACGCTTCAGGGCGCGGCGCTCGTCTTCACTCATGCCGCCCCAGACTCCGGCGTCCTGGCCGGACTCCAAAGCCCACTGCAGGCAGGTGTCCACAACCGGGCAACGACGGCAGACGCTTTTTGCTTCCTCGATCTGGAGAAGTGCTGGCCCCGTGTTGCCGACTGGGAAGAAGAGCTCCGGGTCCTTTTCGAGGCAGGCTGCGCGATTACGCCAATCCATGCTGATCAGTCACTCCATTCGTGAGAACTAGTAGGCCCTTTTGTGAAAACATTCACGAGAGGTACCAAAGGAAAGGGGCCCGCATGGGCCCCCTTGGTCGTCTGAGTCAAGCGTTTCATGTTAACGCCTTGTAAACAAGGGGTGTTAGAGGTTGAAATGCCCGGAATCCGTGAGCGATGCATCACATCAGTCGCCAGTGCCCTCACTGCTAGATGACTATCTCCGGTAGTGTGCCAGTGTGTCAAGACCTCCCGTAAACCCTGCCTCATCCGCTCCGGAACCTGACGGAGAAGAGCCCTCTGCAACCTCCACAACAGCTTCGTCCGGCCTTAACCGTGCCGAAGGCAAGCCACTTGGTATCGCAGTAATCTCCGTCGTTGTCCTTCTCGAGGCTCTCGCGCTCCTGGGCGCCGCCGCCTGGTACGCCTTTGAGCTGATCAGCGGCGCCCCGGTATTGACGTTTTGGGGGGCCATCTTCACCCTGGGGCTGCTCCTGGCGTTCTCCGCGTGGTTGTTTGCGGTGGGGCATTATCTTTTCCGCGGATACCGATGGACGCGCGCAGCTGCTTTGGTAGCGCAGCTTTTTGTTCTCACTATTGGCTTTCCAACGCTCACGGGTGGCCTGATTCTGCCCGGCCTGGCGATGATTGTGCCCCCGTTGGCTGCCATCGTGTTCCTCTTCCAGAAAGATGTCATCGCTTACGCCTCACGCACAGGCGGCACATCCGCAGCCCTCTAAGTAGTCGTGACGGCGGTTTGAAACGGAGTTACTCTCCGCTTTTGAATGATGTAGCCGCGCCCGGCTGGCCCCAATTGGTCAGCAATCACCCGCGTGCCCAGCAGTTCAGCGTCGTGCGGTGTCCTTGGCTGCAGAATCACGCCGCATCCCGACGTTCTGATCTGGTGGGCCAGCGGCATCTGGTGGACCAGCGACGCTCCGGTTGTCGCTGCAAGGACCACTCCCCGGATTTTGCCGAATAAGGCTTCCAACGCCTGCCGCCCCTGCGCGTCCAGGAACTCGGCGTCGTCCATCTGCAAAATGCTGTCGGGATCCAGAACTCCCGCGGTTGCCCGTCGCGCCAGTGAGCAGACATAGGAAGTCCTCAATCCATCACCCTGGGGAAACAGCCAAGGGACAGCTGGATTGAGTGTTCGCAGGGACTCCAGCAGCGTGCTTTTCCCTGAAAGCGGGCTGCCCAGTACGGCGCAGACTGCACGGTCGGGTAATGGCAAGGCCACAGGGCTGGCTGTATCACCCCCGACGCCGACCCACAGGGGGCCACGTGAGCCTCCTGACGTGACACTGAGGCTGCCGCTGCTGACCGGCCAGGGCAGCGGCTGGACGAGGAACCCATATTTTGCAGCCTCGAGTTCGCGGAACGGCCACGGCACGGTGGCCGGAGGCATCCTGAACTGCGCCACCTCCGTCCGTCCTCCCGAGATCGCCCCTGTGATGGCGGCCCTGCCCACCACAGACGCCATGTCCGGTAACCGCGGCCAATGGAAGCGGGACTCATCCGTTGATCCACAGGGGAAATATGCACGGCTTGCGATTTCCCCGAACATGCGGGAGCCAAGAAGCTCCCGCCCACCGGAGATGAGGACCGAGATGCCTCTCGACGGGCCGTCGCGGACTATGTCATGCAGAGTCTCCTCCATCCAGCTGTACTGTCCGTTGCGGGCCGTGGTGACCCATGAGCACCAGCCACTGATGAGAAGAGCCAGTGGCGGGTTGGCCCCGGTAACGGATGGTGAGCTCCGCCGGCGTTCCATTTCTGCTTTGATGAGGTGCAGAACCCGGCCTGCTACCGGCAGGTCTGCCAGTGTCGCGCGGGCGCCGAGCACCTCATCCGAAGCGATGTCGTCCAGGAGGCCGGCCCCATCAAGGGCATAGACATGGGGGCGGCTGCGGTGCGAGACCACCATTGCGGCGACGGCCCGGAAACACTGGGACATACCACTGGCGTCGTTTCCTATCAGGGCCAGATGCCCGTCCACCCAGGGTGACCACAACAGCGGGTTCACTGACTGCTGCGCAGGTACGTCCACGAGGCCGAGCATCAGCGCCTCGGCGGATACCGCGGCGGCCGCTTCTGATGGGTCGTCGCCGTCGGTGCCGGCAACCTCTTCAGCCCAAGACAGCGCTGCAGGCAGTGACGGGGCTACTGGAGGCCGTGGCGGTTGCTTGCCGGAACCGGCCCACAGTCCACGCGTGATGCGCACGACCCTCTCCATCTCGTTCTCCGTGGCCGCTGGGCCACCCGGACTCCTGCCCACCGTTGTACCTGATTCCGCGAAGAAACCGCATCGTTCCAGGGCTTCCTGTGTGCACTGAACGACGGGAGGCGGCATGGCAGGGAAATGGTCAGCAGCCGCGGAACCGTCCATCGTCGCCGTCTGGAATTCCTCCGGGGCGCTGGAGGCCTTGGCGAAGAATGCCCGCCCTGGCAGATCCACGCTGATCAGGGCGGCGGCCTTATGCCCAATAACATCGTGGGAGTCCGCTTCGGACTGAACACGAAGGGCGATGCTGGACGTCACATTGGCCCGGATATCGGATGTGAGCGCACCCTGTGGCCGTTGGGTTGCCATCACCAAGTGAATACCCAGTGAGCGCCCAATGGTTGCGAGCCGCATGAGTTCCCGCAGTGCGCCAGGCGCATCGTCCACCAACATGCGGAACTCATCAATGACAAGGATCAGATAGGGCAGGGGCGAGGAGGTTTGCAGGGTGGAGCGCTGGTACTGCGCAAGGTCCACCACATTGGCCAGCGCCAGTTCCTTCTCCCTATGCTTGACTTCGGCGCGGAGCGAGGTCAGGGTCCGGTCCAACTGATGCTCTCCGAGGTCCGTCAGAAACCCCACGCAATGTGGAAGTCCGGATAAAGCTCCCAGCCCCGAGCCTCCTTTGAAGTCCACCAGAAGGAAGGTCGTGTGGTCCGGTGGGTAGGTCAGTGCCATGGAGGCCACCAGCGTCCGCAAGAGTCCGGATTTCCCGGCGCCCGTGGTTCCTGCCACCAGCAGATGCGGACCGTCCCGATGGAAATCGAAGGTCATCGTCCTGTCACTGCCCCTGCCCACTGCCGCTACAAGTCCTTCTTTCCTGGGGGAATGCTCCCAACGGCGGAGTACGTGGCGGGGACCCATCCCAAGAAGGTCCTCGAGGGTGCAACGGTCCGGGATACCCGGCAAGACGTCGGCGCCTGCCGGTGCCCTGGCAGCTGCCCTGCGGCAAAAGGCATCGAAGACGGTTGCAGGGACCAGATCCGGAGTGAACGTCCGGGGGCCTTCACCGTTGTCCAGTGTTGCGGAGGTGCCGGACGTTTCCAGGGTGATGGACGTGCCGCCGAACGTCCTGGCGGCGGAGGCGTCGATGACCCGCCATCCTGCCTGGTGGAATGTCTCCACCAGTGGTGGCATTGATCCCGTGTGGATTTGAGGGTGGTCGTCAATCAGGATCAACTGCCCCTTTGTCTTTCCGCCGCGTGTCTTTCCGGTGCGCCCACGGAGAAGGGAAAGAGCGGAGGCATGGTTGGTGGCCAGATGCGTTCCGGGCAGGAACCTTGCGCAGAGGGGCAAACGGTGCACGGGACCAACCACGATCACCTGCTCTTTTTCGGACCCTGGCTGACTGGCGAACTGCATGAGCATAAACCGGAGGAGCGCGTCTACATGGTGTTGGGGTCCTTGGAGGTTGACTGCGTTCTGTCTCGGATCCAGGGTCAATGCCGCACGTCCTATGGAGGGCGGCCGGAAGCCCGGATCGTGCGGCAGCAACCGGATGTTGGCCACGGCTTCGGCAGTGCCCAGACGGATCCAGCCGGTCCGGCCCGCCCCCGGCTCGGGTTCATTTGGAATTCCTTTTTCCGGCCGGCCATCAAGTCCCCCTTCCGTGTCAGCCGCTGTCAACCCGGGGAGGTCCTTGGAGCCGAGGCAGGACATGACCAGCTCTGCAGCGGACGGAGAGCAGCGTTCCCGCCGTTTAACGTCGGCGCAAACAGCTCGGGCAACCGCCTGCGCCCGGTCCCGGCGTCCCTTTCTGCCGCTAAGAACGGGGAGCAGCATGGTGAGGGCGGAGATGGCGGTAAATCCCAGGAACATCCAGGAGCCCGTGAAGATCAGCAGAGCGATGCCCGCAATGATGGGGGCTCCGGCCAGGGCTACCAGCGCGGCGCGGTTCCGTTCGGGTGAGTCATGCTGCACTTCCAGGGGACGTTCCACAGAGAAGCCCGCTTGATGTCGCAACGCGTCGGAGGCGGTGGCCCCCGGCTCAATCCCGAAGTCCGAATTTGCGCAGCGGATCTTTGAGGCGGACGACACCGGGGATTGCCGCCGCACGGGTCTTCCTTCCAAGAACGTGGACGCAGCACCCTTAAGCGTGCTCAACATCATTGCTGTACCGGAGATGTCGAGGACTGCGTGCTGACGGGACATCCCTGCGTCGGGCACCGTGATATCGGCCTGACCACGTCCGATAGTGAACCTGCCCCGCTCCAAGCTGAAGATGGAACCGGCTGCAGGACCCGAATGTGTCAGCAGCATAAGGGGAAGTGGGGCGGCATCCGGCTTGGGAAAACTCTGTCCCGGATAGCTATCCACAACAGCTCCGTCAACCACGACAGCTCCGTGGACCAAGGGCGGTGTGCCGACACTTAGATTGGCGAGAGGCTGCCCTGCCACGTTGAGCAGGCCGGTTCCATATGCCTCGCGGATCAAAGCCTGGACAGTCTCCCCGGGGGTGCCCGCCGGGACAGCAATAGTCAGTTCCTGGGGCAGGGCCGCCACACCGGAGGCGGGGGTCCGTACAAGGGTGCATTCCAAGGCCATCGTCCGATCCCTTCCAGGTCATCGCCATTTCCAATGACGCTAGGTCTTGCTTCCGATGGGGTCATCAAGTGTTCTGCCCTATGTGGACAACGCGCCCGGCTTTCCACGGATACGGGCCTGCTTGACGCCGGGGCCTGGTCTCTCAGCTAAGATGAATTCCGTTGTCGCGTGTGCTCAATGAGGAAGGACCTTCACCGGTGATAGTGGTTGCAGACAGCGCCGATGTTTCAGACAAGGCGGTAATTGGTGATGGATCCAAGATCTGGCATTTAGCCCAGGTCCGCGAGCAGGCAGAATTGGGCGTCAATTGCATCGTCGGGCGCGGGGCCTACATCGGCACCGGCGTCAAGATGGGTGACAATTGCAAAGTCCAGAATTATGCACTTGTCTATGAGCCCGCTGAACTCGAGGCAGGCGTCTTTATTGGACCGGCTGTGGTGTTGACAAATGACACCTACCCGCGTGCTGTGGGCCCGGATGGCGGTTTGAAAAGCGCTCATGACTGGGAGCCCGTAGGCGTGACCATCCGCGAAGGCGCTTCAATAGGTGCCCGCGCAGTGTGCGTTGCACCGGTAACCATTGGACGGTGGGCCACCGTTGCGGCGGGAGCTGTCGTTGCCAAAGACGTCCCTGACTTTGCCCTGATGGTGGGCGTCCCCGCCAAACGCCACGGTTGGGTGGGCAAAGCAGGATTCCCCCTCAAGCTCAGTGGTGAGCACTGGGTATGCCCCGAAACCGGCGCCAAATATGTAGAGCAGAACGAGATTCTTCGAGAGGTAGAGGCATGAGCCCCGAATTCATTCCCCCCGCAAAGCCCATCATTGGCGACGATGAGCGGAAAGCGGTAGACGCTGTTCTGGCATCCGGCCAGCTTGCACAAGGCTCAGAGGTGGCCTCCTTCGAGGAAGAATTCTCGCAGGTACTTCTGGACGGCCGCGCTGCCGTTGCAGTCAACTCAGGTACCTCAGGCCTGCACCTGGGCCTTCTGGCTGCGGGCATCGGTCCCGGCGACGAAGTCATTGTTCCGTCCTTCACCTTTGCAGCCACGGCCAACTCTGTAGCGCTGACCGGAGCGACACCCGTCTTCGCAGACGTTGATCCTGACTACTACACGTTGGATCCGGCGTCCGTGGAATCCAAGATCACTGACCGCACAGCTGCCATCATGCCGGTCCACCTTTACGGCCACCCGTTCGACGTTGATGGCATCGGTGCGCTCGCCACCAAGCATGGCGTCAAGGTCTTCGAAGATGCAGCACAGGCCCACGGTGCAGCGGTCAACGGACGCAAGGTGGGCACCTTCGGCGATTTCGCCATGTTCAGCCTTTACCCCACCAAGAACATGACATCGGGCGAGGGTGGAATGGTCAGCACGGGCCTCAGCGATGTTGAGCGCCGTCTCCGGCTGCTCCGCAACCAGGGCATGGAACGCCAGTATGAAAATGAACTGGTCGGTTTCAACTGCCGTATGACCAACATCCACGCCGCCATTGGCCGTGTGCAGCTGACCAAGGTTGAAGGCTGGACCAAGACCCGCCAGGACAACGCCGCCTTCTTCGATGCCAACATCGAAGGCGTGGTGACACCCAAGGTGGCCGAGGGCTACGAGCACGTGTACCACCAGTACACGATCCGCATCGCTGAGGACCGCGATGGTTTCGCCAAGGCGCTCCGCGAGGAATACAACGTCGGCTGCGGCGTGTACTACCCCATCCCGAACCACCGCCTTGCGCCCTTCCAGACGTCGGATGACCTGCCCGTCACCGAAATCTCGGCAGCCAGCGTCCTCTCGCTTCCGGTACACCCGTCCCTGAGCCAGGATGACCTGGAACGCATCGTCGCGGCAGTTAACGCAGTGGCAAAGGCAGGCAGCTAGTGGCGAATCTACGCGCAGGCCTCATCGGGTTGGGCATGATGGGCCGCCACCACGCCCGGGTTATCCGTGAGCTCGACGGCGTTGACTTGGTAGCGGTGGCGGATTCCTTCGGCGATCCCCACAACGTCGCTGATGGGCTGCCTGTCCACAACACCGTTGAGGAATTGATCGCCCAGGGAATAGACCTGGCCGTGGCGGCCGTGCCGACCATCCTTCATGAGGAAGTTGCCCTCCAGCTCGCTGAAGCAGGCGTGCACTGCCTCGTTGAGAAGCCCATTGCCAACGATTCCGCCTCCGGTCGGCGCATTGCCGAAGCTTTTGAGTCCAAGGGCTTGATTGGCGCAGTGGGACACATTGAGCGGTTCAACCCTTCCCTCCAGAGCCTTCGGGAGCGGTTGGAAAATGGCGATCTCGGTGATGTCTACCAGATTTCCACCCGCCGGCAGGGGCCGTTCCCTGCGCGGATTGCCGACGTTGGGGTCGTCAAGGACCTGGCAACGCATGACATTGATCTCACTGCATGGTTGGCCCAGAGCAACTTCGTCAACGTCGTTGCCCACACCACCTCCCGCAGCGGCCGCGAGCACGAGGATATGGTCACGGCGATCGGCCACCTTAAGAGTGGAGTGGTGACCAACCACATCGTGAACTGGTTGTCCCCCATGAAGGAGCGGACCACGGTTGTCCTGGGTGAGCGCGGAGCGTTCATCGCCGACACCATATCCGCTGATCTGACTTTCGTGGAAAATGGCACGTTCCAGACCGACTGGGATTCTGTTGCTGCATTCCGGGGTGTCTCGGAGGGTTCGTCCACGCGATTCGCCCTGGCAAAGCGCGAACCGCTGAAAATGGAACACGAAGCTTTCCGGGACGCTGTGCTCGGAAAATCCATGAACATCGTCACCATGGCCGAAGGGCTGGAGACTCTGAGGGTGGCTGAAGCGGTCCTGGAATCAGCGAAGTCCAACACGGTGATCTCGCTCTAGGAGAGCGTTTTACCATGCGTTTCGAAGGGAGGCTGGCCACGGGCCGGTCTCCCTTTTGGCATTTGGGCAGCAGCCGCCTGGTTGGCCAACGGCTGCGCCCGATACAGGGAACCCCAGTCTTGTCGGGTAGCCTTGACCAGTAGACGTGGGCATTTCTGTGCCCGCACGCCAATACACAGGAGAGTTTGTGAACGCTGATCTCGTCGTCGTCGGCTCGGGTTTCTTTGGCCTGACCATCGCAGAACGCGCCGCTACCGAGTTGGGGCTGAAGGTCGCGGTGCTTGATCGCCGCCACCATATTGGAGGAAACGCCTACAGCGAAAACGAAGAGAAGACCGGAATCGAGGTACACCGCTACGGTGCGCACCTCTTCCACACTTCCAACGAACGTGTATGGGAATACGTGAACCGCTTCACCAAGTTCACCAGCTACCAGCACAAGGTGTACACCAACCACAAGGGCGAGGTGTACCCGATGCCCATCAACCTGGGCACCATCAACCAGTTCTTCCGGTCGGCTCTGAGCCCGTCGGAAGCGAAGGCCCTCATCGCTGAGCAAGCCGGTGAGCTGGCGGGAACAGATCCCCAGAACCTGAACGACAAAGGCATCCAGCTCATTGGCCGGCCGTTGTACGAGGCGTTCATTAAGCACTACACCGGCAAGCAGTGGCAGACGGATCCCAAGGACCTGCCCGCCGAGATCATCTCGCGTCTCCCGGTTCGTTATAACTACGACAACCGCTACTTCAATGACACCCACGAGGGCCTTCCGGTGGACGGCTACACCGCGTGGATTGAGCGGATGGCGGATCACCCCAACATTGAGGTCATCCTCAACGCGGACTTCTTCGACGACGGCGAGTACGGCCGCTCGTCGGTACTTGGCCAGGTGCCGGTCATCTACACCGGTCCCGTGGACCGCTACTTTGACTACGCAGAAGGCGACCTGTCGTGGCGAACCATTGACCTGGAGGAAGAAGTCCTCCCCATCGAGGATTTCCAGGGCTGCGCGGTCATGAACTACCCGGATGCCGAAGCGGCCTACACCAGGATCCACGAGTTCCGCCACTTCCACCCCGAGCGCGACTACACCAAGGACGCAACCGTCATCATGCGCGAATTCTCGCGCTTCGCCGAGAAGGGCGACGAGCCCTACTACCCGGTGAACACCTCTGATGACCGCCAGAAGCTTCTGGCCTATCGCGACCTCGCACGCGGCGAGAAGTCGGTGCTGTTCGGTGGCCGCCTCGGCACGTACAAGTACCTGGACATGCACATGGCCATCGGGTCGGCATTGTCCATGTTCGACAACAAGATCAAGCCGCACTTCACCGGCGGCGCAAAGCTTGAAAGCGGGGGAGTGGACGCGTGACCACTACTACCAACAAAAGCCAGGAGGCAGGCATGACTGCCGACCAGTCCACTGAAAGCGGCGCCCAGCAGGGCCTGCGCATCGTCCAGCGCGTTGTGTTCCCCGCCAACCGGGACCTGGATACGCTTCCGCTCTATGTCGACCCGGACACCAGCAAGGTGCAGAAGGACGACGGCGGCAGCAGCGCCGTCGTGCAGGCAGTTGGCATGACCCGCAAGCTGCACCCGGAAGACATCCTTGACCGCGGCTCCGTCCAGGTCCGCAGGGGCGAGCGTCTGTCCTTCGGTTCTTACTTCAACGCGTTCCCCGCCAGCTACTGGCGCAAGTGGACCGTGGCAACCAAGACTGTCCTTCACCTGGACACCGAGGGCGAGGGCACGGTTATTGTTTACCGTTCCAACGCCCGCGGCGCTGCGCAGCGTGTGGACTCGATCCTTGTAGAGGGCGCATCCAGCAACGACTTCGAGTTGCCCCTCGCTCCCTTTGGCGACGGCGGCTGGTATTGGTTCGACCTGATCGCCGGCGGCGACGGCATGACGCTGAAGAGCGCGCACTGGGCCGTGCCCGATGAGGGCCGTCCGCAGGGCAAGGTCACGCTGGGTGTCACCACCTTCAACCGTGCCGACTACTGCCTTGAGACCATCAAGTCCATTGATGCGGACGCAGGGCTTCGTGAGATCCTTGCCGAGCTCATCATCGTGGACCAGGGCAACAAGAAGGTTGCCGATGAGGCAGGCTTCGATTCCGTGGCCGAGTCCATGGGCGAGCAGTTGCGCGTCATCAACCAGGGCAACCTGGGTGGTTCCGGTGGGTTCGCCCGCAACATGTACGAGATGCTCGTGTCCGACAAGAGCGATTACGTCATGCTGCTGGACGACGACATTGAGCTGGAAACCGAGGGTGTCATGCGCGCTGTCGCGTTCGCTGACCTCTGCCGGAAGCCCACGATCGTGGGTGGCCACATGTTCGACATGTACAACAAGTCGGTTCTCCACGCCTACTCAGAGGTAGTGAACTTCTACCGCTTCCTCTGGGGCCCGGTGGAAGGTCTGGGCAACCACGACTTCTCTGCGGCCGGCCTCCGGTCCACCCCGCAGCTTCACAGGCGTTGGGACGCGGACTACAACGGCTGGTGGATGTGCCTCATCCCCAAGACCGTGGTGGAAACCATTGGCTTGTCCCTCCCGGTCTTCATCAAGTGGGACGACGCCGAATACTCCCTGCGCGCCCGCGCAGCTGGATTCCCCACGGTTACGCTCCCGGGTGCCGCAGTGTGGCATGTCTCCTGGGCGGACAAGGACGACTCCGTTGACTGGCAGGCGTACTACCACGAGCGCAACAGGCTTATTGCGACATTGCTTCACTCGCCGTTCCCCAAGGGTGGACGTATCCTGCGCGAAAGCCTGAACGCGGACGTCAAGCACTTGGTATCCATGCAGTACTACCCCGAGCAGGCACGCATCATGGCTCTTCGTGATGTCCTGGCGGGCCCGGGGAATCTGCACGATCAGCTACCCACCATGATGCCGAAGCTTCGCGCCATGCGTGACGAGTTCCAGGACTCGCAGATCAAGACGGATCCGTCAGCCTTCCCGGAAGTTTTCCGCAAGCGTCCCCCGAAGAAGCCCCAGTCCTACAAGCAGCCGGGTGCGCTGGGCCTGCTTCCCTGGGCCGTGAAAACCGTCCTGAAGCAGGCGTTGGCTCCGGTCCGCGACTCTGCCAAGGTCAACCCTGAAGCGCACGTTGCGCACCAGGATGGCAAGTGGTGGAGCCTGGCACATCTGGACAGCGCCGTGGTGTCCAACGCCGATGGCACTGGTGCGTCCTGGCACCTGCGTGATCCCCAGCTGGCCCGTCAACTGGTGGTGGAGTCAGCGAAGCTCCACGCACAGCTTTTCTCGAACTGGGAGACCCTGCGGACCCAGTACCGTGAGGCCCTTCCGGAGATCACCTCCATGGAATCCTGGCGGAAGACCTTTGAAGCGTCGGAGCCCACCAAGTAGCGATGTCGAACTCCACTGATACATATGCCGTTCCCGGAGTAGGCGCCGGGCTTCTTGACGTCTACCGTCGCCGGTATCTGCTCAAGCTGATCGTGCGCAAGGAACTCCGGGTCCGGTACCGTGGCTCGGTGCTGGGTTTGGCGTGGTCCTACGTCAAGCCGTTGGTTCAGTACGTGGTGCTGTTCTTCGCCTTGGGCATCGTGTTGCGCGTGGGGGACCAGATCCCCAACTACGCGCTGTACATGTTCTCCGGCGTTATTGTCATCAACTTCTTCTCCGAGGCGTTCTCGAATGCCACACGGTCGATCGTTTCGAACGCGGCGTTGGTGAAGAAGATCTACCTGCCGCGGGAGCTCTTCCCCGTCGCCTCGGTGTGGGTTGCGGCAGTACATTTTCTGCCGCAACTGATCGTGTTGCTGGCAGCAGCGCTGCTCAACGGTTGGCACCCTGACATTTCGCAGCTTTTTGGTGCGTTGCTCGGGTTCGTCATTGTTGCGGTCACGGCCACGGGATTGGGACTGCTTGCCGGTGCCATCAATGTGTTCTTCCGGGACGCGGAGAACATCGTGGACATGCTCATGATGATTGTTACGTGGACTTCCCCGGTCCTCTACGACTGGACCATGATCCGGCGCCTGGCCGCACCCTGGGTATTGACCATTTATCAACTCAATCCCATCACGGTGGCTGTGGAACTGTTCCACTGGGCCTTCTGGTACCCCACCGTCAACCAGCCTGTCGAGTTGCCACCACACCTGTTGATGACCGGCTTCATTGGTCTGGGCATGGCTGCATTGTTCCTAGTTATCGGCCAGATCGTCTTCCGACGCCTTGAAGGCCACTTTGCGCAGGAGGTTTAGTTGGGCGCCGCAGTAATCGTCAAGGGGCTGAAAAAGACCTTCAACCTCCGCCATTCGCATTCCATGAAGGAAACACTGGTGTGGCTCGTGAAGGGCCGCAAGGGTGAGCTGACCAAGAAGTTTGATGCCCTGCGTGATGTGAGCTTCGAAATCCAGCCGGGCGAGACCGTGGCCCTGCTGGGCTTCAACGGTTCCGGCAAGTCCACGCTGTTGAAGCTGATCTCCGGCGTGATCCTGCCGGATCAGGGGACGGTCCGCACCAAGGGTCGTGTGGCCGGCCTGATCGAAGTTGGCGCAGGCTTTCACCCGGATCTTTCCGGCCGTGAAAATGTGTACCTGAACGCTGCCATCCTGGGAATGTCGGAGCAGGAGATCGAGGAGAAGTTCGACGACATCGTGGCTTTCTCGGAGATCGAGCAGTTCATCGATACCGAAGTGAAGTTCTACTCATCGGGTATGTTCCTTCGCCTGGCGTTCGCTGTTGCCGTCCACACCCAGCCGGACATCTTCCTGGTGGATGAGATCCTGGCGGTGGGCGACGAACCCTTCCAGCGCAAGTGTCTGGCCAAGATCAAGCAGCTCTCCGACGAGGGGCGAACCTTGGTGGTGGTCAGCCATGACCTCGACATGATCGCACGTATCTGTGACCGCGGCGTCGTACTGTCCTCGGGAACAGTGCAGTTCGAGGGACCTGCTGACGAGGCTGTGGCCTGGCTTCGGGACCGCAACTAACCGGCATCAATTGCAAGAGTCGTCTGTCAACGGATGGCTAGTAGAAGCATCTAAGAAAGGCGATCGTAGGAATGGGTATCGGCCCCCTGCTGTTGTGTGTACTCCTGATCGTTGTGTTGTGGTGGGGTCCAGGCTGGCTCCTGGGCGAAGCCCTGGGCGTGCGTCGTATTCTGCTGCCCGTGGTTGCCCCCTTGCTGGGAATGGGCGTCCTGACAGTTATCGGTGTCATGGGCAACGCCTTGGGCTTGAGCTGGCAGTTGCTGCCAGTGGTGCTGGTTCTGCTGCTGCTGTCGGCAGTTCTCTTCGTAGCGCGCCTTGCCCTCCAGCGGCGATTCCCGGATAAGTTCGATAATCCTCCCGCAAAAAGCATCTTCGGGAAGCACCACTTCAAGGGCACGTGGGTGGTCATCCTCGCGGGTCTGGTTGCCGGCGGTGCCGTCGCTGCGGTGTCGTGGACTGTTGGTACCGAGGGTCTCCTGGGAATCAACCAGGACTGGGACATCCCCTGGCACGCCAACATGATCCGGTTGATCTCGGTCAACCACGAGTGGGATCCCAGCATCGCGGGCAACTTTGCCTACTACGACACCAATATTGCCGAAGCGCCGATCCGCAGCTACCCGATCGCCTTCCACGCCGTGCTCTCGCTTTTCTGGCCGATGAGCGGCGTCAGCATCCCCGTTTTCCTGAACGTCTTTGTCCTGGTGATGATGGGTGTCCAGTTGCCCCTGAGCACCATGGCGCTGACCATGGTGGTGACCCGCCGCCCTCTTGCAGTGGCAGCCGCGGGTGCCGTGTCAGGCTGGTTCACCGTGTACCCATACGACCTGCTGTGGCGTGGTCCGCTGATCCCTTTCTTTGCTGGAATGTTGCTGGTGGGGCCCTTTGTCTACCTTGCTGTCAAGGGTGCTGTGGACCGTCGGAAGTTCTGGATTCCGGGGATAGCCTTCGGCGCAGTCGGCCTGATCGCCGTCCACCCCTCCCTGGCCTTCGTGGTCTTGCCGGTCCTGGTTTTTTGGATGCTCTCCGCGCTGGTTCGCCGCAAGGGAAGAATCTTGGGAATCACCGTCTACCTGGCGGTCTCGGGTGTGCTGGCCGTGATTCTCGGGCTGCCCATCATTACCCAGATGCTGAAGGAATCCGAGCGCGTTTCCAAGCAGGTCTGGGCAGCCGACACGGACCGCAACGGTGCCATCCAGAACATCATTTTCCTGAATCACGGCTCCATGGCCATGCCGATCCTCACCGCTATGGTGGCCTTGGGCTGCCTTGCCCTGGTCTTCAGGATCCGCATGTGGTGGTATTTCGGACCGGTCCTGGCGTTCGCGTTCCTGTCCGTTTACACCATGGGTACGGACAACCCCCGCTTTATGTCACTGACGGCGCCTTTCTACGATGACCAGTGGCGGATTTTCGGCATTCTGGTGATGCTCCTCATACCGCTGGCGGGCCTGGGTGTCGCCCAGGTCGCAGAGGCAGTTGCCTGGCTCGTTGGCAGGGTCCGCGCTTCCCGCTCCACCAACCGGGAGGTGGGCTCATCACGCCGGGGCAGCACGGTATTGACGGCTGCTGTGGCGGCCGCAGTGCTCCTGGTCAGCGGTATTGCGGCCATTCCGTACTTCAAGCAAAACGCGGAGCGGATCAACATCAACACCAAGGTGGACGGTGCAACTCTCAGCAAATCCGAGGTGGATCTGCTCAGCACCATGGACCGCTATGTCCCTCAAGACGCCACCGTCCTGAACGATTCCTGCGATGGTTCCGTGTGGATGTACGCGCTCGGGAACCGTATGCCCATGATTCGCCACTTCGAAATCCTTCCCACCAACCGGCAGTTGCTGGTCCTTCAGAAGCTGGGTGACCTGGCCTCCGACGACGCCGCACGTGCCGCTGCTTCCGAGCTCGGCATCGAATGGGTGTACATCGCCGATGGGCGGATCCGTGCGTGGGATGAGCCAAAGCCGGGCCTGACACAGCCGGATTCCATCCCGTACCTTAAGCTCGTGGTGCGTGAGGGCAACGCGGCCCTGTACCAGATCGACTGGAGCCAGCTCCCTGGCGGCAAGCAAGCGTTCGACGCCGCGTCCAAGGACCGTCTTCAGCTGGACGGTGTCTCCGGCATCCTTGAGAACACCAAGCCTGATGGCATTGCCCCGCTAGGAAGGATCTGCTGATCATGAAGGCTTTCATCGGAAAGTTCATGGCCTCGAGCCTGTTCAAGTTCCTTGTGGTGGGCGGCCTGAGCTTCCTGGTTGACCTTGGCCTGCTTGCTCTGTGTTTCCAGGTCTTCGGCTGGCCCCTGTGGCTCGCAACCGGAGCCGGTTTCTGGGGCAGCTTCTTCTTCAACTACTTCCTGCAGCGTCATTTCGCCTTCAACGGTGGTGGCACTGCTCTGGGCGGCGTTCTCAGGTACTCGGTCCTTCTGGCATTCAACACCGTGGCCGTCATGGGCATAGTGGAGCTCTTCCAGTTCCTTGGGGCCGGATATGTAGTGGGTAAAGTAGTTGCGACCATTGTCACCATGGGGTGGAACTACTTCATCTACAAGCACTGGATCTTCCCGCAGCAAAAGCAAGTGAAGAACGCCACTGAACCTGTAAATGGCGAGCCTGACTCCGGCTTGCCGGCCCAAAAACTCACACCTAACAGCAGCGAAGGATAATCGATGTATCGAGGCGTTCGAATTGCCGCGGTAGTACCGGCCTATAAAGAAGAAAACCACATTGCACGGGTCATCGAAACGATGCCCGACTTTGTCGATGACATTGTCATCGTTGATGACTGCAGCCCGGACGACACCTCTGGCGCTGCCCGCCGGGCCGACGACGGCCGGGTCACCTTGATCCGCCACGAGGTCAACCAGGGTGTTGGTGGCGCTGTCCTGACGGCCCACAAGGCCGCGATGGAACTGGGCGCAGACATCAACGTCGTCATGGCCGGCGACGCACAGATGGATCCCGATTACCTTCCACAGCTGCTGGATCCTGTAGTTGACGGCTATGGTTTCGCCAAGGCCAACAGGTTCTTCTCCGGCGAATCGTTCGCCGGCATGCCCGGCTACCGCATCTTCGGCAACATTGTGTTGTCCTTCATGACCAAGCTGGCTTCGGGCTACTGGCACATCTTCGATCCCCAGAATGGCTACACCGCCATCCGGACCGAGGTGCTCCGTCGTTTGCCCATGAACAAGGTCGCTGCCCGTTACAGCTTCGAGAACGACCTTCTCATCCACCTGAACATCCTGGATGTTCCGATTGTGGACGTTCCCATTCCGGCCGTGTACGGCAATGAGGTGTCCAGCATCAAGCTCCGGAAGGTCATCCCGGAACTCCTGGCAATGCTCTTCGGTGGTTTCTGGCGCCGGGTGTGGTGGAAGTACATGGTGTGGTCCTTCTCCGCCGTGGCCCTCCTGCTCATTGCCGGGATCGCGCTGATCGTCATGGGCCTTGTGGCCGGGATCTGGGTCCTGGCAGCCAGTGTGGGTTCGCCCACGGCGGGGTCGGTGATGCTTGCTGTGGTGCCGTTTGTGCTGGGCGTGCAGATGCTGCTGGTTTCGCTGCAACTGGATATTCAGGCCAGTCCCAACAGGCCCTCCATGCACCCCATGAAGGAACGCACCTAAAGGGCAGGACTCGAGAACACAAAGGGAGAGCCCGGACGCATCAAGCGTCCGGGCTCTCCCTTTTGTGCACCCCGTTCAGCTAGGGGAGGGAGGTAAACCCTCCCCAGCCCCATCCCACCTGGCTGCGGGACAGCCAACCGGAGTTTCCGTTGCCCGGGTAGAGGAAGAGGTTGCCACCCGAGTCCCGGGCGAGGACATCGTTCTTGCCGTCGCCGTTGAAGTCACCCGGGCCCAGGATGGCGGTCATTCCGCTCCAACCACTTCCCACCTGGACCCTGCTGAGCCACCCGCCGGTTCCGTTGCCGGGGTACAGCCAGAGGATGCCTGAGGTGTCGCGGGCAAGAACATCGGATTTCCCGTCACCATTGAAGTCGCCGGTGCTGAGGATCGCATTCATGGCATTCCACCCGGCGCCCACCTGCACGCTTGATGCCAAGCCGCCGCTGCCGTTGCCACGGTAGAGCCACAAGGTGCCCGCGGAGTCCCGTGCCAGGATGTCGGCTTTTCCGTCGCCGTTGAAGTCGCCCGGAGCGAGGATGAGCGTCATGCCCTGCCACGCCGTTCCTGCCTGGACCCTTGTCTGCAATCCACCGGTGCCGTTGCCCGGATAGAGCCAGAGGACCCCGCTGGTGTCGCGAGCCAGGATGTCGCTGCGTCCGTCACCGTTAAAGTCCTTGGTGGGGATGATCGCATTGAGCGAGTTCCATCCGGTCCCCAGGGACCGCTGGGTCAGCCATCCACCCGTTCCATTGCCCGGGTACAGCCACAAGGTGCCGCTGTTGTCCCGTGCCACCACATCGTTCTTGGCGTCGCCTGTGTAGTCCTTCCAGGTGTTGGCCGGCGGTGCAGTCACGGTGTAGTTCTGCGTCACGATTGCGGAACTGTTGTTGGAGGTGTCAACGGCGAAATACTTCAGCGTCATGGCTGCCGTCAGGATGATCGGCGCCGTGTACTTGTTCCCGGCCGTAGCCGTGGGATTTGCGCCGTTGGTGGTGAAGTAGATACTGGATCCCGCCTCGTTGGACGCCAGCGTGATCTGTTGATTCGCGGGGTAGCTGCCACCAGGCGGGGTGGCAGTGACCACCGGGGATGTGGTGTCCAGCACCGTGTAGGCGCGGGTCACCACGGTTGAGGCGTTGCCGAAGGCATCCACAGCCACTGCCTTGACGGTGGTGTTCGCTGTCAGGGCAAACGCGGCGGTGTAGGCCTTGGTGGTGCCTGTAGCCGAGGTTGCCGGCGTGGTGCCGTCAGTGGTGTAGAAGATGCTCCCGGCCTCACTTGATGACATGGTGACTTGCTGCCCGGAGGCATAGCCGCCGGCCGCGGGGGACACCGTGAGGGTGGGGGCCACATTGTCCAGGACGTAGCTTTGGCTGGTCACGGACGAGGTGTTTCCTGCTGTGTCCCGGGCGAAGTACTTCAGTGTCATGGACGTCAACGGGATCGGCCCGGCGTAAACGGGGCTGGCCGTTGTGGGAGTTGACCCGTCGGTTGTGACGAACACCGTGGCAGCTTCATTGACCGAAAGGGCAATGGTCTTGTTGGGTCCGTAGGTTCCGCCGACGGGATCAGCCGTCACCACCGGCGCGGTGGTGTCGGGGGCGAATACCGTCACATTCCGCGTGGCCGTAGCTGTGTTTCCTGCGTTGTCCCTGGCCTCCACGGTGAAGGTGGCAGGACCGCTGGGAAGGTCCGTGTACACCTTGGGAGAGGTGCATTCAGTAAAGGCGTTGGAGCCAAGCTTGCACCTGAAACCGGCGATGTCCGGTGACGACGAGGCGAAAGTGAAGGAAGGCGAGATGCCTACCGTTGCGCCCTCCGCCGGGTCACTGATGGCAACCTGCGGAGCCGTCAGATCAGCCGTGACAGTCACCGTGGCAACGGGGCTGATATTGCCTGCCATGTCCGTGGCCCTCACTCCGAGGACGTGCTGGCCCGCCGTTGTGAGGTTGTAAACGTAACTGTTGCTGCAGGCCGTGAACACGGTGGTGGAATCGACCGAGCAGCCCAGTGTGGTGTCGGGATCGGACGTTACCCCCAGTACCGGCTTCCCGTTGACTGTTGAACCGGCAAGCGGTGCGGTGATCACGGGTGCGGCAGGTGCCGTCAGATCAACGGTGAAGGAGCGCGATACCGGCAGACCCGATGGTGCTGCCCGGACCGAGAACGTGTATGCGCCGTTGGCCAGGGCAGCGGCCGGCGTGTAGGTACCGCCCGTGCAAACCTGCCACACCGGCGTAGCGGTGCTCAGTTGCAGGCTGCACTCGAGTGCTCCGCCTGCGGGGGTGGAAGCGACAGCGAAGGTGGGGGTGGAATCATTGGTGAAGGCCGGGTTTGCCGCCTGAGTTCCGTTGGCCGCCGTCGGACCACTGATGATGGAGGGGACCACGCCGCCCAACGTCAGCAACCTGCCGCGTTCACTGGGCTTGGCCGGATCCAGCTGGCCCGGATCTTCCATGACCAGGACCTTGCCGTTCCGCATGGACAGCCCACCGATTTTGCTGAAGCCAAGGGCCCACTGATTGTCCACTGTGTCCGTGCTCAGGTCAATGCGGGAGATGGTGTCCTTGCCGGCGTCGGCCGTGGTGGTTCCGCCTCCGGTACCGGTGTAGAGAACCAGGGGTGACTGCCAGTCGTAGTAAAGCGCTGTCGGCTTCCCGACGTTGTACAGCGGGGCCGGAACGAAATTGGTCAGCACGCCGTCGTCGGGAGCGGTGAAGACCGTCAGGCCAGACGTCTCAGCCACGTAGACCACCACGTTGCCGGAGCTGTTCCGGTGCGTGGCGGCCAGGCCCAGTGACTTCGAATTCACCGAGGCGATCGATTCGATGCTGGGGTGCAGCGCTGTGGGGTCCACGATCTTGATGATGGAGCGCGCATTCGCGAAGGACAGGTAGATGTTCCCGTCCGGGCCGTCGCTGACTGCGTTGGGCCGAAGATCGCTGTCGAAAATTGTCAAAGAACCGTTGTAATCGAAGGTCGACTTTCCCGGGTTCCAGCGTGCGCGCACAACATCGGAACTTCCGACGGCGGCATCCGGGATGAAGGCGATTTCGTCGCCGCTGCCGGCAGAAGCGGGTGACGGATCAATCATGGCCGGAGTGCCGGCCAGCGCGGGGCCGTCAGCGTGGCCGGGGAGTGTTCCTCCAAGGCAGGTGCCGGCCTCAATGGCTCCAGTGGTTGTTCCGCTGGTTTCGGTGACCCGGCAGAAGCCTGCCCGCGCATCCGAGACCCACAGCCGACCCTTGGGGTCCACGACGGTTCCGGAGGCTTTGGTCAAGCCGGTAGTCACAGTTTGGCGCGCTTGGTCTGCGAAGGCCGGCCCTGCGGTGAGTACACCGGTCAGAGCCGCCGTGGCCAGACTGGCCGTGGCCAGAACCGCTGTGACCTTGTGGCGTTGCCGCCCGTCACCCGCTCCACTGCGGACGGTTTTTCGGGAGTTTGGATGAAAGGTTCTTGAGCGACCGGCGAAGGCAAGACATGCCAAACCAAGCTGAAGAACACTGCGATTGCGCGTGTCCACCGAGGGATCCCCACTTCATTCGGATGCTCCCCAGCTCCGCATGCATTGGTTATTCGCCCCACGCCGTTTCCGGCTGCGTCTTAGTACATCTTCCACCAATTCCCGGATTTGTCACTAGTGGTTCCCATAAAACTGCGCTGTGGCCGGTATATGACGCGGCAACACGCTTGACCGTTCTGTGCCGGCCCCGCACGATGGTGGTGGAGGTTCGAATGCGCAAATCGTGGGCAATGGCAGTACCGCTGGTGATGCTTTTGGTCGGGTGCACGGCACCCTCTCCGCAGCCAACAACAGCCGGCCCCACCCCGCAACCAAGCGTGGGCAGCACAGCGTCGGCCAGCCAGCCGCCGTCGGACATCACGTCCCAACCGGTCACACCGAGCGGGCCGGCACTGCCCACGCAGGGCCCGGCTGCGGACCGGGAGCTGTCCGGTGCTGACGAACCCGGCCGGTACGCCTACCTTTGCACCAGCCTGGACGCATCACCGGAAGTCCAGCTGTCCAGCCTGGCCGAAGTGTGGGCCGCCACCAACTACACCCGCATGGCTTCCTGTGACGTCAGCTTCCAGGGCGACCAGCCTTTTGAACCGACTCCCGCCGAAAAGCAGGCGATTACGACGGCGGCACCTGACGCCGCGACTCCGGAACAAGGCCTCGCTGCCATGCTGGACGTGATGCGCCTCTGCACCAGGATCAGCGATGAAACCGGGCCAGGTGGTTTCAAGGAAGCGGCCCGCGAAACGTTGACTGCCGCGGCTGCCTTCTGTCCGGATGCCCCGCAGGCCAGGATCATTGCTGAATGGGCGGACGGCACCAGGACCGGAGCCGGACAGTAGGGCTCCGCCCCGGGCGGGTTCCATGACGGTCTTTCGGCGCCGGAAAAAGAAATGTAGTGACAAATTGAGGATTTAGGGCAAGATGTACTAAGACGCAGCCGGAAACGGCTTGGGGCGAATAACCAATGCATGCGGAGCTGGGGAGCATCCGAATGAAGTGGGGATCCCTCGGTGAACATGCGCAGGCGCAGTGTTCTTCAACTCGGTGTGGCATCTATTGCCTTGGCCGGCTGTTCAGGAACCAAAACAGACACGTCCCAAACCTCGGCTTTGCAAATGGCCCCTGTTGTCACCAAAGACAACAAAGTGGCTGTGGAGCGGCCAGAGCCCAAAATCCGGTATCAGTTTACTTGCACGGCTGCCGATGGCAGTCTGATCGGCAAGTTTTCCAGCCTTGACGAGGTATGGGCGTCAACGCGCTACATGTACATCGCCGACTGCCAGGTGGCCTATGTTGGCACTGGACCGCTTGTATTGACCCCCGAGGAAGCTGCTGCCGTCAACGCCGCAGTTGCAGCGGGCGCTCCTCCCGGACAGGCTGCAGAGCTGTGCCTCCGGATCGTGAGGGCCTGCACGCGCACAGATCACAGAACGCTCGCTGCTTCCTTGGCTGCCTACGGAGTTCCCGTGGTGAAAGGCGCCTTGACGCTGGCGCCATTGGCCCCGCAAGCCGCGCTTTTCACGCGCTGGCTAAAGACCGCTTCGCCCAAGTGAACCACCGTCCACTAAAAGGTCTTTTATCCACACATCTTTGCGGGTCCACATGGTGTAATGAAGATGGTCCCGCGTCTTGGTATTTCAACGTTTTCGGGAAGCTGACTTTGCTGGAGCAAAGGACGATCACCCGTTGCGCACAATCGAGGAGTGATCTCTAATGGCGTTTCGAATTGGAACGGCAAGCGCTGATATAACGCCGTCGCTAAGCACCAATCCGTATATGGCCGGATACGGTTCCACGGATGGTGGACGCGAGGCCACCAGCAGTTCACCGTTTGAACCCCTGTACGCCCGGGCCATCCTGATCTGGGAAGATGCCAGCCCCCACATCATCATCAGCCTGGATGTCCTGGCATTGCCGCGGGCCATGCACCAGAGGATCCGGGACAGGATCATTGCCCTGGCCGGTTGGTCCAGCAGCGACATCCTGATCCAGGCAACGCACACCCACAACGGGCCAGCCTTGATCGATACTTTGCACCCTTTCATGGCCTATGGACTGGCTGATCTCGGGCTGGTCCGCTCCTACAGCGCCGACTTGGAAGACACCATTGTGGATCTGGCCCAGTCCGCCCTTGATGCAGACGAGACCGCGGTGACGTTCGACTACAAGGTCTCCAGCCAGAACTTCTCAGCCAACAGGGTGGGCCTTCCCTACACGGAGACCGCAGTTCCCATCCTGGTGGCACGCCGGTCAAACGGTACCCCCGCCGCAGTGATTTTCAGCTACGGTTGCCACCCCATCAGCGCAGGCTTGCGCACGCTCTTCGACGGAGATTTCGCGGCAGGAGCGTGCAATTACATCGAGAACCGCAATGCGAATTGCTTTGCCATGTTCATCCAAGGGCCCGCTGGCGACCAGGATCCTGGTGGAGTCAGGAGCTGGGAACTCCGCGATCAGCACGGCGATGCACTGGGAGCCACGGTCAACAACAACATGCAGTCCGCTGGCCGCGCGCTCAGCGGTCCGCTGGTCACCCGCTACCAGGAAGTCCAGCTTCCGTTGGACATCACTCCGACGGCGGGAAACCTCGCCTCCGTGCGCGCGGCGTACGTTGCCCGGCTGGCGAACCCCAACGGCCAACCGCAGTGGTACCAGCGCCATGCCCAGGTGATGATCGGGCGCATCGACAGCAACTCCGTGGCCACGTCCGTTCCGTCTCCGTTCCAGGTGTGGAAGTTCAACGGCAGCCCGCAGCTCAAGATCGCCATGATCGGCGGGGAATTGGTCAGCGGTTACGCCGCTTACTTCAGGAACCGCAATGGCGGTACCAACGGAATCATTGTTGGTGGATATGCCAATGAATCCTGCTGCTACATTCCCAGCAACGAATTCTTTGCCCCATCCATGCCTTTGGGCAGTTATGAGGGCGGCTGGGAACCTGACTTCCCGGGAATTGCCGGAGGCTCCATGACGGTCTACGGACACATTGCGCATTTCAAGGCGGGAACCAATGGCGTGGAAACCACCCTCATCAATGCCATGAATACACTGTTGGCATAATCCAGGCACAAACAAAAGGGTCAGCCAACTCCCGTTGGCTGACCCTTTTGTTATTGTTCGGAAGCTGCTGCTACGGAGCCGCAGGAGCCAGGATGGTGAGCCCGTTCCAGCCTGAACCGATCCGGGTTGCCGTCCCCCAGGTCTTGTTCGCGCCGATGGGGTAGTACCTTAGCTCGCCGATGATGGTGCGGGCAATGATGCCGGTGGAGCCTGCTCCGGCGAAGTCCCGGACTGCGCTGAAGCTGGAAATGATGTTCCAGCCGGTGCCTTCCACGGTTGCGCCCGCCAGGAAGTTACCGGTCCCGTTGGAGCGGTACAACTTCAGATCACCGGTGCTGGTCTTGGCCAGCAGGTCCGGATTGGAATCCTTGTCAAAGTCCATCTGGACGATGTCCATCCCTGTCCATCCTGTGCCGATGGACACCCCATTGGAGACGGTCTTTCCCGAGGGATTGTTGAAGTAATACAACCGGCCCGTGGAGTCGTAGCCCACAATCCCTGGGTAGGCATCGGCTTTCTTCCACGTGCCCACAGTCAGCGTCCACCCCTTCCAGTTGTTGCCCAGGGAGATGGGTGTCCCAAAGCCCTTGCCGCTCTTGCCGGGGTAGACGTTCAACCGGCCATCGGACCACTGGGCAACAATGTCCAGGTTGCCGTCGCCGTTCCAGTCGGTCACATAGCCGGCTGTGAGTCCACCCCAGCCGGTTCCCACCAACTCCTGGGATGACAGGGCAGTGGCACCGGTGCCGGGGTATCTGTAAAGATTGGCATCGGGGCGGACCGCCAACAGGTCATCCGAGTCGATCCCGAGGGTGGAATCGACGTCCAGGGCGGCCCCGCTGATGAGGGCAGCGTCGTTCCATCCCAAGCCAATGAGGCTGCGGTCGCCCCAGTTACCGGAGTAAGCGGGGTAGTAGTACAGATCGCCATTGGCCGTCCGGGCATGAAGGCCCTGCGAATCTGCGCCAGCAAAGTTCGTGGAGGAACTCACCGCGGTCATTCCGGCCCAACCGGAGCCGATCACGCGTCCGGGCTCGTTGAAGAAGCTCCCGACGCCGTTGGATCGGAACAGCCGAAGGGTGCCGTCTGCCGTCCGCGAGACGATGTCCTGGTTGCCGTCGCCGTCGAAGTCGATCTGGTTCAACTGGTGGCCGCTGAAACCGGACCCGATTTGGGTGCCGTTCCCGAGTCCGCCTCCACTGCTGTTGGGGTAGCGGTACAGGTTGCCCTGCGAGTCCTGGCCAACCACGCCCGGGTAGCCGTCCCGGTAATCCCACCAGCCCACGGTCAGCGACATTTCCTGCCAGCCGGAGCCTACTTGGATCGGAGCGTAGAAGCCTCCCCCCGGGGCGCCGCGGAAGACCTTCAACGTCCCGTCATTCCATTGAGCAAGGATGTCCTGGACGCCGTCCTGGTTCCAGTCGACCACGAACAGTGACTTGGCGCCGGACCATCCTGATCCGATTCTCACTGGCCCGGTGATCCTGCCGTTTCCACCTGCAGGGAAGGCATCCAGTTGCCCGTTCGAATCCGTGGTCAGGATGTCGGCCGCTGATTTCACCGCCGGATTGGACGGGTTGGCTGCACCGCGGGCGAACGTCCTCAGATCGTCATAGCTTCCGTTGAAGATATTTGAATCACCTTCAAAGGGTCCCGTGCTGCTGTATTGCCACATGGTGTAGCCGCCCCAACTGGCGGGCAGCGAGCCCGGTGAGTTGGTGGGATTGTTCCAGTAAGAGGCGATCCACAGGGGATAACTGCCGAAGGTGCTGTTCCCCACGCACGTGTTCCACCAGTCGGTAGTTGAGTAGATCACCGGGAAGCGGCCGGTCAAGGCTTTGACGGTGTTCCCGAAGTCGGCCGCCCATTGGCCCAATTGTGCTTTGGACATGTCATAGCAGGTGTTGCCGAAGTAGAAGCCGTTGATGGTGCGACCGGCATAGGGGTTGTACTCGATATCCAGGACAGGGGGAAGTGTGTAGCCATCTGCACTCCAGCCGCCGCCATTGGCGACGAAGTACCTCGCCTGATCAGCGCCGGAGGACCAGTTGGGGATGGCAAAGTGGTAGGCGCCCCGGACCATCCCCACATTCCTTGAGCCGTTGTACTGCTGGGTGTAATTCTCGTTGAGGTAATAGTTACCCTCGGTGGCCTTGACGTACGCCCAGCGGGAGCCCTGGTTCCATTGGCTCTGCCAATTGACGTTGCCCTGGTGGGCGCTCACGTCCTGCCCTGCCACTCCGATGCCGGGCCTCCAGTGGCCGGTGTCGGCTGCCATGGGCTGAACTGCCGAATCGTCCAGGGTCCGTGCATCGCGTGCCGACGGATTTGCCGCCGGCGCTGCATCCGCCGTGACCCGGGGCGAGCGCTGACCCATTTCGGCTCCTCCGGCGGGTATGGCAGCGCGCATCTGTTCGTTCATCGTT
Source organism: Paenarthrobacter ilicis (assembly GCF_016907545.1). Lineage (NCBI taxonomy): Bacteria > Bacillati > Actinomycetota > Actinomycetes > Micrococcales > Micrococcaceae > Paenarthrobacter > Paenarthrobacter ilicis. The sequence goes on along the minus strand of NZ_JAFBCD010000001.1, from coordinate 2,564,644 downwards.
GCGGCGCCCTGCCCGGTTCCCGGCGTCACCATCGCGTTGCGGGCAGCACTGGCGGACCCGCCCAGGGATTGGGCTGCGGGTTCCGGCAGGATCTGCTGCGGAGGCTCGACGGCGGCACCTGGCGTGGCTTGGGCGGCTCCGGATGGAGCGGGTTGAGGCGCCGGCTGAGGCGCTGGTTGGGACGCACCCGAAGGAGCCGGTTGCGGCGCGCGCTGAACTGCCTGGGCCGGAGAACCGAAACATCCCGCAGCCACCAGGGCGATGGTCAGTGCTGTACCTGCCCTCGCCAAAGATGTCCGTCGCGGCGAGTCTGAGAAATATCTTGTCATTTCCATTCCGGCCCTGCACCGCGGTTCAGCGGCGCATGGGTGGCTTGCGGACAAGCTCCGGGGCGGGCGCTTGCGCATGGGACCAAAGGCCAGCTCCTAACGGGGATATCTTAACACTCCGATACAGGGGTGACCAGAGGGTCAGGTGTTACGGACGTGACGAATGATTCGCTGTTATCCACAGGCGGTTGTCAGCGACTTGAGGGCGTCTCCGGGCTGGCCTAGCGTTGGTGACTCGAGATGCCCCTCTCATTTAGCAGAACACCTGACCATTGGGGAGCGCATGGAAGCTGTAAGAATCGTCGAAGGTGAGGTTCGTGAGCTCATCCGGCGCCGTGGCCTTGACCCGGCACAACAGCCGGCTGACGTGCGCCGCTTGGTTGATGCAGCCATCACTGACTACGACGAACGGGCGCTGCTTGGTCCGTTGCCCCCACTTGGCCAGGTGGAGACGGTCCGGCAGCAGGTCTTTGATGCGGTTGCGGGGTTCGGTCCGCTGCAGCCGCTTCTTGATGATCCCGGGATCGAGGAGATTTGGATCAACTCCCCACATGAGGTCTTCGTGGCGCGGAACGGTGAGTCGGAGCTGACCTCGCTGAGCCTGACGGGGCAGCAGGTGCGTGACCTGGTGGAAAGAATGCTCAAGAGTTCCGGCCGCAGGCTTGATCTTTCCTCGCCCTTTGTGGACGCTTCCTTGCCGGATGGGTCCCGGCTGCACGTGGCAATCCCTGACATCACCCGGCAGCACTGGGCAGTCAACATCCGGAAGTTCATAGCCAAGGCAAGCCGGCTTGAGCACTTGGTGGAGCTGGGCAGCCTCACTCCACAGGCCGCCAGGTTCCTGGGTGCAGCTGTAGCCAGTGGACTGAACATCCTGGTCTCGGGTGCCACCCAGGCCGGCAAGACCACCATGCTTAACTGCCTCGCCGCCAACATCGGGTCGCGCGAACGGGTCATCACGGTGGAAGAGATCTTTGAGTTGCAGCTTCCGCTCCGGGACGTGGTGGGACTCCAATGCCGCCAGGCCAATCTTGAGGGTGGAGGGGAGATACCCCTGCGGCGGCTGGTCAAGGAAGCGCTGAGGATGCGCCCCGACCGGTTGGTTGTGGGCGAGGTCCGTGAAGCAGAAAGCCTGGACATGTTGATCGCCCTCAACTCGGGGCTTCCCGGTATGTGTACAGTGCACGCCAATTCCGCCCATGATGCTGTGACCAAGATCTGTACTTTGCCGCTGCTGGCAGGGGCCAATATTTCGAGTACCTTCGTTGTTCCCACGGTGGCCTCCTGCATTGATTTGGTGGTGCACTGCAGCCGCCATTCTTCGGGTCGACGGCAAGTGACTGAGATTCTCTCGCTGGGACGACGCGTGGAGAACGGCATCATCGAGTCGTCGGTCGTCTTTGGCACGGTGTCCGGTCAATTGCAGCCGAGGGCACACTCGATGCCGGCCGTGGAGAAGTTCGCCAAGGCGGGCTTTGACGTGGCAGCGCTCCTGGAGTGGGACTGATGGCGCCGCTGCTCGGGATGCTCGGCGGCCTGGGTCTCTTCCTTGTCTGGTGGGCCGCATGGGAGGAACCTGCCGCAACAAAACCAAAGGGGCCAGGCCGCCTGCAGTTGTTGCTCGCCTCGGCCGGCATAGAAAAAGTGTCAGCGGGAGGACTGTTGGCGACATGTGCCGGGTCTGGCCTTTGCTCATTTCTTGTTTTCCTTGTGCTGACAGCCTCCTTGCCGGTAGCGGTTTGCTTCGCCGTTTTCGGTGCCTGGTTACCCCTTGCAGTTGTCCGCCGGCGTGCGCGGAAGCGGCTTGCTGCCATGCGGGTCCTTTGGCCCGATGTTGTGGACCACCTGCGGTCTGCGATCCGCGCCGGTCTCGCCTTGCCCGAGGCACTGATTCAGCTCGGCCACAATGGACCCGAGGAACTCAGGGATTTGTTTCACGACTTTGGTGCGGACTATCGGGCTGGTGGCCACTTCGAACCGGCACTGAACCGACTCAAGGAACGGCTGGCCGATCCTGTGGCAGACCGCATCGTGGAGGCGTTGCGGATGACCCGCGAAGTCGGTGGTTCCGACCTCGGCCGCATGTTGGGGACGCTTTCTGAGTTCCTCAGGGACAGTGCCCGCACCCGGAGCGAGCTGGAAGCCAGGCAGTCATGGACCATCAATGCCGCCCGGCTTGCCGTTGCTGCCCCTTGGATCGTCCTTGTGGTCATGGCCGGGCGTCCCGAAGCGATGACGGCGTACAGCTCCGCTACCGGGGCGTTCATCCTGCTCGGCGGCCTGTTGGTCTCGGTTGTCTGCTACTCGGTGATGCTCCGGATCGGTGCACTGCCCGACGACGAACGGATGCTTCGATGACGTCCACCACAGCGCTGTCTGTTCTCTGCGGACTCCTGCTGGGAATCGGCTTGTGGCTGACCGGGGTGCGGCTTCCATTTTTCCGTGCCACCAGCCTGGCGGAGAGAATCGAGCCCCAGCTTAGATCCCGCAGCCTCGAATCCCGGCTTTTGCGCGCTCCAACCCATCAGCTGACACCGTTCGGTCCGCTGGAACGCATTCTTCGTCCGGTGCTCCGTGACGCAGTGACCTACCTGTCACGCTTCAGCACCGGATCGGCGGCCTTACGGAAAAGGCTCGCGCGGGCAGGTACACGGAAATCCACGCTGGACTTCAGGGCTGAGCAACTCCTGTGGGCCGGCGCTGGCCTGGTGTTCGCGCTCCTCTTGGTGGGCATCAGCGCGGTCGCCGGGCACTTCACCCCGACTTTGCTCTTGCCGGCAATTCTTGGAAGTGCCCTGAGCGGATACCTCTTGCGGGACTATGCCTTGGGACAGCAGATCAAGCGCCGGGAAGCCCGCATGCTTTCTGAATTTCCCAGCTTGGCCGAGCTCATGGCCTTGGCGGTCGCGGCCGGGGAAAGTGCAGTGGCGGCCATGGACCGTGTGACCCGGACGTCCGGGGGCGAGCTCGCCGGCGAGTTTGCAATCGTCCTTGCCGATACTCGTTCGGGACAGTCCCTGACGGAATCATTGAAGGCCTTTTCCACCAGGGCGGAATTGCCGGCACTTATCAGATTCTTCGACGGCTTGGTGGTCGCAGTGGAACGCGGAACACCTTTGGCGGAAGTTCTTAGGGCGCAGGCGGCCGATGTCCGGGACGCCGCCAAACGCGAACTGATGGAAAGGGCCGGGCGCAAGGAAATAGCCATGATGGTGCCTCTTGTGTTCGGCGTCCTGCCACTCACAGTCGTCTTCGCAGCCTTTCCGGCGCTGGCGGCACTCCAATTAAACCTCTGAATCACCAGAACATCACCAACCAGTAAGGAACACCATGAAAAGCATGACCGTCTGGAGCACATCGACCCACGCTGCGCTCCTTCGCTGCACCTCGTGGCTGCTGACCGTAGCCGGAAGCGTTTCGCCGGTGGACGCAGACCACCGCGAGAGGGGCGATGTTCCGGGGTGGGTCATGATCACACTGATGTCCGCGGTCCTGGTGGCCGGGTTGCTGGCCATCGCAGCGCCTGCATTGGAGGACCTGTTCAACCAGGCGATCGACAAGGTGGCCAAATAGCCGCCACCCGGGCCGACCTGCGAGTGGCCGGAGATGACCACCCTGGCGATCGCGGATCAGCCATGGTGGAGTTCGTCCTGGTGGGAACCTTGCTGACACTCTTGTTGTTGTCGATACTGCAGTTGACCTTGATCCTGCACGTGCGGAACACCCTGGTGGACGCTGCGGCTTCGGGTGCCAGATACGGTTCCCTGGCCGACAGGACTCCTGAAGACGCCCGCGCACGCACCGTCGAGCTGATTCACGATGCGCTGAGTGACGACTTTGCGCAGGACGTGGCCACGGGCGAGGCGACGCTGGCGGGCCTGCGGACAATGGAAGTTACGGTCAGGGCGCCGCTGCCCGTGGTGGGACTGCTGGGCCCTGGCGGTCTGTTGGAGGTGAGGGGACATGCGGTTCTTCCGGACTGACGAACGGACAAGGCAGGGATACGTTATCCATGGGCCCACTGGCACGATGGCGCGCTGCCGGGGTTCAGAATCTGGCAACGCCATGGTGGAGTTCATCTTCCTTGCGTTGCTGTTGATGGTCCCGTTGATCTACTTCATTGTGACCATTGGCCAATTGCAGGGAGCATCGTTCGCGGTGGCCGGGGCAGCTGACCAGGCAGCCAAGGTCTTTGTGGACAGCGGTGACCCTGTGGCTGGGCGAGTGGCCGCGGAACAGTCGGTGGCCATTGCCCTGGCGGATTTCGGCTACTCCACGGAGCGGGCGGGCATGGAGGTTTCATGCAACCGGACAAATTGTTCAGCAGCTGGCACCAGCGTCACAATTGCCGTCCGGTTGGATGTCTCCTTGCCCATGGTGCCGTTTGGCGACAAATTGCAGTTGACCGCCGGAAGAGTCACTGCCACGGCTACCCAACTCGTCGGGCGTTTCCGGTGAACGCGAACCGGAGGAGGTCCGATCCCCGCGAGGAAGGCCAACTGACCGTGCTCATCATCGGATTCGTGGCGTTATCCCTCCTTGTAGTGGCAGCAGTAACGGCAGTCTCATCGGTCTATTTGGAACACAAGAAGCTGTTGTCCTTGGCAGATGGTGCTGCACTGGCGGCTGCAGACTCCTTTGTAGCGGGGGATCTCGGTAGGGGAACCGCCCCGGCTGCCGCCTTGGAGGATCGGCGTGTACTTGCAGCGGTCACGGCTTACCTGGAACAAGGGGATGCTCAAGGACACGACCACTTGAGCGTGGCACCTGGAACAGGGAGCGGCCCGGGAGGTACGGCAGTTGTGGTTCTCACCGCAGTAGCCCATCCGCCGTTGACAGGCTTCTTCCTGCCCGAAGGCATCGTGGTGGAGGCACAATCGACGGCCAGGGCCCGCTTGATCCAATAGGGGAATGGCAACCGGCTCCCGTAACGGATACTCCAAATCCCCCCCGGACGGCATCGCATCACCGGGAGTGTGTGACAGATAGCGTAGGCTTGGACAACCATGGCTGACATTGATTTTCCCGCAGAAATCCGCGCTCTTCGCGGCACTTACAGCTCCATCGAGAACGTAACCGATGTTGATGCACTCAAAGCAGAGATCGCGGAGTTGAGCGAGCAGGCAGGCGCCCCGGACCTCTGGGACGATCCCGCCTCGGCGCAGGTGGTGACTTCGCGTTTGTCCCATCGGCAAGCCGAAGTGGAGCGCCTGTCCAGGCTGGCTTCCAGGATTGATGATCTGGAAGTACTGGTGGAGCTCGGCCAGGACGAAGGGGACGAGGCCTCCATGGCGGAGGCTGCCAAGGAACTCGCATCCATCCGCAAAGCGCTCGCAGACCTCGAAGTGGTTACCCTGCTGTCAGGGGAGTACGACGAACGCGAAGCGGTTGTCACCATCAGGGCAGGAGCCGGTGGCGTCGATGCTGCGGACTTCGCAGAGATGCTGATGCGGATGTACCTGCGATGGGCTGAACGTCATGGATATCCCACCACGGTCATGGACACGTCGTATGCCGAAGAGGCCGGCCTGAAGTCTGCGACGTTCGAGGTCAAGGCGCCCTACGCCTTCGGGACACTCAGCGTTGAGGCCGGCACCCACCGTCTGGTCCGCATCAGCCCCTTTGACAACCAGGGCCGTCGTCAGACGTCCTTCGCAGCCGTGGAAGTCATTCCCCTCATCGAGCAGACTGACTCCATTGAGATACCGGACAACGAGATCCGCGTGGATGTTTTCCGGTCTTCCGGCCCCGGCGGCCAGTCCGTGAACACCACCGACTCTGCCGTCCGCCTGACGCACATCCCTACGGGCATTGTGGTCTCCATGCAGAACGAAAAATCGCAGCTGCAAAACCGTGCTGCCGCTATGCGTGTGCTTCAGTCGCGCCTGCTCCTGGTCAAGAAGGAGCAGCAGGACGCGGAGAAGAAGGCGCTTGCCGGCGATGTGAAGGCCTCGTGGGGCGACCAGATGCGTTCCTACGTGCTGAATCCGTACCAGATGGTCAAGGACCTGCGGACAGAACATGAAGTGGGCAACACTTCCGCCGTGCTGGATGGTGACATTGATGACTTCATTGATGCCGGTATCCGGTGGCGAACCGGCAACCGGAACGCCGCCGCTAACTAGTCTCCGTACCTCACGCATGGCGGGGCGGGCCGGCTCACGGTTCGCGCGACACGCCCCCGGAACGCCCCGGTAATTCGTCTTTCCGTGCGTATAGTCGAGGAGCCGGTGCTCTCACTTCCCCCAATCGAAAGCCCGTGCTCCGGCTGTTGGACTGGGCCACATTGTCATGTCCGGCGGGGTACTAAGGGCCATGATCAGATTCGAGAATGTCACCAAGGTCTACGAGCAGAATGCCAGGCCGGCGCTCGACGCTGTGAGCCTTGAGATCAACCGTGGTGAGTTCACCTTCCTGGTTGGTGCTTCGGGCTCCGGCAAATCCACATTTCTCCGGTTGATCCTCAAAGAGGACAAAGCCTCCTCCGGGTCCGTCTATGTGGCGGGCCAGAACGTGGCCAACATTTCCAGCTGGCGCGTGCCCAAGTTGCGCCGGGGGATCGGCGTGGTCTTCCAGGACTTCCGGCTTCTTCCGCAGAAGAACGTCTTCGCCAACGTCGCATTTGCCATGCAGGTGATCGGCAAGAGCCGGTCCATCATCCGCGAAACGGTCCCCGAGGTCCTCAAGACCGTGGGCCTTGAAGGCAAAGAGCGCCGCATGCCCCACGAACTGTCCGGCGGCGAGCAGCAGCGTGTGGCAATCGCCCGTGCGGTGGTCAACCGTCCCGGAATCCTGCTGGCCGATGAGCCCACCGGCAACCTGGATCCCATCACCTCGATGGGGATCATGGGGGTGTTGGACAAGATCAACCAGAACGGCACCACCGTAGTGATGGCGACGCACGATGACGACATCGTCAATGAAATGCGGCGACGTGTTGTTGAACTCAAGAACGGGAAGATCATCCGCGACGAAGCCAAGGCACTGTACACGTCCATGATTCCGGTGGTTGGCGAATCGCGGCGCTTGAAAGATGCCAGTGGCGAGGAACTCAACCGCGCGCAGGGGGCACAGCTGTGAGGCTTTTGTTCATCCTCGGCGAGATCGGAAGCGGTCTCCGCCGGAATCTCTCCATGGTGATTTCCGTGGTTTTGGTGACTTTCGTATCCCTTACCTTCGTGGGTGCTGCCGGGATGCTGCAGATGCAGATCAACCAGATGAAGGGCTACTGGTACGACAAAGTCCAGGTAGCCGTCTTCCTCTGCAACGACGGCTCGACGGCGGTGGGTTGCGCTTCCGGTCCTGCCACCCAGGAACAGCGTGAAAACCTTCAGGCGATGCTCGAGTCCCCGGCCGTAAAGCAGTACATCAACGACTTCCAGTTTGAATCACAGGCTGAGGCCTATACCCACTTCAAAGAACAGTTCTCCAACTCTCCGATCGTTGATTCGGTGTCGGAGGACCAGCTGCCGGCGTCCTTCCGCATCAACATGAAGAACCCGGAGAAATACCAGATCATCAGCGAGACCTTCTCGTCCCAGCCCGGCGTGGAGACGGTCAGCGACCAGCGCCAGGTCCTGGAGCGGATTTTCTCCTGGATGAATGGTGCGTCGGTGGCTGCAGTGGGTGTCGCAGCGGTGATGATTTTTTGCGCGGTCCTGCTGATCACTACCACCATCAGATTGTCAGCCTTCAGCCGACGGCGGGAAACGGGCATCATGCGCTTGGTGGGGGCCTCCAAGGCTGTGATCCAGTTGCCCTTCATTCTCGAGGGTGTGATTGCGGCGGTGGTGGGGGCTGTGCTGGCCTCCGTGACGCTGTGGCTCATGGCCCACTTCTGGCTCAACGGTGATCTTTCCCGCCAATTCCTCAATACTCCGTTCATCTCATCAACCCAGGTCCTGGTGATCGCGCCGGTACTCATTGCCTTGGGCGCCGGGCTGGCTGGGATATCATCCCTGTTGACCCTCCGGCGATACCTGAAGGTCTAGCGATGAGCACTCCGCATCACCACACAGCAAGAGCACAAGCGAAGAAGGACTCCTGATGACCACGCTGGACCCGATCTCACTGCGTCGGCGCTTGGCGTCCGGCCAAGCCCGCCTGCTCGGCGGACTCTTGGCGGTTGGTTTGGCGGTAAGCCTTCTCGCCGGCGCTCCGCCAGCCAAGGCTGACAACCTTGAAGACCAGCAGGCTGCCCTGGAGGCCGAGGGCGCGCGCGTGCAGGCTTCCCTGGAATTCGTGGATGCAAACATTGCCAAGGCAGCCGGCGACCTGGTGGTCTACCAAGGCCGACTGCCTGGCGCACAACAGGCTCTTCTGGAAGCTCAGGGCCGCGTTGCCAGTGCCGTCAAGGAAGTTGAGGCCCTGGCTGCGAGGGTGGAGCTTGCCCAGCAGAACAAGGCCAAGATCACCGAACAGTTGGAAAGTGATAAGCAGAAGATCACTGACACCAAGAAACTGATTGGCCAGATTGCCTCCCAGGCCTACAAGTCCGGCGGGGTGCCCACCAACATTGCTCTCCTTTTCGGGTCCAGTGAAACCGGTAGCCTGACGGAGTCCATGGACCTCGCTGACCAGGCCATGCGCAGCCAGAACGCTGCGATGACCAAACTGACCCAGCAAAACGCCACCAACGTCAACTCGCAGGCCAGGCTTGTTGCGGTGGAGGAAGAAATACAGGACCTCAAGACGAAGGCAGACGCAGCCCTCGAACGTGAGAAGTCTGCACGCGACGACGCAGCCAGCAAGAAAGCCGAAGTCGACAAACTGATTGAGGACACCACCAGGCTCAACAGCCAGCTTCAGGCGGCCAAGCCCGGAATTGAGGCCAACCTTGCCCGCGTGAAGTCGGAGCAGAACACTGTTGCGGCCGAAATTGTGGAGCGCGACCGCAAGCTCAGGGAAGCATGGGAAGCGGAGCAGCGGCGCCTGGCGGCGGAAGCTGCTGCTGCGGCCGCAGCTGCGGCAGCGTCACAGGGCAAACCTGCGCCCCCGGAGCAGCCTTATGTTCCGCCGGCCGTTGGGTCGCCGTCGGCGTTTGGGCTGCGGCACCCGTTCGCGAGCTATGTCCCCATCACGTCCGGTTTCGGCTGGCGCGCGACGCCGCCCGGAACCATCGACTTCTATGGCACCGGCGGTTACATGCACACAGGCATCGACTTTGGTGCACCGTGTGGTACTCCCGTCTACGCGGCAGCAGCAGGTGAAGTCTTCAACTCAGGCTGGAACTCAGCCGACGGCGGCGGCTGGCGCGTCAAGCTTTCACACGGTGTGGTTCAGGGCAACTCGCTGACCACCATTTACTACCACAACAGCAGCATCGTGGTGGCAAACGGCCAGCGGGTCTCCGCCGGTCAGCTCATTGCCTACTCGGGAAGTACCGGCAACTCAACGGGCTGCCACGCCCACTTTGAGACCTGGCTGAACGGTGCGGCAGTGGATCCCATGAACCTTCTCTAGGTCCCGGGGTGTCCCCGGGCTGGCGTACACTGGTTCAAATCCGCATCTAACAAGGAGTTCCAACGTGCCCAAGGAAAGTGGCCGTAAGGTAGTGGCCACCAATCGGAAGGCCAGGCACAACTACCTCGTGCTGGATACCTATGAGGCTGGCATCGCCCTCATGGGTACTGAGGTGAAGTCCCTTCGCGAGGGCCACGCGTCCATGGTTGATGGCTTCTGCACGTTCTACAACGACGAGTTGTGGATGGAGGGCATCCATATCCCCGAGTACAACCAGGGGAGCTGGACCAACCATTCCGCGCGTCGTCGTCGCAAGCTCTTGCTTCACCGGGAAGAGCTGGACAAAATCTCGCAGAAGATCCGTGAGTCGGGATTCACCGTGGTGCCCTTGCAACTGTATTTCCTGGACGGCAGGGCGAAGGTAGAGATCGCGATTGCCCGCGGTAAGAAGGATTACGACAAGCGGCAGACCCTCCGGGAACAGCAGGACAAGCGTGAGTCATTGCGCGAATTGCGCGAACGCAACCGTCGCTGATCCGGCGGCCTGGTGCCCGGCGGGTTGGGAATTATTGGTGCCTCGCATGCGCTATAGTAAGTAATCCGATGGCAGCCGTGAGGCTTCGTCGGTTTGGTAACAAAATACGGGGATGATCGGTTTCGACGATGTTAGTCGCGACAGGTGAAGCGGGCCGAGGATGCAGAATTATCTCGTAAACGCTGTCTGCAAACCAATAAGTGCCGAATCTAAGCGCACTGACTTCGCTCTCGCTGCCTAAGCAGTAAGACAGTCCGTCAGCCCGGGGTTGCTATCGCCCCGGTTCCTGGCGTCATTTAGATAGCCACTGCTGTTTGCCTTCGTCATTGGGGTAAACGGGACTTTTAGATGACTGGGCCCGGATCAGCTACCTGTTTGCAGGATGGCTGGGGCCGAGAAAATCCGACGCAAACTGCGCCCGGAGAAGCCCTGACAACACGACATCGGACGGGGGTTCAATTCCCCCCATCTCCACCTGGAAAAGCCCCCGGATCAATGTGATCCGGGGGCTTTTTTGTGTCCCGACGCGGGGTGTCCCCCAAGGGCCCGTAACCGGTCAAGAGGTCAGTTCCGCTGCTCCGGGACGTCAACCACACCAACGAACCGGCTGCCAACGCCTTCGTATTCGCTCCGGACCTCACCCAGGAAAAGCTCCGGAAGCTCGCTGTTCCGGTGGGTTCCGCAGTACACGAACGAGAAATCGGGCCACCACTTTTTAGGGCGGACTGCTTCGGAGTAGCTGCATACCGCGCAGGTGAGGTGTACCCAAACAGGGCGCTTGCCGGTGCGGTTGGCCCGGGATTGCGCCAGCCATGCGGGGGGATTCTCCTGGAGGTCCCGTAGTTCCGATTCCGTCATTCGGGTAGGTATGCCGTGGCGTTGGGCCATTTCCATCGAAATATCCAAGGCCAATGCGGCGTCACGTCTGCTGATCACCATTCAACGATACGGGACATGCCCGGCGTAGGCTGGGCACATGACCGACAGAGCGGCTCTTCCGGCAAGCACACCGCTGCAAAAGCGCGTGCTGGCGGTGGCAATAGTGGCCTCGTTCATTGCCATCCTGGATGGGTTTGTGGTGAATCTCGCACTCCCGGCCATCGGCAGGGAACTGGGCGGGGGTTTGGTGATCCAGCAATGGGTGGTGGACGCTTACCTCCTCACGCTGGGCGCCCTGATCCTGGTGGCCGGCTCGTTGTCCGACCATTTCGGCCGGGCGAGGATCCTTGAATGGGGATTGGCGGGCTTTGCTGTGACGTCGGTCCTCTGCGGTTTGGCCTGGACCGGTGAGGTTCTGGTGATCTCGCGTGCGCTGCAGGGCATCGCCGGCGCACTCCTGGTGCCGAGCTCACTCGCCATGATCATCTCCGCGTTCTCCGGTCCCGCCCAGTCCAAGGCGATAGGGCAGTGGTCGGGTTGGACCAGCGCCGCTGCGATCGTGGGACCGCTGATCGGGGGAGTCGCCGTGGACATGCTCTCGTGGCGGGTCATCTTCTTTATCAATGTGGTCCCCGCGGTGGCGATCTGGCCGTTGCTTGCGGGCCTCAGGTCCAGTGACGCTGCCCGCGACAGAAGCAAAAGGATCGATTACCCCGGGGCACTCCTTGCCATGGTGGGCCTGGGCGGTCCAGTGTTTGCATTCATCGAACAAGGCCGAGTGGGGTGGGGGAGCGCTCTGGTCTGGGTGCCGCTGGCCGTGGGGGTGGCGGCATTGGTGTTGTTCCTGATCCACGAAAACCGGACGCGCCAGCCCATGCTTCCGCTCCAGCTGTTTGGCATACGGAACTTTGCCTGGGGAAATGTGGCCACCCTGGCCATCTACGGCGGGATTTCCCTGGGGTTCTTTGTCTTGGGAATCTACCTGCAGCAAGTAGGTGGGATGGGGGCGACTGTCGCCGGCATTGCTTTGCTGCCCAGCACAGTGATCCTCATGCTCCTCGCGTCGTATTCCGGAGGGCTGGCGGGCAAATATGGTCCGCGGTGGTTCATGACGGTGGGACCGCTCCTGTGCGGGACAGGCTTCCTGATGTCCCTGGCAGTGGACGAACCCTTGAACTACTGGACCCAGGTATTGCCTGGGCAGATCGTTTTCGGAATCGGCCTGGCCACGCTTGTTGCGCCTCTCACCGCAGCGATCCTGGGCGCGGTTCCCCCGGAGGAAGCTGGAATAGGATCAGCCGTGAACAATGCCGTGGCTCGCATTGCCGGCCTGATTGCCATTGCTTTCGCCGGAGTGATTGTTGGCCCGGTTTTCTCAGGAGCGGGGCTCCGGAACGCACTGCTTGTCACGGCGGCCTTGTTCTTCCTGGGAGCGCTGGCCTCAATGGTGGGGATCAGGAATCCGCCCCGGGAACCCACGCCGTCGGCCGGGACTGCCGCTGGGGTTCAAAACTGACGACGGCGGGTCCGTTCAGGAAGCGGGAAGCACACAACCCGGGTGGGTTCCTGAGCTCTGGACCCACAACGCGGACGAGACTTCATCGGCGAGGTCGAACTCCCGGCCCTGTGAAGGGTTGCCGATACGCACCACCAGGGCACCACCGAAGGGCTTGCGTCCCAGAATCTCGATCGGAGCGTCCAAGGCTATTTCTTCGGTGGCCAGGTAGCGAAGCAATTCCGGGTTCTCGTCACTGATTCTGGTGATGCGGCCGGAATGTCCCTTGTCCAGTTCAATCATTTGATAGGCATGCGGGAGATCCACTGTGCCGTCCGCCGCGGGAATGGGATCGCCGTGGGGGTCGCGCAGTGGATGGCCGAGCTTGGCAGACATCCGTTCGATGAAGGTGTCCGACACAGCATGCTCCAGCATCTCGGCTTCATCGTGGACCTCGTCCCAGCTGTATCCGAGTTCCTCCACCAGGTAGGTTTCCAGGAGCCTGTGCCGTCGCACCATGGCGAGGGCAAGCTGCCGCCCTGATTCCGTCAGCCGGATGGCGCTGTAGGGCTGGTGGTTGACCAAGCCTTGGTCCTTGAGCTTACGGACCATCTCCGAAACCGAGGAGTTCGCTACACCCAGCCGCTGGGCAAGCTGGGAGGAGGTGATGGGCTTGTCCTGCCACTCCGTGAAGGAGTAGATGACCTTGACGTAGTCCTCTATCGAGGAGGAGGGCGTACTGGTCTTCACGTCACCAGCCTACCGTGGGGCCGTCCGAACCACTTTGCGGGCCCGCCAGGTTTGCGTCAAATAGGGCAAAGGAACGGTGTCCCCGGGAGCGTGTCTCAGGTGTTCGTACAGGTACCATTCCAGGTTTCCCAGCACCTTCTGGCGTGTAGCCTGATCCGCGCGGAGGTAGTAGCTGCGTGATTTGGTGAGTTCCATGATGGCTTCTGGTGTCAGGCGGTCCTCCCAGCGCGTATGGTGGCTTTCCAGATCGGTGAATTCCGGGCCTGTAACCGGCCTGAAGCCAGGTTTGTGGACATCACCGGCGTGCATGATCCGGGACAACCGGTGCACCCAGGGAATTGAGGTGTCCAGCTGGTTCCAGATCAACCCCAGGACACCTTCAGGGGACAGGATGCGTGAGAGTTCAGTGCTTGCAGCCAGCGGATCGCACCAATGCCAGGCTTGGGCAACGCTGACGACGTCGAATGTTGAGTCCGTCAGGCCAGTTGCCTCGGCCGTGCCCTCGCGGGCGTCCACCTCGGGGTACGCCGAGCGCAGTTGCTCCAGCATGTCCCGCGAAGGGTCCACCGCGGCTACGGTCAATCCGCGTTCAACAAGAAGGGCGGTAAACTTTCCGGTGCCGGCGCCGATGTCGGCTGCCGATGAGGCCCGGGCAGGGAGCAACCAGTCAACGGAGTCTGCCGGGTACCCCGGCCGGACACGGTCGTAGTGCTCGCCGCCATCCTGGAAGCTCCGGCCGAGTTCGTGCCTGCGGCCAGCCTGCAACTTCGGGCCCTTGGGCCCAGCCGGGCCGGGTACTGACCCGACGCCCTTCGGTGCCTTCGGTGAACTGCTGGCCACGCGGATCTCCTTCGCAGGGTGTAAAAGCAAACCCTACGAATTTACCGCAGTGCCGGCCGTTCCACCCCGGGTCGCACGTGCTTGGTCGCACACGCTTGGTCGCACGTGCTTGATCGCCCGAGCTTAATCGCCCGCGCCTAGTCGATGGTGCAGGGAGCGGCGCCAGCGGTTCCCGGAGTGTTCGGTGCCCAGTCCGGGTAGCTGCGGTGATCATTGGCAGGAACCCAGCGGCCCTCATCCACCACGTAATCCCAGCCGAGGCCGTCCACTGTCAGGGCTTCGATGCCGGCCAGAAGCCTGGAGGCATCCTCCAGCCGTGAACCCACGCCGAAGCTGGCGCGGAGCGAGCCCGAGGGCAAACCCAGCCGCTTGAGCAGGGGGTGGGCGCAGAAGCGGCCGTCGCGAAGGCCCACTCCATGTTCCGCTGCCAGATAAGCGGCCACCAAACCGGCGTCGAATCCCTCCACCGAGAAATTAACAACGCCAATGGTGTCCGTAGAGTCGCTGAAGATCTGGTGCACCGTGACGCCGTCCAGGGCTTCCAGTCCGGCTACCAGGTAGCTGCGGATGGCGGCTTCGTGGGCGTGCCATGCTCCTTCGTCCAGAGCGGCCAGGACTTGCGTTGCACGGGCCAGGGTTGCTGCGCCAAGAACGTTCGGCGAACCACCCTCGTGGCGGGCGGGACCGGTGGCCCAGCTCACCGAATCCAAGCGGGCCTCACGTACTGCCCCGCCGCCGGCCAAGTGGGGTGTTCCGGCGTCGAGCCAGTCAGGACGGCCCACTACGACTCCGGCGCCAAAGGGTGCGTACAGCTTGTGGCCGGAGAACACCACATAATCCACGTCTGCCTGCGCGATGTTGATGCGACGGTGTGGCGCCAACTGTGCCGCATCCACCACAATCCGGGCGCCGTATTGATGCGCCAGGGCGGCCAACTCCGCGATGGGCAGAATTTCGCCGGTGACGTTCGACGCTCCCGTAACGGCCAGCAGGCTCACGCCGCCCTGGGCCAGCTCGGCCCGGAGGTTGGCTACCGTCTCCTTCAGCGTCTTGGCTGCCACGACGCTCCTGTGGGGCACAGCCTGCCAGGGGAGAAGGTTGGCGTGGTGCTCAATGTCGAGGTAGAGGACGTCGCCTGCAGGTTCGCCGTCCACCAGGGGGAGGCATCCTGCCAGCAGGTTCAACGAGTCAGTGGTGTTGCGGGTGAAGATCACTACGTCATCAGCGCGGCCGCCCACGAACTCGCGCACGATGTTCCTGGAGTTCTCGTAGACGGATGTACTGATCTGCGACGCAAATCCAGCACCACGGTGGACGCTTGCGTAGTAGGGGAGGACCTCGTTGAGGTAAGCCGACACGATGGTCAGCGCCGGAGCCGAGGCTCCATAGTCCAGGTTTGCGTACCGGACGTGTCCACCCTGGATCAGTGGCGCCTGCAACTCGGCGCCTGTGACGGCCGCCAGTGGGCGCGCAGCAGCAGTGGTGAATGCAGCAGCGGAAGGGATCGGGGATTTAATCGTGGCAGTACTCATCAGACCTCATTCAAGAGGGACGCCCGCAAGGGGAATCCGCGCTTGCCGCATCCGTTCCGGACCGGCCGGGTCGTCACCCGGGGCACCCCACCGCGAATGGAGGGTTGCCGGCCAGCAAACCGGGGTTTAGCGCTGGCACTCGTGACCTGTAAAAAAGATTAGGGCACTCCCGGGAGCTGTCAAAAGCCGGGGGTAAATGTTAAGCCCATTGTTACGTTGGGCCTGATGTGAAGGATCTGGCGAATAAACGAACGGCGGCAGGGCCGAAAAGGGCCCAACCGCCGTCGAATATTCAGTAATGGTTCCAAAGCCGGGTTCTCTTAGAGGAGGTCATCCACTGCCGGATTGAGCCGCTTGAGGACCTCTGAGTGGAGAATCGAGTTCGTGGCAAGTGCGTTGCCCCCGAAGGGTCCGTCTTCGCCTTCCAGGGACGTGAAGCGTCCTCCGGCCTCCGTGACGATGGGAACCAGCGCCGCCATGTCGTAGAGGTTGAGCTCGGGCTCGCAGGCGATGTCGACTGCTCCCTCCGCAACCAGGCAGTATGACCAGAAATCGCCGTAGGCACGTGTACGCCAGATATCCTCTGTGAGCCCTATGAACTCATCGAGGTTGCCGCGTTCCTTCCATCCGGACAGGCTCGAATATGACATGGAGGCATCCGCCAGGGAGGACACATTCGAGACCCTGAGCCGGGTGGCCGAGGCCAGGGAGCGCCCCATATAGGCGCCCATGTCCTTGGCGGCCCACCAACGTTTACCCAGGGCCGGAGCGCTGACGACTCCCACAACCGGCTCGCCTTCGTCCACCAGTGCGATCAGGGTTGCCCATACCGGCACGCCGCGCACAAAGTTCTTGGTTCCATCTATGGGATCGATGATCCAGCGGCGCGAACCGTGGCCGCTGCTGCCGAACTCCTCACCGAGGACGGCATCACGGGGACGGGAGCGGGACAGTTGCCCGCGGATTGCTTCCTCTGCCGCCTTGTCAGCGTCGGTGACCGGGGTCAGGTCCGGCTTGGTCTCGATCTTCAGATCCAGCGCCTTGAAGCGATCCATGGTCTGCGCATCGACGGAATCGGCCAGGACGTGGGCCAGGCGCAAGTCATCGTTGTAGGTGGAAACGGGTTGGGTCATGCCACCAAACTATCCTGAAACGCAAGGATCAGGGGGAGGTGCGGCCCGTAACCATCAGTTGACGGTGCCGAGTTCCTTGGCTTCCTTGGCTTCCAGGCGCGGATCGGCTCCGAGCAGGCGGCGGAGGGACGCCAGCCGGGCCGGACCTGAGGGGCCCGCATGACCATCGGCCACCCAGGAGTCCAAGCCGCAATTGATGGCCGTGGCGTCGTGCTTGCATCCGCGTTCGCAGGTCTCGGTGCCAGGCTCCAGATCGGGGAAGGAATGCAGGATCCTGTCCGGGTCCACATGTGCCAGGCCGAAGGACCTGATGCCCGGCGTGTCAATGATCCAGCTTCCGGAGGGAGCATCAGCCAACTTCAACGCCAAGGCTGAGGACGATGTGTGCCGGCCACGCCCCGTGACGGCATTGACGCCTCCGGTTGCCCTCTCAGCGCCGGTCAGGGCGTTGACCATGGTGGATTTGCCCACGCCGGAGTGTCCCAGCATGACCGTTACCTTGCCGCCCAGGTGTGAGCGAAGCTGGCCCACGGCGTCCCTGTCCAATCGTGCGGAAAGTCCGTCGTCCGATCGGGCATCAATACCGCCGGCCTCTGAATTCGCTGTCCGGCTGATGATGACGGGGAAGTCCAGGCTCAGGTAGTTGGCCAGCAACTCGGTGGGGTCCTTGACGTCCGCCTTGGTGATGAGAAGCAGTGGTTCAATCCCGGCGTCGTAGGCTGCCACCAGGGCCCGGTCAATGAATCCCGTCCGTGGTTCAGGGTTGGCTGCGGCCACCACAATGACCAGTTGATCGGCATTGGCAACCACAACGCGTTCGATCGGATCGGTATCGTCAGCGCTTCGGCGCAGCAGCGTGCGACGTTCCTCCACCCGCACCAACCGGGCCAGCGTGTCTGCGGAGCCGGATACGTCGCCCACCAGGGCTACAAAATCTCCGGGAACCACCGGATTCCGGCGCAGCTCACGGGCGCGGGCGGCGATGATGACCCGCTCGTCGGATGTGTCCTCGTCAACCACGGCCCTGTACCGCCCACGGTCCACTGTGATGATCCTGCCTATGACGGCATCATCGTGGCTGGGGCGGTCCTTGGTGCGTGGCCTGGAACCTTTTTTGTTGGGCCTGATCCGGACATCGGACTCGTCCCAGGAACGTGCATCGCGACCCATGACTACTTGCCGGCCTCTTCCTCGCCCGTGGACTGGAGCATCCTCATCCACATCTCCGGGAAAGCGGGCATGGTCTTGGACGTGGTGGCGATGTCCTCAACCTCTACGCCTTCCACGGCAAGGCCCAGAATTGCTCCGGCGGTGGCCATCCGATGATCAGCGTAGCTGTGCACCACCCCGGCATGGAGTGCGGCAGGACGGATGATCAAGCCATCAGCAGTCTCTTCCGCATCCCCTCCCAAGCGGTTGATCTCAGCCACCAGGGCGGCGAGGCGGTCAGTTTCGTGGCCCCTGAGGTGGGCGATGCCGGTCAAGCGCGACGGACTGGTTGCCAGGGCGCAGAGCGCCGCCACTGTGGGGGCCAGTTCCGACGTCTCGTCAAAATCCGCGCCGTTGATAGTGGGGCCGCCCGTGACGGTCAGGGTTCCGTTGTCCAAGGAAACCGTGGCACCCATCTGGGCCAGGATGGAGCGCCAAAGGTCGCCCACTTGTGTTGTGCCCGTGGGCCAGTTGGGAATCCGGACGGTTCCGCGCGTTGCCAGCGCGGCCGCCAGGAACGGGCCCGCATTGGAAAGATCCTGTTCAATCCGCTGGTCGAAGGCTTTGATGGGACCGGGCGAAACCCTCCAGTGGTTGGGCACGGAATCGTCCACCTGAACGCCCACGCTGCGCAAAACAGCCACCGTCATGCTGATGTGGTCCAGGCTGGGAACGGGCTTGCCTACGTGCTCCAGGTGCAGTCCCTCGGTGAAGCGCGCGCCCACCAGAAGCAGTGCGGAGACGAACTGGGATGACGCACTGGCATCGATCACCAAGTGGCCACCGCGGACTGCGCCGGTTCCGTTGACGCTGAATGGAAGGGCCGACGGCGCCCTGCCGCCTTCAGCGGCGACAGGGACGCCCAGCGCCAGCAGTGCCTCGATGATGGTCCCCATGGGCCGGTTACGGGCGTGCGGGTCACCGTCGAACAGGGTGGTGCCTTGACGCAGGGCGGCCAACGGCGGAACAAAGCGCATCACGGTTCCGGCCAGGCCACAGTCAATGGCAGTATCACCCTCAGGCGCGTCCGGATCCAAGGGGGTGATGTGGAGGTCGGGACCGTAGTCGCCATCTCCGGGTACTTCGCTGATGCCGGCACCCAACTTCCGCAAAGCCTCGATCATGAGTGCTGAATCACGGGAGTGGAGGGGCGCCCGCAACACCGAGGGACCGTCAGCCAAAGCTGCCAGCACAAGGAAACGGTTTGTCAGCGACTTGGAGCCGGGCACTGTCACCGTTGCGTCCACCGGGCCTGCAGCATACGGTGCGGGCCACAAGGGCAGCGTGGTTCCGGGGGGCAAATCGGTGGTTGCGGGGGTGGTGCCTGTCATTCTTGCTTATGCTCCAACTGCGTTGTCTACGGCCTTGCGTACTGCTTTGTCGGCGCGCTTGATCTTCTTGCCAGTAACCTTTTTGGCATCGGCGGCGAGGTGCTCGGCGCGCCAGGCAATGCTGGGACGTCCGGCGGTGTCGACGGAAGCAAGCAGGACGCCACCGGTGAGGGAAATGTTCTTCAGCAACCGCATCTTGCGGGCGGAGCGGGCTTCCTTGGTGCTGATGTCTGCTGCGCGCCACTCAACGTAGGAGTTGAGGACAGAGGTGACGGTCAGGACCGTCGCAGCGAAGCGGGAGAGCTTGCCCAGGCCCAACAAGGCACCCGCCCCCAACTGGGCTCCACCGAGGACACGCGCGAGGGTCTTCTCGTCGGCTTTGAAGGGCAGTGATTCGGCGGCGCGTCGGAGAACCGGCGAAAGTTGCTTCGCAGTGTCGTCCGCATTCCGTAGCTTGTCCAGACCTGCCACGACAAAGCTGGACGCGAGCATGGGCCGCGCGAGAAAACGGATAACAGACATGTGTTGCCTCCTGGATGGCTTGCCGCACTGTTCTATCAGGGTGTGTTTCACGCCGGTGCAGTCTGCTCTAGTCTTGCATCTTTGCGGAATATTTACCCAGCAGCAGCCGTTGTGAACATCAGGCGCGGCGGAGACCGTGCCGCGGCATGGTGTTGCCGCTTCGCTGAACGGAGTTGATTTTTTGACTTTGGTAAAGGACCGCGCGGTTCTGCTTGAGCCCACGTATGGAACGCAGTCGGATTCACCCAAGCTGACAGTAGACTTGGCAACGATGAGCACCATTGAACCGGCCGCAGCGGCCATGTATGAAGCAGCCGACTCGTCCGCCGATGTCCAGGCGGAGGCGCCTGCCGCCGTCGACGTCTCCGAGGAGACGGCCGAACAGCGGCGTGCGCGATTCGAGCGGGACGCCATGCAGTACGTGGACCAGCTGTATTCAGCTGCCATGCGGATGGCGCGGAACCCTTCTGATGCGGAGGATCTGGTTCAGGAGGCCTACACCAAGGCATTCTCGGCGTTCCACCAGTACAAGCCCGGCACCAACCTCAAGGCGTGGCTTTACCGCATCCTCACCAACACGTACATCAACCTGTACCGCAAGCGTCAGCGCGAGCCGCTGCAATCCAACTCGGACACCATCGAGGATTGGCAGTTGGCCAAGGCTGAGTCCCATACTTCAGCGGGGTTGAGGTCCGCCGAAGCCGAGGCGCTGGACCACTTGCCGGACTCCGATGTCAAGAATGCCTTGCAGTCCATTCCGGAGGAGTTCCGGCTGGCTGTGTATTTTGCTGACGTTGAAGGTTATGCGTACAAGCAAATTTCAGAAATTATGAACACTCCCATAGGCACAGTGATGTCGCGGTTGCACCGCGGCAGGAAGATGCTGCGGGACATGCTGGCGGATTATGCCGCCGAACGGGGCTTCAAGGCCCAAACCGATGATCAGGCCACGGCCGGAAGCAACAATCAGGAGAAAGCGAAATGAGCGACTGCCAGGGATTGGGCGATTGCGACGATACACGGATGCAACGAATCTACGAGTACCTCGACGGTGCGTTGACACGCGAGGACCTGACGGAGATCAAGCAGCACTTGGACAACTGCGGGGAGTGTGCCGAGCAGTATGACCTTGAGTGCCTCATCAGGACCATGGTGAAGCGTTCCTGCACGGAGTCCGCGCCGGAGAACCTCAAGACGTCGATTCTTGACAGGATTCACTCCATCAAGGCCGTTGACGCCTGACTCGTCCTGAACCCTTGCTTTAAATGCGATGGACCCGGAAACCACAAGGTTTCCGGGTCCATCGCTTTTCAGGCATGTGACGCTAAGCCGCTGGCTTAGGTGTTGGGGCGCTTGCCGTGGTTCGCGCCGCCACGCTTACGGTCACGACGCTTACGTGCACGCTTGCTCATAGCTGGCCTCCTTCAAAAGATAGATACTCAATAAAGCTGCCCTCCAGTTTCGCACACCCGGGTGCTGCGCCGCGAACCGGGCCGGTTGCTGCGCCTCCTGGTCCAAGAGGTTTTACTCCGGCTGGGCTATGTTAAGCCACTGGAACCAGCCGCGGTGCAGGACCAACCAGGCGATCAGCCCATAGCCCGCCTGCCCGGGGGTTCCGCCGTTGGCAGAAAGGTCCGTCCGCCATTGCTCGTGGTTGAGCAGGGGCGAGAACGTGTCCACGTAGTGGTGGTTGCGCCGCGTGGTGACGTCGGCAAACGCCGTGTTGAGCTCTGCGAGCCGCTTGTTGCGTGCGGGATCCAGAGTGGGCGGCGGGCCCACCACGAAGACCTCCACGCTGCTGTGGGAGGCGCCGTCCAGGATGTTGGCCAGGTTAAGGCGGCTGCGGGCCGTGGACAGTCCGAACTCAAGGTCGCGGCCGGACAGTCCAATCACCAGGCGGTTTTCATGCTGGTCACTGAAACGCCTGCCCGCCTCGTCCTGCCAGCGTGCAGCCAGCCCCTCCGTGCCTTCCATGGGACAGGGGAGTGCGAAACTTTCCACCGTAACGGTGTCCTGGGGTGTGCGGGCCAATACTCTTCCGAGCCAGCCCAGCGCACGGGGATCCCCCAGGCCCGCGAGCAGTTCATCTCCTACAGCCGCGATTCGCAGCTTCCTGTCTTCCACAGTTACCTCTTCACACTCGTTACGGTCCTTGCTGGTCCTGGATCACCACCGGGTACCTGTCCCGTTACCGGGTACCTGTCCCATTAAACAGAACTGCCCGGTCTTCGGTGCGCATAGCGCGCCTCCGACCGGGCAATTTTGCAGTTACTTGTGGTCGAACGCCTGCTTGATCAGGGTGTCCTGCTCGGCAGCGTGGCGCTTCATGGACCCTGCGGCGGTGGAAGCCGACGCGGGACGCGATACCAGTCGCAGCTTGCGGTCCAGTTCAGGGGCCAGGTTCAAGCCCATGAACGGCCACGGTCCCTGGTTCGCCGGCTCGTCCTGCGCCCAAACGATGTCAGCGTTGGGGTACTTGGCCAACTCGGCATCAATCTCGGCCTTGGGCAGCGGGTAGAGCTGCTCAACGCGGACAATCGCCGTGGACGTATCTCCGGACTTCTGGCGGTTGGACAGGAGGTCGTAGTACAAGCGCCCTGAAACCAGGATCACGCGCTTGACCTGGTCAGCTTGAACCTCCGGATCGGCAATGACCGGGCGGAAGCCACCATTGGTGAAATCTTCGACGGCGGACGCGGCGCCCTTGAGGCGCAGCAGCTGCTTGGGAGTGAAGATGATCAGCGGCTTGCGCGGACGGCTGTAGGCCTGGCGGCGCAGCAGGTGGAAGTGCGACGCTGCCGTGGTGGGGTTCGCAACGATCATGTTGTCCTCGGCACACAGCTGGAGGAAACGCTCGATGCGGGCCGACGAGTGGTCCGGTCCCTGGCCTTCGTAGCCGTGCGGGAGCATGAGGACCAGTGAGGAGCGCTGGCCCCACTTCTGCTCGGCGGAGGAAATGAACTCATCAATGATGGTCTGGGCGCCGTTGACGAAGTCGCCGAACTGGGCCTCCCACAGCACCAGGGCATCCGGGCGCTCCACGGAGTAGCCGTATTCGAAGCCCATGGCCGCGTATTCGGAGAGCAGGGAATCGTAGATCCACAGCTTTGCCTGGTCATCGGTGAGGTTGCCCAGGGGCAGCCACTCATTGCCGTTGGCGCGGTCGTGGAACACGGCATGGCGCTGCACGAAGGTTCCACGGCGGGAGTCCTGGCCGGCCAGGCGCACGGGGACGCCTTCCATGATCAGCGAACCGAAAGCAGCGATCTCGCCGAAGCCCCAGTCGATGCCACCCTCGCGTGACATCTGCTCACGCTTCTCCAGCAGCTGCTTGAGCTTGGAGTGAACCGTGAAGCCATCCGGGATCTCCACGTGCGCCTTGCCGATCCGGGCAAGGGTTTCCGCCGAAATGGCTGTGGAGGCAGGGGAGTTGGTGCCGAAATCGGACTGCTGGGCGATGGGACGCTCGATGTCCGACACTGCTGCGGAATCCGCAGTGATGATCGGGATCGGGGATGTCTGTGCAGCATGGGTCTCGGCGAACACGCGTTCCAGGCGTTCCTGGTAGTCGCGCAGCAACTGCTCTGCTTCTTCCTCGGTGATGTCACCGCGGCCGATGAGGGACTCTGTGTACAGCTTGCGGACCGACCGCTTGGCCTCGATCAGGTTGTACATGAGCGGCTGGGTCATTGAGGGGTCGTCGCCTTCGTTGTGACCACGACGGCGGTAGCAGACCATGTCGATGACAACGTCCTTGTGGAAACGCTGACGGAACTCGTAGGCGAGCTGGGCTACGCGCACCACGGCCTCGGGGTCATCGCCGTTCACGTGGAAGACCGGTGCCTGGATCATCTTGGCGACGTCCGTGGAGTACGTGGACGAACGCGACGAGGAAGGCGCAGTGGTGAAGCCGACCTGGTTGTTGACGATCACGTGGATGGTGCCGCCGGTGCGGTAACCGCGCAGCTGGGAGAGGTTCAGCGTTTCCGCCACCACGCCCTGGCCTGCGAAGGCGGCATCGCCGTGGACCATGATGGGCAGGACCGGGAAGGACTCGCCCTGGTCAAGGCGGTCCTGCTTGGCGCGGACAATGCCTTCAAGCACGGAGTCCACGGCTTCAAGGTGCGACGGGTTGGCTGCAAGGTAAACCTTGGTCTGCTTGCCGTTGTCCGAGGTGAAGGTGCCTTCGGTGCCCAGGTGGTACTTGACGTCGCCGGAGCCCTGCACGGAGCGGGGATCCTGGGTGCCTTCGAATTCGCGGAAGACCTGTGCGTAGGTCTTGCCGGCGATGTTGGTCAGAACATTCAGGCGGCCGCGGTGTGCCATGCCGATGGCAACTTCGTCCAGGCCGTCGTCGGCGGCGTCGGAGATGACAGCGTCCAACAGCGGAATCAGGGACTCGCCGCCTTCGAGAGAGAAGCGCTTCTGCCCGACGAACTTGGTCTGCAGGAACGTTTCGAAGGCCTCGGCAGCGTTGAGCTTGGAGACGATCCGAAGCTGCTCTTCACGGCTGGGCTTGGAGTACGGGTGCTCCAACTGGTCCTGGAACCATTTACGCTCTGCGGGTTCCTGGATGTGCATGTACTCGATGCCGGTGGTGCGGCAGTACGCATCCCGGAGGACGCCGAGGATGTCGCGGAACTTCAGCATCGGCTTGCCACCGAAGCCGCCGGTGGGCCATTCGCGGTCCAGGTCCCACAGCGTAAGGCCGTAGGTCAGGACGTCGAGGTCCGGGTGCTTCCGCTGGACGTATTCCAGCGGATCGGTGTCGGCCATCAGGTGGCCACGGACGCGGTAGGAGTGGATCAGCTGCTGGATCCGGGCGACCTTGTTGATCTCGTCAGCCGGATCCACCTGGAGATCGGGGCTCCAACGCACGGGCTCGTACGGAATGCGCAGGGCTTCGAAGATCTCGTCGTAGAAGTTCTGGGCGCCCAGCAGGAGCTGGTGGACCAGCTTCAGGAACTCGCCGCTGCCTGCACCCTGGATGACGCGGTGGTCATAGGTGGAGGTCAGGGTGAGGATCTTGCTGATGGCGTTCTGGGCGATGATTTTCTCGCTGGCGCCCTGGAACTCTGCCGGGTAGTCCAACGCGCCGACGCCGATGATGGCGGCCTGGCCCTTGGACAGACGCGGCACCGAATGAACCGTGCCGATTCCACCCGGGTTGGTCAGGGACACGGTGGTGCCTGCGTGGTCGTCCGCAGTCAGTTTGCCGTTGCGGGCCCGCTTGATCAGGTCCTCATAGGTGTGCCAGAACTCGGCGAAGTCCATGGTCTCGGCCTTCTTGATGTTGGGAACCATCAGGAGGCGCGTGCCATCGGGCTTGGGCATGTCAATGGCGATGCCGAAGTTGACGTGTGCGGGCTGGACTGCACTGGGCTTGCCGTCGATTTCGTCGTAGTAGACATTCATCGAGGGGAACTGGGAGAGGGCGCGCACCACGGCGTAGCCGATCAGGTGCGTGAAGGACACCTTGCCGCCGCGGGCACGGGCAAGGTTGGAGTTAATGACAACACGGTTATCGATCAGCAACTTGGCCGGAACAGCGCGGACACTGGTGGCCGTAGGCACCTCAAGGCTGGTGACCATGTTGGTGGCGATGGCCTTTGCCGGACCGCGGAGGACGGAGACGACGTCTTCCTCTGGTGCAGTGGGGGCCTTGTTGCTCTTGGGCAGCTGAGCCGGGATGGGCTGGGTGGCGTTGCCTCCGGCGGGCTTCTTTGCGCCGTCGCGGGCAACCGTCGCCGGGGCCTTTTTGGTGGGGGCAGGTGCCGCAGGCGCAGCCTCCGCGGGGGCTGCCGGCGCCGGTGCCGGTGCCGCGGGGGCCTTGGCCACTACGGGAAGTTCCTGGGTTGGGGGATGGGCAGCTGCTGGGGCTGCGGTGGTTCCGTTGGAAGAAGTGCCGTCAGCGGAACCGAAGGATTCGAAAAGCGGCCACCACTTGGCGTCGACCGAATTCTTGTCCTGTTGGTACCGCTCGTACAGTTCGTCAACGAGCCACTCGTTTCCGCCAAATTCCTCTGGTAGACGGTGGCTGGGCTGCTCTGGCACTTGAAATACGCCTCTTCCATGAGTGATGTTTTCCCGCTGGCCAAAGTTGCTTTTCCGCAACAATGGAACAGGCTCCGGGTCCCGCGAACTCGGACCTCTGACAGTCTAGTTAGGATCGTTGGTTAACTGCCAATAGTGGTGACCTAAATCATGTTCGCATGGACTTGCGGCCCGGATGGGGGCGATGCTGGCAGGGATGAAGTCCGTTGATTAAGCGCGGCTCCGGGTGCGGACTGTAGACTGAAAGTCTTATGGACAGTAAATCTAGGTGCCGGCCTGGGAACTGTCGGGGGAGCCACAATGGCACCTCCGCACAGCGTGCCCGTCGAGCCGGCAATACCCGTTCACATGCCCATCACGCGCCGGCGCTTGCAGCCGGTGGTTCAGCAGGCATCGCGTCTGCCGGACCCGACCAGCCTCCGCCGGGACCAGGTCCTTGGGCGAAGGTACCATTCCTCCTTCACGTGCCCATCACAGGAGTGATGCGCTGACATGGAATGGTTGCTTCTCCTTGCCGGTTTCGCCCTGGTACTGGGCACCGGCTTTTTTGTAGCAGTTGAATTTTCCCTTGTGGCCCTGGATCAATCCAGCGTTCAGAGGGCCGTGGACAGCGGCGATCAGGGGGCGGCTCCGCTCCTGAAGTGCCTGAAGTCCCTCTCCACCCAGCTCTCCAGCTGCCAGTTGGGCATTACGCTCACCACACTGCTGACAGGTTTCGTGATGGAGCCGTCGTTGGGGCAGCTCCTCCTGGGCCCCCTGGGTGCGGTGGGCATCCCCGCAGAGGTCACCCATTCAGTGGCGTTGATCCTTGCCATGGTGATCGCAACCCTGTTGTCTATGCTGATCGGCGAGCTGGTTCCCAAGAATATGGCCATCGCTTTGGCTTTCCCGCTGGGTAAGGCGCTTGCCCGGCCCCAGCTCATGTTCACTGCCGTCTTCAAGCCGGCCATTGTTGTGTTGAACGGTTTCTCCAACAAGGTGCTCAACATTTTCGGCCTTGAGGCCAAGGAAGAGATTTCCGGAGCCCGGACCCCGGCTGAGCTGGCGTCCTTGGTGCGTCGTTCCGCCGAACTCGGAACCTTGGATGCGGGAACTGCGAATTTCGTAGCCCGGACGCTGAACTTCTCGGGCCGGACGGCTGCGGATGTCATGACACCCCGTATCCGCATGGAGACCATTGATGCAGACCAGCCCGTGGCCGACATCCTCGATGCCGCCAGGCGGACCGGGTATTCCCGCTTTCCGGTCATTGGCGACTCGACCGATGACATCCGCGGAGTTGTGCACGTTAAGAAGGCCGTTGCTGTGCCTTCCGAGCGGCGCGCCAAGCTGGAGGCCGGTGCGATCATGACCGATGTCCTGCAGGTGCCGGAAACCATCCACCTGGACGCACTCCTCTCGGAATTGCGCGAGGGAAACCTGCAGCTCGCAGTGGTACTGGACGAATACGGCGGAACGGCAGGCATCGCCACCCTGGAGGACCTCGTTGAGGAAATTGTGGGTGAGGTTGCCGACGAGCACGACAAAGTCCGCCCGGGTGTGCTGCAGAGCGCTTCCGGTGACTGGTACTTCCCGGGTCTGCTGCGTCCGGACGAAGTCTCCGAGCAGATACCGCATCTCACGGTGCCCGACGAGTCCGCTTACGAGACTGTGGGTGGATACGTGATGAGCCAACTGGGGCGCATCGCCAAAACCGGTGACGTGGTGGAGACCGGGACCGGCACCCTCACTGTCACCAGGATGGATGGCCGGAGGATCGACAGGATCTGCTTCCACTATGTAGAGGCAGAGACCTCGCCGTCCGATGCCGAACCGGCCAACCATGAGGCAGGTGCCCGATGAACGACTGGGCAGGCATAGTGTGGCTGGTTGTTCTCCTGATCGGCAACGCCTTTTTTGTGGGGGCGGAATTTGCGGTGATGTCGGCGCGAAGGAGCCAGATCGAACCGCTTGCTGAAGCGGGATCGAAGCGTGCGCAGACCACTCTGCGGGCCATGGAGAACGTTTCCTTGATGCTCGCTTGTGCGCAGCTGGGTATTACCGTTTGCTCCCTCCTGATTCTGCAGGTTGCAGAACCGGCGATCCACCACCTGTTGGCGGAGCCGCTGGAGATGGTGGGCGTGCCGGTGGAACTGGCGGACGTAGTTGCTTTCGCCATTGCGTTGCTCGTGGTGACGTTCCTCCACGTCACTTTCGGCGAGATGGTTCCCAAGAACATCTCCGTCTCCGTGGCAGACAAGGCGGCGTTGCTGTTGGCCCCGCCGCTGATGTTCATTGCCCGCGTGGTGAACCCCATCATCTGGTCCCTCAACTGGTTGGCCAACCACATCCTGCGGTTGATGAAAATCGAACCCAAGGACGAGGTCTCCTCATCGTTCACCCTCGAAGAGGTCCAATCCATTGTCCAGGAGTCAACCCGCCACGGATTGGTGGATGACGACGCAGGACTGCTGACCGGAGCCTTGGAGTTTTCGGAGCATACGTCCGCGCACATCATGGTCCCGCTGGACAAGCTGGTGGTCCTCAGGACGGCGTCCACGCCGGTGGAGTTGGAGAAAGCGGTCAGCCGCACAGGTTTCTCCCGCTTCCCCATGGTGGACGACGACGGCGAACTCGCCGGATACCTGCACGTCAAGGACATCCTCTCCATTCCGGAGGAAGGCCGCAGGCATCCCATAGCCGAGGGGCGCATCCGTTCACTGGCGAACCTTTCCCCGGATGACGAGATCGAACAGGCGATGTCCGTCATGCAGCGGACGGGATCGCACTTGGCGCGCGTGGTGGGACCCAAGGGCGACACCCAGGGCGTGCTGTTCCTTGAAGATGTGATCGAGCAGCTGGTGGGCGAGATCCGTGATGCTACCCAGGCCACCGGCATCCGCCGGTACGGTGCACAGCAAGTGGAGCAGTAACCCTGGCATAGCAGGCTGGAAACTCTGGCGTGGACCGTTGACGGTCCGCGCCAGAGTTGTCTCTAAATAGGAATGATTCCCAATTAGGGATACACTCGGATCTGTCAGTAATTGTTTTTGATTCTCATTGTGAGTAGATCGAGGTCCCCGTGCGTCGTAACGCCTCCCGCCTGTCCGTGGCAGCCTTTGCGGGCCTGGCAGCACTCCTGTTGTCATCCTGTGCGGCCCCCGCGGGCGCCGACAAATCGTCGTCGGGCGTGATCGACGTGGTCACGTCCACCAACGTTTACGGTGACATTGTCAAAGCCATTGGCGGTGACAAGGTCAACGTCACCGCGATCATTACCAAGACCAGCCAGGATCCGCACTCCTACGAGGCCAATGCCCAGGACAAGCTGGCGGTATCCAAGGCCAAGCTGGTGGTCGAGAACGGCGGCGGCTACGACGACTTCCTGCATAAAATTGCCGACGACACCAAGGTAGGGCATGAGAACATGATCAGCGCCGTGGAGATCTCGGGCCTTGCTCCTGATGAAGCACACAGCAGCGAAGCGGCAGCTGACGATGGCCACAATCATGATCACGGAGAGTTCAACGAACACGTTTGGTACAACCTTGCCACCATGCAGAAGCTTGCGGACGCCGTAGCTGCCAAGCTTGGCAGCCTGGATGCTGGGTCGGCGTCGACGTTCACGGACAACGCAGCAGCGTTCAAGACCAAACTCAATGGCATCAGCAGCAAGCTTGATGCCGTGAAGGCGGCGAACGACCACGCGCCGGTGGCCATCACCGAGCCCGTTCCGCTGTACATGCTGGAAGCGGCAGGACTGGAAAACAAGACTCCGGAGGCGTACAGCGCCGCCGTCGAAGAAGGAACGGACGTTCCGGCAGCCGTGCTCAAGGAGACCACCGATCTGCTCGCCTCCAAGTCGGTCCGGCTGTTGGCCTACAACGATCAGACGGCAGGCCCGCAGACCGAGGCCGTCAAACGCGCAGCCGAAACGGCCGGAGTGCCGGTGGTGGACTTCACCGAGACATTGCCTGAAGGCAAGGATTATCTGCAGTGGATGTCCGACAACGCGGACGCTGTGACGGCCGCGCTGAAGTAACTGCCTGAAAGGCTTTGCAGTGCTGGGCCCCGTACTCGTCCTAAGATATTCAGGATGGTGCGGGGTCTTCGGCTGCCGGCCTTCATCCTGGCATCACCACCGCCGCGCATGGCAGCGGCATAAGTTTGCGCGACGATGGCGCATGGATTGAGGACAACTTTTGACACCGGTAGTGAGCCTCCGTGGAGCCAGCCTGCAGTTCGGCAAGAGAATCCTGTGGCGGGATCTTGACTTGGACATCAATCCCGGAGAGTTCTTTGCCGTCCTGGGCCCCAACGGCAGTGGCAAAACGAGTTTCCTCAAAGTCCTTCTGGGGCTCCAGGAACTCCATGCCGGCACGGCAACCCTGGGCGGTCATCCGGTGGAACGGGGCAGCAAGAGGATTGGCTACATTCCCCAACAAAAGTCATTCGCACCGGACACCCCGTTGCGGGCACGCGACCTGGTGGGCCTTGGCATAGACGGGCACCGCTGGGGTGTGCGTCTCCCGGGTGGGAAAGTGAACGCCCGGATTGACGAACTCCTTGACCTGGTGGGGGCCTCTGACTACGCAAAAGTTCCCGTGGGCCAGTTGTCCGGTGGTGAGCAGCAAAGGCTGCGGGTGGCTCAGGCCCTTGCCACCGAACCGGAGGTGCTTCTCTGCGACGAGCCGCTTCTTTCGCTGGACCTCCATCATCAGCAGGGCGTCAGCTCGCTGATCAACAAGCAATGCCACGAGCGGAACAGTGCGGTAGTCTTCGTGACCCACGAGATCAATCCGGTGATGGACTATGTGGACAGGGTTCTTTACTTGGCGGGCGGGCAGTTCCGCATCGGAACTCCCCAGGAGGTCATGACCACCGAGGTCCTTTCCGAGCTGTACAACAGCCATGTGGAGGTCATCCATACCAACGGAAGAATCGTCGTCGTCGGGCTTCCTGACGCCACTACGCACTTCCACGATGACGCGCACGCCACCACGGAAGAGGAACGCTGACATGGACCTCACCAGCATTTTCCAGACAATCTTCAACTTCCAGAATTATCCGGAACTGCTTGTCCTGGTTCAGAACTCCATCTGGGCCGGCGCCGTCCTTGGGTTGCTCGGCGGGTTGGTGGGAACCTTCGTGATGAAGCGGGACCTGGCGTTCGCAGTGCACGGCATTTCCGAACTGTCCTTTGCCGGGGCGGCTTTCGCTCTGCTGATTGGCGCGGATATCATCTTCGGCTCGCTGATCGGCTCGGTGGCGGCCGCAGTCCTGCTCGGATTCATGGGTGTGCGGGCGCGGGACAAGAACTCGATCATTGGCGTGATCATGCCGTTTGGCCTTGGTCTGGGCATCCTGTTCCTGGCTCTTTATGAGGGCCGGGCGGCCAACAAGTTCGGGCTCCTGACGGGCCAGATTGTTTCCGTGGACACAGTGCAACTACAGGTACTGGCCGGAACTGCGGTGGTGGTGATGCTGGCGCTGGTAGCCATATGGCGTCCGTTGAGCTTCGCCAGCGTGGATCCGGACATGGCCGAGGCCCGGGGTGTCCCGGTCCGCGGACTGGCGATCGGCTTCATGGTGCTGCTGGGCGTCAGCGTAGCGCTGTCCATCCAGATTGTGGGCGCGCTGCTGGTTTTGGCCCTCCTGATCACGCCCGCAGCCGCCGCGTTGAAAGTGACTACGTCGCCGCGGCTTGTGGTGCTGCTGAGCGTCGTGTTCGCAATGACCGCTACCGTGGGCGGAATCCTCCTGGCGCTGGGGAGCAGGATCCCCATCAGTCCCTATGTCACCACGTTGTCTTTCCTGATCTACGTGGTGTGCAGGGTGATCGGACGGGTCCGGGCCAAAAGGGGATTGAACGGCAGGGTCACGCGCGATCTTCCCGCCGGGGCCCTCTAGAGCTGACCGGCCGCCTTCTTGGCGGTGCATTCAGGGCACAAGCCAAAGATTTCCACGGTGTGGGCTACTTCGGTGAAGCCGTGGTCCGTTGCGGTGCGGGCGGCCCAGGTTTCGACGGCGGGTGCCTCCACCTCAACTGCCTTGCCGCAGTTGCGGCACAGGAGGTGGTGGTGATGGCCGGTGACTGCGCACCTGCGGTAGACGGCCTCGCCCTCGCCGTTGCGGAGTACGTCAATGAGGCCATCGTCAGCCAGCGACTGCAGTATCCGGTAGGCCGTAGCCAGGGAAACCGAGATGCCCTTGTTCTGGAGCAGCCGGTAGAGTTCCTGCGTGCTGACGAAGTCATCCAGCTCGTCCAATGCCGCGCTGACGGCCAGGCGCTGCTTGGTGACACGCTGCTCACGGACACCGCTGCTGGCTGCCGCCGCGGTACCGGTGGTGGCGGAATTGGCGCCCTGTGGCATGGAACTACTCACTTCCGTGGGAATCGTGGCAACTCCCGATTTTACCAGCAGTAGAACCTAGGAAACTGTCAGGGGGCCGCTTTAGGCTTGCCCCATGA
Organism: Paenarthrobacter ilicis; assembly: GCF_016907545.1. Lineage (NCBI taxonomy): Bacteria > Bacillati > Actinomycetota > Actinomycetes > Micrococcales > Micrococcaceae > Paenarthrobacter > Paenarthrobacter ilicis. The sequence goes on along the minus strand of NZ_JAFBCD010000001.1, from coordinate 2,532,122 downwards.
AGCTCACCAAGTACACCCACGCATGCGTCCGGTTGGAAAAGGAAGGAAAGGTGCTGGTGATTGATCCCGGCGCTTTCTCTGAGGCCGCGGAAGCTTTGGAGGGCGCACACGCTGTGCTCATCACGCATGAGCACCAGGACCACATTGACCCGCCGGCACTGATGGCTGCTCTTGGTGCCAATGATGCCTTGCAGGTTTACGCTCCGGAAGGTGTGGCTGGAACCCTGCGAAAGGACAGCGACGCTGCAGAACGTGTGCACACGGTGCAGCCGGACTCAACGTTCCAAACGGCGGGATTCAATGTCAGGGCCTTCGGCGGCCAGCATGCCCTGATCCATGCAAAGATTCCCATGATTGCCAACGTCGGCTACCTGGTGGATGAGAACGTCTTCCACCCGGGGGACTCCTTTGTGGTGCCGGACGGCATCGACGTCAAAACGTTGTTGGTTCCCATTCATGCCCCGTGGTCAAAAGTGGGGGAAGTGGTGGACTTTGTGATCTCAGTCCGCGCACCCAAGGCCTACCCGGTGCACGATGCCCTGCTCAACGAGTTGGGACGCGGAATCGTGGAGTCGCACCTTGCCCGCATTGGTGCCCAGTACGGCTCAAGCTACCAGCGGATCAACCCGGGCGATTCCGTGGAGGTCTAGGCCTGCCACAGGCCCGTTTCATGGAAGCGGGCCAGGACTGCCTCATGCGGCGCCGGGTCCAGGCCGTGGTTGGCCAGCCACCCGGCGTCGTAATAGCTTCCTGCGTAGCGGTCACCGGAATCGCACATCAGCGAGACGATGCTTCCGGTCCGTCCTTCGGCCACCATGGCTGCGATCAGCTGCCACACGCCCCACAGGTTGGTTCCGGTGGACGGGCCGGCGTGCAGACCGGTGAGAGTGCGGAGATGCCGCATGGCTGCCACGGAGGCGGCATCCGGCACCTGGATCATGTGGTCGATGACCGCGGGCACAAAACTTGGTTCGGAGCGGGGACGTCCGATGCCCTCGATCCGTGAGGGTTGTCCCGTGGCTGTGGCGGCCGTTCCGTCACGCCATGCAGGGTAGAACGCCGAATTTTCGGGGTCCACAACAGCCAGGCGGGTGGGGTAGCGGTTGTAGCGGAGGTAACGGCCGATGGTGGCACTGGTTCCACCGGTTCCTGCGCCCACAACAATCCACTCCGGAATGGGATGTTCTTCCAGGGCCAACTGATCGAAAATCGACTCGGCGATGTTGTTGTTCCCGCGCCAGTCTGTGGCCCGCTCGGCAAAGGTGAACTGGTCCATGTAGTAGCCGCCGGACGTCCTGGCCGTTTCCTCTGCCACGGCATAGACCTCTGACGCGTGATCCACCAGGAGGCACGTACCGCCGAACTCTTCGATGAGTGCAATCTTCTGCGGGCTGGTGGTCTTGGTCATCACAGCCACAAAGGGCAAGCCGATCAGGCGGGCAAAGTAGGCCTCGGAGACTGCTGTGCTGCCGCTGGAGGCCTCCACGATTGTTGTGCCCTCGGTGATCCATCCATTGACCAGTCCGTACAGGAACAGGGACCGGGCCAGCCTGTGTTTGAGGCTGCCGGACCGGTGGGTGGACTCGTCCTTTAAGTACAGCTGGATGCCCCATGCGTCCGGCAAGGGAACAGCGTAGAGGTGCGTGTCCGCGGAACGGTTGTTCTCCGCCTCTATGGTGCGGATGGCTTCACTTGCCCAGGACCTGTCCTGAATACACGAATTGCTCACCGGATAAGCCTAGGCTGGAATCCTGGCGTCGGCAGCACTGGGCACCGTGCCCCGCGCTGCACAGACCACAATGCTGCGTCGTGGCGCAGGAACGAAGGAGAGCCATGGACACCTTGATGGACGCAGCCGAGCTGGTCAACCGGCAGGCCTCCGGCCAACTGACCGTGGTCCTGGACGTCAGGTGGGTGCTGGGCCGCGACGATGGGCACGGCGAATACCTGCGGGCGCACATTCCCGGAGCGGTCTTCGTGGATCTCCCCGCGGACCTGGCAGACCACACGCAGGTGGGCCAAGGCCGGCACCCTCTCCCTTCGCTGCACAGGTTCCAGGCGGCGGCCCGGAACTGGGGTATCAATGACGGTGACACCGTGGTGGCCTACGACAACAGCGGAAACATGGCGGCCGCGCGCGTCTGGTGGATGCTCCGCAACGCTGGTCTGGCCTCGGTTCACCTGCTCGACGGCGGCCTGGCCGCCTGGCGTGCGGCGGGGTATCCGCTGGAGGCAGGCGAGGTGCGTGCCGCCGTCGGAAATGCCACGCTGGGCCACGACAGCATGCCGGTCATCGCCGAAGCAGAGGCCGGAGCCTGGCATACGCAGGGAATCCTGTTGGATGCCCGGGCAGGAGAGCGTTACCGGGGGGAAGTGGAGCCGGTGGATCCTCGCGCCGGGCACATCCCCGGAGCGCTCAGTGCTCCCACCACCGGAAACCTTGCCGGCGACGGTAAATTCCTGTCGGCGTCGGAGTTGCGGAGCAGGTTTGAGGAACTCGGAGTGGACGGGACCTCCAATGTGGCCGTCTACTGCGGATCAGGCGTAACTGCGGCCCATGAGGTTGCAGCCTTGGAAATTGCCGGGTTCCGGGCTGCCCTGTATCCGGGATCATTCTCGCAATGGTCCAGCAACGAGCGGAACCACGTTGAGGTGGGCAGCCAACCCGGGGGAGCGGACAACTCCCCAAGTGGCAGAAGCACAGCCGCCGGGAGTAGCGTCGAAGCATGACACCCGGACGCCCCGTACCCCCAGCCCTCGCCAAAGCCATCACCCCGGACCGCGGTTCCGGGCCCCAGGAGGCAGGCACCCTTGCAGCTGCCTATGGGGCAACATCGCCTGACAGCGGGTTGGTGCCGCTGACCGTCGCGCGGCGCGCACCCACAGCCGATGACGTCGAAATCGCCATAGAATTCTGCGGCTTGTGCCACTCGGACGTTCACGCAACGCGGGGCGAATGGAGAACCCCTCCTTACCCCTTGGTTCCCGGCCACGAAATTGTTGGCCGCGTTACCCGCGTGGGCTCCGACGTCCAGGACTTCGCCCCGGGCGACCGGGTGGGCGTGGGCTGCATGGTGGACTCCTGCCGGGAATGTGAAAGCTGCCTGGAGGGCCTTGAGCAGTATTGCGAAAAAGGCAACATCGGCACCTATGGCGCTCCGGATCCCCGCCAAGGGGACGCTGTAACCCAAGGCGGGTATTCGACGTCGGTGGTGGTGGATCGCAGGTTCGTTCTCAGGGTTCCGGAGTCGCTGGACCCGGCCGCAGCAGCTCCGTTGCTGTGCGCAGGCATCACCACCTACTCACCCTTGCGGTACTTCGATGTGGAAGAGGGCGACTCCGTTGGAGTGGTGGGCCTGGGCGGCCTGGGGCACATGGCAGTCAAGATCGCCAAGGCCATGGGTGCGGACGTTACGGTCTTCACCACCTCCGAAACCAAATTCGCGGCTGCCCGCGAACTGGGCGCTGACCATGTGGTCCTCTCCAAGGACGAGGACGCCATGGAAGCAGCAAACCGAACCATCGACGTCATCATCGACACCGTGGCCGCACCCCACGACCTCAATCCGTACTTCCGGACGCTTCGCCTGGACGGGGCGCTCTTCCAGTTGGGCCTTCCCGCCGACGACATGCCTCCGGTGAGCCCCGGAATGCTGATCCGCCGCCGTCTTGCGTATGCGGGTTCCCTGATTGGCGGGATCGAGGAAACCCAGGAGATGCTGGACTTCTGTGCCGAACACGGCGTCGCCAGCGACGTTGAAGTTGTTGGCGCGGACCAGCTCAACGAGGCCTATGAGCGCATGGTGGCGGGCGATGTGAAGTACCGTTTCGTCCTGGACACGGCCACGCTGCAGGCAGCCTCGGAAAGGGCGGACGCATGAGCACTTTGTTCACCAAAATCATCAACGGCGACATCCCGGGCCGCTTTGTCTGGAGAGACGCCGACGTCGTCGCGTTCCTGACCATCGCACCACTGACTCAAGGCCACACTCTTGTGGTGCCGCGTGAGGAAGTCGATTCCTGGACGCACGCCAGCCCGGAACTTCTGGCCAAGGTCATGGACGTTGCGCAGAAAATCGGGAAGGTCCAGGAGGTCCTGTTCGACGCAAAACGGGTTGGCGTGCTCATGGAGGGTTTTGAAGTGGATCACCTCCACGTCCACGTGTGGCCGGCCTATTCAACGGCAGACTTTGAAGTCCACAACGTTGACCACAACCCGGACCCTGCCCTAATGGACTCCACCGCGGTGCAGCTGCGGAAGGCGTTGGACGATGCGGGCTTCGGGGAGAACGTCCCCCAGGACTGAAACCCGGCCCTGCGCCCGCCGGTCAGGCGGGCGCCAGGGCCTGGTTCAGTGCTGTGCGAATCCGCTTCTCGGAAACGGAGAACGCCGTTCCCAGCTCCACGGCGAACAGGCTCACCCGCAGTTCCTCAATCATCCAGCGCACCCGGGTTAACTCCGTGCCTGCGCGGCGACCGGGAAGGAGCGCGGAAACGGCGTCGTCGTAGTCATCTTCCAACGCTTGGACGACTGCCATGTTCAAACCATCGCGCTGGACATTCCCGGGGAGCTTCTCCAGCCGCTTTTCCATAGCCTGAAGGTAGCGGGGAAGTTGGCTGAGCTGCGCGTAGCCCGTCTGTGCTACAAACCCGGGGAACACCAACTGTTCCAGCTGGCTCTTCATGTCGTTCAGGGCACTGATGAGCGGAAGGCTGGCGTTGGACTTGAGCCCCTTCTGGATCCGGCGGGTACTGGACAGCACCCGTTCGACGACGGCCGTCACCGTGAAGACCGTATCGATCAGTTCGGCCCGGACTACCTCGTACAACGCGTCGAAGGCAGCCTTGTCCCAGGGCAGGTCCGCCGGAGTGAGTTTGTCGATCGCCGCCAAGGCACAGTCGGCAATGAGCGCACTCACCGAACCATGCGGGTTCTGGCTGAAGGTCAGCTTCTCAGTGTTGCTCAAGTGTTCCAGCACATAGCGGTCCGGTGGTGGAATCCGCAATGCGAGCAACCGGATGACGCCGCCACGCATGGCTGCTTCCTGCTCGGGGCGGGTCTGGAACACGCGCAGTGCAACTGATGTTCCTTCGTCCACCACCGCCGGGAACCCGGTGACATCGTGACCCTTGACGGTCCGGGTGACCTGGCGTTCCACGGTGCCGAAATCCCACGTGGTCATTCCGCTGCGTTCCGCGAGGCGCGCATCGGTGATCCCGTTCCCTGAAGCGGCAGGTCCGGCGTCGACCGTCTGCTTGCTGTTTTTGGACCGCGGGGTGGTGGCGGGGGTGGCTCCCAAGGACTCGGCGATGGCCCGGCGTGTTGCCGGCGCAAGTGTCTCCTGGAGGCGGGCCAGGTCCTTGCCCTCGTCCAGCACTTTGCCCTTGCTGTCCACCACCTTGAAGCTCACACGGAGGTGCGGGGGCACCGCATCCCAGTTCCAGGAACCGGGCGGGATCACGTGCCCGCGGAGGCGCCGGAGAACCAGTTCAAGTGAAGCTTCCAGCTCATCCACGGCCGGGTCAAAATCCGCTTCCAGGGCGGCCGTGGCCTGCCGGGCAACATCGGGGGCAGGCACAAAGTTCTTGCGTATCTGCTTGGGCAGGGACTTGATCAGTGCTGTTACCAAATCGGCGCGCTGACCGGGTATCTGCCACCTGAACGGCGCGTCATCGAGCTGGTTGAGGAACAGCACGGGAACTTCGGCCGTGACACCGTCTGAAGGGTTTGGCACAGAGCCAGGAGCCACCGGGTGGAATTCGTAGCTCAGGGGCAGGTCGAAGCCCTTGTGTACCCAGGTTTTGGGATACGCGGAATCGTCCAGGGCATCCGCGTCCTCGCTGATCAACAGTGATTGGTCGAAGTCCAGCAGGGCAGCGTCGCGTTGGCGGGCGTCCTTCCACCACCTGTCGAAGTGGCGCTCGGACACGACGTCCTTGCCCACTCGGGCGTCGTAGAACTCAAACAACGTCTGGTCATCCACCAGGATGTCGCGCCGCCGCATACGGGTTTCGAGCTCTTCGATTTCCTGAAGCAGGGCGCGGTTGCGGTGGAAGAACTTGTGGTGGGTTTTCCATTCACCCTCCACTAACGCATGGCGGATGAACATTTCCCGCGACAGTTCAGGATCGATGCGGCCGTAGTTGACCCTCCGGTCCGGAATGATGGGGACGCCGTACAATGTCACCTTCTCGTGCGCCAGGACGGCCCCCTGGCGGGATGACCAGTGTGGCTCGCTGTAGGTGCGCTTCACGAGGTCGGGTGCCACCTGTTCGGCCCAGATGGGATCGAACTTGGCAGCAACCCTCGCCCAGAGCCGGCTGGTTTCCACGAGCTCGGCCGCCATCACGAACGCCGGAGACTTCTTGAACAGCGCCGAGCCCGGGAAGATGGCAAAGCGGCTGCCCCGCGCGCCCGCGTATTCACGTTTGCGTTCGTCCAGCAAGCCAATGTGGCTCAGGAGTCCGGACAACAAGCTGATGTGGATTCCCTCGTAGTTTCCCACCGGATCAGCTTCACGCTTGTTGTCCAATGCGATGCCCAGGGGCTTGGCGAGCTGCCGCAACTGGGCGAAGAGATCCTGCCATTCACGGACCCGCAGGTAGTTGATGAACTCCGTGCGGCACAGCTTGCGGAACTGCGTGGAGGAAAGCTCGCGCTGTTTTTCCTGGAGATAGTTCCACAGGTTCAGGTAGCCGGTAAAGTCCGAGAGCTCATCCCGGAACCGTGCATGCTTCTCCGAAGCGAGCTGCTGTTTGTCCGTGGGACGCTCGCGTGGGTCCTGGATGGTCAGCGCGGCGGCCAAAATCATGACTTCCCGGACGCATCCGCGCTTGCCTGCCTCCACAATCATGCGGCCAAGCCGCGGATCCACGGGCAGCTGGGCAAGTTGATGTCCGACGGCGGTGAGGCCGCTTGCGCCGCGGCCCTTGCCGCGATCGTCAGCTGCCTTGGGTGAAGCAAGGGCGCCGAGTTCGCGCAAGAGGGTGACGCCGTCGTTGATGGCCCTGGAGTCCGGGGGTTCAACGAAGGGGAAGTTCTCAACATCCTTGGGACCGCGGGCCACGCCCATGGCCGTCATCTGGAGGATGACGGCGGCGAGGTTGGTGCGGAGTATCTCCGGGTCCGTGAACTGGGGCCGGGACTCGAAGTCCTCTTCGGAGTACAAACGGATGGCGATGCCCTCGGAGACACGTCCGCAACGGCCTGAGCGCTGGTTGGCGGAGGCCTGCGAGACGCGTTCGATGGGAAGACGCTGGACCTTGGTGCGGTGCGAGTACCTGGAGATGCGCGCTGTGCCGGTATCAATGACGTACTTGATGCCGGGCACCGTCAGGGAGGTTTCCGCCACGTTGGTGGCCAGGATGATTCTTCGCTTGCCGCCCGGGTTGAAGACCCTGTGCTGTTCCTGCAGGCTCAGCCGTGCATAGAGCGGCAGTACCTCGGTGCCCGCCAGCCGGCGGTTGCTTTGGATGCGCCCGTTGAGGGCCTCGGTGGCGTCCCTGATCTCACGTTCGCCGGAGAAGAAGACAAGGATGTCTCCCGGTGCTTCCTTGGCGAGTTCATCCACGGCGTCGCACACCGCATCCAGCGGATCACGGTCCTCTTCAAGCTCATCGTCGGAATCCTCGTCCTGCCCACCGGCAGGTTGGGACAGCGGCCGGTAGCGGATCTCCACCGGGTAGGTCCGGCCGGATACCTCGATGATCGGTGAGGGATCCTCGTCGCTGCCGAAGTGCTTGGCAAACCGCTCGGGATCGATCGTGGCTGAAGTGATGATGACTTTGAGGTCGGGTCGCTGGGGGAGGACGCGCTTGAGGTAGCCCAGGATGAAGTCGATGTTGAGGCTGCGCTCGTGGGCCTCATCAATGATGATGGTGCTGTATTTGCGCAACAACTTGTCGCGTTGGATTTCCGCGAGAAGGATGCCATCGGTCATCAGCTTGATCTTTGTGGCAGCGCTGACTTCCCCGGTGAAGCGGACCTGGAAGCCGACCTCCTGCCCGATCTCAACACCAAGCTCGAACGCGATGCGCTCAGCCACTGTGCGGGCAGCAAGGCGGCGTGGCTGGGTGTGGCCGATCAAGCCCTTGTCACCAAGGCCCAGTTCCAGGCACATTTTGGGGATTTGGGTGGTTTTACCTGAGCCGGTTTCCCCGGCAATGATGGTCACTTGGTTGGCGGCAATGGCCGCCATCAGATCCTCGCGGCGCTCGGAAACGGGCAGCTCTGCGGGGTAGGCGATATGAAGTGTCATGGCTGCTGACAGTCTACTGCGATTGTGCCTGGCCTTCCGCGGTTGCTGTCACACTGGTTCCGGCTGTCCGTCGCGGCGTGGTGCCCCCGCCGCGCGGCAGTCAAAGGTTTTTTGGAGCAGCTAGTAGATGCGGGGATTCCAGTAGGGGCCGCTGGGGGCTTCGAAGGCGCTCCAGGGTTCCTTGGATGACACCGGGGGATTGTGGCCGCGGCCATCTTTCAGCAGAGCGGAAACTGTGGCTCCGGCGGCGGTCAGAAGGACTATGACGAGGATGATTCCAAAGATTTCCATACCTCCAGCCTGCTCGTGCTGGACGGCAGAAAATAGTGGCAGAAATGACCCTTTTAGATAATTTTCTGCCACACTGTTTGTATGTTGACATCAGTGGCAGTGATTGTTGTCCCGGGCTTTTCCATCTTCGAGTTCGGCACGGCGTTCGAAGTCTTTGGGATTGATCGCTCGGAGCGCAACTCAGGTGTTCCGGCCTTCGACTTCCGGGTGTGTGCCCCCGAGCCGGGAGACATCCCCATGAAGTCCGGATTGTCCATGCATGTCAGCCGGGGGCTGGAAGCGGCCGCGGATGCTGACCTGGTGATCATGACTCCGTTTGGCAGGGACCAATCACTGCCAGAGCCCGTGTTGGAAGCATTGCGGGCTGCCCAACAACGCGGGGCGTGGGTGATGTCCATCTGTTCAGGTGCCTACGCCTTGGCCCGGGCCGGTGTGCTGGATGGGCGCCGCTGCACCACCCACTGGCATTACTCGCAGGATCTGGCCAGCCGGTACCCTGCCATCACCGTCAACGAAAACGTCCTTTATGTGCAGGACGGAAATATCATTACCAGCGCGGGCACCGCGGCAGGAATCGATGCGTGCCTGCATCTGGTGCGGGTGGAGTTGGGGGCCAATGTGGCGGCGGCGATCGCCCGGGACATGGTGGTTCCACCACACCGCGATGGCGGACAGGCCCAGTTCATTGACCGGCCCATGCCAACCTGTGGTTCCGCCCCGATGGAGGAATTGCTGAGGTGGATGGTAGAGAACCTGGAGCACGAACACAGCGTCAACGAATTGGCTGCCCGGCTTCACATGTCTGCCAGGACTTTCGCACGGCGTTTCCGGGCGGAAACGGGGGCAACACCGGCCGCCTGGCTGAACTCCCAGAGGGTCATCCGGGCACAGGAACTGCTGGAAACCACGGAACTGAATATTGACGAGGTTGCCCGCGAGGCTGGTTTCGGGCACTCGGTTCTCCTGCGCCACCACTTCAGCAAGGTGCTGGACACCAGTCCGCAAAGCTACAGGCGTTCCTTCCGCGGGCAGCTGGTGGACGCCGGGTAGGTCTACCGGCGCTGGCCGACTGCCCCGCCCCGGGATTCGGAGCCCTCTGCCTTGGCGCAGTCAACGAGTTCCTGCCATGGCCCCGTCACTGCACGCTCGGGCAATGTGGCCCGGCGTTGTCCGGCCCGGATGGAGTACATGAACCGGTCCGGCTCGGTCAGTGCCTTGGCCATGCTTTTGGCCTCGTCCCATGGACAGGCTTCCACTATGGGAACCCACCGCTCCTTCTCATCGGAGGAGACAGCATCAACGCTCCAAACGCGCGTCATGGCTGCAATTCCCCCACTGCGTTGGACGGTGATTTTCATGACCTGCTGCTTCTTGTTCGGACGTAACGGCAGCCACTGGCGGGATCCCGCGCAATTGAGGAACCCCGGTCCGTTGACTAAACCCTGACCTTCACAGTGTCCCACGCCTTCAGAACCGCGTCATGCTCTTTTGAGCCGGAGCCAAACTGCTCCACGGCGGTAGCGATGGTGGTGCGGGCGAACTTTCCGAAGGTGCAGGAAGCCGGAAGCAGGCCGCTGGTCAGGGTTCCGTACCAGATCTGTCCCGGTGCGTCCCAAGCGTTGCCTCCCAGTGCCTCGCACACCAGATAGAACGCCCTGTTGGGGATGCCGGAATTGATGTGGACACCGCCGTTGTCCGCGCTGGTCCTCACGTAGGTGTCCATGGAATCGGGCTGCGGATCCTTGCCCAGGACGTCGTCGTCGTACGCAGTGCCCGGTGCCTTCATGGACCGGAGGGCGGCGCCCTGGACCTGATCAGTAAACAGCCCCTCGCCGATCAACCAACTGGCCTGGGCAGCGGTCTGTTGTTTTGCGTACTGTTCCACCAGCACACCAAAGACGTCCGACATGGACTCGTTCAGGGCGCCTGCCTGGTTACGGTAGGCAAGGTTGGCGGTGTACTGGGTGACGCCGTGGGCGAGCTCATGGCCAATCACGCTGACGGAGGTGGTGAACCGCTGGAAGATTTCGCCGTCGCCGTCGCCGAAGACCATCTGGCTTCCGTCCCAGAAAGCGTTGTCGTAGAGCTTGCCGTAGTGAACGCTCGCATTGAGGTGCAGGCCGGCTCCATCGATCGAGTCACGGCCAAAGATGTCCGCATAGAGTTTGTGTGTATCTCCCAGGCCGTCGTACGCCTCATCCACTGCCGCGTCTCCAGCCGCAGGAGCCCCTTCCTTGCGGACCTCGCGCCCCGGAAGGGTCTCCGTGCCGCCCGCATCGAAAACAGTGCGGTGGGGCGGCCCGGGTTTGGCCTGGCGGGCACTGGGGGGCGCAGCGGGGATGGGTGCCGTGCGGACGGCCTGCAAATCCTTGATGTGCAGCAAGGATTCTTTGGCCGCCCGGGCAACAGCCAGCATCCTCGGTTCGTTCTGGGCGGCAAGCCTGCGCAGCATGTACGGAGGGACGATCGAGCAAATCACGGCAAACCCCTTTGGCTAGTGACTGGGACCAACTGGGTTCAGCCTAGGAGCAGGGGCGGACATTTTGGTGTTGGGAGTCCGGCAAGCCCTGAAGTGATAGTCCATGACCGACAAAGAAAAGTACCCCGCCAGAGTATCTGGCGGGGTACTTCAGTGTGCCCTCGATAGGATTCGAACCTACGGCCTTCTGCTCCGGAGGCAGACGCTCTATCCCCTGAGCTACGAGGGCATCCGGGGTTCCCTCCGTTGCCGGTGGGACGTCCTAGAGCTTAGCAGCCAGTGCGCCGCAATGGAAAACGGGTCCGGCTGCACCCGGCGCAGTCAGTGTGGGGCCTTGGGCAGCCGTGGCTCAGTACCCGGCGAAAGAGTCCACGTGGACGTGTTTGGCACCTGCTGCACGGGCAACAGCCCGCAACGATTCCACGGTGGCCGGGGAGCCGGACACCATCACTTTCCTGTCCCGGACGTCCGGAACCAGTTCCTGAAGCCGTGCGGCATCGATTCTGCGAGTTCCGGCGTCGATCATGAACTCCGGGGGAGTGGATCCGTCCGAAAGCCGGGCAATCACCGTGGCGCCGGAAGCTTCCAATTGCTCAATTCCGGCAAGTTCCTCCCGGCTTCTGGCCAGATACAGCACCACCGCGTCGCGCCCACTGCCCGGGTCCGCTGCCAGGTGGGACAAATAGGGCGTAATGCCGATTCCGGCCGCGATCAGCAACACGGGGTGTGCGGAATCGCGCGGCAGCAGGAAGTCGCCGCCAACCGCGGTGGCGGTGATGGTGTCTCCAGGATTCAGTGACAAAAGGGACTTCTTGGCTGCGGACAAGGGCTCCGTAGAGCCCACGCCAAAGGTCAATTCGGCAGCGCCAGGCGGGCTGGTGATGCTGAAGACCCGGCGCCTGCCCTTGCCGTCGGAGGACTTGTGGGGCAGGTTCAGTTCCATGTACTGGCCTGCAGCAAAACGGACCGGGCGCCGCGGTTCAAAGGTGAGTTCCGTGCTGCCGGGTGTCAGCGGCTTGGAGCGTTTGAATACCAGTTCCACCCCACCGCGCTGGCCGACGAAGAACGCCAGAAGGTTGCCCACAAGCAACGCCAACTCGGGAGAGTTGGCAACGAAGCCAAAGTTGTAGGGAACCGCAAAAACAACACCCACGACGCCGGCCAGCACCAGCTGCTGCCAACGCCGGGGCGGAAGGGTCAGAGGCTCCGACAGCATGAATCCGACAAAGAAGAGCACCGGACGTTGAGCCAGCGCCTGCCAGACGGCTTGGCCCGCCGTCATGCTCCTGCCCAGCAGATCGATGGTGATCACGGCGGTGGACACCACCACGAAGACCGAGCCCATCAGCATCTTGCGGATGCGGTAGAGGACCACCACCGCGCCGGGTACCAGCAACCAGAGCATGGCAGGGGTGGCAGCCCACCATGTGGCGATGTTCAGACCCGTCAGGCCGGTGACGAAAGCCCCCAAGGCTGCAGGATTGAAGATATGCCGCCCCCGCACGGCCAAAGCGTACTTTGAGGCACTCGCCAGGACGCAGGCCAAGGCGACACCTGCCATGTCCGTCGCACCAAAAGCGGGCCAGAACAGGAAATAGATCAGCAGTCCCGTGATCAACGAGGATTCGGAATGCGGGCTGACCCGGAAAACGGCAGCCAGCAGCCGGTTGGACAGATAAGTGGCGCCCAGGCACAGGACCAGATGCACCAGCATCTCAGGCAGCCCGAAGGTCAACCAGCCCAACAGGTTCAGCACCATGCTGTAGGCCACAAGGATGGCGAGGACCCACAGGACCAGGCGGTACATGGTGAAGCGGCCCAACCAGGCGTCCACCCGGGACTTAACGGCAATCATGAAAACAGTCTCCCCTCGAAACCGGCCGAAAACGTTGCAGAACCACCGGAGTCCACCGCGAGCCAGGAGAACTGGAACTCCCTCTGAAGTACTTCCGGCTCCATAAGAAACATTGCGGTTGCCAGGGCATCGGCTGTCATTGCGTTGGACGCCATGGTCCAGGAAGCCACCGTGGTGCGGACAGGACTGCCGGTAGTCCCATCCAGGACATGGTGCCAGCCGTCCCCCCATGCTCGCCGGTTGGCCGCTGAGGCGCACAAGGCGGCGTTGTCCAGCACCACCAGGCCTATGGCCTGCCGGGCGTTGTACGGATGCTCCAAGGCGACGGTTACCGGATGGCTTCCCGCGTGAACCATGTCACCGCTGGCATCCACAAGGTAGTCGCTGTAACCGGACCCGCGGAGAACGGAGGCCACAAGATCCACTAGTTGCCCCTTGCCAGCCGCGCCCACGTCCACAACAACCGGCTCGTGGGCGGTCAGTGCGGTGCCGTCCCAATCCAACACGTCCTCCCACCGCGGTGGTGCCTGCGGTGGCCCGGCAGGGACAAGGCTGTACCGGGCGTCATAGCCGAGGACTTCGAGGCTGCTGCCGATCAGTGGCGTCATCCCGCCACCGCTGAGGCGGTACAGGGCGGAGTAGAGCCTTTCCAACTCCCGTGCGTGCGGCGGGAGGGTGATGCTGCCCGGTTGCCCTGATAACGCGGACACCGCGGAGTCGCTCCTGAACCGGGACCACGTGGCGTCGTAGTCCCCAACGACATGGAGCACCTGGTCCCGGACGTCAGCGGACAGTGCCGCCGGCGTCGAAATATCCCACTGGGTTCCGATTCCCTCGAAGGCGAAGGCGCTCCAGCCTGGGTGGGGCACGGGTGCTACTTTGCCTGCGACTTGATTTGCTGGACAGCGTCGTTGAAACCGCCCGACGTCAGGGACGATCCGGCAACCTTGGAGACATTGAGCTCATCGATGTTTTTTCCCACAACCTGGGCGGAGATGCCGCTGGCGAACTCCCCTTGGAATTTCTTGGTATTGGGGTTGGAAGGATGGGTGGTGATGTTGACTGCCGAGACCTTGCCGGAAGCAAGGGTCAGCTCCACGCCAACCTTTTCCTGGCCATTGGGCGAGGTATAGCTGCCATCGGCGCTGTAGGTGCCGTCCTTGTACGTGGACGCGCCGCCCGCAGCGGACGAGGCCGAGGGGCTGCTGGTGGACACTTGGCCGCTGTTGTCCGTCTCGGGCACTTGGGTGGAGGGCGCAGCGGTAGTGGGAGCGCAAGCGGCCGCTGTGCCAATGATGGACAGGCCGGCAAATCCAACGTAAAGGGTCTTCCGGAGTGGCGTAGTCATGGTTTTGCTCGTTTCAACTGGGACGATCCGGGCAGGGCCCGTAGTCGTCAAGGGGCGATATCCGGCTAGGCACTTCGTGCGTGAAGACAACCCCTGCGGTTGCTCCACGTTCTTCCTAACGTCATAACGGCCCAAATGGTTCATGTCATTTTCCAAAGGATGGGTCGCATGTCCACTTCCAAGTGCCGCCTTTAGGGATCCGTCAACGTGCTGCCCCAAAGGGCTAGCTCGCCACCGGGCGTGGACACGATCAGTAGTCCGTCCGGCCCGGTGACGTTCCATGCTTCGTATGCCGACTTGGGTTCCGGCACTACACTCAGCCGGAAGCCGTCCTGAAGGACAATTTCAAGCCGTCCGTCGTCGAACGCTTTTGCCTCGGCAACCACCTTGGATCGTGATAGCGGCAGAACGGGACTGAGCTGATCGAAACCGCCGCCCGGATCGATGACGTGTGAAGTGCCATCGGGGTGTTCGAGAACGAAGCTCTCCTCGATGGTGATTCTGAGGTGTTCGAGAACCAAAGTTACCTGGAAATCCAGGACGAGTTGCAGGATGAGTTGCCCGCTCACCTCGAGAAGCCAGTAGCCCTCGAATCTCTGAGCCCCGCTCATGGACGCCGGAACATCTGCCACGTCGGCCCCCTTCCCATTACGCTCCACCCTAGCTCTGCCCATGGGCCGAATTCTCAAATGAAGACCGTCGCTCACGGCCGCGGGTTATCCAAAGGAGCGCCCCTTGCCGATCCTCTAACGTGGCTGCGAGAAAAACTGTTCGTACAACGCTTTCATTTTTGGTCCAAGAAGATGAACAACGCCAGCTCCTGGCTCCGAGGGCAAAGGGAGGTGTTCGATGAACGAGAACGCGATGACGTTGTCAACGGCATCCATCACATGTCCCACGCCCGCGAAGTGAACCTCCAACCATGACAAGAGTTGCAGAACCCGTAAGGGGTCGGAGTCCTGCTCCGCGACTACCCACCTGCAAATATCGGCGATCAGCAAGTGCGGCAGAAGCTCCCCGTCGTTGTTCTCTAGATGCTCCTCATAGCTCGGCCGCAGATGCGGATGATCGGCAATCAGCTCGCTCATGAATTGCCGCGAATCTCGAGTGCTCATAATGGTTCATCACATCCAGCGCTTCTCGCACATGCTTTCTGGTCTCTCGCGCTAATAATACGACGGCCATGACGGGGGCTTTTGGGTTAGACCGCGCCCGTTTACCGATCCTCTTGCGGGCCCCTCGAAAGCAGGGTGCCGAGTATGGCGAACGATTGGTGCGGACTCACAGTGGAGGCAAAACAACTCGCGTTTTTCCAAATTCGAGCGTGACCTCGGTGGAGACGTCTAAGTCAGCGGGAGTCTTGACTACGTATGTACGCGGGGCCATATCGGCTGAACAGTCTTGCCCGCCACGGGTTGCAAGGTTCAATTTAACGTGGTGGGGATTGAGGACCTCGATTGATGACGGGAAGGCAGGACAGCTTGAACTGCCGCTGAGGACGACAGCAAACTTTGCACCGGCATCCAGCCAGCCGGCCACGGGGACAGGAGAAGGGAACGATGGATCCTCGGCCCAGGAACCTGGATTAGCGGTAATCGCCTCGGACGGAAGTCCTCCGCTAAATTCAGATTCGGAAATTGTTGGCGGCGCAGCCGAACATCCGGTGAGTACTGCTGCCAAGCCGAATACCTTAAGCCGAAGTGAAGTCCCCATACAACCGAGGCTACGCTGTCGATCCTCTCAGGTGCCGGTCAAGCCCGTATCCTCCGCACGCCACCATGGTCCCTCTGGGGGATCCCTGACCGGGCGCTTGAAGTGCTCGGATTCATCCGAGACTCCTTCTATTGCCTAGTGCACGGAGCGCTCAGACTTTGCACTTTCTAGGCTCGTGATTCCAGGCGTTCCGGCGTAGTCTTTGCGTTCTTGACTATCTTCAGGAACTCATCCCGGGAAAGGTACGGTTCGCTAGGGTGCCGGATGACGCGCCCTGGGTAAGGGTCCCTCTGTTCCAATTTTTTGTTCCCGAATCTTTGCGTTGTATAGCCAGCTCGCTGTTCAGCTCGTTCCCGCTTTCCAACGCTACCGATGAGAACGACCGCCGGCAGCAATGTTAAACCGATTGCAACCATCAGAGATGTAGTAAACCAAGATTGCGGCACACCCGACGCGCTGCAGACAAAGGTTGTTGCGAGCACGACCAGGGCTGCCGTTGTGCACCGATACCGCCACACTAGAAGCTCATAGGCCGTCTTGCCAGGCAGCAGCTGACGCTCTGGAAAATCGCCCAACAGGTTAGTGCTCCGTATCTATTTGGTGCCGTGTCGGCACATTTCCAGTCTGCGTCTGGGGCTCGTGATGGCATTATGCCTTTGTGCTCACCGCCTTCGGCATTCTTCCCCGCTTAACGGGCGCACCGTGGGCTCATAGCGCAACCTCCGTACGTTGGAGAATCCACTACCGGTCGGTTAGGACCACGAAGATCGGTCAGGTCCGGGGAGTGCTTCCTCACTCGGTTTGCAAATACTTCCATCCAGGGAGACGTGCCTACAGCGAAGCACGAGGCCAGCGTCTTCCGACCAAAGCATGAACTCTATCCGCCAGCAACGCGTAGCCTCATCGAACGCTGCGGCGACTTCCGTGACCTCCGCGTAGCTCCAAGGCCCGGGAATGTCACTGAAGAAGCGCATCTCGGTCACCCCAGTACACCGCAGCGCATGGGCTGTAGTTCCGGAGTGATCGACAATTGATATTTCCAGGACGCACTCTTGGTCAACAGGATTGAAGGCAAAGCTATTTAGAATGCCACCCCACAGGGCGTTGGTGAAGCTCATGAGCAGATCCTGTCCTCAACATCAGCTAATCAATCGCGACCATTAGCTACCGATCGAACTTCTACCTGAGGTTTGATTCACGGGAACATGAGGGCGCAAAGGTCGTAACGGGATAATAGGCCTCATAGCGAAGATTCTTGGCTCTCAACACCGCCCGCAAGACGGTCGGCTAGCGAGGCGGTCCTAGCCACCAGCCCGCTTCTGCTTAGTAGATGTGTAGATGTGCGTGAAGTAGACGCCGTAGGCGCTGGCGTGCGAGAACTCCGACAGGTCTAAATCGCCGCTTCTCTCGAACTCTGACCATAGATTCGCCCCAACAGACTCCCAGGGCGTCGGACCGCAGCCGCAACACCAGGGGAACGACTTCGACATCCATCCCAGGACGAACCGAACGGTGGTGTCAAACTCGGAAGCCGATGTGAGGTAGGCCCGTAAGAAAATCAGGTTCGCTGCAGGACCACCACTCGATGAATGCGAGCCTGAGCGCCGTTTCCTCGTCCGGGGAAGGGAACGCCGACGGTCAAGCAACGCTTCGCGCGATGCGGACAATACTCCCGGGCGCTCCAACTCAATGGCTTCCCGCAATGACAAGGGCCGTTTCTCATTTACGTCGAGATCCTACGACACCTGTTTCGGCTGAATGGGCGCCCGGAAGCCGGTCCTCTACCGGCCGCCGTGCCGCCCCAAATGTCGCTCACCTAATTTGCGCCATTCCGCGGAATGAGAATCCCGTGAGACCCGCTCGAAACTGCCCGGTGAAGGTCCCCTCAACGCTTCAGCCGGAATCCTGGTTATCTGCCACGCCCGTGTCTCCACCAACTTTCAGGATCTGGCCGACCAGTGGGGGATACACGCCCGGCCGCCGGCTCCTACCCGGACGCTACCTCGTCGATCACGGATTCACCGGTACCCAACGCGAAACGGCCCGGCCTTGGCGAAGCCCTCGCTACCCGCTGGAAGGGGGACACCCTTGTTTGTGATCAAGCCCCACCGCCTCCCCGCTGACTGCCGGGCTCCAGTGACCATGCAGATGAAGTTGCCCGTTAGTCGCCGCCTTTTAACTTGGGTGAAAGCATCCGCGACTCCCGTGGCCTTCTGTCCAGCGGGCCAGCGTGTCCATTGCGGACTTACCTACAGGGATGTCAGTGCAGTCCTCTTTCTGAAAACGGAGTTACAGCTTATTGAGCTATCCACATCCGCAAGCCTCAATTCCGCGACTTTGCGGCCCCCCGGTAGGCTGGATGCGTGACTCCCGAAGAACTCTCTGCTGCCATATCCGCCTGCCTCAAAGACGCCGTCTCCGCCGGTGACATCGCGTTGACGGAAACGTCCGTGCCTGACGCGGTGCGGGTGGAGCGACCCAAGAACCGGGACCACGGAGATTGGGCCACCAACATCGCCCTCCAGCTGGCCAAGCAGGCAGGCATGAATCCGCGTGAATTCGCGGGCGTGCTGAGCCAGCGCCTCCAGTCCATCCCGGGTGTCACAAGGGTGGATATTGCCGGCCCGGGCTTCCTTAACATCACAGTGGACGCTGCTGCGGCGGGCACCCTGGCAAAAGCCATTGTTGAGGCCGGCACTGCCTACGGAACCAACACGGCGCTCGCAGGCCACGTGATCAACATGGAATTTGTTTCGGCGAATCCCACCGGCCCGCTCCACATCGGCCACACCCGCTGGGCCGCGTTGGGCGATGCCATCGCCCGTGTACTGCGTGCCTCCGGAGCGGATGTTACGGCCGAGTATTACATCAACGACGCCGGCTCGCAGATGAACGTTTTTGCCAACTCCGTCCTTTCACGGCTGCATGGCCGTGGCGTCCCTGAGGGCGGATACCCGGGCGAATATATCCGGGAGCTCGGCGATGAAGTGCTGAAGGCCCACCCGGGGATCCGGGAACTGACTGATGAAGCGGCGTTGCCCGTAATCCGTGCCGCCGCTTACGAAGCGCAGATGGCGGATATCAAAGCCACGCTGGCTGACTTCGGCGTTGAGTTCGACGTCTTCTTCTCCGAGAAGGAACTGCACGACGCCGGTGCGATCGAATCGGCCGTAGCCCGTCTACGCGAGCAGGGCCACGTTTTCGACGACGGCGGTGCGGTCTGGCTGCGGACCACCGACTTCAGCGATGACAAAGACCGCGTCATGATCCGCGCCAACGGCGAACCTACGTACTTTGCGGCCGATGCCGCGTACTACCTCTCCAAGAAGGACCGCGGGTTCACGGAGAAGATTTACCTGTTGGGCGCAGACCACCACGGATATATCAACCGACTGAAGGCCATCGCGGCGTGCGCCGGAGACGATCCCGAGGTCAACATCGAGGTGCTGATCGGCCAGCTTGTCTCGGTCAACGGTGCCAAGTTGTCCAAGCGCGCCGGAAACATCATCGAGCTCAAGGACCTGATCTCCTGGCTTGGCAAGGACGCTGTCCGGTACTCGCTGGCCCGCTTCCCGGCCGACTCCCCGTTGACGCTGGATCCTGAACTGCTGAAGAAGAACACCAACGAGAACCCGGTGTTCTATGTGCAGTACGCTCACGCCCGGTCCCGCAGCACCGCACTGGGCGCTGCTGCGGCCGGAGTGGACCGTTCCGTTTTCGATGCTTCCCTGCTGGATCACGAAACCGAAAATGAATTGCTTTCCGTCCTGGGCAGCTACCCGTCAATCGTTGCCAAAGCAGCGGAACTCCGGGAGCCGCACCGCGTGGCCCGCCACCTCGAAGTCATCGCCGGTGCTTACCACCGCTGGTACACCGTGTGCCGTGTGGCGCCGCTGGGTGGAGAACCCGTGGAGGACGTCAACCGCACGCGCCTGTGGCTGAACGACGCCACGAGCCAGGTACTTGCCAACGGACTCGGACTGCTGGGCGTTTCCGCGCCGGAACGGATGTAAGAAGATGAGCACAACCACTGAGCATGCTTCACCGCTCGCGCCGGAATGGTTGGATGTCCCGTCGGACATCAACGCCCTGCACCCGAAGCTCTGGGCTGAAGGTGTCGAAAAGAATGCCGACGGCGAACTGACCATTGACGGCATGACCGTCAGTGACCTCAAAGCCCGGTTTGGGACACCGCTTTTTGTGATGAGCGAATTCGACTTCCGCGCGCGCGCCAAAGCATTTAAAACAGCCTTCGACGACGCCTTTGCCGACCTTTGCGGGGGAGTGGACGTCTACTATGCCGGCAAGTCCTTCCTGTGCACGGCCGTGGCCAGCTGGGTAGCCGAAGAGGGCCTCCGCCTCGACACATGTTCCGGCGGCGAACTCGCTGTTGCTGCGCGCGCGGGCATCGACGGTGCCAACCTCGGATTGCACGGCAACAACAAGTCCGACGCCGAGATCAACCGGGCCCTGGACATGGGGCTTGGCAGGATTGTGGTGGACAGCCTGGATGAGCTTGAACGCGTCGCAGCCATTGCTTCCAACCGGGGCGAGGTAGCCAAGGTCATGCTGCGGCTGACACCCGGGGTGCACGCCCACACGCACGAGTTCATAGCTACGGCACATGAAGACCAGAAGTTCGGGCTCTCCATGGCAGGGGACTCCACCGACCAGGCAGGTTTGTCCGCCGCCGAGGAAGCAGTGGCAGCCGCGACTTCATACCCGGGCATTGAGCTTCTGGGGCTGCACTGCCACATTGGCTCGCAAATCTTCGAACCGGATGGCTTTGCTGTCGCAGCAGAGAAACTGCTGGGCTTCCTCGCTGCCATGCAGACCAAGTACTCCATCGTGATGCCGGAACTGGATCTCGGAGGCGGCTACGGTATTGCCTACACGCCGGTGGACACCCCCCGTCCCCCCGCCGAAATCGCGCAGGCGATGGCCGCCGTCGTGCGTTCCACCTGCGAAACCCTTGGTATCAAGTCTCCGCGGATTTCGATCGAACCTGGCCGCGCGATCGTAGGCAGCAGTACCTTCACGCTTTACGAGGTGGGCACCCGCAAAACCGTTCGCGTCGATGCCCCGGACCACGGAACGGAGGGGCAGAACGTTACGTATCCCCGCCGCTATGTGTCAGTGGACGGGGGGATGAGCGACAACGCCCGACCGGTGCTTTACGACGCGGATTATTCAGCAATTTTGGCCTCCCGCGATTCTAGCGATTCTCCGCAGCTGTCCCGAGTAGTGGGCAAACATTGCGAGAGCGGCGACATAGTTGTTAGAGATGTATATCTGCCCGCGGACGTGGCAGCCGGTGATTTGCTCGCAGTACCGGGTACCGGCGCCTACTGCTGGGCCCTCTCCAGCAATTACAACTACCTGGCCAGGCCTGGCGTTGTCGCTGTACGCGACGGAGCCGCCCGGCTCATTGTCCGCGGGGAAACCGAAGAAGATCTCTTGAACCGCGACATGGGAGTGGCGAATGTCTGAAGTGCGAACCTTGAAGGTGGCCCTGCTGGGTTGTGGCAACGTTGGGGCCCAGGTTGCGCGGATTCTGATTGACGACGCCGACGCCCTGGCAGCCCGCAGCGGAGCGCGGCTGGAACTCTCCGGGATTGCTGTGCGCAACGTCGACAGCCAGCGTGACGTGGAACTGCCCCGCGAGCTTTTCACCACCGACGCCGACACGCTGGTCAAGGACGCGGACCTGGTGATTGAGCTCATGGGCGGGATCGAACCCGCGCGGTCCCTGATCCTCACGGCCATCCAAAACGGAGCCTGCGTGGTGACCGGAAACAAGGCACTGCTGGCCCAGGACGGCCCCACTCTGTACGAAGAGGCCGACAAAGCCGGTGTGCAGCTTTCCTACGAGGCAGCGGTAGCAGGCGCGATCCCCATCCTCCGACCCATCCGTGACAGCCTCTCCGGTGACCGCATCACCCGCGTTCTGGGAATCGTCAACGGCACCACCAACTTCATCCTTGACCAGATGGACACCACCGGCGCCCAGTTTTCCGATGCCTTGGCTGAAGCACAGCGGCTCGGCTACGCCGAAGCGGACCCCACTGCCGATGTGGAAGGCCACGATGCCGCGGCGAAGGCCGCCATTTTGGCCTCATTGTCGTTCCACACGCGGTTCTCCTTGGATGACGTTTTCTGCGAAGGCATCACCAAGGTCAGCGCCGCCGATATCGCATCGGCCAAGGAAGCCGGCTTTGTCATCAAGCTTCTGGCCATTGCCGAGAAGATCGATTCCGAGGACAACGGCGGCGGTATCTCCGTGCGCGTCCACCCCACGCTTCTTCCGCGCGAACACCCCTTGGCCGCAGTCCGGGGCGCCTTCAATGCGGTCTTCATCGAGGCCGAAAACGCCGGCGAACTCATGTTCTATGGGCAGGGAGCGGGCGGAACCCCCACCGCCTCTGCAGTCCTTGGCGACCTCGTGTCTGCCGCCCGCCGGTTGGTGCTCGGGGGACCGGGCCGCACGGAAACCACCACCGGGCATGTTCCGGCACTCCCTGTCGCCGCTTCCACCACGAGTTACTACATTGGCCTCGATGTAGCTGACCAAGCCGGGGTACTGGCCCGGATTGCCCACATCTTCGCGGAGAACGGCGTATCGATCGAGATCATGCGCCAGACGATCCACCGCGATTCCGGGGCCCACGGCCAAACCGCGGAACTGAAAATCGTCACGCACCGTGCATCCGAAGCTGCACTCGCAGCAACCGTCGAGGCTGTGAAGGGCCTTGACGTCATCAATTCTGTGACATCCGTACTGCGGGTAGAAGGGGTCTAAGTGGCTCACCAATGGCGCGGAGTAATCCGCGAATACGCTGATCGTTTGCCGGTAACGGAGGCCACAAAGGTCATCACCCTCGGGGAGGGTGGAACACCCCTGGTACACGCGCAGAAGCTTTCAGAGCTCACCGGCTCCGAGGTTTACCTCAAGGTGGAGGGCATGAACCCCACAGGATCCTTCAAGGACCGTGGCATGACCATGGCCATGACCGCCGCCGTGGAAGCCGGTGCACAGGCAGTCGTGTGTGCCTCAACCGGCAACACCTCTGCATCTGCAGCCGCCTACGCCACCGCTGCCGGCCTGAAATGTGCCGTGCTGGTTCCGGAGGGCAAAATCTCCATGGGCAAGCTGAGCCAGGCAATCGCCCACGGCGCCACGCTGCTGCAGGTTGACGGGAACTTCGACAACTGCCTCGACATCGCCCGTAAGTTGGGCGAGTCCTACCCGGTGTTCCTGGTGAACTCCGTCAACCCCGCACGCATCCAGGGCCAGAAGACCGGTGCCTTCGAGGTTGTGGACTCCCTGGGGGATGCCCCGGACATCCATGTGCTGCCCGTCGGCAACGCCGGTAACATCACCGCCTACTGGAAGGGTTACAAGGAGTACTCCGCGCCCTTCGAATCCGCCAACGGCACTCTTCCCGCAGTGTCCACCAAGACGCCTGCCATGTGGGGCTTCCAGGCCGCCGGTGCAGCGCCTTTCGTGGCTGGACACCCGATCACCGAACCGGACACCATTGCCACCGCCATCCGCATCGGCAACCCCGCATCGTGGGAAACGGCTGTTGCAGCACGTGACGAGTCCGGAGGACTGATTGAAGCTGTCACCGACGACGAGATCCTCGCAGCCCACCGCTGGCTCTCTTCCAAGGAGGGAGTCTTCGTGGAACCCGGATCAGCTGCCGGCGTTGCAGGCCTGATCAAGAAGCATGCTGCAGGCGAAGTTCCGTCGGGCAAGACCATTGTCATCACCGTTACCGGACACGGCTTGAAGGACCCGCAGTGGGCTCTTCGTACGGAGGACGGCAGCGATGTCCAGCCCGTCAAGGTGTCCAACGATGTTGTTACCGTCGCGGCGGAACTGGGACTGGAAGAAAACTAAGAGTGGAATCATCGCAGCCCACCGCGACTGATCGTGCGCTTGTCGCGGCAGGCCAGCGGCTGACCGTCAATGTCCCCGGTACCAGTGCCAATCTGGGGCCCGGCTACGACAGCCTCGGCCTGGCACTGTCCATCTACGACACCTTGACGGTGGAAACCCTTGGCACCGGAGAGCTCGTGTTCGAGCTCTCCGGTGAGGGGGCGGAAACGCTCCCACGCGATGCCACCCACTTGGTGGTCCGTGCCATGGATTTGGCCTTTGAACGGCTCGGCTTCCAGCGTCCGGGCCTTAGGATCACCGCGGACAACGTCAATCCCCATGGTCGTGGCCTTGGATCGTCTGCCTCTGCAGTAGTGGCAGCCGTGACGGCTGCCAATGCGCTTGTACCTGAAAGTTCACAGCGTGGCCTTGACTGGATTCTTCAGCTGACCAGCGAAATCGAAGGC
The DNA here is from genome assembly GCF_016907545.1 of Paenarthrobacter ilicis. Classification (NCBI taxonomy): domain Bacteria; kingdom Bacillati; phylum Actinomycetota; class Actinomycetes; order Micrococcales; family Micrococcaceae; genus Paenarthrobacter; species Paenarthrobacter ilicis. The sequence continues at coordinate 2,507,829 of NZ_JAFBCD010000001.1, read as the reverse complement.
CATCCGGACAACGTCGCACCTGCGATTTTTGGCGGACTGGCGCTGTCATGGCAGGACAGCGAGCAGTACAGCAGTACGCGTGCCGAGGTCTCTGGTGCTGTGGTCCCCGTGGTGGCTGTTCCGGATTACGAACTGTCCACGGAAACTGCACGGGGATTGCTTCCGGCGTCGGTGGGACACCATGCGGCCGCCATGAATTCAGGACGCGCGGCCTTGCTCATCCACGCGCTGACCAGGCAGCCCGACCTCCTGCTACCGGGGACCGAGGACTACCTCCACCAGAGCTACCGTGCACAGGCCATGCGTCCCAGCGCCGATCTCATTGCTGCCCTGCGTTCGGCGGGCCATGCAGCAGTGGTTTCCGGCGCAGGACCAACGGTGATGGTGCTGTCCAACGGCGCCGACAAAGCAGCCGAGGCGAGTGAATTCATTCGCTCCTACACAGCGGCCAACACACCCGACGTTGCTTGGCGTGTGATGACGCTGGCTGTGGACGATCAAGGTGCTAGAGTGGAAGTGCACCGCCGGTAAAACCGCGGGCAGTTCCCTGATTTTGGATCTCGGTGTCTCACCGTTCCTTTCGTCAACTGTGCCAACGTTGGTGGTGTCGTCTCTTTCCGGCCTGTTTTAGGTGCCGCAGATCTCTCTGTTCCCTTCTTTTTCAGTCGGCTGTCCGGGTAACCGGATCAGGTGAGACGGTCAACATCGGCCCTGGTGGCCACAATCCATCAGGCCCGGCCAAAATCACCGGTTGCAGATCTGAACTGCAACCCTGAACACATCATCGCGTCCAGCTCTCGCTCTGGACGCCGTCGAGGGGGAAGGATCCTTCGTGACAGAAACCACTGAGCTGGCTTCAGCTGTGGACACAACATCTTCTGCTGCAGAGTCAACGGCAGCAACCACCAAGAGCAGCGGCCTTGCAGGCCTTAAGCTCGCCCAGCTTCAGGCTCTTGCCAGCCAGCTGGGCATTTCCGGGGGATCCCGCATGCGTAAGGGTGACTTGGTGACTGCCATTTCTGCCCATCGCGCAGGCAGCTCCACGTCCAAGGCACCTGCCAAGGCCACCGCCACCAAGAGCAGTGCCGCCGCAGCCAAGTCTGCTCCGGCAGCCGAGCCCAAGGCCGATGTTGCCCCCGTAGCCGGCGAGGTTGCCGACGCACCTGCGCAGGAAGCTCCCCGTGCCCGCGGTCGTGGCCGCAGCCGCCGTGCAACCAGCGACGGCGTCGTGGCAGCCCCCGAGGCCGCAAGCACCGCCGTCGAACCTTCAGTGGAACCTGCGGCAGAGACCCCCGTGGCTGCCGAAGCCGCGGAGGCTAATGGCGAGCGTCGCCAGCCCCGCACCCGGAACCGTCGTCGCGGAGAAGCTGCCGCAGCACCCGTTGAAGCTACTGAGGCTCCTGCTGCAGAGCAGCGGACCGAGCAGCGTTCAGACCGCAACGAGCAGCGCTCAGACCGGAACGAGCAGCGCTCAGACCGGAACGAGCAGCGTTCAGACCGCAACGAACAGCGCTCAGACCGCAACGAACAGCGCTCAGACCGGAACGAGCAGCGTTCAGACAGGAACGAGCAGCGTTCAGACAGGAACGAGCAGTCCGAGTCAGGCGAGCAGCGCGGGCGTGACAACTCCCGCGGACGCCGCGAGGACAACAGCAACGACGGCGATGATACGGGCAACCGCAGGAACCGCCGCAACCGCCGTGAACGCAATGATTCCAACGACCGCAATGATCGCCGCGGCGGCCAGGACAGCCGTGACGGCAACAGCCGCAGCGACCGTTTCCGTGACCGCAACGAACGTCGCCGTGGGCGTTCGCAGGGGCCGGACGTTGATGACGTCGAAGTAACCGAGGACGACGTCCTGCTGCCTGTGGCCGGCATCCTGGATGTGCTGGAGAACTACGCGTTCATCCGTACGTCCGGCTACCTCCCCGGTGCAAATGACGTCTACGTCTCCTTGGCCCAGGTCAAGAAGTACAACCTCCGCAAGGGCGACGCCGTTGTAGGCGCCATCCGTGCACCGCGCGAAGGCGAAGACCGCAGCCAGCAGTCCGCGCGTCAGAAGTTCAACGCGCTGGTCCGCGTCACTTCCGTCAACGGCAAGACTCCGGAAGAGCTCAAGGACCGCGTCGAGTTCGCAAAGCTCGTCCCGCTGTACCCGTCCGAGCGCCTTCGCCTGGAAACCGACCCCAAGAAGATCGGCCCGCGTGTCATTGACCTCGTGGCTCCGATCGGCAAGGGCCAGCGTGGCCTGATTGTCTCCCCGCCCAAGGCTGGTAAGACCCTCATCCTGCAGTCGATCGCCAACGCCATCACCACCAACAATCCTGAGGTCCACCTCATGATGGTGCTCGTTGACGAACGTCCCGAAGAAGTCACGGACATGCAGCGCACAGTCAAGGGTGAGGTCATTGCCTCCACCTTCGACCGTCCCGCGGATGACCACACCACGGTTGCCGAGCTCTCCATCGAACGCGCCAAGCGCCTCGTGGAAATGGGCATGGACGTAGTGGTTCTTCTGGACTCCATGACCCGTCTGGGCCGTGCCTACAACCTGGCAGCACCGGCCTCCGGCCGCATCCTGTCCGGTGGTGTTGACTCCGCAGCGCTGTACCCGCCCAAGCGGTTCTTCGGTGCTGCCCGCAACATCGAAAACGGCGGTTCGCTGACCATCCTGGCAACGGCTCTGGTGGAGACCGGCTCCAAGATGGACGAAGTGATCTTCGAGGAGTTCAAGGGCACCGGCAACATGGAGCTCCGCCTGTCCCGCCAGCTCGCGGACAAGCGCATCTTCCCGGCAGTGGACGTCAACGCATCCGGCACGCGCCGCGAAGAGAACCTGCTCTCGCCCGAAGAAGTCAAGATCATGTGGAAGCTGCGCCGTGTCCTATCCGGACTGGAGCAGCAGCAGAGCCTTGAGCTGCTGACCAACAAGATCCGGGAAACACAGAGCAACGTCGAGTTCCTCATGCAGGTTCAGAAGACGACGCTTGGAGCAAAGTCGGACAACGACAAATAGCTGTTTTACTGAGCCGCTGATTCTGCTGTCCCCACCTTGGGGCCGGCAGAATCAGCGGCTCGTTCCGTTTTCGGCCCGCCTTCGCGTGCCGGTTGTTAATACTCGACGGCGGTAGTGTCACCTTCCGCTGTTCGCGCCACTAAACTTGGGCGCAGCGTTGAAAGGTCGTTCCAAATGTTTGAGTCCGTACAGGGATTGCTTGATGAGCATGCTGCCATTCAGGCGCAGCTCAGTGATCCTGCTGTTTATGCCGATCAGTCTGCTGCCAGGAAGTTGGGGCGGCGGTCTGCTCAGCTTCAGGGCATTGTGGAGGCGTACAACAAGTGGCGCGGGCTCAACGATGATCTTGAGGCTGCCAGCGAGATGGCAGACGAGGATCCCGAGTTCGCCGCTGAAGTAGTGCAGTTGGAAGAACAGATTCCGGCTGCGGAAGAACGTCTGCGCCGGCTCCTGATTCCGCGGGACCCTGATGATGCCCGCAACGTGATCCTGGAAGTCAAGGGCGGCGAAGGTGGCGACGAGGCTGCCCTGTTTGCCGGCGATCTCCTCCGCATGTACATGCGTTATGCCGAATCCCGCGGCTGGAAGACCGAGATGATCTCGGCCACCGAATCCGACCTTGGTGGCTACAAGGATGTCTCCGTCGCGATCAAGGGCAGCTCCAATGATCCGGCCGAAGGTGTCTTCGCGAGGTTGAAGTTCGAAGGTGGCGTCCACCGTGTTCAGCGCGTTCCCGTGACGGAATCGCAGGGCCGCATCCACACCTCCGCTGCAGGCGTCCTGGTGCTCCCCGAAGTGGACGAGCCCGAAGAGCTCGAAATCAACCAGAACGACCTCAAGATCGATGTCTACCGTTCTTCGGGACCGGGTGGACAGTCCGTCAACACCACGGACTCGGCTGTCCGCATCACCCACTTGCCTACCGGCATTGTGGTGGCCATGCAGAACGAGAAATCGCAGCTGCAGAACCGTGAAGCCGGCATGCGCGTCCTCCGTGCACGGCTCCTGGCCCACCAACAGGAACAGATTGATGCGGCCAACTCGGAACAGCGCAAGTCGCAGATCCGAACCATGGACCGTTCGGAGCGCATCCGCACGTACAACTTCCCGGAAAACCGCATCGCGGATCACCGGACGGGTTACAAGGCCTACAACCTTGACGCTGTCATGAACGGTGACCTTGAACCTGTCATCCAGTCAGCGATCGAAGCAGATGAGCAGGCACGCCTGGACGCCATCGGCGAGTAGCCCAGCCCCTCACCACCCAGCGGGAATATCCATGACGTTTTATCCTAGGCAAAGCCTCGCGGACGCCCTCCGCGAGGCCACTGCCGTGTTGAAAGAGGCCGGCGTGCCCAGTCCGCGCGTCGACGCCGAACTGTTGGCGGACCACCTCCTGGGTGTTGGCCTGGGGCGTTTGCGGGCCTTGGTCCTCACTGACGCGCCGGCGCCCGCGGGTTATGCGGAGTTGGTGGCAGAGCGCGCTGCCCGGGTTCCGTTGCAGCACATCACTGGCGTGGCGTACTTCCGCCACCTGGAACTCCGGGTTGGGCCAGGGGTCTTCATCCCCAGGCCGGAGACGGAATCCGTGGTGCAGTTGGTGATCGACCATCTGTCCGGCCTGATTGACGCCAACGCCGTTGATCACCCCAAAGTTGTTGATCTGGGGACGGGGTCCGGCGCCATAGCCGGTTCGATCGCCCACGAGGTACCCGCGGCGGAGGTCCATGCCGTGGAATATAGTACTTTTGCGCACGCCTGGGCTGCCAGGAACCTGGAGCCGTTGGGCGTCAGCCTCCTTCACGGCGACTTGCGCGATGCGCTGCAGGAACACAACGGCACCTTCGACGTCGTGGTGTCCAACCCGCCCTATATTCCGGCCGAAGCAATCCCCACAGAACCCGAAGTAGCCCTGCACGATCCCCCCGAGGCCTTGTACGGTGGGGGAGCGGACGGCATGGAACTTCCGACGGCGGCCGCAGCCTCTGCTGCGCGCCTGCTGAAACCCGGCGGCTACTTTGTGATGGAACACGCTGAGGTACAGGCAGCCTGGATAGCCGGGATGCTGGAACGTACGGGATATTGGCGGGACGTCACCACGCACATGGACCTGAATGGCAAGGAACGGGCCACCAGCGCTACGCTGGCGGGCGCCCGCCCCGATGAGTGAAAGAATAGCGCTGTGACCACAACCTATAACTGCACTTCCGACGACCAGCGTGCTGAAGGACTTCGGCACGCCCAGCGCGCCATCAGCGAAAAGAAGTGCATTGTGCTGCCCACGGATACCGTTTACGGCATCGGTGCAGATGCCTTCTCGCCGCTGGCAGTGACAATGTTGCTGGCCTCCAAGGGCCGCAGCCGCCAGATGCCGCCCCCCGTGCTGATTCCACGGATCAACGCGCTGGACGGTCTGGCCACCGATATCCCCGCCGACGCCAGGGCCTTGGCCCAGGCCTTTTGGCCGGGCGGCCTGACCCTTATCCTTCACGCCCAACCGTCCCTTGACTGGGATCTCGGCGAGACCAAGGGCACTGTTGCCTTGCGGATGCCTGATGACGAGATCGCCCTGGAACTTCTCGGCCTCACAGGGCCGCTTGCCGTCTCCTCCGCGAACCGCACGGGCCAGGAAGCTGCGCAGACTGCCGCGGAAGCGCGTCTGCAGTTGGCCGAGTCCGTCGAGGTGTACCTTGAAGGTGGCTTCCGGCCAGTCAAGGGCACAGCGGCTGTGCCCTCCACCATTGTTGACGCCACGTCCACGCCTTTCCGTGTGGCACGGCAGGGTGCCATCGAGTTGGAACAACTCCGCGGCATTGTCCCCTCCATTCTCGGTTTCGGAGAAGAGATCCCAGTGAGTGCCGGGACTGACGATCCGGCGGCCGCTGACCCTGAAACGGGCTCTCCCACACCCGCCAAGGAACCGGGCTCTCCCACACCCGCCAACGAACCGGGCTCTCCCACACCCGCCAAGCCGGAATGATTCCGCCCCGCCAACGCGTCCCCGTCCTTGACGTGGACGCAACTCCCATGCTCGTTGACGAACTCCTTGATGCCTTGGGGGTTTTGATAGCTTCCGGTAATACCGCCACGGTGCTGGGCCACAATCTCCACAGCGTCACTTTGCATCACTCGCGTGCAGACGTCCGGGAGCTCTATGGGAACAGCTCCATCATTTTGCTGGACGGTGCTCCCGTGGCCATGCTGTGGGGACGGGCACACCGCCAGGAGCTGGAGCAGGCATCGCAGGGCGTCATGGCGTATCGGCTGGGCTCCATGGATTGGATCCCGGAGCTGGGGAGGGTGGCCGGATTGGACCGCGTGGCCGTCGTTGGCGCCGGACGCGATGCCAACAACCGCGCAATAGCGCGCCTGCGGTCCATCCTGCCCGACGCTACCGTGGACGGAATGCCAGGGGAGGGGTGGGACAACAGGCTGGAGCAGGCCGCTGTTGACTGGCTCAGCACCTTCCGCCCGCAGCTGGTGCTGCTGGGTCTTGGAATGCCCCTGCAGGAAAGCGTCCTGCATCGCCAATTGGGGGGTCTCCCTCCGGCTGTGTATTGTGCTGTTGGCGGTGCCATTGAACAGGTAGCCGGTATCCAAAAGCTGGCTCCGCGCTGGTTGGGACGCCTTGGTCTTGAGTGGGCGTGGCGCCTGATTCTGCACCCGGGCCGCGTGGCCTACAGGGTGTTTGTGGAACCCTGGAAACTTGCCGCCCTCCTGATCCGTCGCCGACTGCGGCCCCACCAAACACCAAGTTCCAGACCGAAGGCTGATTAATGACGTCCCAAGCTGTTGTGGTTGCCGTTGTGGTGACTTATAACCGACGCGAACTTCTCGAGACCACGTTGGCCGGCATCACGGCGGGAACCCGGGTCCCGGATGCCATAGTGATCGTCAATAACGCGTCGACTGACCACACTGCCGCGTTCCTGGAGGGTTATCGCGGTCCCGTAGCCACCGACATCATCACCCTGAACAGCAACGTCGGCGGCGCCGGCGGGTTCGTCGTCGGTATGGAACGCGCGGTTCTGGACCACGGAGCTGACCACGTCTGGATCATGGATGACGACACGGAGCCCCAGGCCGGCGCGCTGCAGGAGGCTCTGGACGTCTCCACTGCCTACCAGCGGGAAACAGGTCAAGAACCGGGCTTCATCGCCAGCCGTGTTGTGTGGACCGACGGGCGGGATCACCCTATGAACCGCATGCGCCCCAGAATGCGGGCAGGCGAAGAACTGCGGAGCGCTGCAACCAAAGCAGGAGCCACCCAGATCCGTAGTGCGTCCTTTGTGTCGGTGCTGATCAGTGCCGATCACATCAGGCGGTACGGACTCCCGATCGCCGACTACTTCATTTGGAATGATGACCTCGAATACACTGCGCGGATTTCCCGGCAGGGTGTCGGCTTGACCACCAGCGCTTCGGTGGCCAACCATCACACCAAGGTTTTTGGTGACGCGGGCGCCGATCCCGGAGCGCGCTTCTACTACGAGGTCCGTAACAAGGTGTGGGTCTACACCCGGTCGCGAGCCTTGGCGCCGTGGGAAAAGGTTCTCTTTACCGGGGCGTCGTTGCGGAACTGGACCCGCACCATCGTGGCTTCACCCAACCGGAAACTCCTGTTGTCGGGGCTGTTGAAAGGCCTGAAGGACAGCCTGCGGGCGCCGCGTTCCAACGAAGAAGTACTGGACGGCATCTACGCTCTCCGTCCCGTCCAGAAGCAGGCCGGATAACATCGGTGAGGCGCAACCAGGTCATGCGAGGACGGTGTGACGCGGCTGCGTCGCCGGGGAAGTCACGGCCCATGGCATTAGTATCGTGATGAGAGTCCAACAGAAACCCGCAACATTCGGCACAGCCGGTGCAGGCATGGCGACGGAGTAGTTCCATTTACCAACAGACAGAATTCCACACCTTGAGGTGCCCGGAAATTCCGGGCAGCAAGGCGCGGAACCGGATGCCTTCGCTGGCCGGCTTCTCCGGTTCGCTGTGTGTGCTGCCCCCGGGAGCGGCCGCATGATCATGTACCTGTTGATGGCACTGACTGCTGCCTTGGTTTCCTACGGCGCCACCTGGGGCGCCAGGGTGGCGGGAAAAAAACTCCGTCTCTACCGACCTATCCGCAGCCGGGACATGCATTCGGTCCTGATTTCCAAGCTCGGTGGCCTGGGCATATTCGCCGGTGTTTTTGTGGCCCTGGTTGTTGCGGCCAATTCCTTCTTCGTCAAGGACATCTTCAGGCATAACGACGCACCATGGGGGATCCTCGCAGGTGCGGTGGTGATCGTTGCCGTCGGCGTCGCGGACGACATCCTGGACATCCGCTGGTGGATCAAGCTGCTGGGCCAAGGTGCGGCCGCCCTGATTGTCGCCATCTGGGGCGTGCGGATGTCCGTGGTTCCCTTCATCCCCGAGCCGATCTTCCTCCAGTCCGAGGCAGTCCAGATCATCCTCACGGCAGGGCTCATCGTCACCACCATGAACGCCGTCAATTTCATCGACGGCCTGGACGGTCTTGCTGCGGGTGTGGCCACCATTGGCGGCGGAGCCTTCTTCCTGACGGCTTATTGGGTGCACCGCAACAATCCCTCCACCGACAACTCGGACCTGGCGACACTTTTGATGGCCATCCTGGTGGGCAGTTGCATCGGATTCCTTCCCCACAACTGGTTTCCGGCCAAGATCTTCATGGGTGACTCCGGCGCCATGCTGATCGGCCTTCTGATGGCCTCCGCCGGTGTGGTGGCCACTGGACAAATCGGTTCCGGTCTTTATGACCGGGCCAACGGCATCCCCACAGTGGTGCCTATCCTGCTTCCGTTTGCGGTTCTGTCACTTCCCCTGCTGGACCTTGGAATGGCGGTCATCAGGAGGACAGCGAGGGGGCAATCTCCATGGTCGGCTGATCGTGGGCACCTCCACCACAAGTTGGTGGACCTGGGGTACTCGCACCGCTCCGCCGTCGTAATGCTGTACGTGTGGACCTGCATCCTTGCCTTCGGCGGCGTGGCTTTCGCCGTCTTCCCGTGGCAGATCGTGCTCATTGTGGTGATTGTGGCTGCCCTGGTCATGGCAGCTGTGACGGCGTGGCCTTACTTCACGCGGAACTCGGGCAAGCCAGGGGAACGTTAGCCCGCGACGGGTTATCGCCCCAGTTCTATCTCATGTAGAATTCTTACTGCGGACAGTCACTCGCCCGTAACCCCACTTTGAGAATTTGGCACCTGTGCCACGAGGATTGGTATCCCCATGACATCCAACGCCGATTCCGGACATCCGTCCGGTCGACGAGGCTTTGGCATGTCCGGTGGTCAATCGTCCTTGTGGCTTCGCCTCTTGGCGCTCAGCGCGGTTTCCGCGGTGGCAGCTACTGCGGTCACCTGCGTTATCGCAGCTTTGATGAACGGTGGCCAGGGAGCGCTTTCAGCAGCTTTCGGCGCCTCCCTTGTGATGCTCTTCTTCGCCATCAGTCTTCTGATCGGCCACTTTGTAGGCCGCAACAACCCCTCCGGCGCGGTCGGACTCTTTGTTGCGACATATTTCATCAAGGTAGTCGGATTCGCGGTGGTGCTGTTTGTTCTCGGTGCCCCGGACTGGCTCCACGCCCGGTGGTTCCTCATCGGTGCGGTGGTGGCCGTGGTGTTCTGGCAGGCAGCCGAGATTTATGGTTTCAGCAAGGCGCGCCTGCAGATCTACAACGACCCCGCGCCAAAGGAGGGTGGTCCCGATGTCTCCGCGTAAGCGTTACTCGAAGCCCGCGCTCCCTTCCCGGCAACCTGCCGCACGTGATGTATCAGCGGAAGCAGCAAGCGACGGCGGCTACAACGCCGGCATCGCGGTCTTCAGCTACATCATTGGCGGGATCATTGTCTGGAGTTTGATAGGCTGGGGTCTGGATAATCTGTGGGGGACCCGCTGGATTGTGCTCCTTGGCGCTCTGCTGGGAGCCGCAGGAGGGTTCTATCTTTCCCATATGCACGGCCTCACCAGGCAAAGCACTTCCCCTGGCGAGAGCAACGCAGACAGCGGTCCGTCCACGGACGGGGACAGTAATGCCAAATAATTTCACATGGATTGTGGATGCGTTCAACGCCTCCGGACTCCAACCAATGCCCAATGATGGACACAGCAGAGAGGAAACGCGTTGATCGCGCTTGCGCTCCCCGCCCAGGATTCGGGGTCTTTCACCCCACCCGGAATCGACGAAATGCACCTGCCGGCAATCCTGCCTTGGGGTGCGGCCGATGGCTTCTCCAAGCAGATGCTGCTGGTGATCCTTTCCGTCGTCATTATCGCTACATTCTTCATCCTCGCTGCACGTAAGCAGCAGCTGGTTCCCGGCAAGCTGCAGTTCGCAGGCGAGATGGCCTATGGCTTCGTCCGCAACAGCATCGCCAAGGACATCATCGGCGGCAAGGACTTCATCAAGTACGTCCCGCTGCTGTTCAGCCTCTTCTTCTTCATCCTCGTGAACAACATCTACGGTGCCATCCCGGTTATCCAGCTGCCGAGCTTCTCGCACGTCGGCGGCGCTTATGTCATGGCCGGCATCGTGTACTTCACCTGGATTGCCATCGGTATCAAGAAGAACGGCCTGAAGTACTTCAAGCTGGCCACCGTTCCGTCGGGCGTGCCGTGGTACATCCTGCCGATCGTTGTTCCGATCGAAATCATCTCGAACTTCCTGGTCCGTCCGGTCACGCACAGCCTCCGTCTGTTCGCGACCATGCTGGCCGGTCACTTGATCGTCATGCTTGCCGGCTCCGGCATCGAGTTCCTGGTCATGCAGGAGAACGTCCTGCTCAAGGGCGCATCCGTCCTGGTGCTGGTCGGTGCAGTTGCCATGTACATGCTCGAGGCACTGATCATGGCCCTGCAGGCCTACGTGTTCACACTGTTGACCGCGATCTACATCGAAGGCGCCCTGCACGCCGACAGCCACTAGGCTCCCAACACTTCCCCTCGCGGGGATGAAGCAACCCAAACAACCTGCCGCACGGGCGGCATCTTGAAAGGAAGAAAAAATGGAAGGCACCATCAACGGCTCCCTCAACCTCATCGGCTACGGTCTTTCGGCCATCGGCGGTGGTATCGGTGTGGGTCTCGTGTTCGCCGCTTACATCAACGGTGTTGCACGTCAGCCGGAAGCTCAGCGCGTGCTGCAGCCGATCGCATTCCTCGGCCTTGCACTGACTGAAGCTCTTGCCATCCTCGGCCTCGTCTTCGCTTTCGTTCTTTCCTAGTCCTAAGAACCAAGCGAATTCAAAGCACGAGTAGATAGGACGGGTGAAATATGAATCAGCTGATCATCTCAGCCGCCACTGAAGGCGGCGAGAAATCGAACCCGCTTGTTCCCAATGTTTGGGAAATGGGCGTAGTCCTCGTCGGCTTTGCAGTCCTCATGTACATCGTGGTCAAGTTTGTTGTCCCGATGTTCGAGAAGACCTTTGCAGAGCGCGCCGAAGCAATCGAAGGTGGCATTGCAAAGGCCGAGGCGGCCCAGGCAGAAGCTTCTGCAGCTCTTGAAGAGTACAAGCAGCAGCTCACCGACGCCCGCACCGAAGCCAACCGCATCCGCGAAGAAGCACGCGCCGAAGGCGCCCAGATCCTCGCGGACCTGAAGGCCAAGGCTGCTGCAGAGTCGGCCCGCATCACTGAGCAGGCACACGCTGCCATCGAATCGGAGCGCCAGGCAGCTGTTGTCTCGCTCCGCTCCGAGGTCGGCACCCTGGCAACAACGCTTGCCGGCCGCATCGTTGGTGAAGCACTCACCGACGACCAGCGCGCTGCACGCGTTGTAGACCGCTTCCTGGCAGATCTGGAGACCCAGAGCGCAGGTGCAGCTAAGTAATGGCAGGTATATCGAGCGAATCGCTGACCACAGCGCTGGCGCAGCTGGAAGCCAAGCTTCCCTTCGCCTCGCTGCAGTTGGCTAAGGACCTCTTCGGAATCCTGGGAACGGTGGACAGCTCGGCTGGCTTGCGCCGCGCCCTGACTGACCCGTCCCGTTCCGGAGACGAGAAGTCGGCGCTGGTCAAGCAGCTGGTTGGCGGGAAAGTCTCCGCTGATGCTGCTGAGATTGCAGGCGGATTGGCCGGTTCACGCTGGGCATCGGCACGCGATATCGGCGATGCACTCGAGACCCTTGCCGCCACGGTGGTCATTGCCGTAGCTGAAAACAAGTCGGCCGTTTCTGCCTCCGGTATCACGGGGCTGGAAGAGCTGGAAAACGATCTGTTTGCCTTCAACCAGATCGTCGCCTCCAGCCACGAAGTACAACGTGCTCTGTCTGAGCCGCAGGCATCACCTGCAGCGAAGATTGCACTGGCTGAGAAGCTTGTTCCTGGCAGCAGCGAGGAAGCCAAGGTTCTCATCAACCAGGCAGTAACGCAGCCGCGGGGCGTCAAGCCCAGCAAGCTCGTTGAGTCGTTTGCCGGGCTTGCAGCCAAGCGTCAGCAGCGCTGGATTGCAACTGTCAGCGTTACCCGTCCGTTGACGGAAACGCAGGCCAGCCGTCTGCAGACCGGGCTGAATGCCCTGTACGGCCGCGAACTGAAGGTCAACATCAATGTTGACCCTGCACTGATCGGTGGAATCCGTGTTCAGGTTGGTGACGAAGTGCTTGACGCTTCAGTGATCTCCCGCCTGACCGAACTCCGTCGCCAGCTCGCTGGCTAGCGAAGACTTAGCACAACTTAACTGATATAAAACCCGGTCATCGTGAGCAACGATGATCACGAAAACAGGAGAGCAGGGACTGCAGATGGCCGATTTGACCATCAACGCCGACGACGTCCGTAATGCGTTGAACGAGTTCGCGGCGTCCTACGAACCCGGAAACGCAGAGCGCGTAGAGGTTGGTCGTGTGACCACCGCAAGTGACGGCATCGCCCGTGTTGAGGGTCTTCCCTCGGTCATGGCGAACGAGCTGCTTCGCTTCGAAGATGGCACGCTGGGCCTGGCCCAGAACCTTGACGTCCGCGAGATCGGTGTCATTATCCTCGGTGACTTCACCGGTATTGAAGAGGGCCAGGAAGTTCACCGTACCGGTGAGATCCTGTCCGTCCCGGTGGGCGATGCCTTCCTGGGACGCGTAGTCGACCCCTTGGGCCAGCCCATCGACGACCTCGGCGAGATCAAGGCCGAGGCTACCCGCGCTCTGGAACTCCAGGCTCCTGGCGTTACCGAGCGCAAGTCCGTTCACGAACCGATGCAGACCGGCCTCAAGGCAATTGACGCCATGATCCCGATCGGCCGTGGCCAGCGTCAGCTGATCATTGGTGACCGTCAGACCGGCAAGACGGCAATCGCCGTCGACACCATCATCAACCAGAAGGCCAACTGGGCTTCCGGAGATGTCTCCAAGCAGGTTCGCTGCGTCTACGTTGGTGTCGGCCAGAAGGCTTCCACCATCGCAGCAGTCCGCCAGACCCTGGAAGACCACGGCGCGCTGGAGTACACCACCATCGTGGCGTCCCCGGCTTCCGACCCGGCCGGCTTCAAGTACTTGGCACCCTATGCTGGTTCGGCAATCGGCCAGCACTGGATGTACGGCGGCAAGCACGTTCTGGTGATCTTCGATGACCTGTCCAAGCAGGCTGAAGCTTACCGCGCCGTCTCACTCCTGCTCCGTCGTCCGCCGGGACGCGAAGCCTACCCGGGCGACGTCTTCTACTTGCACTCCCGTCTGCTGGAGCGTTGTGCAAAGCTCTCCGACGAGCTCGGTGCAGGCTCGATGACCGGTCTTCCGATCGTTGAGACCAAGGCGAACGACGTTTCTGCCTACATCCCCACCAACGTGATCTCCATTACCGATGGCCAGATCTTCCTTCAGTCGGATCTCTTCAACGCCAACCAGCGTCCCGCTGTTGACGTGGGCGTGTCCGTCTCCCGCGTGGGTGGTGCAGCACAGGTCAAGTCCATGAAGAAGGTCTCCGGTACCTTGAAGCTGGACCTGGCTCAGTACCGCGACATGCAGGCATTCGCCATGTTTGCCTCGGACCTCGATGCCGCTTCCCGTCAGCAGCTGACCCGTGGTGCGCGTTTGATGGAACTGCTCAAGCAGGGCCAGTACTCACCGTTCCCGGTTGAAGACCAGGTTGTCTCCATCTGGGCCGGCACCAACGGCTACTTGGACGATGTTCCGGTTGAAGACATCGGTCGCTTCGAGTCTGAGTTCCTGGAGCACCTCAAGCACCAGTCCTCCATCCTGACCACGCTGGCACAGACCAACGTCCTGGATGACGACACCGCTGCTGCGCTGAAGGAAGCTGTTGTTTCCTTCAAGAAGGGCTTCTTCGGCCAGGGCGACAACCACTTGGTTGGCGCCGGACACGAAGAGCACTCAGCGATTGCAGGCGGCGACGTCGACCAGGAAAAGATCGTCAAGCAGAAGCGCTAGTTCCGAAGTCTTGCCCTGCAGGGGTCCTAAGGGCCCCTGCAGGGCAGCACATCGGGAACATAGGAAAGGATAAGTATGGGAGCCCAGATTCGGGTCTACCGTCAGAAGATCACTTCGACGACGTCGATGCGCAAGATCTTCAAGGCGATGGAACTGATCGCTACCTCGCGCATCGGTAAGGCCCGCGCACGCGTAGCAGCTTCACTGCCTTACGCGAATGCGATTACCCGCGCCGTTTCTGCTGTCGCAACTCAGAGCGAAATCGACCACCCGCTGACCACCGAACCGGAGCAGATCCGTCGGGCCGCTGTGCTGATCATTACGTCAGACCGCGGCCTCGCAGGATCCTACTCGGCGAGTGTGCTCAAGCAGGCTGAGGGTCTTTTCGAGCTCCTTCAGTCAGAAGGCAAGGAAGTCAAGGCGTACTTGGTTGGCCGCAAGGCGCAGGCGTACTTCGATTTCCGCAACCGGCCCTACACGCGAGTGTGGACCGGTGGCACGGATGCACCGGAGTTCGGTACGGCCAAAGAGGTCGGAGCTGCACTTCTTGAAGACTTCTCCACGGACTACGAAGACGACGGCGTGGACGAAATCCACGTTGTCTACACACGCTTCAAGTCGATGGTGACGCAGGAGCCGACGGTTATCCGTCTGCTTCCGCTGGAGGTCGTTGAAGAAGAAGCAGCAACCGACACCGAGCTGTTGCCGTTGTACGAATTCGAACCGGAAACGGAGCGGGTGCTTGATGCACTGCTTCCGCGTTACATCGAATCCAGGATCTTCGCAGCCATGCTGCAGGCAGCAGCTTCCGAGCTCGCAGCCCGCCAGCGGGCCATGAAGTCCGCGGGCGACAACGCTACGGATCTGATCAAGAAGTACACGCGCCTTCGCAACACGGCCCGCCAGGCCGAAATTACGCAGGAGCTTTCCGAGATTGTGGCCGGTGCAGACGCTCTCGCGTCCTGACCATCACTGCTTCGGTTGTAAAGCTGTACCTGCAATAACAGATAAACTTAGATCCACGCCATCTACTGAGTGAAGTGAGAGAGATGACTGCCACTGCTACCGAACACGTAGCAACGGCCGGTGCCACCGGCCGCATTGCCCGTGTTATTGGTCCGGTTGTCGACGTCGAATTCCCGGCTGACGCAATCCCCTCGATTTACAACGCTCTGTCCACTGAGATCACCCTCAATGGCCAGACCAAGACCATCACGTTCGAGACCTCCCAGCACCTGGGCGACAACCTCGTTCGCGCTATCTCCCTGCAGGCCACCGACGGCCTGGTCCGCGGCACCACCGTGCAGGACTCCGGCGCTCCGATCTCCGTGCCTGTTGGCGACGGCGTCAAGGGCCACATCTTCAACGTTTTGGGCAAGCCCCTTGATGTTGAAGAGTCCGAGATCAAGGCTGACGCCTACTGGCCGATCCACCGCAAGGCTCCGAGCTTCGCTTCGCTTGAAGGTTCCACGGAGATGCTGGAAACCGGCATCAAGGTCATCGACCTTCTCACCCCGTACATCAAGGGTGGAAAGATTGGCCTCTTCGGTGGCGCCGGCGTCGGCAAGACCGTTCTGATCCAGGAAATGATCACCCGTGTTGCCCGCAACTTCGGTGGTACTTCTGTATTCGCCGGTGTTGGCGAGCGTACCCGTGAAGGTAATGACCTCTGGGTTGAAATGGAAGAAGCTGGTGTTCTCAAGGACACCGCGCTTGTCTTCGGCCAGATGGATGAGCCGCCGGGAACGCGCCTGCGCGTCGCCCTGTCTGCACTGACCATGGCTGAGTACTTCCGTGATGTTCAGAACCAGGACGTGTTGCTCTTCATCGACAACATCTTCCGCTTCACGCAGGCAGGTTCCGAGGTTTCCACACTGCTCGGACGTATGCCGTCCGCAGTGGGTTACCAGCCGAACCTTGCCGACGAGATGGGTCTCCTCCAGGAGCGCATCACATCCACCAAGGGTCACTCCATCACGTCGATGCAGGCCATCTACGTCCCGGCTGATGACTACACCGACCCGGCTCCGGCAACGACCTTCGCACACCTCGACGCGACCACGGAACTTTCCCGTGAAATCGCCTCCCGTGGTCTGTACCCGGCCGTTGACCCGCTGACGTCGACCTCCCGTATCCTGGATCCCCAGTACATCGGCAAGGACCACTACAACACGGCTGTCCGTGTTAAGCAGATCCTGCAGAAGAACAAGGAACTCCAGGACATCATCGCCATCCTCGGTGTTGACGAACTCTCCGAAGAGGACAAGATCGTCGTGTCGCGTGCACGTCGTATCCAGCAGTTCCTCTCGCAGAACACCTACACCGCCAAGCAGTTCACCGGCGTCGAAGGTTCCACCGTCTCCATCAAGGACACCGTAGAGGGCTTCACGGCCATCTGCGACGGCGAGCTGGACCACATTGCAGAGCAGGCGTTCTTCAACGTCGGCGGCCTGGATGACGTTGAGCGTAACTGGGCCAAGATCCAGGAACAGACCAAGTAATATGGCTGAGCTCGAGGTTGAGATTGTCGCGGCGGACCACTTCGTGTGGTCCGGTGCGGCCACCATGGTGAAGGCCCGCACCAGCGATGGTGAAATCGGAATCCTGCCGGGCCACTCGCCCCTTTTGGCCATTCTGGCTGAGGGCGAGCTGGCAATCCAGCCGGTTTCCGGGGACCGTATTGCGGTAGTGGTCGACGGAGGATTCTTCTCCGTGGACAACGATCGTGTGGTCATTGTTGCTGACAACGCCAAATTGGGCGAAGCGGCTACAGCGGGGATCCGATAGCTAGACCTTGATGGACGATTCCCTTATTCCGTTCATCGCCTTGGCAACAGCGTTTACGTTGCTCATCATTACACTGTGCCTTTTCGGGGTGCGCCGCTTCAATCTGCGGCGTGCCCTGGGCACAATTGACGCCTCCATTTGCATGGCTGGAAACAGCTGGCAAATGGGGGTTTGTCGTTATCAGGACAACGAGCTTGAGTGGTTCCGTTTGATGTCACTCAGCGTTGTGCCGAAACATAAATTCACCCGCAGCTCCTTGGAGCTTCTGGGACGCAGGCATCCCACGGAAGATGAACTCGTGAGGGTGCAGCCCGGAGTGGTGATTGTGGAGCTGCAATACGAGGGGTCCACCTTCATGCTGGCCATGAACTTCGATTCCTACGCCGGGCTTTCGTCATGGCTTGAAGCCGGCCCGGTCATCGGCGTAGGAACCTGGCGTTAGGCGCCATGGATTTTCTGTCGGACGTCAGCCTGGTGGACGGCCCGGTCATGTGGGCCAGTATTGCCCTGGGATCGGCGGGTGCCGCGTACCTTTTGTGGAAGCGTCGCCGTACCTGGGCTGTAGTCGTAGTTGCCTGCCTTGTGGCGTCCGCCGGTCTGGTGGCTTTGGTCCACTGGATCCTCATTGACCTTGCAGCCACTTTCTCGGAGAACCTGCCGTTCGAAACACTGATGTGGTCCGGCGTTGCCGTGGCGTCGCTCCTGATCTGCATCATGCGGATGAGGCGGAGTTCATGGGCCGGCCGGATACTCAGCGTCTTGTCCATGCTCTTGGTGGTGGTCCTGTGCCTGGTGCAGGTGAACCTGTACTTTGGCCTGAACAAGTCCGTGGCTGACCTTCTTGGCACGTCCGTAGCCCGCATCCCAGTGCTTGAGCCGGCTTTGACCCGTGCCCAAAGTCCCCAGTCATCGCCCTCCCTCTCCGGCTGGAAGGCCCCTGATTCCATGCCCGGGGGCGGTATCCTCCGGAAATCAAACATCCCGGGCACGGCCTCGGGGTTTGCGGCCCGTGACGCCTATATCTACTTACCCCCGGCGTACCAAACCACTCCGAGGCCGGAGTTGCCCGTGCTGGTTCTCTTCGCAGGGCAGCCCGGTGGTCCCACTGATTGGCTCTCCGGTGGTCAGCTCCGGTCGGTCATGGACCGGTTCGCTTCGGAGCACCAAGGGTTGGCCCCTGTCACCGTGATCGTGGACCCCAACGGCTCGGCGAATGCCAACACCATGTGCATGGACAGCCGGATAGCCCAAGTGGACACCTATCTGTCGCAGGACGTCCCGGCATGGATTTCGCAGACGTTGTCAGTCAACCGGGATCATAAGCAGTGGGCTGTGGGCGGGTTCTCCTTCGGCGGTACATGTGCCCTGCAGATGGGTACCCTGCATCCGGATCTTTTCCCGTCCATCCTGCCCTTCGCCGCGGAACGCGAGCCGGCATTGGCCAAGGACCGGAACAAGACCATAGCCGACTCGTTCGACGGCGACGTGGAGGCCTTTGAGTCAAAAACTCCGTTGGTGTTGATGCAGCAGCGGAACTATTCCGGCAGCGGTGTCTATTTGGTATCCGGCGAGGCTGACCATGAGTTCACCGGCTACATGAATGAGCTGGCGGCAGCGGCCAAAGCGGCTGGCTTCGAAACCCAGGAGCATCCCATCCCGGGGGCCGGCCATTCCTGGGAGGCCGTGATCCAGGGCATGCCCGGAGGCCTCGGATTCCTTGCCCAGCGGTGGGGATTGCCGTCGTGAGCCTGGCCATCCGTGGCGTCGTGGTGCCTGCGCTGAAGCAGGCCGGTCGTCATCTGCGTTCAACGCCCTTCACCTTGTCAGTTCTTGTGCTGTTCCTGGCATTGTCATTGTTCTCAGGCAGCTTCCTGGGCGGGCCCCCTGTTCACTGGCTGCCGGTAGCGGGCGTTTCCCTCCAGGGCGTGAAGTCGGGGGAGTGGTGGTCCATTTGGACTTCCCTGTTCTTCACCACCAATCCGCTTGCCTATGTCACTGCGCTTCTGATGATGTTGTTTCTGCTGGGACTTGCCGAACGGCACCTGGGTTCCTCCAGGACGGCCCTCGTGCTCCTGGGGACGCAATTTGGATGTGTGTCCGCTTTCTTTTTGGTCACCCAGGTTGCCCGCCACGTGGATGACGGGTGGCTCTCGCGCATGGCGGACCTCCGGCTGATCGGCCCTTACGGGGCAATCCTGGCTACGGCCCTGGCAGCCAGCGCTTCGTTGCCAACCCTGTGGCAGAGGCGTTTGCGGACCGTCACCCTGTCCATCTCGCTGCTGCTGGTTCTCTACGTGGGGCACGCGGAAACGGTGGTGGGACTGCTCGGTGCGCTCTTGGGTCTGGCGGTGGGGTGGTGGCTTCAAAGCAGCCAGGGGCATTTGCATCTGCACCGCTCCACAGGCCGCGAAGTGCGCAATCTTCTGTCCCTGACCATGGCGATCTTTGCTGCCGGTCCCATTGTCACCGCTGTGGCCAAGGGCCCGTCAGGTCCCTTGGCGTTGCTGCGCGACGTCATCCTCAATCCGCTGCCAACTTTGGGGCAGTTGGAGAACAACTGCGGAGGCACCATCGATGTTGCCTGCTTGGAAGTGGGCCGTCAGGCTTACACCGGGCCCTTCGGGTTGGCCTTGGCTGTGGTTCCCGTGGTCCTTTTGCTGATTTGCGCCGATGGCATGCGCCGTGGACGAAGGCTGGCTTTGTGGATCGCCGTTGCCGTCCAGCTGGTAGTGGTGACGTTGTCCACGATCTACCTTGCACTTTTTGCCGGTATGCCCAGGCCGCAGGGCAGGCCCCATGTGGGGATGTTGAACTCCGCAGTCATCCATCTTCTGCCTTTGGTGCTGGTGCCTTTGGTGCTGGCAATTTTGCTGCTCCTTTACCGGGGCCACTTCAGGGTTGAGTCTTCGGACCGGCTCCGACGCCGGGTCTTCTGGCTGGTTGGCGCTACCGGAGGCACGCTCGTGGTGTTGTACACCGTGGTGTGGGCGGCGTCGGGCGGCATGGATCGCGACGGCGGCCTGCTTGGCTTGGCGGCGGAACTCGCCCGCCAGTATTTGCCGGTTCCGTTGCCCGGCGTCTACCGAAAAGTCTTTGCCGATCGCGACGTTGTGGAGGTTTTCCTCTTTTCCTACTCGGGAACGGTTTTCTGGCTGGTTGCACTGGTGGGCGTCTGGATTCTGTTGATCCGCGGCCACCACGCAGGGGGCCTGGATCAGCAATCCCGCCAAAAAGCGCGGGAACTGGTCAAACGCGGGGGAGACTCCTTGTCCTGGATGGCGCTGTGGGAGCCAAATAAATACTGGTTCAACCACACAGCCAGCGGGGGAGTGGCTTACCAGCAGCACGGAAACGTGGCACTGACGCTTGCAGGCCCACTGGGGCCCAGGGAGCATCACATAGGGACGGCGGAGGCCTTCCTGGAGTTTTGTTCCCGCCAGGCGATGGTGCCCTGCCTCTACTCCTGCACCGATGAGTTATGGCCCATGCTGCAGACCAAAGGCTTCCGCAGGGTGGCTGTAGCCCAGGAAACACGGTTGAGGGTCCGTGATCTGGAGTTCCGCGGCAAGGAGTGGCAGAACGTCCGGACCGCGTTGAACAGGGCGGCGAAAAAGGGCATCACGGCACGATGGAGCACATATTCCGCGCTGCCGCAAGGAATCCGTGCGCAGGTCAGCGAAGTCTCGGAGGAGTGGGCGGCACAAAAAAAGATTCCGGAAATGGGCTTCACCCTGGGTGGTTTGGACGAACTCAATGATGACAATGTCCTGTGCTGCGTTGCCGTGGACGAGGACGGTTTTGTGTACGGAGTCACCAGTTGGCTTCCGGTCCATGAGGATGGCGCTGTTGTCAGCTGGACTTTGGACTTCATGCGACGCCGCGGTGACGAATTTCCCGGTGTCATGGAATTCCTCATTGCCTCCGCTGTCCTCCACCTCAGGGAAACGGTGGAAGTGATCTCTTTGTCGGGATCCCCGCTTGCCCGCGAAAAGGAGGAAATCGTTCAGGCAAAGGGCTTGGCTGGAATTCTGGATGTTGTTGGCCAAGCATTGGAACCGGTTTACGGATTCAGGTCGTTGGCTTCTTTCAAGTCCCGATTCCAGCCCGAGTACCGGACTTTGTACATGTATTACCAGGACCCGCTGCACCTTCCGGCAATGGGGCGCGCATTGAGTCGCGCCTATCTTCCGGGATTATCCGTCCGACAAACAGCACGGCTTCTCCGGACACTTGTTGGTTGAATTTTCAACTCCCTGACAAAGGTGGGCTGGCGGCATTCCTGCCGTGTTGCCGGCGGGGCATTTCCCGCCCGCTTCCTTAACAGCAGAAACCCCGGCCCAAAGGACCGGGGTTTCCGCTGCGCCCCATCAGGGATCGGGCGAAGGCAGGTGCTGAGGCTAGACGACGGTGACGCCGGTTGCCTGGGGACCCTTGGCGCCCTGACCGATTTCGAACTGAACGCGCTGGTTCTCGTCGAGGGTCTTGAAGCCGCCGGTCTGGATTTCGGAGTAGTGAACGAAGACGTCGCCATCCGAGTCATCCGGGGTAATGAAGCCGAAGCCCTTTTCAGCGTTGAACCACTTGACGGTTCCCTGTGCCATGTATTTCTCCTCATAATGGAAAAGCAATCCGATACACCTCGTATCGGCTTTGTTACTCCGCGAGAAGACCTTGGATTCCATTCTGGCCGGGGCCGCTTGGTTTCGCAGGAGCTTCACGCTCGCAACACGTCTTGCGAGCATGAAAACCACCTACACAAAGACTGCTACAACACTTTCATGAGCCCCGCCGCTGGTCAACGGTCTCTTGGGTAATCGAAGAAAATTTTCGGTAAAAAGAAGGTAACGCCATCCCGGATGAATTCCCGGGGGACTTTACCCGTGAAGCCATTGGCCATTGCGGAGTACGCCGGTGAGCTCGAGGTCCTGATCGGTGACGATGACATCTGCCCTCAGCCCGCGCCGCAATCCACCGATTTCGTCGGACAGTCCCAGGACGGCCGCGGGAACTGCTGTTGCGGAATGGACGGCATCGGTCAGGGATACGCCGGCGTCGACGGTTTTGCGAACCACGTCAAGCAAGGTGGCGGTACCACCCGCAATGGAGCCGGTGGCATCCAGTGTGGCCACCCCGTCCCGGACAGTGACAGGAGAAGGCCCGAGCATGTAGCTGCCATCGGACAAGCCGGCGGCGGCCATGGAGTCCGTGACCAGAAGGATGTTGGCAGCACCTACCAGCTGGAAAACGGTGGCTACGGTGCTGGGATCCAGGTGGGTTCCGTCTGCGATGAGTTCCACCACGGCTTTTCCTTCCTGGGCCATTCGCAGGCAGGCCGCCACGGGTCCTGGAGCACGGTGATGGAGCGGCGGCATCCCATTGAAAAGGTGCGTCACGGTGGGAAGCGAGCTGACGCCGTCGAACCCTGCAAGCTCCAGACCGTCGCGGGCTGCCGCGAGCGACATTGCCGCCGTCGCGTCGTCGCAGTCTGTATGTCCCAGCGAAGGCGTCACTCCGTGCGATGTCATCAGGTCAACCAGCGCACCGGCACCCGGCAGCTCAGGAGCGTAGGTCATGGTGGTCAACTTGCCGTCGGCGGCCCCGACCAGCTCCGCCATGAGGTCCAGGTCCGGCTCCAACAGATACGCGGGATTCTGCGCACCGCACCTCGCATGGGAGAGGAAGGGGCCCTCAAGGTGGATTCCGGCCACCAGGCCTTCATCGACAAGCTTCACGAACGTTTTGATGCCGCGGAGAAGATCTTCCCGGGGCGCGGTGACCATGCTGGCCAAGAATGTCGTGGTGCCGGAGCGGTGCAGGAAATCGGCCGCCTTGCGCGCCGAATCTTCGTCTCCTCCGGGGAAGTCCCCGCCATTGCCGCCGTGGCAGTGGACGTCAACGAGTCCCGGCAGAAGGAAACTGCCGCTCGGGACCCCCAAGCGCACGGCGCCACCGAATCCTTCATGGGCATCGGTATCAAAACCCTGTGCCGGACCTGCATAAGCGATCCGGTCGCCTTCCAGGGCCAGCAGGCCATCTTCCACCACCTGGCCATCGCTGACCAGCGTTCCCTTGATGATTTGGTGGCTTGGCGCTGAGGGTCCTGAATAACGATCTGCGGCAGTCATAAACACGAGTCTAGTGTCCGGCAGCACAGGGATCGCAGGTTGCGCTCAGAAGAGGCGGGACTCGCTGTCATCCACGCCGCGCATGGCGTCATAGTCCAGGGTCACGCAGTCGATGCCGCGATCGTTGGCCAGGACCTTGGCCTGCGGCTTGATTTGCTGGGCTGCGAAGATACCGCGCACGGGGGCCAGCAGGGGGTCCCGGTTGAGGAGTTCCAAGTACCGGGTCAGCTGCTCGACGCCGTCGATGTCGCCGCGGCGTTTCAGTTCGATCGCCACCGTGGCTCCCTTGGCATCCCGCGCAAGGATGTCCACGGGGCCGATGGCCGTGAAGTATTCCCGGCGGATCAGCGAATACCCGGCGCCGAGGGTCTCGATCTGCTCAGCGAGGAGCCGCTGCAGATCCGCTTCGACGCCGTCCTTGATGAGTCCCGGATCCGTGCCCAGCTCATGCGAGGTGTCGTGCAGGTGCTCGTAGATGTTGATGATGAGCCGGTCGTCGGTTTTGGCGGACTGCACAGTCCACTGCTCGATCACGCCCTCTTCCACGTCGGTCTCCTCGGGTGAGGTGACGCGCAGCGTGGCTGGTGGGCTCATCCAGTTCAGCGGTTTATAGGAACCGCCATCGGAATGCACCAGGACCGAGCCATCGGCTTTGACCAGCAGGAGGCGGGTAGCCAGGGGGAGGTGGGCCTTGAGGCGGCCAACGTAATCAACAGAACAACGGGCTATGACGAGTCGCACCCGCTCCACAATACCGTCTGCCATGCCGCGGCTGGGGCAGAATGGAACCATGCCCCGTTCCAACCGTCCCCGCCGCAACGCGTCCTCTGCCCGCCCGGGGCAGGGAGGCGGCAAGTGGGCAGAACCGGTGCCGGAGTTGGACTTGGAACGTGCCCGCAGTGGAATCGCGCGGCGCGAGAGTGCACCGGACGGTGACTGGATGGTGCGGACCATGACGGCCAGGAAAGCTGAAAAGCAGTACATCTGCCCGGGTTGTTCCACTGCGATTGTCCCTGGAATCGCGCATCTGGTGGTGTGGTCGGACAGCCACTTGTTCGGGCAGGCTGCTGGTTTGGCTGAGCGCCGGCACTGGCACACCAACTGCTGGACCGGCCGGACGTACCGTTACCGCTGATTCGCTAGTCTTGGAAGCATGACTTTCGACCCCGCCTCGTTCGTGTTCGCCCCCCAGGATGCGCCGTCGGAGATCAGGGCCTCAACGGTCCTGCCCGCGCGGCGGGAGAACGTGGAAATCACCACGGAAGACGGCAAGGTGCTGGTGGGGGAGTTGGCCCTCCCGGAGTCCGGAGCGATCACAGCAACCCTGATTACCCTCCATCCACTGCCCACGCATGGCGGCTTCATGGATTCCCATGTTTACCGCAAGGCCTCGTACAGGCTTCCGGCGCTGGCCGGCGTCGCGGTGCTCCGCTTCAATACACGAGGCACGTCGTCCCCACGCGGTACCAGCGACGGTCAGTTCGAGGAGGGCATTGGCGAACGTTTCGACGTCGAGGCTGCCGTTCGGTTCGCCGTCGAACGAGGGCTTCCCAACCGCTGGCTGGTGGGATGGTCCTTCGGCACCGAGCTCGCGCTGATGTACGGAGCTGTGGAGCCCGTGGCAGGAGCGATTGAGGGGGCGGTCCTGCTTTCGCCGCCGCTGCACCGGGCAACGGACGTTCACCTCAAGGAGTGGGCGGCATCAGGGAAACCGCTGGCGGTGCTGGTTCCGGAGCACGACGACTACCTGCAACCCGCCGCAGCCGCGGAACGGTTCAGTATTGTTCCGCAGGCCAGGCTGGTGGGCGTGGACGGCGCAAAGCACCTGTGGGTCGGCGAAAAGTACGCCGCGCGTGTCCTGGATGAAATCGTCGACGACGTCACTCCGGCAGGTGCCGGACACGCCGGCCTGCCACGCGAGTGGGCAGGTCCGGTAGCCAACGCCTGAAGGGCACTGGCTGCCGGTCCCGCGAAAGTGCCGGTGCAGGTCTTGGTGCCGCTGCCGGCCCTTAGTGGCGGTCCTGGCGAACGATGAACACTTCCTTGATCAGCAACATGATGGCCGCTGCGGTGGGAATGGCGATCAGTGCTCCCAGGACACCCAGCAGGCTGCCGCCGGCGATCACTGAAATCACAGCGACGGCACCGGGAACGGCAACGGCCCTTTGCATAATGCGCGGGGAGATGAAGTAGGCCTCGAACTGCAGGTAGGCGAAGTAGGCGATGGCGTAGACAACAGCGGTCTGCCATCCCGCCGTCAGCGATACCAGAATGACCACCACAGCCGCGATCACGCCACCCACCAAGGGGATGAACGCAAGAAGCAGAACGACGAAGGCCAAAAGAACGCTGAATGGCACGCCAAGAATGGTCATCACAATAAAAGCGAAGATGGCATTCAACAGGGCAACGCAGGCCTGCCCGATCACGTAATTGCCCACCGAGTCAGTAATGGCCTCGGACAGAGCCTCCACGCGGGGCCGGCGCGAGCGCGGTGCAAGCCGGTAGGCCCACTTTTTCATGGACGGAAGGGCTGCCAGGAAGTACAGGCTCAGTACCAGGACAATCAGGGAGCCAAAGAGGCCGTTGGCCACGGTTGAACCGAAGCCAACCACGCCTCCGAAGATGCCTCCCATGGCCTCGGGATCCTTGACGAACTTGTCCAGTTCCGTGGTGATACGGTCGCGGATGCCGAATTGGCTGTCAACGTTGCGGAAAAAGTCGGAGTTGAGGAATTCGCGGATCCAGTCCGGCGCCTGCCGCACGATTTCCGTCACCTGCTCCACAATCGTGGGGATCAGGGTGGCAAAAAAGCCGGCCACAGCGAGTACCAGGACGGAGACGGACAGCAGGATTCCCGCAGGCCGTGGAACCTTGCGCGATTCCAGCCAACGAACCACCGGATCCAAACCCAGTGCGATGAAAAGGGCTGCCACAATCCACAGGATGAGCTGCGTGGTGTTGCTGGCTATATAGAACACAGCCAAGGCCACGCCGACTCCGGCCGTACCCATGAAACCCACATACAAGGGGTGCTGGGAGGACATGCGGGGACCGGGAGCACCAAATCCGTGGTCGTCCTCGTGGCGGAGGTCTTCGGAGTCGTTGGAGGACTGATCCTCCGGCGGCATCTCAAACCGGACCCTGTCACGTGCCCCGGGGATGGGTTGGCGCAATCGTCTCCCGAGGGAGGCCAACCATCCTGTGCGGACCGGAACCGCGGCCGTTGTGCCATCCGAAGATCTGTCTGCCGCACGTGACCCGGGCTCGTTGGAGTGGCTGGGGTCCAAGGGTTCTTTCACGCGGTTTAACTGCCTTCTTATTGGTGGTTCAGGGCCGATCGGGGTTCCGGGCACCCCGGGGACCATGATCATCGCCACACTATCAGGAGCGCGGAATGACGCTGATCCGGCACCACCGCGCGCTTTTTGGGACATTGCGCACACCCGGCGGATCTGACTCTCTGATAACAAAACGGTTACCCTTGAAGTTCAACGACCGCTGATGATAGGTGATCCTGTGCGTTTGAAGACTGCAGCCTTGCTGGTGCTGCTGGGCCTGCTGACCATGCTGGCCGGCATTGGCCAGCTGACTTTTTGGGCTCCCTCCGAGACCGTAACGGCTTCGGTGCCCGGTGATACCAAAGCTGCCCCCCTGACTGTGATTGATCAAAAGCTGATTGCCGTCCATGACGGGCCGGTGAAGATCAAAATCCAGGGCGAGGGCAATTACACCGTCTCCACCGGACGTCCTGACGACGTCGAAGCCTGGGTCGGCAAGACCGCCCACAACACCCTGACCGGCGTTACGGCTGATCAGAAGTCCCTGGAAGTGTCCTCGGCCGACGGCGAAGCAACTGCACCTTCCCCTGCTGGATCGGATCTCTGGGTCAGCACCGAGGAAGCCAACGGCGAACTGGACTACACCTGGAACCCGCCGGCGGATGGCGAATGGTCCTTGCTGGTAGCCGCGGACGGCACCAAGCCTGCACCGTCGGCCATCTCCATGACCTTCCCCAACAATGCCACCACCCCGTGGGCTGTTCCGTTGATCGTTCTGGGCATCATCATCATTCTGGTGGGCGCTGTCTTGCCGTTCATCGCCAAGGCGCTGGGCAACCGTCGTCATGACGGCGATGATTCCTCGAAGGGTGAAGCGACCAGCGCGCTCCCCGTGCAGGAACCCACAGAAGGCGAGCCCCGCCGTCGTCCGTCCGGTTCCGACGGACCGGCGCTGCGCGTAACCGCCGTTGCTGCGGCTGTGGCCGCCGTCATGGTGGGCGGGACTGCTGTTGCCGCCCAGGCCACCACTACACCGCAGCCCAGCGCCAGTTCCTCTGCGGCCGCGGAAGACGGCGGCACCCCGGTCATGTTGGAATCGCAACTGCAGCGCATCCTGGAACAGGTCGCCACCACGGTTGATGCGGCCGATGCCGCCAAGGACGCTGCAAAGCTCACGCCCCGCGTGGACAAGATGGAACTCCAGGTCCGCACGGCCAACTACAAGATCCGTACCGCTGTTTCGGCCTACGAGGCACGGATGCCGGTACGGGCCACCAAACTGCAAAGCAGCGTCATCAGCACCAAGCGGGACTGGCCCAGGACTGTCTATGCGCTCACCCAGGGCGACGGAAACGTGGTTCCCCAGATCCTGACGTTGGTTCAGTTGTCGCCGCGTGAGAACTACAAGCTGTGGGCCAGCGCGCCTCTGCAGCCGGGAACCAACTTCCCGTCCTTCCCCGTTCCCCGCAAGGGAACTGAGCCGGTGCCTGCTGGCGACAAGACCGGCCTTGCCTACAGCGGCAACGAGGCACTGGGAATCCTCGCGGAGATGTTGACCACCCCGGATTCACCCAATCGGAGCAAATTGGCCGATGGCCAGTCTTCTCCGTACATTGCCGGAGCGCTTGCCTATCAGGCAGACACCGTGAAAAACGGGACCAGCGCCAACTTCAAGTTCACCCACACACCGGTCACCAACCAGACCGTGGTGCTGAGGACCGCTGATGGCGGGGCCTTGGTGGTGGGACGCCTGGACTTCGCTTTTGACGGCACTCCCAAGGCTGCCGGTGACAAGCTCATCCTCGAAGACGATTCAGCTGTGTTTGCCGGAGGCAAGGAAACCACCACCGGCATGGTGCTGAACTTCGCTGAATCCGTGGCTGTCTACATTCCGCCGGCAGGTTCGTCGGATCCCATGAAGCTCGTAGGGGCCACCCGTGGCCTGGTAGGCGCCAGCTTCAAGTAGGAACACATCCTGCTGGAGCACCTCCAGCAGGAACATCGGGTTGTGCGGCAGCGGTTAGAGTGGACGGTATGAGTTCGCCCGGATACCGACCATCTCCAGCCGCTGCCAGCCAGCTCAACTTGCGTGGTGCTGTTGACCTCTCGTCACTGCGCCGGCCTGCCGCACCGCCGGCACCCCCAGCCGGTTCGTCCGGTAGTCCGGATGCCGCTCCCGCTGCCGGTGGCGATACCACCGGCAAGGCGCCCCTAAGGGTCGAAGCCACCGAGGGGAACTTCCAGGATCTGGTGCAGTTGTCCGCCCAGATCCCGGTGCTCTTCCTCCTCTGGTCCCGCTACGCTGCGGAGTCCCCGGAGGTTCTTGCCGCAGCGGAGCGCGTTGTTGAGGAGTACGGTGGCAGGCTGGTGTTGGCCGCGGCCGACGTCGACTCTTTTCCCCAGCTGGCACAGGCTTTCCAGGTGCAGGCTGTCCCCACGGCAGTTGCGGTCATCAAGGGCCAGCCCGTCCCGTTGTTCCAGGGTCCTGCAGATGACGGACAGATCCGGGACCTGGTGGAAGAACTCCTCAAGGTTGCCGCCGCGAACGGAGTCACCGGAAGCATCGGCGACCAGGCACCTGGCGATCCGCAGGAGCCTGAACCCCTGCCACCGCTCCACCAGGCAGCCCTCGAAGCCATTGAGGCCGGGGACTACACCGCCGCCGCCGACGCCTACAAACAGGCTTTGCTGGACCAGCCCGCTGATGCTGACGCCAAGGCCGGCCTTGCGCAGGTGGCGCTGATGGCCCGGCTGGCGAGGCTCTCTGCTCCGGATGCCGAGGCACTCCGCGACCTTGCAGCGAACCAGCCGGACAACATCGACGCCCAGTTGGGAGTTGCCGATCTGGACGTCTCAGGTGGCCACATTGACGACGCGTTCCATCGGATCATCGCGTTCATCGGCCGGAACTTCGGCCCTGAGCGCGAGACCGCCCGTGTAAGGCTCCTGGAGCTGTTCGAGGTAGTGGGAACCCACGACGAAAGGGTCGCGAAAGCCCGTCAGGGACTGGCGAAGGTTCTCTTCTAGTGCCATCCGCCCTCTTCACCCCGCTGCAGCTGCGCTCCCTTACCGTTCCCCACCGCGGGTGGGTTTCGCCCATGTGCCAGTACAGCTGCACTGAGGATACGGGGGAGGGTGTCCCTAACGACTGGCACCTGATGCATTTGGGATCCTTCGCAGCCGGAGGTGCGGCGTTGATCCTCACCGAGGCGGCAGCTGTCAATGCTGTGGGCAGGATCAGTCTCCTGGACGCGGGCCTGTATTCCGACCAGCAGGCGGCCGGCTGGGAACGGATCGTGGATTTCGTCCACCGCCACGGCGCGGTGGACTGCAAAATCGGCGCCCAGCTGGCGCACGCAGGGCGTAAAGCGTCCACTTATTGGCCCTTCGCCTCTAGCTCGGGTTCGGTTCCTGCGTCCGACGGCGGATGGGTCACCGCAGGTCCCTCCGAGTCGGCCTTCGATGGCTATGCCGCCCCCACCGCCATGACGGAGCAGGACATCGAGGCTGTCATCGAGGACTTCGCTGCAGCGGCAGCCAGGGCTGTTGACGTCGGTTTTGACACCGTGGAAATCCACGGCGCCCACGGCTACCTGCTGCATCAATTCCAGAGCCCCCTCATCAATACCCGGACTGATTCCTGGGGAGATGACGAGGACGGGCGCAACAGGCTGATGCTCGCCGTAGTCGACGCCGTCCGCGCCGTCATCCCGGACTCCATGCCGTTGTTGCTGCGGATATCAGCCACCGATTGGGCTGACGGGGGAGTGGACGTGGAGGCTTCCGTTCGCCTGGCCCGGGCCGCAGCACTTCGCGGAGTGGATCTGGTGGATGTGTCCAGCGGCGGGGCCGTGGCGCACCAGGAGATCGTTGCTGCTCCGGGTTACCAGACAGGTTTCGCCGAACAGGTCAAGCGCGACGCCGGGGTCCCCACTGGCGCCGTTGGACTGCTCACCCATGCTGCGCAGGCCGAAGACGTGGTGGCGAATGGGCGTGCTGACGCGGTGTTCCTGGCACGCGCGGCGTTGCGTGATCCGCACTGGTGGCTAAGGGCAGCGCACGAGCTCGGCTATCCGCTTCCGTGGGTTCCGCAGTACCAGCGGGCCGTTCCCCGCCACGGCTTTTAGGCCTACCGCGGGGTTCACGCCCACAAGGTTAGGCTGGTCACATGACGGAACCACGCCATGAACCCATGCCCATGTCCGAGCCGCCACTGAATCCTTCCCCTGGAAGCCAGGCTCCATCTGCCCTTTCCATCCAGGGCCTTGCCAAGCGCTTTGGTCAAAAGATCGCTGTCGATGGAGTCAGCCTTGAGGTACCCGCAGGATCCTTTTACGGGATGGTAGGGCCCAACGGCGCCGGCAAGACCACCACCCTGTCCATGGCTACGGGTCTCCTCCGCCCGGACTTCGGTACCGCCTTGGTGCACGGCGTGGATGTATGGTCCCGTCCGTTGGAAGCCAAGAAGCTTATGGGCGTGCTCCCGGATGGTGTGCGGCTGTTTGATCGCCTGACCGGTGAACAACTGGTGACCTACTCCGGCCTGCTCCGTGGCATGGACCGCGACGTCGTCGGATCGCGGGTGGCCGAGCTGCTGGCTGCCTTGGACCTCCAGGGCGACGCCGGAACCTTGGTTGTGGACTACTCAGCCGGCATGACCAAGAAGATTGCCCTTGCCTCCGCGTTGATCCATGCTCCGCGCCTGTTGGTCCTTGACGAGCCTTTCGAATCAGTGGATCCCGTATCGGCGGCGAACATCAGGGGCATCCTGGAGAGCTACGTAGCCTCGGGCGGCACTGTCATTGTGTCCAGCCACGTGATGGATCTGGTGCAGCGCATGTGCAGCCACGTAGCCGTGGTGGCCGGTGGCCGTGTTCTGGCCGCCGGATCCGTGGACGAAGTCCGGAACGGCGCCAGCCTGGAAGAGCGCTTTGTGCAATTGGTTGGCGGC
Source organism: Paenarthrobacter ilicis (assembly GCF_016907545.1). Classification (NCBI taxonomy): domain Bacteria; kingdom Bacillati; phylum Actinomycetota; class Actinomycetes; order Micrococcales; family Micrococcaceae; genus Paenarthrobacter; species Paenarthrobacter ilicis. Next base: position 2,476,265 of record NZ_JAFBCD010000001.1, on the reverse strand, counting down.
GGGCACCGGACGGAGGGACTGGAATGGTTGCGCACCTTCTAAGCCTGAAGTGGCGCCTGCTCCTTAACGGCTTCAAGCGCAGCCCATGGCAGTTGGTGGGCATGATTTTGGGCCTGCTGTACGCCCTGGGTGTTCTGACCCTCCTGGTTGGCGGCCTGATTGCCCTTCGATGGGCTGATCCAGAAATTGCCCACACGGTGGTGGTCCTGGGCGGTGCTGTGGCAATCCTTGGATGGGCCATTATCCCGCTGGTAGCTTCCGCAGCCGACATGACCCTGGACCCCTCGCGTTTTACGACCTTCGCCATTCCGCCACGGCAACTCCTGACCGGCCTGGCGTTGGCCGGTTTCATCGGAATCCCCGGCATGGCCACGTTGATCGCGGCCTTGGGAACGGTGGGGACCTGGTGGCGCAGCGCCCCGTCTGTGGTGGGTGCGCTGCTGGGAGCCGTCCTCGGCGTCATCACCTGCATAGTACTTTCGAAGGTGGTGACGACGGCGACTGCCGGGCTGGCGTCGTCGCGTCGTTTCAAGGACGTCAGCAGCATTGTCCTGTTCATCCCGCTGGTGCTTTTGGGCCCCATCATGGGAGGTGTGGTCAGCGGCGTGCGTGGCAGTGCAGATTACCTTCCGGTGCTGGCCCGGACCATCGCCTGGACGCCGATCGGAGCTGCCTGGTCCTTGGGTGGTGATCTGGCGGCGGGGGAGGTCCTCGCGGCCGGGCTGAAGTTGCTGATCTCCCTGGCAACCATTGCGGCACTTCTGTGGTGCTGGCACATCCTGCTGCAGCGGGCACTGGTGACTCCGCCATATTCGGGCAGTACGTCGCGCAAGGGTGGCAAGCTCGGCTTGTTCGGCCTCCTTCCCGGTAATCCTGCGGGTGCCGTGGCGGCGCGCGCGTTGGTCTACTGGCTCAAGGATCCGCGGTACGCGGCATCCTTGGTCATTGTGCCGCTGTTCCCCGTGTTGTTCTTCTTCAGTGGCTCGCAGAGCGGGAACTATGGGCTCCTCATGATCCTTGGCCCGCTGACGGCCTTCGTCATGGCCTGGTCCATTTCGGCGGATGTCTCCTACGACAACACGGCATTTGCCCTTCACCTGGCTGCCGGCGTCAGGGGTATTGATGACCGGCTGGGCCGCGCGATTGCCTGCCTGGCCATTTCCCTGCCCGTGGTGCTGGTGTTTACCGTTGGCCCACTCTTCATCACCGGTGACTGGCAGTGGTTGCCCAACCTGCTGGGACTGTCCCTGGGCACACTCTTTACCGGGCTCGGGTTGTCCTCAGTGGTTTCGGCCCGCTACAACATTGCCGTACCCCTGCCGGGTGACAGCCCTTTCAAGAAGCCACCAGGAAATGTGGCACAGACGCTGGCCGTACAGTTTGTGGGAATGGGGCTGCTGGCCCTGTTGCTGGTGCCCGAGCTCGCCTTGGTTGGCGTGCAGATTTTCAGCGGCGGGCAGGAGTCCGGATGGATCAACCTTGTGGTGGGTCCCGTCCTTGGCATTATCCTCTTCATTGTCGGTGTCCGTTTGGGCGGGAAGTGGTTGGATGCCCGGGGTCCGGAGATGTTCACGCAACTCAGTGTCAACCGATGACCGCCGGATATGCCTGTCGATGTGGGACATGGGATATCCTCTAACTGTTCACCCTGCGAACCTCATTGAAAGGCCGTGACGATGGAAGTTGTCATTCTCCCTGGCACCAAGCAGATCGGCGAGCTCGCTGCCGACGCCATCGAGGCGCTGGTGCGCCGCAAGCCGAACGCAGTGCTGGGGCTTGCCACCGGATCTTCTCCCTTGCCCATCTACGATGAGCTCGCCAGCCGGTATGACGCCGGTGGCCTGGACTTCAGCGAAGCCCATGGATTTGCGCTGGATGAGTATGTGGGGCTTGCTGCCGGACATCCGGAGTCATACCGCGAAGTCATCCGCCGTGAGTTCACCAACCGCATCAACATCAAGCCGGAAAACGTCCACGGCCCGGATGGCGCCGCCGCAGACCTCGAGGCCGCCTGCCAGGCATATGAGGACGCCATTAAGGCTGCCGGGGGAGTGGACCTGCAGATCCTGGGAGTCGGAACCGACGGGCATATCGGCTTCAACGAGCCCGGGTCCTCGCTGGCCTCAAGGACGCGCATCAAGACCCTGATTGAGCAGACCCGCAAGGACAACGCCCGGTTCTTCGACAGCATTGATGATGTTCCCCACCATGTGGTGACGCAGGGCCTGGGAACCATCATGGATGCCCGCCATGTGGTGCTGGTGGCTACCGGGGCCCAGAAGGCCCAGGCCGTCCGGGACTTTGTGGAGGGTCCGGTGGCCGCGATCTGTGCAGCATCCATCCTGCAAATGCACCCGCACGCAACAATTTTGGTTGACGAGGCTGCGGCGTCGTCGCTGAAGTTGGCTGACTACTACCGGCACACCTACGACAACAAGCCGGAGTGGCAGGGGCTGTAACCGGTAGAATGTTTGGCATGACTACGCTTCCTCCGGATCCATTCGAAAACGACCCCATGCGCGAGCTTTCCGGAGCCGGAACGTCCACCGCCACCATTGAGCGTGAGGAAACGCGCCAGGACGTGGAACCCGGCGACCGTGAGCGGTTTTCGCACTATGTCCGCAAGGAAAAGATCATGGAATCGGCCCTGACCGGTGAACCCGTGATTGCCCTGTGCGGAAAGGTGTGGACTCCGGGCCGCGATCCCCAGAAGTTCCCGGTGTGCCCGGAATGCAAGGAAATTTACGAAGGCCTCCGCCCCGGCAATGACGGCGGAAGCAACGGGCCGGGCAACTCCAAGTAGTGGTTGGCAACAACACACAGGTCCCTTTCCACCACCGTACTGTGCCGGCCCGCTCCAGCGCGCCGGCACAGTGGTGCGTCCGCGCCGCAGCTTTTACCCTGGGGGAGCAAGCATGACAGAAACACTTTTCGGTGGACCCTCCCTGCCTCCGGCGTATCCGGAACGTGCGGCCTGGGGCACCGCGCCAAAGCTCCGTGCCTGGCAGCAGGAGGCACTGGATCTCTACATGTCCCGCCAGCCCAAGGACTTCCTTGCGGTGGCGACGCCCGGAGCCGGTAAGACCACCTTCGCGCTCCGCATTGCCACCACCTTGCTGGACAGTGGGGTCGTCAACAGGGTCACCATTGTGGCGCCCACTGACCACCTGAAGCGCCAGTGGGCTGATGCCGCGGCCAAGGTCGGGGTTGCAATCGACCCCAACTTCAAGAATTCCGACGGTCAGCATGGCCGGGGTTTTGTGGGCGTAGCGGTCACCTACGCGCAGGTGGCCAGCAAGCCTATGCTGCACCGGGCCAAGACCGAAGCTGCACGTACATTGGTCATTCTGGATGAGATCCACCACGGCGGCGAAGCATTGTCCTGGGGTGACGGGCTCCGCGAAGCCTTCGATCCCGCCACGCGACGCTTGTCGCTGACAGGGACGCCGTTCCGTTCGGATACCTCCCCGATTCCGTTCGTGGAGTACGCCGAAGACCGGGATGGCATCCGCCGTTCCAAGGCCGATTACACCTACGGCTACGGCAATGCCCTGCGGGACCACGTGGTGCGCCCCGTCCTGTTCATGGCCTATTCGGGCCAGATGCGGTGGCGGACCAGTGCGGGCGATGAAATGGCGGCCTCGCTCGGTGAAGCAGCTGTGACCAAGGACATCACTTCGCAGGCATGGCGTACGGCCTTGAACCCCACGGGTGAGTGGATACCGTCCGTGCTGGCAGCCGCGGACAAGCGGCTGGGCGAGGTCCGGAGAACGGTTCCCGACGCCGGTGGTTTGGTCATTGCAACGGACCACGACGACGCCCGCGCATATGCCGGCCAGCTCAAGAAGATCACAGGGCAGTCACCCACCGTGATTCTCTCGGATGATTCCAAGGCTTCCAGCAAGATCGAGGAGTTTTCCGAGGGGGACAAGCGGTGGATGGTGGCTGTCCGCATGGTGTCCGAAGGCGTTGACGTTCCGCGCCTTTCTGTCGGCGTCTATGCCACCTCCACCTCCACCCCGCTGTTTTTTGCCCAGGCGGTGGGCCGTTTCGTGCGTGCCCGCAAGCGGGGGGAGACAGCGTCGGTGTTCCTCCCCTCGGTTCCCCCTTTGATGATTCTGGCCAACACCATGGAGGCCGAAAGGGACCACGCCCTGGACCGTCCCGAGAAGGACGACGACGGACTCTTCAGTCCCGAAGAGAACCTCATGGCAGAGGCCAACCGCGAGGACAAAGCATCGGACGAGCTCACCAAGGGCAAGTTTGAAGCACTGGACTCGCAGGCATCCTTCGACCGCGTCCTCTTTGACGGCGGTGAGTTCGGCACCGGTGCGGATATTGGGTCCGACGACGAGCTGGACTTCCTGGGGATCCCCGGACTCCTGGATGCCGAGCAAGTAGGGACGCTGCTGCGTCAGCGCCAGCACGACCAGCAATCGCGGAAGAAGCGCCAATCGCCGTTGGCCGCCTCAACATCCCCGGCCGTACCGGATCACCGGATGCTGATGGACCTGCGCAATGAACTGGCCAAGAACGTCGCCGCCTGGGCAGCGCGCACGGGTACTCCGCACGGCGTTGTCCACACCAAGTTGCGCGAAGTCTGTGGGGGGCCCGCTGTGGCCCAAGCCAACGAGGAACAACTCCAAGCCAGGCTCAGGAAACTGCAGGATTGGTTCATCGGCCGCAAGTAACGGCCGGCACAAACTCCTGGGAGTACGGATACCCCAAAGGGCGCCGCAGTGTGCGGCGCCCTTTGGCGTGCAGGCAGTGTTGCCTATTCAGCCCTCGTCGACTTCGACGCCCGCCTCATCAAGCTCCTCGAAGACATCGGTCAGGTCGTCGGCGATCCCGGCAGTGAGCCCGGCGATCACAGTTGTCGTGTACCCGGCCTGGACGGCATCCAGCGCAGTGGCTTTAACGCAGTAATCCGTGGCGATGCCCACTACCACCACTTCCTCCACGTCATGGCTCTGCAGCCAGTCATCGAGTCCTATGGCGTCAGCATCGAACACGTCGGTGACGGCAGCCCCGGCCTTGAGTTCGCCCGTGGGGACGTCGTCTTCCGGGGCCAGGATGCCTTCAAACCCGGAGTAGGCGGCCGTGAATTGTCCCTTCCGGAAATACGCTTCGATGAATTCCGGCTCCAGGTCATCGTGGAGCTCAGCGCCCCGGGTACGGGCGCGGCAATGGGGCGGCCAGGAATCCACCATGTCCGGGTTCTCGGAGAAATGGTCGCCGGGCTCGATGTGCCAATCCTGGGTGGCAACGATGTGGTCGAAATTCTGCTGGTGTGCGTCGACGTAATCGGAGATGGCACCCGCGACGGCGGCACCTCCGGCTACCGCCAGCGTGCCGCCTTCGCAGAAGTCGTTCTGGACATCAACGATGATCAGTGCCCTGGACATCAGTCCTCCTCGTAGATGGTGGGGATTGCGGGCTCGCCGCGCTGAAGACGTTTCACGACGGCGGGCAGCTCGGCCATGGTGGCGGTGTGGCGTTCCTTGGCCCGTTGGACACCTTCGGGCCCCGTCCATCCGGGGAGCACCTCACCGTTCTTGACAAACTGCTGAAGCAACTGCCGGTCATTGCCGTCGTCCTGGGGGCGGTGGCCGATGCCTACCAGTTCGTGGGTTGCCGTCCCACGTTCGTTGAGTTTGCGCAGGGCAAACTTCCGGCCTCCCACGCTGACCTTGTTCTTCGCGGCCTTGGCCACTGAAACGAACTCGCCGTCATCATTGGTGCGGCTGACCAGCTTGTACACCATGCTGGCTGTTGGTGCTCCGGAACCGGTCACCAACGACGTACCCACGCCGTAGGAATCCACCGGCGCCGACTGCAGGGCTGCGATCGCGAATTCGTCGAGGTCGGAGGTGACCACAATGCGGGTGTCGACGTTGCCGAGGTCATCGAGCAACTGGCGCACCCACTGCGCCTGGGCAATGAGGTCGCCGGAGTCCAGGCGCACGGCGCCCAGCTTGTCGCCTGCCAGTTCCACGGCTGTCCGGACCGCTTTCTCCACGTCATAGGTGTCAACAAGCAGCGAGGTTCCGGGGCCGAATGTCGCGATCTGGGCTTCGAAGGCTTCGCGTTCAGTGTCGTGCAGCAGAGTGAACGAGTGTGCTGCGGTACCCACGGTCCTGATTCCGTAGCGCCTTCCGGCTTCCAGGTTGGAGGTGCTGGCAAAGCCGGCAATCACAGCGGCCCTGGCTGCCGCCGTCGCGGATTCCTCCTGGGTGCGGCGGGAGCCCATCTCGATGCACGGGCGGGTGCCGGCGGCCGACGTCATGCGGGACGCCGCGGACGCGATGGCGCTGTCATGGTTGAGGACGGACAGGATGAAGGTTTCCAGGATGCACGCTTCAGCGAAGGTGGACTCGACAATCAGGATGGGGGAGTTGGGGAAGTAGGCGTCGCCCTCGGCGTACCCCCAAATGTCGCCGCTGAACTTGTAGTTGGCAAGGAAATCGAGCGTTTCCCTGTTGACCACGTTGTTCTCTTCAAGGAAGGCAAGCTCGGAGTCTCCGAACCTGAAGTTGGCTATCCCCTCCAGGAGGCGCCCGGTGCCACCCACAACGCCGTAGCGCCGGCCGTCCGGCAGCCGCCTGGCAAACGCCTCGAAAACCGAGCGCCTGTGGGCGGCCCCGGAGTGCAGGGCGGCTTGAAGCATGGTCAGCTCGTAGTGGTCTGTGTACAAGGAAGTGGCGGGGTGGTCCCACGACGTGGCTCTACTCACGAAATTCACTCTAGTGCTCGCCGCCCTAGAATGGACAGATGAGCTCTAGCGTTGCGTTTGGCACAGACATTGATGAGCGGACGGACACCGCGGTGCAGTCATCCACCGATGTCCTGACTGCCCCTGACATTCCATGGAACCTTGTGATCTGGAACGATCCCATCAACCTCATGAGCTACGTCAGCTACGTGTTCCAGAGCTACTTTGGCTACTCCGAGTCCAAAGCGCACAAACTCATGATGGAAGTTCACAAGAAAGGCCGTTCCATAGTTGCCCACGGCAGCAAGGAACAAGTGGAACAGCATGCTGTTGCCATGCACGGTTTTGGCCTCTGGGCCACCGTGGAAAAAGCAGCCAACGGACACGAGACACCCGGGAAGGGCGGCCGCCAGCGTGGCTAAGGCATTCAAGTATGGATTGAAAGGCATCACCGGATACTTGGAGCCTGCCGAGCGGGATCTGCTGCGCGGGTTGGTGGATGACGTGGTGTCCATGCTGGAGCCAGGCGTCCGGGAGAACGAGGATCCGCTGGCGGCGTTGATCGGCTTGGACATGGACGTCCAGCAGCCCACCGACCGCGCCCTGCTGAGACTGCTGCCGAATGTGATGAAGGACGACGACGACGGCTCGCTGGAGTTCCGCCAGCTCACCGAGCGCTCCGTCCGGGAACGCAAAATCGGAGCGCTGAAGGCCACTGCCCTGGGATTGGACAGCAATGACCTGGTGCTGTCGCTGGAAGAAGCCACCCGTTGGTCCACCGCGCTGAACGACATCAGGCTTGTTTTGTCGGAGCGTCTGGACATCCGCGATGAGGCCGACGCCGAGCACGTCCACAGCATGCAGGACTGGAGCAGGGCAGAGGACGTGGAGAGCTACCTCGCGCTGGTGTACAACTTCACCACGTGGCTGCAGGAGTCCCTGGTCCAAGCCATGATGGCCGCCCGGCAGGCAAAACCCTGAACGCCGGCGACGCGCCGGTCACCGGCCTTGTGACACATCCGACATGAGGCGGGCACCACAGGTAATGGCCGGACATCAAGGGAAGCCTTATTCTCGAATGATTATGACTTCAACAACGGGCAGTTCATCCGGCAGTGCCTTGGGCAGCGTTGCTCCTTCCGCTTCCGGGGACCCTGCGGGGTCGCGGCCACTGGGCATTTTCGACTCCGGGGTGGGTGGGCTGACGGTGGCCCGCTCGATCATTGACCAGCTGCCCAACGAATCCATTCTGTACGTGGGAGACACCGCCAACGGACCTTATGGACCGCTTCCCATTGCCGAAGTCCGGGCCAATGCCCTGGGCGTCATGGACGAGCTCGTTGACTCAGGGGTCAAGCTGCTCACCATCGCGTGCAACTCCGCTTCGGCAGCAGTCCTCCGTGACGCGCGGGAGCGTTACACCGCCCGCTATGGAATCCCGGTCATTGAGGTCATCCAACCAGCAGTCCGCAGGGCCGTTTCTGCCACGCGTTCCGGACGGATCGGCGTCATAGGAACCTCCGCTACCGTGGGCTCCCGGGCCTACGAGGATACGTTTGCCGCAGCTCCGGACCTGACCATCACCTCTGTGGCCTGCCCGGCCTTCGTCGAATTCGTGGAAGCCGGCGTCACCACCGGGCCCGACCTCCTGGCCGCGGCCAACGAATACCTGGAGCCATTGAAGACCGCCGGGGTGGATACCGTAGTGCTCGGTTGTACCCACTACCCGCTGCTGACCGGCGTCATCTCTTTCGTCATGGGCGAGGACGTCACACTGGTGTCCAGTGCGGAGGAGACCGCTAAGGACGTCTACCGGGCCCTGGCAAACCACGGCATCCAACGGACGGACCCCTCAGCCCCCACCCATGAGTTCATCGCCACCGGGGACGCTGTCCAGTTCGAGACCCTGGCCCGTCGCTTCCTGGGGCCGGAAGTCCTCTCCGTGAAGCATGTTGATCATGTGGCTGCCCAGTACCCCACGGGCAGCCTTGCGCGCATCACCCCGGAAATGCTGGAAGCCGCGCGTTCCGGCTCGGGCTTGTCGCGGCGCTCCTATTTTGTCCAACCTGATGGGGATCTCCGGTCCGGCTCCGGGGCCACGATGGGACGGGCATTGTGAAGCTGACAATCGTGGGTTGCACCGGGTCCTTCCCCGGCCCGGGTTCCCCCGCATCCTGCTACCTGGTCACCGCCCACGACGGCCACCGTGAATGGAAGATCGTCATGGACCTGGGCAGCGGAGCCTTGGGTACCATCCAGCGGTACACCGACCTGGAGGACATCGACGCCATCTTCCTGACCCACCTGCATCCTGACCACTGCATGGACCTTTGCGGTCTTCACGTGGCAGTCCGGTGGAAGCCGGGCGGCTGGGGCCGTGACAGGCTTCCCGTGTGGGGACCGGCCGCCACGGCGGACCGGATGGCCACTGCCTATGGCCTGGACCTGGATCCCGGGATGCATGAGGAATTCGACTTCACCAACTGGGCCGAGCAAAAACCCGTCACGGTGGGGCCGTTCACTGTGACCCCCTATGCCGTCAACCACCCGGTGGAAGAGGCCTATGCCTTACGGGTCACTGCCACTGAGCCGGGCAAAGACGGGGTGCCGGTCACCAAGGTCCTGACCTATTCCGGCGACACGGACTCCTGCGCGGGCTTGGAAGAAGCCGCCCGGGGCTCCGATCTCTTCCTCTGCGAAGCAGCCTTTGAAGAGGGCCGGGACGATGACATCAAGGACGTCCACCTCACCGGAAAGCGTGCCGGGGAAGCTGCAGCGAACGCCGGTGCCAAACGGTTGCTGCTGACCCATATCCCCGTGTGGACCTCCCAGACCAAAGTGCTGTCTGAAGCCAAGCCTGTTTTCGCTGGTGACGTCGCGGTTGCGGTGGCAGGAGTGCACTACTCGATTTAGGCCACGCCCCAACCTCGATAAGCTGGGTGCATGACTTCTGAAGCTACTGCAACACCCGTGGTCCGTGCCGACGGCAGGACCCCAGACCAACTGCGCCCCATCAGCATCACCCGCGGCTGGTCCAAGCAAGCTGAGGGCTCTGCCCTGATTGAGTTCGGGAACACGCGGGTCCTGTGCACCGCTTCGCTGACGGAAGGCGTTCCGCGCTGGCTCAAGGGCGAAGGCCGGGGCTGGGTGACAGCCGAGTACGCCATGCTTCCGCGCGCCACCAACACGCGCTCCGACCGCGAGTCCGTCAAGGGCAAGATCGGTGGGCGCACCCACGAAATTTCACGGCTGATTGGACGCTCCCTGCGTTCCATCATTGACACCAAGGCCCTGGGTGAGAACACGATCGTCCTGGACTGCGATGTTTTGCAGGCCGACGGCGGAACCCGGACTGCCGCGATCACGGGGGCTTATGTTGCGCTCGCCGAGGCAATCCGCTTTGCCCGCGAGCACAAGTTGATTTCGCGAAACGCAGAGCCCTTGGTGGACACCATCGCTGCGGTGTCTGTGGGCATCATTGACGGAGTGCCCATGCTGGATCTTCCCTACGTGGAGGACGTCCGCGCTGAGACGGACATGAACGTGGTGGTCACCGGATCCGGGAAGTTCGTGGAAGTCCAGGGGACAGCCGAGGGTGCTCCCTTCGACCGGGATGAACTCAATGCCCTCCTGGACCTGGCGTTGCTGGGTACCACGCAGCTCTCAGCCATCCAGCGGGAAACCCTGGCGGAGGCTCCGTGAGTGCCGGCCAGGCAACCGGCGCCCCGCGCCTCGTGCTGGCAACGCACAACAAAGGCAAGTTGAAGGAACTCCGCGAACTGCTCCGCGGTCAGGTTCCGGGACTGGACGTTGACACCCAGGTAGTGGATGCTGCTGCGGTCGGCGCGCCTGATGTCGCAGAAACAGGCGTCACCTTTGCTGAGAACTCGCTGCTGAAGGCGCGGGCCGTTGCGGAGGCTACCGGACTGGTGGCCATTGCGGACGATTCGGGCCTGGCCGTGGATGTACTGGGCGGTGCTCCGGGAATCTTTTCCGCCCGGTGGTCCGGCCGGCATGGTGACGACTCCGCCAATCTTGACCTTTTGCTCGCCCAGATCGCCGATGTCCCGGATTCGTTCCGGGGTGCAGCCTTTGTCTGTGCTGCTGCGTTGGCAGTCCCCGGCAAGGACGGAATCCGCCAGGAAACGGTGGAGTACGGGCAACTGGAAGGGACGCTGTTGCGGGAGCCCAGGGGAGCCGGAGGATTTGGCTACGATCCCATCCTGCAGCCGGCGGGCATGGACCGCAGTTGCGCCGAGCTGAGCTCCGAGGAAAAGAACGCGATCAGCCATCGCGGGCAGGCATTCCGTGCGCTGCTGCCTGCGATCGTTGCAGGGCTGGAGGCCCCGGACGCCAACTAGTCGCCTCGCACATAAGAAAGGCACCCCGCCTGCGGGGTGCCTTTCTTATTGCCTGCTGACCATCGCGGCGGGGTTTGGCCGGTGTTTGCCGGGGTCAGCGCTTGGTGGGGTCAGTGCTCGCCGTGCTTTCCGGCGTCGTGTTCTTCGATGAATTCCTCCACAGGATCGGTGCCTTGGGCGGCAGCTTTGCGCTTGGCCATGAACCCGCGGGCAACCTCGATGAAGACCGGGATCACGGAAACCAGCACGATGATGATGAAGATGATGTCCAGGTTGTTGCTGACCCACGGGATGCGATCACCAAGGATGAATCCCAGGAGGGTCACGCCGCCGCCCCACAGGACTGCGCCGATGACGTTGAAGATGAAGAACTTGCGCTTATCCATCTGCGCAACGCCAACAATCACGGGCACGAACGTACGGATGATCGGCACAAAACGGGCCAGGATCAACGCCTTGCCACCGTGCTTTTCGAAGAATGCGTGGGCGCTCTCTACGTTTTCCTTCTTGAAGAGTTTTGAGTCGGGCCGGTTGAAAATGGCGGGCCCGGCTTTGGAACCGATCAGGTATCCGGTCTGGTTGCCGAGGATCGCGGCCACGATGATGAGTCCGGTCAAGGCCCAGATATTGAACTTGATGGTGTCGGTGGCCACCAGAAGGCCGGCGGTGAAGAGCATGGAGTCGCCGGGCAGGAAGAATCCCACCAGCAGGCCCGTCTCCGCGAAGACGATGCCGCACACCAACAGCACCACCCACGGGGCCAAAGCAGGATCGGCAAGGAAGATCTGGGGGTTCAACCAGTCAGGCAGAAACGAAGCCATGGACGGCTGTACCGGTCCTGCGCCCCCGAAAGCGGATACGGCAAGGTCGTTCATCGCAGAAAAGATCACCTGTTAAGGGTACTTGAAGCCCGTCGTCGGGAATTCCGACGCTCTTGACGCTGGCGGCTGAGGTTGTATGGTTAGTTACATGAGTAATGAACCAATGAGGCGGTGGTGCTCATGATCGACGACGGCAAGCCGATATTCCAGCAAATAGCCGAGCTGATCGAGAACGGGATCGTGGACGGCAGCATGGCGGAGGAATCCCAGGTCCCGTCCACCAATGAATTTGCCGCGTTCCACCGCATCAATCCGGCCACGGCGGCCAAGGGCGTCAACCTCTTGGTGGACGCCGGAATTCTCTACAAACGCAGGGGGATCGGGATGTTTGTGGCCACAGGTGCGCGCGCCCAGGTGATTGCGCGCCGAACCGAGGAATTCTTCGAACAATACGTAAAACCCCTCGCCGTGGAGGCCCGCAAGCTGGGTATCTCCGCCGAGCAACTCACCACCATGATCACCCGCAGTGCCGTGCTTGAACCGAAGCCCGGGACGGATAAGGAAAGGAGCGCGGCCCTGTGACTGACACCATCGTGGAGGCCCGCAACCTCAGCAAGCATTACAAGGACCACAACGCCCTGGACCAGGTGAACCTGAGGTTGTCGGCCAACCGGATCTACGGACTGCTGGGCCGCAACGGTGCAGGCAAAACCACCCTCATGTCCATCCTGACCGCGCAGGCCTTTGCCACCGCCGGCGAGGCCCTGGTATTCGGGTCCCCGGCCTACGAAAACGAGGCCGTCCTCTCCAGGATCTGCTTCATCCGCGAATCGCAGAAGTACCCGGACGACTTCCAGCCCAGGCATGCTTTCCGGTCGGCGGCGTTGTTCTACAAGGACTGGGATCAGCAGTTCGCCGAGCAACTGGCGGAGGAGTTTCAACTTCCCACCAAACGCCGCATCAAGAAGCTCTCGCGGGGGCAACTGTCAGCCGTAGGGGTCATCATCGGCTTGGCATCACGTGCCGAGCTGACGTTCTTCGACGAACCATACCTGGGGCTGGACGCCGTTGCGCGGCAATTGTTCTACGACCACCTGGTGAAGGACTTCGCAGAGCATCCGCGAACCATCATTCTTTCCTCCCACCTGATAGATGAGGTGGCCAACCTTCTGGAACACGTGGTGGTCATCGACAAGGGCCGGATCATCATGGATGCCGACGCTGATGCTCTCCGTGGTTCTGCCGTGACAGTCTCCGGCTCCGCTGACACCGTGGATTCCTTCCTCGCAGGGCGGACAATCCTGCATCGTGAAGTCCTGGGTTCGCTTGCCTCTGTGACACTGGATGGGGCCCTGGACGGCCGCGAGCGCGCAGAGGCGCTGGAACTGGGGTTGGACCTTTCGCCGGTTTCGCTCCAGCAGCTGGTGGTGCGGAAAACCATGGCCGCGGGCAGCCCTCTTCTTATGGGAAACACTCTTGATGCCGATGCTGCAGTGGAGGTACGGCGATGAGCAGGGTTATGGCAGTTGCCCGGATGCAGCTGATCAACAAGTGGACCTATATTGGATGGCCATTGACCATCCTGGGGGCGGCATTCCTGATGTCGTTGGCCATCTTTGCCCTCATTCCCGTCAATGAAGGAAAGTACGGCGGTGGCAGCCAGGCGCCTATGTGGTATTTCATGGTCCTGGGTATCCAGAGCCTCACGCTGGTCTTCCCCTTCTCCCAAGGGTTGAGCATCAGCCGCAGGGCTTTTTACCTGGGAACACTGGGACTGTTCTCCGTGATCGCCTTGGGCATGACGGGCCTCTACCTGGTGGGCGGCGTAATAGAGAGGGCAACCAACGGCTGGGGTGTTTCGGGATACTTCTTCACCATTCCCTGGGCCACCGACGGGCCGTGGTATTCCGCGGCGGCATTCCTCTTCGTGGTGATGATGTTCATGTTCATTGTGGGGTTCTGGTTCGCCACCATCTACAAACGTTGGGGCACCAGCGGCATGCTGGTTTCCACCCTGGGCACAGGCGTGGCATTGATTGGCCTGGGCGCACTGGCAACTCTCTTGGAGTGGTGGGGGGCCATCGGAAACTGGTTTGCCCAACAGACGCCCTTGACCATCAGCGGCTGGACCGCCCTGGTGTCTGCGGTCCTTGCCGCGGGGTCTTTCGCGACGCTGCGCAAGGCCACGCCCTGAACCGGCGGCACCAGCACGTGGTGTTGGCCACATCCCGGCCGTAAAGTTCTTGTGAAGTTCCGGCTGCAAGGCCGCCCCGCCGGGTAAGTCGGCTGGGGCGGCCTTTTCCAGCGGTAACCTTGAGCAGTGGCTTTGGACTTTACTGCGATCGACTTTGAAACCGCCAACGGCTTCAGGGGCTCGCCCTGTTCGGTGGGGCTGAGCAAAGTCCGCGGGGGAGTAGTGGTGGAAGAAGCCTCGTGGCTGATGCGGCCTCCAGAACACCACGACCACTTTGAATTCCACAACACACGCATCCACGGGATACGTGCAGAAGACGTGGCGGGCCATCCCCGCTTCGGAGACCTTTTCCCGGAAATTGGCGCCTTCATAGGAAATGACATCCTGGCGGCCCATAACGCGGCCTTCGATCTGGGCGTCATCCGCTCAGGGCTTGAGGTATCCGGTCTTTCCGGGCCTGCCTACGACTACGTATGCACCGTGATGCTGTCCCGCCGCTGTTATTCGCTGGTATCCAATTCCCTGCCGTATGCCGCAGAGGAAGCCGGGGTGCCGCTGGTCAATCACCACGATGCCGCCGAGGACGCACGGGCCTGCGCAGGGATTCTGGTGGACATCGCCCGGCGGAACGGCGCCAACAGCATTGCCGAGCTTTACCTGTCCCTGGGCCTGACGCTTCCCACCCAGGCCGCCTTCGATCCGGCCCTTGGCCTGTCCAAGGCAACTGTCTCAGCCCTGGCGTCCCGGGCGGGCAGCAGTCCGGGGGAAAGCATGGTGAGGCCTCCCTCCCAGCCGGCCGGCTGGTCCGCGTGGCCGGAAGAAGGACCCAACCCCCTGCCCAACCCCGCCGCCGAACCCGGCCATCCCTTGTTTGGGCAAACCGTCGTGTTCACCGGCGACCTCGCCATCACCCGGCCGGAAGCGAAGTCCCGGGCAGCTGACATGGGGGCCAGGCCGGAAAGCAGGGTTACTTCGCGCACCACTGTCCTGATTGTGGGAGACGGCTTTGTTGCAGGGGATCTGCGCGCCGGCCGGCTGACCGGAAAGGCCAAGCGCGTCATGGAGCTGCATGCGAAGGGCCAGCAAATCGAAGTTGTCTCCGAGGGCGAGTTCCTCCAGATGGTGGGCGGGGCGTAACCCGCGCGGAACGGGCGCGGCATCGGCCCAGCAGCCTCAGGGCGGCAGTCATACTGCGCAACAATGCTTCCGGCGTGACCGGCTGCCCTTCTAGCTTTAACGAATGACCAAGCCAGCCCTTCAATCCGCGCCCGTGCAACAGACCACCGACGTGCGCGGCGGCAAGGGCGTGAGGTGGAGCAGCGTTTTCGCCTTTCCCAATCCCGTCAACGAGTACGCTGCCCGGATCACGGCCGGCCTGGTGGTGGCAGTGGCCACCGCAACGCTGCTCACCGGGTGGGGCTGGGGCCTGGCCGTCCTGGCCGTGGGGTTTTGGCTCCGGGTACTTTTCGGCCCGCGCATTTCTCCCCTCGCGCTGCTCTCCGTCAAGGTGATTGCTCCCCTGATCGGCCACGCGAAGCTGGTGCCGGGGCCGCCCAAGCGCTTCGCGCAAGGTATCGGGGCCGCTTTGACGAGTACCGCCGTCGTGCTCTTTGTCCTGGGTAACCTTCCGGCGGCGTGGTTCCTTCTGGTCCTGTTGATCGTGGCAGCGTCGCTGGAAGCATTTCTTGGCTTCTGCCTGGGATGCGCGATTTTCGGTTTCCTGCAGCGGCGCGGCCTTATTCCGGCTGAGGTGTGCGAGGCCTGCAACAACATCACCCTTCGCCGCAGCTGAGCAGTCAGCCTTCGGTGACCGCCAGCAACCGCTGGGCCATGCCGCGGATGACGTCCGGTGCCTCCAGGGCAGTCAGCCACTCGCTGGGCAAGCACGCTTCGCCGTACAGGGCACCCAGTATGTTGCCGGCAATCGAGCCGGTGGAGTCGCTGTCGCCGCCGTGGTTGATGGCAACCGCCACGGCGTTCCGGAAGTGATCGGCGGGATCGCTGCCTTCCGTTGCGAGAACCGCATAAAGTCCGACGGCGAGCGCTTCCTCGGCGATCCATCCCTCCCCGAGTACCGAGTTCAGTTCCCCGGGGCCGGCAACAGAGGCGCTTCGGGACAAATCCAAGGCCGCTTCAAGGCGTGCCGGGAGCTCCCGGGCTTTGGTGGGAACGCCGTTGATGAAGGCAAGGGCGTCGACGGCGGCAGTCCGGACATCGCCGCCCGCCACAATGTTGTGGATGAGCAGGCTGAAGGCCGCGGCGCTGAGGCGGGCGGAGGGGTGGCCATGCGTCAGGGCTGCTGCATCGGCACTGAGCTTGTAAACGGCTTCGCGTGAAATGTGCGGAATAAGTCCAAAGGGCGCTGACCTCATGACGGTGCCGCAGCCTTTGGATTCCGGATTAACGGGGCGGGCAACGGTTCCCATGGCACCGCTGGCCAATCCGCTGAGACAGGCATTTCCCGGCGCCCGGCGGTGTTTCAGGACTTCCTGGCCATCGATCCAGCGGGGCTGGGGGACCGGCGCGGATGATGCGGCCTCCACGTCCTGGGTTGCCAGCCACCTGAGGTAGGCGAGCCACAGGCAGGCAATTTCGTCCGCTGCCACACCATCGTTGGCCCACTCAAGTGCTTCCACCAGTCCGTCAACCGTGTAAAGAGTCATCTGGGTGTCATCGGAGAAATGGCTGGGTTCCTCCAGCTGTTCAAAGGAGACCAGGCCTGAGGGACCGTACCGTGCGCGGATTGCGGCGAGCGAGTCGAACTCCACGGCGTAGCCCAGGGAGTCACCCAGGGCGCCGCCCAGGAGGGATCCGTGGACGCGGGATGCGAAGGAGGGTGCGGTGGGGGAAGCGTCAACACTCATGCCAGTAACTTACCGTGCCGGCCAACCGCCGCTGGTATGGTGGGGAAGCTTCCCGGCCCTGACTGAAACTTGGAGTGAGCACGTGCGCGAACCTGCTTGGCGACGGACAGGAAAGACGCCTGACTACCGCTTCTCCTTGGCCAATGAGCGCACGTTCCTTGCGTGGATCCGTACGTCGTTGGCGTTGCTGGCCGGCGCAGTGGCTATTGATCAGCTGGCTCCCAATATTGCTCCCCAGCCGGTGCGCCTGGTTCTCTGCGTTCTTTTGGCGCTGGTGGGCGCGGGCCTGGCCGCCTTGTCCTACAGGCGGTGGGGCCTCATGGAAGCGGCCATGCGCAACGATCAGGAATTGCCCTTTTCGCGGGTGATGTTCTTCATGACGGTTGTGGTGGCACTGGCTGCGTTGGCTTTTGCCGTGCTTATTCTGGTGGCACGGTGACCCCAGGTCCCGTGGGCGGCGAAGCCAGGGATCCGGGCCTTCAGCCTGAACGAACCACCCTTTCATGGCGTCGGACGCTGATCTCCTTGGTGGTGGTGGATCTGTTCATGTGGCGCAGTTGGCTGACCTCCGAGCCCGTGGCGGAGCCGGTTTTTCCCGCTCTTCCGGGCCTTGACTACCAAGGCATCTGCGCCCTGATGGCCGCTGCAGCCACAGTGGTTCTGTCTGCCGCAGCCTGGATCCGTTTGCGGCAGCTCCGCTCCGGCACCAGTGCAGCCCCCGCCGCGGTGCCGCTCCTGTGTACTGTGGCTGTGGTGGCCCTTGGAATCACGGCCATGGCCGCCATCGTCCTGGGTCGCTGAACCGGCCACAGGCTCCGTGCTGGTGTCCAGCAATCGCCCAGACTGTGCTGGCAAAATACACAGGAGCCCCGACGCCCCCGATTCTAAGGACGCACCAGCCATGACTACTCCAGCGCAGGCCACCCCAGATACCCGGCCAGGATTGCTGGCCCGGTTGTCGTCAGAAGCTTTGGGATCCCTGCTCATCGTCTTCGTTGCGGCCGGCGTCTCGATTTTCTCAAGCCCGTCCGGAGCTCCGGTGCCTGCCGCATTGGCCACCGGTTTGGCCGTGGCTGCAGCCATGGTGGCTTTCGGCCATGTTTCCGGGGGTCATTTCAATCCCGCCATCACTGTGGGTAACTTCATTGCCGGGCGCATCCGGGCTGTGGCGGCGCTGGGCTATGTTGTGGCCCAGGTGGTAGGCAGCATCGTTGGCGCAGCCTTGGTGTACGTCATTGTGCTGACAGTGCCCGTGTTGACGGATGCCCGTTCGGCTTTCGGCTCGGTGGCCGCGGGATTCGGTGAGCATGCGCCCGCCCAAACACAGCTGGCGGGCGTGCTGCTGGTGGAAGTAATCGGCTCCGCCCTGCTGGTGGCTGTTTTCCTGGGCTCCGTAGCCGGCCGGCGCGCTGTTCCTGCCTTGGCTCCCTTTGCTGTGGGCCTCACCCTCGCCGTGCTTCTGCAGTTCGGGCAGGTGCTGGGCAATACTCCCTTCAACCCCGCGCGCGCCACCGCCCAAGCGTTCTTCAGTCCGTCGTGGGCACTTGATGGTCTGTGGCTGTTTTGGGTTGCCCCTCTGTTGGGTGCAGCGCTGGCGGGCTTGGCCTTCCGCGGGCTCAAAGGTTTGTCGCACGTTGCAACCGGGTCTGATGAGCCAATCGCAGCTGATGGCGTCAATGGTGGTGGAGTCAATGATGCCTTCGACGCCGACGAGGACCCCACCCACGCAGCGGTCCGCCAGGAAGCGACGTCAGCTTCCGGGACTGCCAAAGAGCCCGTTCCCCCGGTGGCTGCACCACAGTCCGACGACGCCCGCGACTTCTTTGACGGCAAGAAAGGTTAAGCTGCGTCAGGGTTCGACGGCGGGCGGCCCGCCTTCGCTTTTTTGTCGGACACCCCCGCTAGCTTGGAAACATGCGGTTACTCCATACTTCTGACTGGCACTTGGGCCGATCGTTCCACGGCGTTGGGATGCTTGATGCCCAACGCAGTTTCGTGGATCAACTGGTGGACTTCGTGGACACCAACTCCGTGGACGTTGTCCTCATAGCCGGCGACGTTTACGATCGCGCCTTGCCGGGCCTGGACGTCGTCAAGCTGCTTGATGACGCTTTGGTGCGCATCACCGGGACGGGTGCCGCTGTGGTGCTGACCAGCGGCAACCATGATTCCGCCATCCGGCTTGGCTTTGCGTCCCGCCTCCTTGCGCGCGGGGGAGTCCACCTGCGGACCCGGGTGGAGGATCTCGACGTCCCGGTGTTGCTCCCCATTGGCAAGGAACAGGATCGAGGGCACGTGGCGCTGTATGGGGTGCCCTATCTGGAACCCAGGCTTGTAGCCGGGCGCCTGGGAGTGGAGACCGCCACTCACTTTTCCGTGACGGCTGAAGCCGTAGCCCGGATCACGCGGGATGTGGAACACCGGCGCTTGGAAGGCCCGGTTCTTCCCGTTGTTCTGGCGCACACCTTTGCCAGCGGTGGCATCACGTCGGAAAGCGAGCGCGACCTGAGTATCGGTGGGCTCGGAGCGGTGCCACTGGATCTCTTTGACGGATTCTCCTACACCGCCTTGGGTCACCTCCATGGCCGGCAGGTCCTGGCCGCGAATGTACGGTATTCCGGTTCTCCCTTGGCGTATTCCTTCTCCGAAGCAAAACATCAAAAGGGCGCATGGTTGGTGGACATCGCCGGCGATGGAAGCGTGGAAGTCCAGGAGGTTGCCTGGGACGCGCCCCGGAAGTTGGCGATACTACGCGGCACCATGGATGCCCTGCTGGAATCACCGGATCATGCGTGGGCAGAAGAAGCCTACTGCCACATCACGGTCACCGACCCCCAACGTCCAGCCCAGGCCATGGAGAGATTGAGGACCCGTTTCCCGGACACCCTGGTCCTGGCTTTTGACCCCGAGGGAGCCGAGGCCAAGGTCAAAACGAGCTACAGCACCCGCCTTGCGGAGGCCCGGGATGACCTGGAAGTGTGCTGCGGGTTCCTTGACCATGTACGGGACAGAACAGCAACACCGGCAGAAAAATCCGCCTTCCTGGAGGCCTTGGAGGCAGTCCGTTTGGAGGAAGCCGAGCTATGAGAATCCACCGCCTGGAGATTGAAGCCTTCGGTCCCTTCGCCGATGCCCAGCATATTGATTTCGATCAGCTCAGCGCCCAAGGGCTGTTTCTCCTGAACGGTGCCACCGGCGCCGGCAAGACCAGTATTTTGGATGCCATTTGCTTCGCCCTGTACGGATCCGTTCCTGGTGCCAGGCAGGACGGTAAACGGCTCCGCAGCGATCATGCCTCTCCCGGGGCAGAGCCAAGTGTGGTGTGTGAGTTCTCCGCCAGGGGACGGCGCTTTGAAGTTTCCCGTTCTCCCGCCTGGTTCAGGCCGAGCTCGAGGGGCCGCAACGGATTCACCGAACAGAAAGCCAAGACCCTTCTGCGGGAATGGGTGGACGGCGCCTGGGAGGAGAAGACTTCCCGGAATGACGAAGCCGGGGCGGAACTCGCCGGGATCCTGGGAATGGACCGGGATCAGTTCACCCGGGTCGTCATGCTGCCGCAGGGCGATTTTGCGGCCTTCCTGAGATCCAAAGCAGGTGACCGTCTGGAGCTTTTGAAGAAGCTCTTTGGCACCCAGCGGTTCGAAGCCGTTGAGGGCCAGCTGGCACGTCAGGCTGCGGCGGCAGCACTCGCTGTGAAGGAAAATGCTTCGGAGCTGCAGATGCTGCTGGAGAGGGTCGGCGCTGAGCGTGCACACCTTGGCCTGGGCGGCCCCGGACCGGGGGACTCCCCGGAACCGGCCACCAGCGGGCTGGAGCCTGGCGTCTGGCTGGCAGCCGTGGAGCAGGAATTGACGGAGGAACGGAACCGCCGCCAAAAGCAGTCGGCACAGGCAGAGGTGCGCTCCTCGGCCTTGGCCGGCCATTACCAGGCGGAGCAGGAAAAATCGCTGCGGCACTCACGGCTGGCCGCGGCCATGCAACGGCGGGTCTTGCTTGAGCTTGCCGCTCCGCAAGCCCAGGAAAACAAGGAAAGGCTTGCGCGGCACCGCCGTGCTGCCGTCCTTGGTGGTCACCTTGACGCCGCGGCCGTGTCAGCAGGTAAATACCGGTCCGCAGTGGACGCTTACGCTGCTGCCACAAGGAAGTTGGAGGAGGCAGGCGGGGTATCCGACGATCCTGCCGGAGCCCTGGAGTCCATCGAGGCAACAACGGCTGTGCTCCATGCCCGCCTTCCCGATGAACAGCGCATGGAGCAGATTGCGGCCAGAATACGGGCCCAACGCAAGCAGCAGGAGAACAGCCAAAAAGCCGCGGAATCAGCCGAGGCCACGCTGGGGGAATTGGCTGCTGAAGCCACCGCAATAGATCTCCAGGTGCAGCCACTGGAGACGGTCGCTGGACAGTTGGCGGACCGGGAGCGCGAGGCTCGTGCTGCCAGCGAGCTCGTGGACATCGTTGCCCGCTGTGCTGAAACCGCCCAAGAGGTAGACCGCTTGGGCGCGCAGCACGTGGAGGCTCGTGGGACGTCGCAGGATCTGCGGCAAAAATGGCTGGACATTCGCGAGAGCCGGCTCGCAAACGCTGCCGGTGAACTGGCTGCGGCACTGCAGGACGGCCAACCCTGCGCCGTCTGCGGAAGCGATTACCATCCCCGCCCGGCCGCCGCTGCCGTGTCAGCACTCGCGCTGGCCCAGGAAGAAGACGCGGCCCGTAGCAAATTTGACAGCAGCGATGAAGCCGTTGCCCTGATTGCCAACCACCTTTCCACTGCCACAGCACGCCTGGCGGGGCTCAAGGCCCAGAGCGGCTCCGTGGATGCGGCCGAGGCAGACTCCCGGTTGGCCGAAGCGCGCGCTGCAGCCAGCGCAGCGAAGGAAGCTTCACGCTCATTGGCAGGTCTGCTGGAACAACGCGACACCCTTGCCCGGAGTATCCTCGCGGCCCAGGACCAGTACACAGCCTCCACCGCCGAAGCCTCCCGGGCAGGTGCTGCACTGGTGGTTCTCGAGGAACAACACAACGGGCTCGCTGACGACCTCAAGGGCTTGAGGGGAATCTTCCCGGACCTGCGCTCAAGAATTGATGCCCTGGGAGCAGAGAGGGCGCTGCTCAAGGCTGTGGTGGATGCAGGCAGGGCCCAGGAGAGTGCCAAAGTGGCTTTGGACGAGGCCAACCTGTCCCTGGCTGAAGCACTTCCGGATTCCGGCTTCGCTTCCGCCGAAGAGGCCCGCAATGAACTGCTGTCCACGGCCGATGAAGTGGTATTGGAGCGGGATGTGGCGGAATTCGATGCCGAGGCGGCCCGCCTGGACGAATTGTTCGCCAACGAGGACCTTGTCCTGGCCGGCAAGGAAGCGGGCCTCGGTGAACTCCCGCTGACCGAAGACCAGCTGGCCGCCGCCAAGGACGAATCTGCGGCTGCCGCCAGGGACTACCAAGCCGCAGCCTTGGCCGAAGGCCTGGCTGCCAAGTCGACCACGTCAGTGATGCAGCTCCGGCGTCAATACCAGGACCTCGCTGCCGCCGGTGAGGAGCCGCAACGGCGGGCCCGCTTGCTGCAGGAACTCGCCGATACTGCCCGCGGAAGCGGTGACAACAGCTACCGCATGAGTCTGAACTCCTATGTCCTGGCAGCCAGGCTGGAGCAGGTTGCCGAAGCAGCCTCCGAACGGCTGACCGCCATGAGCGATGGCCGCTACACCCTGCAGCACACCGATGCCAAGGCAGCACGCGGGGCCAAATCGGGACTCGGCCTGGAAGTGGTTGATGAGTGGACCGGTCAGCAAAGGGACACCTCCACCTTGTCCGGTGGTGAATCGTTCATGGCCTCGCTCTCCTTGGCCCTGGGCCTGGCGGACGTGGTCCAGCAGGAGGCCGGCGGCGTGGACATCGAAACCCTGTTTGTCGACGAAGGATTCGGAAGCCTGGATGAGCAGGCCCTGGAGCAGGTCATGGATGCTTTGGAAGGGCTTCGGGATGGCGGCCGTGTAGTAGGCCTGGTAAGCCACGTCGCCGAAATGAAGCAACGCATCGGCACGCAACTCCAGGTAGTGAAAGGACGGAACGGGTCCAGCGTACGGATCGCTGAATCTGTCCCCGGTTGAAAGCCATCAGCTAGACTTGACGTGTTACACCGGGTTGCGCGCATCGGGAGGAGGGACGATGCGCACTCTTTAGCGAACCCGGATTAATGGAAAAATCTTCATTGGCCCAGAAGGCCGTATCTCCTGCATCTCCCCGACCCTCCCGACTCCCCGGACGGTTTGCCCGCCTGCCGGAACTGGCAGGTCCGGGCTTCCTCCCCTTGGGACTCTTCGCCCGGCTTCCCCTGGCCATGCTGACAGTGGGAACGCTGACGCTGGTCACCGCGGTCAGCCAGTCCTACGCGATCGGCGGGATGGCAGCCGGTGCAGTCGGCATAGGCTCTGCCATGGGCGCGCCCGTACTGGGTTCCTTGGCCGACAAAGCTGGTCAACGGCGGGTTCTTTTGGCAGCCGCGGTCATCAATACCGTTGCCGTGGTGGCTTTGCTTGCTGCTGCCTATCTGACCACCGGTTATGGTTCGGCACTCGACTCCATCGGCGTCCTCATCACCGCATTCCTGGCCGGAGCCAGTTGCCCGCAGGTTGGGCCCATGGCCCGCGTGCGATGGATGGCCCTGACCACGCGCAATCTCTCATCTTCTGCCAAAGGCGGGAGCAGTGTGGCCTCCAACAGGGCCGATCTGGACACTGCTTTGTCCTACGAAGGCACTGCGGATGAAATGACCTTTGTACTGGGACCGGCCCTGGTTGGCATCCTCGCCAGTGTTGTGGCGCCGTGGTTGCCGTTGGCCCTGGCAGCCCTCATGACCATCACCCTGGTTCCTGCTTTCGCAGTCCATCCCAGCCAGTTGGCCGTGGCGCCCGCTCCCAAGGGTTCGCAGGCTGTCCATGAGGATCCAGCGGGCACCAGCGGGGAAGCAAGAAGCGCCCGGCAGCGAAACCGGTGGGCCGCTGCCGTAGTAGCTGTCCCGGTGTTGGCAATGGTCTGCATGGGGACCTTCTTCGGAGCAACCCAAAACGCGCTGAGTGCTTTCTCCGCGCAGTACGCCACAGCCGAGATCGCAGGTCTGCTGTATGCCGTGATGGGCTTGAGCTCCGCCGTGGCGGCCCTGTCCGTGGCCTTCTGGCCACAGCGATTCAGCCTCGCCGCCCGCTGGGTAGCGGCCGCCCTGGCCATGACCGTCCTGTCACTGTTGTTGCTGCTGCCTGCCGGAATCTGGCCCATGGTGGCGGTCCTGTTGATTCTGGGTATCCCCGTTGGTCCCGTCATGGTGACGGTGTTCAGCATCGGTGGAGTGGTTGCCCCGGCCGGACGGATGGCCACTGTCATGACAGCGCTGGCCAGCGGAATCGTGGCGGGTACGGCCCTGGGATCCTACGTGGCCGGTCAACTGGCCGAAACCCAAGGGCCAGGAGCCGCGTTCCTGGTATCGATGGCCGCAGCTGCGGGGCTCCTGGTGCTGGGCCTGGTGACCTTCCTGGTGATGAAGCGCCAACCCCGGCCGCAACCCATGCCCTGATGCTCAGGCTGTATTGCGGTAACCGGTTGGCGAATTGCCGAAGGCAGCCCGGAAAATGCGGCTGAAATGCGCGGCATCGGTAAAGCCCCAACGCGCCGCGATGGCCGTGACAGGCCTGTCCAGGAGCACCGGGTCCTTGAGGTCCCGCCGGCACCGTTCCAACCGGCGCTGCCTGATGGAAGAGGCCACTGTGGTGTCGATCTCCTGGAACAGATCATGCAGGTGCCGCGTGGAAATGTAGTGTGCCGCTGCGATGGATCCGGGGGAGAGGTCGGGATCGCCGAGGTTTGCCTCGATGTAATCGTGGATGCGCGCCAGGAGAAGCAGATGCGGGTCCCGGCCGGTCTCGACGACGTGATCGAGTTCCCCATTGAAAAGTGTCGTGACCAGGTCCAGGGCATTGTGGACCAAGCGCAGGCCGTTGGCACCGGAAAGAGCTTCCAGGTTGTCCGCCAGGCGCACCAGGAAGGGGCTGATGAGTTGTCCCAGCCCTTCGTCGCCGGGAATCCGCAGCGCTGTCACGTGACCCATGGCCCCGGCTGGCAAGTCCAGCAGCACATGCGGAAACATCAGCACCAAAGTGCGGAAGTCGTCGTCGAACGTCAGCTGGTAAGGCCGGGATGTGTCGTAGATGGAGAGGTCGCCGGGGCGAAGCAGGGCCTCACGATCGTCCTGCACCAAACGGCCCGAGCCTGCCAGCTGGATGCTGAGTTTGAAAAAGCGTCCCGTTGACTTCGCAATCAGCTCCGGTGTCCTGAGGACCGTGTGGGGGCCAGCTGCCACTTCCACCACAGAGATCTGCCCCAGCACGCGGGACCTCATGGTGCCATGGAATGATGCGTGGGCCGGTCCCTTGGCGACCAACGGAACGAACGATGTGGAGATCGCCCGGCTCCATTCCGCGAAAGAATCAGCCCGCACAGCAACAACTGTTGAGGGAGGCGTGTCGGCCGCAACGGACATGGGACTCCCTTCATGAGTGTGGCCATGATTCTACACCTGGGTCCTGGGGCGACGTGGGCCGTGCGTGTTCCGACAACCACCCTGCCGTGTGAGACAAGTCACGTGTGGTTCCTGCGATGGAAGATTGCGGAATGAACCACACCGTGCCGCCCGGATCTCCCGCGGCACCGAGGCAGGAGCACATAATGAGCGTTGACAATACCGTCAAAGGCAGGACCGTCGGGCCGCCAAAAACCAAGAAACTCCTAGGCGTACCGGCCGTCACTTTCATGATTATCGCCGCCTCGGCGCCGCTGACAGTTCTGGCCGGCGGTGTCACCACCACCTTTGGAGTGACGGGCGTGCTGGGAGTGCCACTCTCCTTCCTGGTGCTGGGCGGAATATTGGCGCTGTTTGCCGTGGGGTATGCGGCAATGAGCCGCTACGTCACCAATGCCGGAGCTTTCTACGCCTATATTGCCCAGGGCATCTCGCGCCCGGCGGGGGTGGGAGCTTCGCTGATTGCCCTGATGGCCTACAACCTCATGCAAGTGGGAATTTATGGGCTTTTCGGATTCACCGTCTCTTCGCTGCTCTCCGCCCGGTTGAACATCAGCGTCCCGTGGTGGATCCCGGTACTGGTGTGCATTGCGGTGGTGGGTTGGTTGGGAGTGAACAGGGTGGACCTGTCGGCCAAGGTCCTTGGCATCCTGGTTGCCTTGGAATTCCTGGTGGTCATTGTCTACGACGTCCTGAGCCTGGCAGTGGCACCGGAGGGCGTCAGCGCCGACGCCTTCAGCCCGGCCGCACTCTTCGTCCCGGGCGTGGGAGCGGTGCTGTCCTTTGGCATCGCGGCTTTCATGGGCTTCGAATCGGCAGCCATCTACGGCGAAGAATCCAAAGACCCCCAGCGCACCGTGGCGCGGGCAACCTTCGCTGCGGTGGGAATCATTGCCGTGTTCTACGCGATCTCTGCATGGGCCATGACCGTGGGAGCCGGTCCTTCCGCCGTCTTCGAAACAGCGGCCACCAGCGGGCCGGACATGATCTTTTCCTTCCTCGGAGCCCATGGCGGGGTACTCCTGAGCGATATTGCCCAAATCCTTTTTGTCACCAGTCTCTTTGCGGCCTTGGTCAGCTTCCACAATGCCGTCGCCCGCTACTTCTTCTCCCTGGGCCGCGAGCGTGTCCTGCCATCAGCGCTGGCCAAAGTACGCGCCCAAAGTGGTGCGCCGTTCGCCGGCTCGTTGGCACAAACAACCATCGCGGTAGTGGTCACCTTGGGATTTGCAGTGGCCGGCTCCACCTCGGAGCTCGGTGAGCTCTATCCGGTGCTGACCATGTTCACGTGGCTGACCAACAGCGGGGCAATCGGCCTGGTGCTGCTCATGGCGGTGGTGTCGGTGGCAGTCATCGGGTTTTTCCGCCGCAACGGGCACGGAGCCGGGCTGTGGGTACGGGTAGTGGCGCCGAGCTTGGGCCTGGTGCTGCTGGCCCTGGTGTTGGTGCTGATTCTCGCCAACTTCAACGTTCTGCTGGGGCAGACGGAATCCTCCGCGGCCACGTTTGTCCTGCCGATGCTGGTGATGCTGCCCGGCATCGCGGGAGTGCTGTGGGGCCTGCGCCTTCGACGCACACAACCGGAGCTGTATTCCAGGATCGGCCACGGGGCCGAAAGCTAGGCAGCGCCGGGGCCCGCATCAGAGCAATTGGCCTTCGATGCGGGCTGCGCTCGCAGCAAGGGCCTGGCCCACTGCGTCGGCGTCCTGTTCCAGCCGGATATAGACGACGGCGATCGCTGCCGGACGTCCCCCAGGGACGGTGATGGGGGCTGCTACGGAGGAGAGGCCGGCAATGACTTCATCGTGGCTGGTGGCGTAGCCGAGCTGGTGGGCACGGCGGGCTTCCGGCCTGTAGGGGATGCCGGCAGCCACCTGCTGCCACCGTTCCTCGGTCATGGTGGACTGGATGGCAATGCCGGGCGCGCCTGTGCTGACGGGGTGGCGGGTGCCGGGGTGCTGGGCCAGTGCTGAACCGGTATGCCGTGGCTCGACGGTCACCAGCGTGACGCATTCCTGGTGATCCCAGACCGCCACGAATGCTGTCATGTGCAGTGAGTTCGCCAGCTGGGTCAATTCGGGCAACGCCGCTGTTTGCAGGCTGCGCGAAACGCCGCTGGCCAGGACGGCCAGTCCGGGGCCCGGCTGGACCCTCCCGGCATCGTCGCGGACAAGGAGTGAGTGGTCCTCCAAAGTCCGCAGGATCCGGTAGGCCACGGAACGGTGGACGCCCAGTGCCTGGGTCAGCTCGGCGATGGTGAGGGGCCGGTCGGCTGCGGCGAGGATCTCCAGGGCCCGGATTCCCCTGGAGAGCGTTTGCGACGGCGGGGGCTGGGTTGCCGTGGCAGCGTGGCCCGGGTTTTCGCTGGGGGACTCCATGCGAACCATCCTATGCGTGCGGCACCCCCGGGACGGGCCCCAACAGTCACGGCCTGTGCTTTGAGTCACAGACTGTAGTATCCTTTCCTAACTGACCGTTCTGTCGGTTAATGCATTCACTCGCCGACCAGTCACTCTCACCCATGGAGTTCCAATGACCGCAACTTCCACTGTCGACTCACCGTCGGGACCCAGCACCAAGCGCGAAGAGCGCAGGGTCCTGGCCGGGACACTGGTGGGCACCACCATCGAGTGGTACGACTTCTTCATCTTTGCCCAGCTGACAGCGACGCTGTTGGCTCCCTTGTTCCTTTCACCCCTGGAAAAGTCCAACCCCGGGGTAGCGCAACTTCTGTCCTTCGCCACCATCGGCATCAGCTTCCTTTTCCGGCCGCTGGGTGCTTTTGTTGCCGGCCACCTGGGTGACCGCATGGGACGCAAGGCCGTCCTGGTCATGACCCTGGTCATGATGGGTGCTGCCACAGCCCTTATCGGTGTCCTTCCGACGTACCAGTCCATCGGGCTGTGGGCTCCGGTTCTGTTGATCCTGCTGCGCATTCTCCAGGGATTCTCCGCCGGTGGTGAGTGGGGCGGCGCTGCACTGATGGCTGTGGAACACGCACCCATCAAGAAGCGCGGCCTCTTCGGCGCCTACCCGCAGATCGGTGTGCCCATCGGCATGATCCTGGCCACCGGACTTCTCTACTTCCTGCAGTCCGGCATGTCCAAAGAGGACTTTGCTTCCTGGGGCTGGCGGGTTCCCTTCCTGCTGTCCGTCGTCCTGATCGTGGTGGGCTACCTGATCCGGCGTGCCGTGGGTGAAAGCCCGGTCTTCAAGGAGCTTGCCCTGCGCAAGGCCGAAAGCAAGGCACCCCTGGGTGAGCTTTTCCGCAAGAACAAAAAAGAAGTGGTCCTCGCTGCCCTGATCTTCATCGCCAACAACGCGGCCGGCTACCTGCTGATCGCCTTCTTCATCTCCTACGCCACCAAGGCCCTGAAGATGCCGGCTCCACAGGTCCTCCTGGCAACCACCGTCGCATCATTCGGCTGGTTGATCTTCACCATGGTGGGCGGCTGGCTCTCCGACAAGATCGGCCGGGTCAAGACCTTCCTCATTGGCTACGGCATGGTCTTTGCGTGGATGATTCCGATGTTCGCTTTGATCGACTCCAGGGACATTTTCCTGTACGGCACTGCGTTGTTCGTGCTCACCATTGGCCTGGGACTTTCCTACGGCCCAATGTCCGCCATGTACGCAGAGATGTTCCCCGCCCAGGTCCGCTACTCCGGAATCTCCATCGGCTACGCCTTGGGAGCCATCCTCGGCGGCGCATTTGCCCCCTTGATCGCCCAGGCCCTCCTTGACGCCACCAAATGGTCCGGTTCTGTTGGCCTCTACATCATGGGGCTGTGCATCATCTCAGCCGTAGGTGTCATTCTGGCCAAGGAAACCCGTGGCCGCCCGCTCGGTTACAGCGTCCACCACTAACCAGCGTCGCAGAGGCATCATCGACGGGTGCGGACCATGGGGTTCGCACCCGTTGGTGTCTGCGCGGGAGTCAGCGGTGGTTTCCGGCTGATTCCAGCAGTGCGACGGCGTCGTGGTCGGACAGCTGGTCAAATTGCCTGTAGAAGGCTCCCACCGCGTGGAACTTGCCCGGCGTATGCAGCGCAAAAACCGCATCGCAGACGTGCTTCAGTGAGGTTGAGGCATCCAAGGAGGCCACCGGAACGGCTGCAATGACGGTGCGGGCGCCGGCTGCCCTGACGGCTTCGACGGCGGCCCGCATGGTAGCGCCGGTCGCAAGCCCATCGTCCACCAACACCACCGTCTTGCCATGCACCTCGTGGCGGGCACCCGGGTAGGTTCCGGCCCGACGCAGCAGTTCAGAGCGCTCGTTCTTCTCCACTGCTTCCAGCGCGGCCGGAGACATTCCCCGGCTGAGGAGCAGTTCCTTCAGTGGTTTGTTGATGATCCGCAAGACGTCGCCTCCGGACCACGCCAACGCTCCGAAAGCGGTCTCATCGCGCCCCGGAATGCCCAGTTTCCGCACCAGCACAGTACCCAGGGGCACATACAGGCCGGCTGCTGCAGCGGCTGCCACCGGTACTCCGCCGCGGGCAAGTCCCAGGACCAGGGTGTCCGGGCGCTCCCTCAGCTGGGGGAGTGCTTCGGCCAGGCGTCGACCGGCTTCCGCGCGGTCCTCAAAACGCATGCCCATGTGCTCCACTTCCACGTCAATCAGTGCTCTGCCCAGCCTACCTTCCACGTCTTGCCCACCAGCGCCTGCGCTGAAAGCATGGGCGTGTGAAGAAGCCAATCGCTTATTGGGTCAAGAGGCTGGACACCGCGTTGGATGTGCAGTTGGACTCCACCCTTGCCAAGCTCAGGCTCAGCCGCCGCCAGTGGCAGGCCCTGGACCTGCTGTCCCAGGGGGCTGTGCTCCCGCAGGACCTGGATCAATCGTTGCAGCCTGTGTGGGGTGCGGACATCCGGCTCCGGGAACGCGAACTTGCGGCATTGGTGGGACGCGGACTCATTACCATGATCGATGACCGGCTGACTCTCAGCGACAGGGGCCGGGACGTCTTCCACGAGTCGCTGCGACTCATGGAAGACGCCAGGCGGGATGTGTCCATGGGCATCGGGATCGACGAATACGCCATGGCCCTGAGCGTCCTGGAACGAATGAGCCACAACGCCGAGCGGCTGGCCCGCTGACGCGGCTGCACGCCAACCTTCCGGCTAGACTCCCAGGAAACTGACGGCGGCTTCCTTGAAAGCCCTGGACGTCACCACATTGGTGTGTGTCCGGCCGGGGATGACCAGGGATTCCACCGTGCCGCCACGTGCATCCACGATGCCGGCAAGGTCCGGCATGGTGGCCGCACGTTCATCCTTCCCGCCTGCCACCAGCAGGAGCGGCATATGCGGTGCGGCTTCTGCAGGGTCGAACGGCTCGCTCTTGATGGCCTGGATCAAGGACAGCAAAGCGAACAGGTTGTTGCTGGGCAGCATTTGCGCCATTTTCAGCAGGCCTGCTGTTGAAGCGTCGTCGATCGGGGTGCCGTCGGCCAGGTACCGTTGCGCTGCAGCCAGATCGAAGGAAGCAAGGGGATCGGCGGCGCTGGGACCCCCAAGGACCATCCGGTGAACCAGATCGGGCTGGGTGGCTCCGAACTCCCAGGCAAGCCGGGACCCCAATGAGTAGCCAATGACGTCGAGTCCGGTTGTTGGATCACCGTCTCGCAGGGGCCGGGCGCCGGCATCGGTGACGATCTGCAGCAGGTCCGCCCGGATCCGGCTGGGCGCATAGGAGTCAATGTCCTCGGGGGCATGGCTGCGCCCGTGTCCCGGAAGATCAACCGTAATGACGGCGCGGCCGGCCTCCTGGAGCGTGGTGATCCACCCGCTGTCCTTCCAGTTCAACGCGGTGGAGGAAGAGAACCCATGGATCAGCAGGATGGGACGGAGGCCGGCGTCCTGGGCGGGCTCATGAACCTCAACGAACAGGCCCGGATCGGTGCCCTCCACTGTGTGCGAGTGGTGTTCCATGGTGTGCCTGCCGGTCATGGCCTCAGTCCTCATCAAGTACGGCGCTCAGGCGGACCCGGCGCTTGGGTGCTTCGTCCTTTGGAACAGTGCCCACGATTCCGGCGGTATCGTCCGGGACCTCGAACACGATCAACGGTTCGCCAACGTTGATGGTGTCACCGGGCGCCCCGTGGATACGGACCACTTTACCCGCCTGCGGGCTGGGCAATTCGATGGCCGATTTGGTGGTTTCCAGCTCCACGATCGCTTGGTTTCGTTCCACCTGTTCCCCGGGCTCAACCAGCCAATCCAACACGGTTGCCTCGATGAGTCCCTCGCCCAGGTCAGGAAGCGGGAAGGATATTTCAGCCACGGCGATACTCCAGTACTCGTTGGATTCCGAAAAGGATGCGGTCGATGTTGGGAATGTACTCGTCCTCCAGGTCGCCGGAGGGATAGGGCACGTCGAAGCCGGTCACGCGCTCCACGGGTGCCTTCAACGAGTCGAAGCACCCCTGTGTGATGAGTTGGGCGACTTCGGCGCCGAGGCCGGAGGTCAGCGGCGCTTCATGGACGACGACGGCGCGCCGCGTCTTCCTGACCGATGTCACCAAAGCGTCGGCATCAATGGGTTTCAGCCACCGAAGGTCCAGGACTTCGACGTCGATGCCGTCTTCGGCTGCAAGCTCTGCGACCTGCAGGCAGCGGGTCACCATGGCGCCCCACGCCACCAGTGTCAGGTGCCGCCCCTCCCTGGCCACGCGGGCGCCGGTGGGATCAGCGCTGGCGGGGCTGCCGCCGCCGTCAGTGCCGTCGTCGTGCGCTGCTGCGTCAGGGACCGCAGAGGCGAGGTTCACGGGGCCCTTTTGCCAGTAGCGGGACTTCGGCTCCATGAAGATCACCGGATCCGGCCTGCCGGCGGCGTACTTGAGCAGGTGGTAGGCCTCGTGCGGGGTGGATGGGGACACCACCTTCAGGCCAGGTACGTGCGCGAACAGCGCCTCCAGGCTCTCGCCGTGGTGTTCGGGGGCGCGGATGCCGCCGAAGCTCGGAACACGCAAGGTGATGGGCATGGGGAGCGTTCCCCGGCTGCGGTAGTTCATCCGCGCTATCTGGCAAACAATCTGGTTGATGGCGGGATAAGCGAACCCGTCGAACTGGACTTCGGGGATGGGGTGGAATCCGGCCATGGCAAGGCCCACGGACATTCCGAGTATGCCGGACTCGGCCAGCGGAGTGTCGAAGACACGGTCCTCGCCGTGCTTTGCCTGGAGGCCGTCGGTGATCCGAAAGACGCCGCCCAGCCTGCCGCAGTCCTCACCAAAAACCAGGGCTTTGGGATTGCCGGCCAGCACCTCATCCAGGGCCCGGTTGAGAGCCTGCTGCATGGACAGCTGGACTGTATCCGCCGAATCGCTTGTACTGCCGGGGATGTGGCTCAATGTGGTGGTCTCAGGCATGTTCGGACTCCTCGCGCCACGAGGTGGCCTGGGTGTGAAGGGTGGGGGTTGCTTCCTGGAAGACCAGGCTGAACATCTCGGAGCCGGGGCGTGGTCCCAGGTCCTGCAGCCCCGCCCGGATGGCTTCTTCCTCTTGTTCGGCCGTCCTTTGCGCGTCCGCAAAGAACGCCTCGTCTGCGAGGGATTCGTCCAGCAGCCGCTGCTTGAGCCGCGCCAACGGATCCTCGCCGGCAGCTGCGCGTTCTTCGTCCAGGGTGCGGTAGCGGCCGGGGTCATCTGCCGTGGAGTGCGGGCCACGCCGGTATGTCATGGCTTCGATCACCACGGGCCCCTTGCCGGCGCGGCAGTGGGCCAGGGCAGCGGAAGTGGCCTGGTGGACGGCAACTACGTCGTTGCCGTCAATCTGCAAGGAGGCGATGCCGTATCCCGCTGCGCGGGCGGCAACCGAACCACCGGCGACCTGGCGTTCTGTGGGAACGGAGATGGCCCAGCCATTGTTCTGAATGAAGAACACCACGGGGGCTTTCATGACCGCAGCGAAGTTCATGGCCTCGTGGACGTCTCCCTGCGAGGATGCACCGTCTCCAAAGTAGGTCACAGCGACGCCCAGTCCGCCGTCGCCGTCTGCGTCTGCGGCTGCGGCGAGGGTCTGTCCGTGCGCCCAGCCAACCGCGTGCAATACCGAGCCCGCCACGACGGCCTGGATGGGGGCGAAGCGGGACTCCAACGGGTTGTACATGCCGCCGTGCCACGTGGCCTTGTGCGTGGACATGTATCCCACCATGTCAACGCCCATGGCCCGTGCGACGCCCATTTCGCGGTAGGTGGGAAAGACAAAGTCGCGGCTGCGGTCCACCGCGTACCCGCTGCCAACCTGTGCTGCCTCCTGGCCAACCTCGGGCGCATAGCCCGGAATGATTCCCTGGCGTTGCCAGGCCACCGCAGCGGTGTCGAGGTGGCGGACGGCCACCATGAGGGTATAGAGCTCGCGGAGTTGGTGCGGCGAGAGCGGGGCGGCGTCATCCTCGACGGCAACCAGCGGGAGTTCGGTAGTCATGGCTGTGACCCTAGTCACCTGAGGTCGGCATGTGCAAACAGTCCAGTAATCAGCGAACACTTTGTACAGTTTGGGCACAAAGAGACGCCCTGCGCAGTACAAACTGCGCAGGACGTCTCGGATGTGTTTTGAGGGTTGCCTTGAGTCCGGGGGCCAGTCGGCTGAGCGGGCTAGCGGGCTTTGCCTGCCTTTGCGCGGGCGTTGATGTAGCAGCCGGCTGCTATGACCAGGATCAGGATGGTGGTGCCGATCAATTGCCCCGCGCTTTCAGGATTGGCGAAGCCCACGGCGAGGATAATGCCCAGAAGGACCAGGCCAACGATTGTCAGGTAGGGGAAGCCCTTCATCCGGAGGGGCAAGTGCAGGCCCTCCCGGTCCGCCCGCCGCCGAAGGATGAGCTGGGACACCAATGCTGTGCCCCAGACCACCAGGCAGGTGGAGCCCACCAGGTTCAGCAGTGCCGGCAGGATCTTCTCGGGGAAGATCAGTTCCAGGACCGCTGCTGCGAAGCCGAAGGCCACGGAGATGACGACGGCGGCCACGGGAACCTTGGAGCCGTTGAGTTTGGACAGGACGCGGGGCGCCTCGCCGCGCTCGGACAACGAGAAGATCATGCGGGATGCGCCGTAAAGGTTGGCGTTCAATGCCGACAGCAGCGCAACCACGGCCACCAGGGTGATCGCAGCGCCTGCCCCGGGAATGCCGGCCAGGTCCAGGACCCCGGCGAACGGTGACTTCAAGCCGTCCGAGCCCACGGGAAGGACGGCTGCAATAACAAAGACGGAGCCGATGTAGAAGACAAGGATGCGCCACACCACTGTGCGGATGGCTTTGCCGACGCTCTGGGCCGGGTTCTCGGTCTCGGCGGCGGCGACGCTGACGATTTCCGTTCCACCAAAGGCGAAGATCACCACGAAGAGGGCGGCGGCGACTCCGCCAATTCCATGGGGTGCGAAGTCACCAAAGGCAGAAAGGCCGGGGGAGGCCACGTTGGGAAGCAGGCCCAGGAGCAACGCTGCCCCGATGAGCAGGAAGATGACGATCGCGGCAACCTTCAGGATGGCGAACCAGAACTCGAATTCACCGAAGTTGCGGACGCCGACGAGGTTGATGCCGGTAAAGACCACCATGAAGACCAGTGCCAGGACCCATACGGGGAGCACGGGCCACACGGAGGCGAGCAGGCCGGCAGCGCCGATTGCCTCTGCGGCGATGACCACCACCAGTTGGAGCCACCAGAGCCAGCCGACGGTTCCGCCTGCGGTCTTGCCCAACGCCTTTTCGGCGTACACGGAGAAGGCGCCGCTGTTGGGGTTGGCTGCCGCCATCTCACCCAGGGCCCACATCACCAGGATGATGAGGGTGCCGGCCACCAGGTAGGAAATCAGGACCGCTGGACCGGCTGCCTGCACTCCGGCACCCGAGCCGAGGAAGAGGCCGGCGCCGATGGCGCTGCCCAGTCCCATCATGGTCAGCTGGCGGGGTTTCAGCGAGTGGCCGAGGCCCGATGGTGGAGCAGGAGCCGCGATGGACTTCGTTGTCATACGTGTCTACCTTCTATGGATTTCATGGTGGTGTGGCGCGCCGGCCTCGTGGGCTGTGCGCGCGGCGTCGACGACGCAGCAAGAGCCGTGGAATAATTCTCGCAGTTTGTAAGATACATCACTTTTTGAAGTAGCGATGTGGTGGCAATGAATCCCCGGGGACAGGAACTTTGATGCTGGTCGATGCACTTGATGCAAAAATTGTACGTTTCTTTACGGATTCGCCGCGATCTTCCGTGCTGGAGGCCTCCCGCGTCCTGAGGGTGGCCCGGGCCACGGTGCAGTCCAGAATTGACCGGATGATCGAGAATGGCGTCATTGGTTCCTGGGTTCCCCAGCCGGATCCCGCCAACTTCGGCTTCCCGGTGGTGGCGTTCTGCTCGGTCACCATCTCCCAGGAAATCGGCCATGACGTCATCATTGAAAACCTGGGAGCCATCCCGGAAATCATCGAAGTCCACACCGTGACCGGCAACTCGGATCTGATGGTCAGGATCGCGGCCCGGTCCAACCCGGACATGCAGAGGGTCCTGGACGCCATGATCGCCACGAAATCCGTGGTGCGGTGCTCGTCGGTGATCGTCCTCAACAGCCATATCCAGGGCCGCACCCTACCCCTGATGGAAGCCGCCGCGAAAGAGGTGTGACGTAAAGCATTTTGCAGTGGCCTCTGCGAGTCGTACCATTAGTTCTAGTCATCATGACTTTAACTAAGAAATGATCCCGGTGATGAGGCCGGATCCAGCGGCGATGAACGAGGTGAATGCCGTGAATGCTCTCTCAGCCAACGTCGCCGAAAGGCGACTGGCGCCGCCGTCGCTGGCCATCTCCACGGTGATCTTTGCGCTCCGTCCCAGCCAGACCTCCGGCCGTCCCACGCTCTGGCTGCCGCTGGTCCGTCGTATCCGGGAGCCTTACCGGGATATGTGGGCCCTGCCCGGCGGTCCCCTGGTCCATGACGAGTCCCTCCAGGACGCGGCAGCGCGGAACCTGGAAGACACCACTGGACTCAAGCCGCAGTACCTTGAACAGCTTTATGCATTCGGCGGCCTGCACCGTTCTCCCAGCCAGAGGGTGGTGTCGATCGTCTACTGGGCCCTGGTGCAGCCTACGGAAGCTGCCTTGGCCGGCGAATCGGAGAACGTCCGTTGGTTCCGTGCGGACAAGCTGGGCGACTTGGCCTTCGACCACAACGCGATTGTTGACTACGCCCTGTGGCGGCTGCGCAACAAGATGGCTTACGGTTCCATCGCCTACCACCTGTTGGGGGAGTTCTTCACGCTGGCCCAGGTCCGTGAAGTCTATGAAGCCGTGCTGGACCGCCAGCTCGACCCCGCCAATTTCCGCCGGCACATCAAAGCCGCCCCGGAAATTGTGGAAACAGACCAATACCTCCAGGGCGGAAAACACCGCCCGCCACGCCTCTATCGCTTTACCGGCACGCCCGGCCTTGGGCCAGAAAACAGGAGCACACCATGAGCAGCGTCAATACTGCCGTCCAGCTGATCACGCGCGAGGAAGCCTTGAAGGGTGGATCGCGGGCGGGTGCCACGTGCAGCCCGGCCCTGGCCAAGGGCCCATGGGAGTACGATCTTGCCGAAGCGCTGGCCGGCGCGCCCGCCTACGGGCCTGGAGCATCCAGCAGCGACATTGCTCCTGCCGATACGCCGCGTCAGGGACAGCTGCCGGAGGAGTACAAGAAGGCCAGCGACGTGGAACTCGATGTCCGCATCCGGGCAGCGAAAGCCACCCTTGGTGACCGCGCAGTCATCCTGGGCCATTTTTACCAGCGTGACGAGGTCATCCAGTATGCGGACTTCGTTGGCGATTCCTTCCAATTGGCCAACGCCGCGTTGACCAAGCCGGAAGCAGAAGCCATCATCTTCTGTGGTGTCCATTTCATGGCCGAAACCGCCGACATCCTGTCCACTCCTGATCAGGCCGTGATCCTGCCCAACCTCGCCGCAGGGTGCTCCATGGCCGACATGGCGGACGAGGACTCGGTGGAGGAGTGCTGGGAACAGTTGGAGGAGATTTTCGGGTCCGCTCCCGATGAGCAGGGCCGCGTCCCCGTTATCCCGGTGACCTACATGAATTCCAGCGCAGCATTGAAGGCCTTTTGCGGCCGCCACGGGGGGATCGTTTGTACCTCGTCCAATGCCTCCGTGGTGCTGCAGTGGGCCTTCGAACGTGGGCAAAGGGTCCTGTTCTTCCCCGACCAGCACCTGGGCCGCAACACTGCCAAAGCGCTGGGGGTCCCGCTGGAGCAGATGCCCATGTGGAACCCGCGCAAGGAGCTCGGTGGTAACGATGAGCAGACGCTGCTGGACTCCCGGGTGATCCTCTGGCACGGCTTCTGCTCCGTGCACAAGCGCTTCAACGTGGGCCAGATCCAGAAGGCCCGCCAGGACTTTCCCGGCGTGAACGTGATCGTCCACCCTGAGTGCCCCATGGAAGTGGTGGACGCAGCCGATTCAGCCGGGTCCACCGACTTCATCAAGAAGGCCATCGAGGCCGCCACCGAACCCACCACCTTTGCCATCGGCACGGAAATCAACATGGTGAACCGCCTGGCCGCCCAGTATCCGCAGCACACCATTTTCTGCCTTGACCCCGTGATCTGCCCTTGCTCCACCATGTACCGCATCCACCCCGGCTACCTCGCCTGGGTTCTTGAAGAGTTGGTGGCGGGCCGCACTGTCAACAGGATCACCGTCGCCAACGCAGTGCAGGAGAACGCCAGGACTGCACTGGAGCGAATGCTCGCATCAAAGCCCGCCTGACCGGCACCACACCAGCCGAATTGAGCCTCAAATGACTACACAGAGCGTTGATGCAGGGCACCGCGCCCCGCATTTGATTGTTGTTGGAAGCGGCATAGCAGGGCTGTATTCGGCCCTGCTGGCCGCTGAAGCGGGGGCCAGCGTGGTGCTGCTGAGCAAGGGAGCGCTCCCGGACAGCAATACCTATTACGCCCAGGGTGGCATCTCAGCCGTCCTCGGCGAGCCCGCCCCGGGTGACACTGTGGCTGCCCACATTGCCGACACGCTCAAAGCCGGCGCCGGACATTGCAAGGTGGAAGCGGTGGAAGTGATGTGCCGGGAGGCCAGGACGGACATTGCCGGCTTGGGACGGTTCGGCGTGCACTTCGACATGGACGACGACGGCGATCCCGCCTTGGGCCTCGAAGCGGCTCACTCCGCACCCAGGATCCTGCACGCCGGCGGGGACGCCACCGGTGCGCGGGTGGCGGATGCGCTGATCCGTACGGTCCGGGAATTCCAAGGGGCGGGCAAGCTGCAGGTCAGGGAGCATGCCCACGTTACTGACCTTGATATGGGCCGGGCGACCGCCTCCGGGGACAACGGAGCCGGCACCGGTCGCCGTGCCACGGCCACTTATCTTCAGGACGGGAGCCTGCATTCCGTAGGGGGGGACGCGATCCTTCTGGCTACCGGCGGGGCAGGGCAACTCTTCTCCCAGACGACCAATCCCTCCGTAGCCACCGCGGATGGGCTGGCGTTGGCATGGCGTGCCGGGGCCCAGGTCTCGGACCTGGAGTTCTTCCAGTTCCATCCCACCTGCATGGTGGGAGCCGACACGGGTCCCGGCGGAGAGAACGCCCAAAACCCCTTGCTGATCTCTGAAGCCGTTCGCGGCGAAGGTGCCATCCTTGTTGATGCGGCCGGCCAGCGGTTCATGCCGCGCTATCACCCGGATGCCGAGCTGGCGCCCCGGGACGTGGTGTCCCGCAGCATTGCCCTTCACCTGGCCCGGCAGGACGATCCCAACGGCCACGTTTTCCTTGATGCCACCGGTGTCGAGAATCTGCGCGGTGCGGGATTCCTGAAGAAACGCTTCCCCACCCTGAGTCAGCGCACCATGGAGGCCGGCATTGATTGGACCCTCTGCCCGGTCCCGGTGGCCCCTGCCGCCCATTACTGGATGGGTGGGGTGGTCACCGATCTTCAGGGCCGGACATCGGTTCCCGGGCTGCTCGCTGCCGGGGAAGTTGCCTGTACTGGAGTCCAGGGTGCCAACCGGCTGGCAAGCAATTCCCTGTTGGAGGGGCTGGTGTTCGGGCGGCGGGCCGTGGAAGCATTCCTCGCCGGCAACCCAGCGCCGGCAACAACAGAAGCGCCGGCCGCACCTGCAACACCAGTGGCGCCGGCTTCCAGTCCGGACGCTTTCCTGCCCGTCCAGCCGGCGCCTGCCGTGGGGTTTTCCCGCAAGGCCCTCCGCAGGCTGATGACTGCCAGGGCCGGTGTACTCCGTAGCGGAGTCCTTTTGGCAGAAGCCGAAGCCGCGCTGGATGCCTGGGCCGATGCCGCCAAGCCCCAGGAAGTGTCCCAATCCCTGGAACCGCGCGTCCACGAGGACCTGAACCTGCTGCTGGCTGCACAGCTGTTGGTGAGGGCCGCGCGGGAGCGCCGTGAGTCCTTGGGCGCCCACTACCGCCGCGACGCCCTGACGGAACCAGCCGCCGTCGACCCCTTTGACCAGCGTTCCACCGAGAGCCCGAAAGCGAGCCTCCTGCATGACTAGCCTGACCCTTCCCACTGCACCTGTCCGGGACATCCTGGAGCGTGCCTTCGCCGAGGATGCGCCGGGTGGCGACATCACCTCGCAACTGCTGATTCCCGGAGACGCGCGCGCCACCGCAGTGCTGAACGCACGGGTCCCCGGCGTCTTCAGCGGTGGGACAGTCTTCCGTGACGCCATGACGTTGGTGGACGCCGACACCGTGGTGGAGTTGCTCGTGGCAGACGGTGAAGCGTTCGACGCCGGTACCCACCTTGCCCGGGTCAGCGGAAGCGCCCGCTCCATCCTGCTGGCTGAGCGGGTGGCATTGAACCTGGTGCAGCGCATGAGCGCCATCGCCACCACAACAGGTGAATTTGCCCGGCTGGTGGAAGGGACACAGGCCCGCATCACCGATACCCGCAAAACGACTCCAGGGCTGCGCATCCTGGAGCGCTACGCCGTACGCTGCGGCGGGGGAGCGAACCACCGGTACAGCCTCTCCGACGCCGTCCTCGCCAAAGACAACCACCTGGCCGTCATGACCGGCGGGGACAATGCCAAGCTCACCGAACTGCTGTCCACCGCCAAAGCCCAATTGGGCCACACCACCCACTTCGAAGTGGAAGTGGACAGGGCAGACCAGATTGAACCTGTGCTGGCCGCCGGGGTGGACACCATCATGCTGGACAACTTCAGCCTCGAAGAGCTCCGGGCCGGAGTAAAACAAGTATCCGGACGGGCGAAGGTGGAGGCCAGCGGCAACGTCACCATCCACACCGTGAAGGACATCGCCGCTACCGGCGTGGATGTCATCTCCATCGGCGCCCTGACCCACACAGTGGCGGCCCTGGACCTGGGCCTCGACGTCGTGCTCACCACGGATAACTGAAAGCCGCGCCGGCCCCATGATCTTCCTTGACGCCGCAGCCACCACTCCCGTCCGCCGGGAGGTGCTCGAAGCGATGTGGCCCTACCTCAGCGGTGAGTTCGGCAACCCGTCCAGCCACCACAGCATGGGCGAAGCAGCCGCCCAGGCGCTCGCAGGGGCACGCAGTGCCGTGGCCGGAGTCCTGAACTGCCGGCCCGGCGAGGTGACCTTCACCTCCGGCGGGACCGAGGCGGACAACATGGCCCTCAAAGGAATGGCGCTGGCCAGGAGAGCCGCCGAACCCGCCATGAACCGTGTGGTGATCAGCGCCATTGAACACCCCGCCATTGAAGAGTCGGCCCGCTTCCTGGAACGGGTACATGGGTTCGCTGTTGACGTGGTGCCGGTGGATCACTCCGGATCGGTGACCGCTGCCGCCCTGGAAAAGGTGCTGGGCCCGGAGACGGCCGTTGCCAGCATCATGTACGCCAACAACGAAATCGGGACAGTACAACCCATAGCGGAACTCGCCGCCGTTTCCCGGCTTCACGGAGTCCCTTTCCACACCGATGCCGTACAGGCAGCCGGTTGGCTGTCCGTGGACGTCAAGGAACTGGGCGTGGACGCGCTCAGCATCTCGGGCCACAAGCTGGGGGCACCCAAGGGATCTGGTGTGCTCTACACCAGGGGACGCCAACGCCTCGAACCGCTTCTCCATGGTGGTGGGCAGGAACGCGGGAAACGATCGGGGACGGAGAACGTGGCCGGCGCTGTGGCGCTGGCAACCGCCTTGCAGCTGAGCCATCAGGAACAGCCACACCAGGCCAGCCGTGTCCGGGACTTGCGGGACTCTTTTATTAAGAGGGTGTTGGAAACCGTGCCGGGAGCCCTGCTCACAGGGCATCGCACCCAGCGGCTGCCGTCCGTGGCATCCTTCTGTTTTCCAGGGACCAGCGGGGAGTCCGTCCTGCTGGAACTCGAGAGGCTGGGGGTGCTTTGCTCCAGTGGTTCAGCGTGTGCTGCGGGCTCGGATGCCCCGTCGCCGGTCTTGCTCGCCGTGGGACTTCCACCGGAGGCGGCGCAGACGGCCGTCCGTTTCAGTTTCACGTCCGCGGTGACCGAAGCCGATCTGGACCAAGCCGCCGCCGCGGTGGCAACCGCCGTCGGACGTGTACAGCGCCTGTCCGTTCCGCGGGCAGGCACGCTGCCAGCAGCGCCCGCAGCGTCGGGTGACCCGGTGGGGGAATCCAGCTAGACGTGCCGCGCGCGGCGGAAAATCCAGTGTCGCAGCAGAGCGAACCGGACCGCGGTGGCAACAAATCCCGACAGGGTGGTGGTCCACAGTTCCTCGGAAACGGTGGCTTCCGGCCGGATCAGGTGGAGTATGCCCAGGCTTCCTCCGGTGATGAGCAAAGCTATGCCGATCACCAGCACACCGCTGAGGTGGTCCTTGGCCCGCTTGGTCCTGCCCGTAATCTTGAACGTCAGGCGCCGGTTCAAGGCGGTGTTCATCAGCGATGTGAGAATCAGCGCCACAGCGTTTGCCAGTTGGGGATCTATCCACGGACGCAGCAGGGCATAGATTCCCAGCGAGCTGGCGGTACAGACAATTCCGACGCCGGTGAAGCGAACCAACTGCCGGACCACCGGATACCTCAGGACTCCGCGGTGCCGTTTCCGGTGCGGTACGGAAACGGTGGGCGGGCGAAGGCCTGTGTCGTCCGCCGCTGTTTCCATGTCCCTAAGCCTGACACATTAAGCAGTCTGCGTTTCCCAGGCAGCTCCCGTTACGGGATTGTGGAGCTCGCCGATTCCTTCCACGTGGCACACCACGGTGTCCCCGGGTTGGATCCGGGCGCACTCGGCCGGAAACCCGGTCAGGACCAGGTCACCTGGCTGAAGGGTCATGAATGAGGTGATGTAGACCAGGATCTCCTCGACCTTCCAGCCGAGGTCGGCTGTGCTGGCGGATTGGAGGGGAGTGCCGTTGTGCGTGATCCGGATGGCGAGATCGTCCACCGCCAAATCCGTCACTATCCATGGTCCGGCCGGGGTGAAAGTGTCCTGGCTCTTCGCGCTGATCCACAGCTCGTCGCTTTTCTGCAGGTCCCGCGCGGAAACATCGTTGCCTATGGTGTAACCCAGAATTGCGGACCGGGCCGTCTCCCTGGTGAGCCCCCGGGCCGGGCGGCCCACCACAATGGTCAGTTCAGCCTCGGGGTCCACATAGCCAACAGTTGAGCTGAGTTGGATCGCCTGGTGCGGGCCGATCACGCTGGAGGCGGCTTTGTGGAAAGCCTGCGGCGGAAGGTCCCTGCCCGGTTGTCCCGTGTTGTGTGCCATTCCCAGTACATTGACGGGCACTGAGGGTGCAAGGAAGGCGAAGTCCTCTTGTGCGACCCGGCTGCCTGGCGCCCAGCCGTCACGTTCCGGGCTGGCGGCGTTGGCCCTGGACCCCGGGAAGGGCGAGTCCATCACTGTCCACTGCCGGCCTGCGGGTGAGTCAAAATCGTTGGCGTCATTGCCAACGAAGAATTGCTCTCCGGGGGTGGAGGCATCCGCGGGTTCAACGCGGGCGATACGGCGGGGCAGCGAAGAAGTCATGATGACATCCTACGTCCTGCCGGGCCGACGCAATGCAGTCCGCCACGTCACCATGCAGGCTGAACCCAGCAGGCTCGCCTACAATCCGTTTCATGCGTCTGGCGATTATCGGCTTGGTCCTCCTCGTGGCGGGTGGGATCACCGTAGCCACCGGCATCCTGCCATGGCAGGAAGTCACTGTCCTGGTGGACAGGGTTGCGCCCATTCTGGCCTTTGTGGTGGCAATGACCGTCGTGACGGAACTGGTCAGCGAAGCCGGCGTCTTCACCTGGGTCTCGCATCAGCTGCGAAGGTGGGGCCGGGGCCGCAGTGTGGTGCTGTGGCTGTTTGTGGCCCTCCTGGCGGCCGTATCCACCATTTTCCTCTCACTGGATACGACGGCGGTGCTGCTCACCCCGGTGGTTGTCACGGTGGCCCGCCAGGCCGGCCTGCCCGTGCTGCCCTTCGCGCTCACCACGGTGTGGCTTGCCAACACGGCCAGTCTTTTGCTCCCCATATCCAACCTGACGAACCTCCTCGCCCAGCACAACATGGGCGGTATCACTCCCGGCCAGTACGCCCAACTGATGTGGGCGCCGTCCCTTGCCGCGATCCTGGTGCCCTTGGCCTTCATTGCTCTGGTATTCCGGGCGGATCTACGTAAAACCTACGCGTTGTCAGCCACCCGTCCAGCCGTCCCGGCAACCGGCGGAGGCGCCAAAGGAACTGACAAGGTACTGCTGCTGACCAGCGCAGTGGTCCTGTTGGCGCTCTTGCCTGCACTGGTATCCGGTATCCCCATCTGGATTCCCTCCCTGGCCGCTGCCGCACTTCTTGTCCTGGTGTTCGCCTTCAGGCGGCGCAAGGTACTGAAAGTGACCCTGATTCCGTGGTCGCTGCTGCTCTTCACCTGTGGCCTGTTCCTGGTAGTGGAGGCAACCCAGTACCTTGGGGCATCGGTGCTGCTGGGGCAGGTAGCCGGGGACGGCAACGGGTTCCTGGAGCTCCTGAGGTTGTCCATGACCGGAGCACTGGGATCCAACGTGGTCAACAACCTGCCCGCCTACCTGCTCGCGGAGCCGTTGGCGGCCACGCCCGAACGCATGGCCGCCCTGTTGATAGGGGTCAACGCGGGACCCTTGATAGCGCCATGGGCATCGCTGGCCACCTTGCTGTGGCATGACCGGCTGGTGCGGATGAATGTGCTCATCACGTGGAAGGGCTACGCGGTGTTCGGGCTGATCGTGGCGCC
Organism: Paenarthrobacter ilicis; assembly: GCF_016907545.1. Taxonomy (NCBI): domain Bacteria; kingdom Bacillati; phylum Actinomycetota; class Actinomycetes; order Micrococcales; family Micrococcaceae; genus Paenarthrobacter; species Paenarthrobacter ilicis. The sequence continues at coordinate 2,431,546 of NZ_JAFBCD010000001.1, read as the reverse complement.
CCTGACAATCGTCGCAGCGATCGCCGCCTTGGTGGCCGCCAGTGCGGCCGGGTTGACCGGCTAGGCCGGTTCAACGGCCTGGTAGAGCTCACCCACGGGAACAGGCACGCCCAGGCGGTTATCGGGTCCCGCCAGCGGACAGGCCCAAGCCTCGTTGTAAGCGCAGGAGGGGTTGTAGGCAAAATTGAAGTCAAGGATAAACTCCTTGCCTTCCGCTGACTCCCGGGTGCCATGGAAGGAGCCCTTGATGGTGTCCAGCAAATACCTGCCTGCCCCGTAGCTGCCGCCATTCTTCCCGGCGGTTGTGTCCCGGAAGGGGACGAAGATGCCTCCGCCGTAGCTGCGAAGCTTCCACACCGCCAGGGAGCCCAGGTTTTTAAGATCAAAAGTACCTATCCGAACAAACGGCACCACGCCGTCCGTGCCCGTCTGGACGTTCATCTCCTGGCCGGCGCCCTCCGGTGAAAGCACGGCATGGAAGCGGAAAGCGGGGTCGTAGTCGGGAGTGGACAGCCCTGAAAAGGAGGCTTTCAGCTCTGGGGTCAGCGCAGACGCCGGGTGGGTTGCGAACATCAGGTCCCGCTCCTGGCGCCAGTAGATGTGTGCATCGAAGGGGCTTGTGGCGGCCAGCTGCCGGACCTTGTCGTAGAGGGCGAAGGTCTTAAGCCGCCAATCGGCGATATCCACGGCAGACATGGCGGAACCGGCTGATGCTTCGTTGTGGTCTTGGGGATCCATGGGTTCAGCCTAGTCCTGTGAGGGCGGGCCCGTTCTTGTGCGTGTCGGCCCCCTGTGCATGTTGATGAAGGGTTGGCCAACTACGCTATGGGAATGCGGGCAGGGGTAACGGACAAGCCCGTGAAAAGAATGAAGGGCACATGGTAAGAACCAACGCTTTTGCCAAGCCGGCGGCCATGGTGCTGATGGGCGCCCTGCTGTTCTCAGGGGCTGCCTGCTCAGCGGAGAACAAGGGACCGCAGGTGAGTCCCACCATCATTGCCAAGCCCAACAGTTCAGAGTCCGGGACCGGAACGGGGGAGGCGACCCCGCCGGAAAATACCGCACCAGGCACGGCTGCGCCGACCTCCACCGGGACGGCCGGAGAACCGCCGTCCAGCACGCCCTTTCCATCATCGACGTCACTGGCCTGGAAGACGTACACGGACCCAGCCAAAACCGTCAGCTTTGAGCTGCCCGGCGACTGGATAGCGCAGTCGGTCACCCCGGAGGCCGGCTCCATGCCGGGAGCCGTGAAAGTTGAAGTCAAGGACGCCACAGGCCGATACGAGGCAACGCTGCAGACGGGCTTGGCACCAGCCGCGCCCGCCACCTGCCCGGACGGCGGGTCAACGCCCTACGTGGTCATCGACAGTGCACCGGTGGACCTGCCCCACGCGGAGGGACCAGGCAGCATTGCACCCCGTGTGGTCTTCAGGGTCCTTCAGGGCTACAGGTTCTTTGGCTCCTATGGCATCACCAACGTGGTGGCCGGCGTGGATGGGCGTGCGTGCGAACTCAACAACCGGGTGGTGGGACCGGAGGGAAAAGGTGATTACTCCTTCGGCGACGTGCTGTCCCTGCGTGCCTTCACCACGGATGAGAAGGTTGCTCCCGCGAAGGCATTCGACACCCTGGACCTGGCGGCAAAATACGCTGCGCACGGATCGGAATTCGCGGACGTGAAACGGATGCTACTGTCTCTGAAGGTCAACCCTTAGCCAGAGGTTGATCCCATCCTGAACGGGGGCATCAATGCCCACCCGCCGCAACCACTCCGGAGATTAATGGAACGCAATGTTGCTGCCACGCTCGTTTTCACAACTGCAGCTGACACAAAGGTGGCCATGGCCATAGCTGTGGCCAACAACCCGGGCTATGATGCTCTGTCCGAAACGCTGAGCATCACTGCAGGCGGGAAGGACATCCCTTATGCGGAACTCAACGACCACCACGGGGGCCGGTTCCATTACATGGAATTCACGGACCCCACGGAGGTCTTGGTGGAGTACGAGGCATCGGTCCATGGATGGGGCCAGCCTGACACCCCAACCCCCATGGAGCTGATCCGGTACGTCCGGCCCAGCCGTTACGCCGAGTCGGACAGGTTGTTGCCAACGTCCTACGCTGAATTCGGCAGCCTCCACGGTCCGGAACTGCTGCAGGCTGTCCGGGACTGGGTCAACGCCGAACTCCGCTACGTGAGCGGCTCGTCACGGGGGACCGACGGCGCCGTGGAAACCCTGCTGCACCGAAAAGGCGTGTGCCGCGACTTCGCCCACCTTGCGATCGCCCTGCTCCGATCCAAGGATGTACCTGCGCGCCTGGCCGCTGTCTACGCTCCCGGCCTTCTCCCCATGGACTTCCACGCCGTGGCGGAGGCATACCTTGATGGCGCCTGGCACGTGATAGACCCCACCGGCCTGGCGCCCCGAGCCTCCCTGGTAAGGATCACCGCCGGCCGCGACTCGTCGGACACAGCATTCCTGTCCACTGTCGGGGGAAGCCTTGTCCTGAAGACACTCACAGTGAGCGCCTCGGTGAACGGCGAGCTCCCGGTGGAGGATCCCCGGGAGCCCATCAGCCTTCGCTAGGGTTTCCCGCCCGCGGCGGGACCGGATACTGACGCCCGGAGCTTCTCCGTGAGGCGAAGAAGTTCACGTTGCTCTTCGGTGGTCAGCGCCGGTCCCACCAGCTGCGCGATGTCGCGCACGTGGTCCCTGCCGATCGCTTTCTGCAAATCCCGCCCTGCCCCGGTGAGGGAGAGCAGCACTCCACGGCCGTCGTCGGGCGCTATTGTCCGCTCCACCAGCCCCCGCTTCTCCAGGCGGTCCACCAAGCGGCTCAAGCTGGACTGGCTCAGCAGGACCTTGTCATTGATCTCGTTCAGGCGCAGCTGGCCCGAAGGGCAGCGGGAAAGCGTGAACAGGACGTCGTATTCCTTGACCGGAAGTGCTTTGAAAGCCGGTCCTGATTGAAGCTTCCGCATCACCGCCACCTGGGAGCGGAACAAGGACTCCCAGGTCTCAGCGGCAAGGCGGACGGCAGACGATGCCGAGGGGCTGGACATATCAGGCGCCCTGGCCGGCCGTTGCGGACGCAGATTCAGCTACCTTGGCTTCCAAGGCTGCTGCAACCCGTGAAGCATGGGTCGGTGCGTCAGGTACATTGGCAGGCTTCATGGCGGCATATTCCTTCCGCAGGACGGGCAGGACTTCCTCGCCGAAGAGATCAAGCTGCTCCAATACGGTCTTCAAGGGAAGCCCGGCGTGGTCAATCAGGAACAGCTGGCGCTGGTAGTCGCCGAATGCCTCGCGGAAGGTCAGTGTTTTCTCAATGACTTCCTGAGGGCTGCCCACAGTCAGCGGAGTCTGGGAAGTGAAGTCTTCCAGGGACGGTCCGTGACCGTAGACCGGCGCGTTGTCGAAGTACGGCCGGAATTCCTTGACCGCGTCCTGTGAGTTCTTCCTCATGAAGAACTGTCCGCCCAAACCAACGATTGCCTGCTCGGGAGTTCCGTGGCCGTAGTGTGCGTAGCGCTCGCGGTACAAGCCGATCAGCTGCTGGTAGTGCTCCTTGGGCCAGAAGATGTTGTTGGCGAAGAACCCGTCACCGTAGTAGGCGGCCACTTCGGCGATCTGGGGAGTCCTGATGGAGCCGTGCCAGACGAAGGGGGCAACGTCATCCAGGGGCCTTGGGGTGGAGGTGAAATTCTGCAGCGGGGTGCGGAACTTGCCGGACCAGTTCACTGTGTCCTCGTCCCACAGCTTGCGGAGCAGGCTGTAGTTCTCGATCGCCAGCTCGATCCCGTCCTGGATGTTCTTGCCGAACCACGGGTAGACGGGGGCGGTGTTGCCGCGGCCCAGCACCAGGTCAACGCGTCCGTCGGAAAGGTGCTGAAGCATTGCGAAGTCTTCGGCGATCTTGACGGGATCGTTGGTGGTGATCAGGGTGGTGGCGGTGGAGAGGGTGATGCGCTCCGTTTGGGCGGCGATGTAGGCCAGGGTGGTGGTGGGGGAGGAGGAGAAGAAGGGGCGGTTGTGGTGCTCGCCCAAGGCGTAGACGTCCATGCCGATTTCTTCGACCTTCTTGGCGATGGCAACGGAGGCTTTGATGCGCTCGTTTTCCGTGGGCGTGCGGCCCGTGGTGGGGTCAGTCGTGATGTCGCTGACGCTGAATACACCGATCTGCATGATGTGCCTTTCTCCTTGCCCGTGGTCCCGGGCGTTGTCAACAGTGTACCTCAAACTAGATGCATTTGCATGTATCGGTATCTGTAACAGGACAGGCCCGGGATATGTTCCCGGGCCCGTCCTGAAGAGAGAAAGTGCTTATTCTGCGGGGTTGTGTGCTGCCCTGCGGCCTTTGACCCGCGGGATCATGCCCGTGGTCCAGTCCTGGAACTCCTCGGCCGCCCCGCCCGGACCGCCGGCGTTCCCGCTGTCGGTGGGAGGTGAAGGCTTCCGCTGCAGGGCTTTCTGAAGCTCCTTCTTCTCCCGGCGCCCCTCCACCAGCTTGTAGAGCACCGGTACCAGAATCAGCGTCAGCGCCGTGGAGGACACCAGGCCACCGATCACCACGATGGCCAGTGGCTGGGAGATGAAGCCTCCACCACCGGTGAGTCCCAGGGCCATGGGCGTGAGGGCGAAGACTGTGGCCAGTGCAGTCATCAGGATGGGACGTAAACGCTGGCGGGCGCCGTGGGTGATGGCGTCGGCAACGCTCATTCCGGGTTTGCCGTCGCGCGGAGTGCGGTATTGGTTGATCAGGTCAATGAGCACAATGGCGTTGGTGACCACAATTCCCACCAACATCAGCATGCCGATCAGCGAAGGCAGGCCCAGGGGAACCCCGGTCAAGAGCAGGAGCCCGATCGCGCCGGTGGCTGCGAAGGGGACAGAGACCAGCAGAATCAGCGGCTGGATCAGGGATTTGAAAGCGGCCACCATGATGACGTACACGATTGCGATCGCGGCCAGCAGGGCCAGCCCCAGCTGCCGGAACGACTCGGCCTGCTGCGTGGTGGCGCCACCGATGCTGGCGGTGACGCCTGACGGCAGGTCCACGGTGGCCAGCCGTTCCTGTACTGCTGTGCTGACGCTGCCCAGGTTGGAGCCCGACGGCGTCACGGTCACCTTGGCGGTCCGCTGTCCGTTGCTGCTGGTGATGGAGACGGGAGTGTCCACTTGCTCCACGGTGGCGATGCTTTCCAGCGCTACGGGACCACGCGCCGTCGGAAGCTGGAGTGCCCGTACGGCAGCGATGCTGGTGAACCGCGTGCCTTCGCCGATCTGAACCGGGTAGTCGTTGGTGTCGATGCGGACGGTGCCAGCGGGGACGGGACTGACCGTTGAGGCCAGGAAGCCTCCCACCTGCTCTTCGGTCAACCCGGTGGCCACGGCCTTGGCGCGGTCAACACGCACCTGCACCACAGACTGGGTAGCCGAAAGGTTGGTGGACACGTCTGTACTGCCCGGGACACCGGTCATGGCATCAACCATGGCATCACTGGCCGTGCGCAGGTCCGCCGAATTCGCGGCCCGGATGGTGATGTCAACGGTGGACGAGGTACCAAAGCCACCCTGCTGCGAGCCAACGGTGACCTTCCCCGCAGCGCCCTCCAGCTTGGCGCGCACGGTGTCCTGGAGTTTGGCCTGGTTGACTTTCTCGTCAGTGACGATGGTGAAGGTGGAGTTGGAGGAGCCCGTGGAGGTCAGGGCCGCAAAGCCTGTCTGGGCATTGCCGGAGGTCACCTGAACATCCTTGATACCTTCCACGCCCTTGAGCGCGTCCTCGATTTTGGCCGCTTCATCGCTGGTGGCCTGAAGGCTGGTACCTGCCGGCAGGACCTGCCGGACGGTCATGCTGTTCTCGCCGGAACGGCCCAACAAATCAGTGGACAGCAGGGGTGAAACAGCAAGGGTTCCCACAAGGATCAGGGCTGCAGCGGCCAGGGTGATGGCCGGGTGCTTTTGCGTCTTCTCCAGGATGGGAAGGTATCCGCGCTGGAGGCGGCTCCGTTGCTCTGCTTCCCGTGCTTTCTCTGCTGCTTCCCTGGTCGCCCCGGAGTCCCCGGTGGCGTTGGCCGGAGAGGACAGGAACCAGTAGGCCAGTACGGGAACGATCGTCAGGGAAACCAGCAAGGAGGACAGCAGCGCAATGGTCACCGTCAGGGCGAAGGGCCTGAACAACTCCCCGGCCAGATCCCCCACAAAAGCGATGGGCAGGAAGACCGCAACAGTGGTGAGCGTCGAGGCGGTGATCGCCCCAGCCACCTCACGGATGGACGTCAGGATGGCGGTCAGTTTGTCTTCGCCGTAGCTGAGGTGCCGCTTGATGTTCTCGATCACCACGATCGAGTCGTCAACCACACGCCCGATCGCGATGGTCAGGGCGCCAAGGGTCAGGATGTTCAACGAGTACCCGGTGGCGGAGATTCCGATGAACGTGATCAGCAGGGACAACGGAATGGAGACAGCCGTCACCAGTGTGGAGCGCACCGACATCAGGAACACCAGGATCACGGCTACCGCGAAACCGAGTCCCAAAAGGCCTTCGGTGGTCAGGTCCTTGATGGACTTCTCGATGAAGGGGGCTTGGTCGAAGACAGGAGTGAAGGTGGCGTTGTTGCCCAGTTCATCCTGCATGGGGGCGATGGCATCCCGCACGGCGTGTGAGATCGCCACGGTGTCGCCTTCGGGCTTTTTTGTCACGGACAAAGCCAGGGTCGGTTTTCCATTGGTGCGGGTAATGGACGTGGCAGCATCGTCCTGGATGCTGACCTCTGCCACGGCTCCGATGGTCGCCGCGTTCTTGGCGCCCGCCAGGGGCAGGCCCTTGATCACATCCAAGGAGTCAACAGGGCTGCCCAGCTGCAAAGACAACGTTTTGCCCTGGTCCTCGATGGTGCCTACGGGAACCAGTGTGCCGTTGTTCTTCAGCGCGTTGCTGATGGACTGGACCGACGTCCCCGTGGAGGCCAGGTCTGCCGGGCGGGGCTGGATGAGGATGTGTTGGCTGGCGCCACCGGTCACCTCTGCGCCCCTGACCCCGTCTATTTTCTGCAGGCGGGGGACGCTGAGCCTCAAGAGATCTGCGTTCAATTCGCTCAAAGGCATGTCTGAGGAGACTGCCAGGAAGACGATCGGGAAGTCGCTGATGTTTCCCGCAATGGACTGCGGCTCCACGTTGGCGGGCAGAACACGCTTGGCGTTGGAGATGGCGCGGTCAATTTGGTTCCGCGCCCGATCCAGGTTGGAGCCGTAGGTGAAGACCATGGTGATCTGGGAGACGCCGTTGCGCGAGGTGGACGTCGTTGACTCCAAGCCCTCCACACTGTTCAGCGCTGTTTCCAAGGGCTGGCTGAGCTGCTTGTCCACCACTTCCGGCGAGGCGCCGGGCATGGAAGTCACCACGGTGATCTGGGGGAACTCGATCGACGGGATGAGCTCCTGCTTCAGTGATCCCATGGTGATCACGCCGAACACCGCCGCAAAGACGGTGATCAACGCGATCAGTGCCCGGTTTCCCAGGGATAGCTTGGCCAGGCGGAACATTGCATTGACTCCTGAGGTCTACGGAACGATTCGTCTGACGGGAACCGGCCGCAGCCCCGGGATAGAGCTAGCTATGGAGCGCGCTGGCTGCTTCCAACTGCAGTGAACGTGCCGTGCTGTCCTGCAGCTCGGCGGCAAGCTCGGGGTTCTCGTTGAGCTTCACGCCGTAGCCCGGCATCATGTCCTTCAACGCGGGCTGCCAGCTCTTGAAGTTCTTGGGGAAGGATTTCTGCAGCAGCTCGATCATGATGGGAACTGCCGTGGAAGCGCCGGGCGAAGCGCCAAGCAGTGCTCCCACCGAGCCATCGCGGGAAGCAATGACCTCAGTGCCGAACTGGAGCACCCCGCCCTTTTGCGGGTGCTTCTTGATGATCTGCACGCGCTGTCCCGCAGTGATGAGTTCCCAGTTATCGCCGGCGGCCTCAGGGTAGTACTCCCGGAGGGCCTCAACCTTGGAATCGTGCCTCTTGGCGACTTCCTTGATGAGGTAGGCGGTGAGGTCCATGTTGTCTTTTGCCACGGCCAGCATGGGAATGATGTTTCCGGGGCGGATGGACAACGGAAGGTCCAGGTAGCTGGAGGTCTTCAAGAAGTTGGTGGAGAAACCGGCATAAGGGCCGAACAGCAGCGATCGCTTGCCGTCCACAAAGCGGGTATCCAGGTGTGGGACAGACATGGGAGGAGCTCCCACGGAGGCCTGGCCGTACACCTTGGCGCTGTGCTGGGAGGTGATGGCGTCGTCCGTGCAACGGAAGAACTGTCCGGAAACCGGGAAACCGCCGTAGCCCTTGCTTTCCGGGATTCCGGAAGCCTGGAGCAGGTGCAAGGCTCCGCCGCCGGCACCAACAAAGACGAACTTGGCATGGATCCGGCCACGTTCACCGGAAGCAGGGTGCTTGAGGGACAGGTCCCAACCGCCGCCGGAAGCGCGGCTGATGTTGGTGACGTCGTGTCCGTAGTTGACCTCGGCGCCGCTGTTCTGCAGGTAGCCGGTGAGTTCACGGGTCAGGGCGCCGAAGTCGACGTCGGTTCCCTCGGCTGCGCGGGTGGCAGCAACACGTTGCTTGGGATCGCGGCCGTTGATGATCAGGGGAGCCCATTTGGCGATCTGCGCCTGGTCCTCGGAGTACTCCATGCTGCGGAACAATGTGTTGGGCTTCAGCGCCTCGTAGCGCGTCTTCAGGAAGTTCGCGTGATCGTCACCGATCACGAAGCTCATGTGGGGAACAGTGTTGATGAAGCCCTTGGGGGAGCCGATGACCTTGGTGTCAACAAGGTGGGACCAGAACTGCCGCGACAGTTGGAACTGCTCGTTGATGTGGAGGGCCTTGGACGGATCCACGGAGCCATCCTTGGCTGCGGGGGAGTAGTTAAGCTCACACAGGGCAGCATGTCCGGTGCCCGCGTTGTTCCACGGGTCCGAGCTCTCAAGCCCCGCCTCGTCGAGGCGTTCGAACATGGAGATGGTCCAGGAGGGTTCGAGTTGCTTGATGAACGCACCCAGGGTGGCACTCATGATTCCGCCGCCAATAAGGACGACGTCGGCATGTTGAGTCTTGGAAATGAAGGTCACAATCAATCTCCGTAAGCGGCGGCACTGGCTGCTACAGAATATCCCCGTGGGCCCTAAATACTGAAATTACGGGCGATCGTCAAGGCTTTAGGCGGACGTTCGTGAAAACTTCGTTCAGCACCGGCGAGGCCGGGTATTTTTCCACCTTGTCGGACAGTGCCAGCGCGGAGATCGGGAACGCGATGGGGACGGCCGGGACGGTGGCCGCGATGTCTGCATTGATGGACTGGTAGAGAGCGTTGCGGTCATCGCCGTCAGGCATGGCCCGCGCCCGCTCGATCTTGTGGAAGACGTCCGAGTCCGAATACCCGAACTCCGCGCGGGCCTCGCCGAACAGTGGGCCCAGGAAGTTGTCGGCATCGGCATAGGAGCCGTTCCACCCCAGCAGGTGCAGCCCCCGGTCACCCGGGGACTGGACTTTCTGAAGGTACCCCTGCTCCCAATCAATCGGGACAGGTTTGATGTTGAACCCCACCGCCACCAGTTGGCGACTGATTTCTGCGTAGATCTTCTCCGGGGTAGGCATATAAGCACGCGTCGCGTTCAGCGGGTAGTAGAACTTGATTTCCTCGCCCTTGTAGCCTGCCTTCGCCAGGAGTTCCTTGGCTTTTTCGGGGTTGAAACCCAGGGACGGTGCGTTGTTGTTGAATCCACTGAGCTTGGGCGGCACGAACTGCGAGGCCTGGGCGGTGTTGTCGATGAAGAACTTGCGGATGAGGGATTCTTTGTCCACCGCCATTTCGATCGCCTGCCGAACCTCGGGTTTGTCCAAGGGTGCGACCGCCTGGTTGATCCCCAGGTACATCACGGAGAACGGATCGCGCTGAATGATCTGTACACCCTTCTTAACCAGTTGGTCGAAGGTTCCCGAGGTCACGAGGTCGTAAGCGTCAATTTTTCCGTCAAGCAACGCCTGCTGGCGGGTTTCGGCCCGGTCGTAGGGGATGAAGTTGACCACCGCGATCTGTCCGCGGCTGCCCCAGTAGTTTTTGTAGCTTGTCAGGCTTACCTTCTTGTCATCCCAGGTACCGAACTCATACGGACCCGTTCCCACGGGATGGCCCGAGTAGGCGGAAACAGCATCGCCGTTTCGGGTCTGGTCCAGGATGTTCGCCTTGCCGGCTTCCAGCGCCGCCGGCGAGGAGATGGCGAAGGAGGGAAGGGTCAACGCTTTGAGGAATCCCGTGAAGGGCCGGGTCAGGTTGATCTGGACATCGCTGTCTGAAACTACCTTGCAGTCCTTGAAGATCGAGAACACGGGCGAATCGGAGTAGGCCTTGAACACGCTCTCGAAAGAGATTCCGGGTGCTTTCTTGCGCAGCTCGGCGGGAAAGGTAAACCAGCGATCAAAATTTGCGCAGACGGCGGCGGCGTTCAGCGCGGTTCCGTCATGGAAAGTGACCTGTGACCGGAGCGTGAAGTCGTAGGTGAGTCCGTTGTTGCTGTCTTTCCACTCGGTGGCCAGCAGGGGAGTGGTCTGCCCTGTTTCGCCATCCACGCCTACCAGGCCCTCAAGCACCTGACGGGTGATCCGGTAGGACTCCGAGTCCGAGGTCAGTGCAGGGTCCAGGCCAGGCGGCATGGTTGAGGTGCCGAAGTTGAACGTGGCTGTGGGTTCAACCGGCGTTTCGTTGCCCGAGGAGGACGGTGCGGGTCCCGGTGAACCAGTGCAGGCCGCCAAGCTCAAAGCCACCATCAGGGCTCCCGCCCGGGTGCTTACGCGCCGCCACTTGCTGCTTGCCACTCTTGTCCCCTCAAACCGGTTGGAAGTACCGCGGCCGGCATCCGCCGGGCCGCAACCCAGTCTAAATGAAACGCCCCCGGAAGATTCCGGGGGCGTGGATGCGAGCAGCAGCAACGCTGTTCATCCATTGGTGCGCAAGGGGGGACTTGAACCCCCACGCCCGAAGGCACAGGAACCTAAATCCTGCGTGTCTGCCAATTTCACCACTCGCGCGCTCGGTAGTTGCCTGCCTCGCGGTGGCAACTACCGGCATTCAGTGTACCCGCTGCTCAGTTCTCCATCAGACGTGCCCGGTAAATCTCCAGGGGGGTGCTTGCGGCTATTGGTCCAGCTTGAGGTCGCGCCGAAGCTTGGCAACGTGGCCTGTTGCGCGGACGTTGTATTGGGCCAACTCCACTTTGCCGTCCTTGTCCACCACAACTGTGGAACGGATGAGGCCCATGTAGGTACGGCCGTAGTTCTTCTTCTCACCCCACGCTGCGTAGGCATCGGCGACGGCGTGGTCTGCATCGGAGAGCAGGGGGAAGTTCAACTGCTCCTTCTCCGCGAAGGTGGCCAGGTCCTCCACCGTGTCAGGGGAGATTCCCAGGATCCCGTAGCCCGCCGCCTGCAGGGAGGCCAACGAGTCCCTGAAATCACAGGCTTCCTTGGTGCACCCGGGAGTGGACGCAGCCGGGTAGAAATACACAATCGTTTTGGTGCCCTTGAAATCGGACAACCCAATCTTTTTTCCCGTTGAGTCCTGGAGCGTAAAGTCCGGCGCGACATCGCCGGGAGTAAGTCGTTCGGCCACAATAGCCTCCTTGCTGGGGGTCAGGATTGTCCACTTTAGTGGGGATAAGACGCGGCCGGGGGCCCGGCACGCATATACTATCGGCATGCCGGATATGGAGACATGGCCCACGACCCGACTTCTGTCGACCGCTGCGCGCCTGGTGGAAATCTCGTGGAACGAGAAATTGAAGTCTATTGGCCTTACCCACGCGGGCGTCATTGCCATGCAGGTGCTCGAGGCCAAAGGCGCGATCACCCAGGCCGCGCTAGCCGAGGTTGCGCGGGTCAAAGCCCAGACCATGGGAACCACCCTGGCGAGGCTTGAACTGCATGGACACGTCACCCGGCATCGCAGCGACTCGGACCGCAGGAGTCATGTAGTGACCCTGACCGAGGCCGGCACCGCCGCCCTGGCAGAGGCGGTCAAGCTGGAGCAGGATGTGCTCTCGCCCGTGGAAGTGGACACCGTGAGGTTGCGGGACGAGTTGACCACCGTGGTCCGTGGTTTGGCCGGCATCCCTGCGCCCGGACCCTCAGCCCAGGCTACCGAAGCGGACGCGCCACAGAGTTGATGTCCTCCCGCGGACGGTGATCACGTTCAGTGATGACCGCCCGGGGGGTCTGTTCGTAGAAACATAAAAAGGCTCCGGATCGTATTAACGATCCGGAGCCTATTTATTGGTGCACCCCCCGGGACTTGAACCCGGAACCCATTGATTAAGAGTCAATTGCTCTGCCAATTGAGCTAGAGGTGCAGCTGTTGTTGGTGACCTTCATGGAAAGCTATTTCCTTGGCGATCTCCGCAACGACAAATAACTATACACTACTTTTTCCGTGGTGAAGACCTGATATGCGCAGTGACGCAATGCCGGTAATAGCTCCATGCGTATTAAACGAAAAGCTCCAAAGCAAATACATGCTTTGGAGCTTTTCATTGTGGTGCACCCCCCGGGACTTGAACCCGGAACCCATTGATTAAGAGTCAATTGCTCTGCCAATTGAGCTAGAGGTGCATCTGTTGTTGATGATCCCGGTGGAAGTTATTTCCCCCGCGATCTCCGCAACGACAAGTAACTCTACACGACTTTATGCCAGACGTGAAATCGGCCCGTTGTTCATCCGGCGCCCCTGCTTGGAGCCCGCAGAATCAGCACAAAGTCAGGGTTTTTGTTGTTGGTCAGGACCCAGAGACTCCCATCCGGGGCCCGTGCCACATCCCTGAGGCGCCCAAACTGTCCTGTGAGATAGGCAACAGGTGTTCCCGCTGGATCTTTGGCGTCACGATCACCCAAGGGGGTGGCCCATAGCCGTTGTCCCCTGAGGGCGCCGGTGTAGGCCACGCCGTCAATTATCTCCAGGCCGCTGGGGGAAGCCTCCGCGGTGGCAGGCCACACCACCTCTGCGTCCGTGAAGCCTTCCTTTCCCGGGGCGCCGGTGACCAGCGGCCAGCCGTAATTGCCTCCAGCTGTTATCAGGTTCAGCTCGTCGTCCACATCAGGACCGAACTCGCTGGCCCACAAGCGTCCGCCCTCATCCCACGCCAGGCCCTGGACATTCCGGTGACCGTAGCTGAAAACGGGGTTGGCGGTGCCGAAGGGGTTCCCTGGGGCTGGCTTACCGTCCGGGGTGATCCTGAGTATCTTGCCTCCCAGGGCATTCTTGTCCTGGGGCTGTTCCCTCTTCTGGGCATCACCGGTGCCCACATACAGGAAGCCGTCCGGTCCGAACCGGATCCGGCCTCCGTTATGGGTTGACGCCTTGGGTATTCCGCTGAAAACGACCTCCGGGCTGCCCAGGGTAAGTTCCCCACCCTGTTCTTCAACCACCTTCATCCGGGCGATGCGGTTGTCGTCCCGGGTGGTGAAGTAAGCGTAAAGCCATGGGTCGGAGGCGACGTCCGGAGACAATGCCAGGCCCAGCAGCCCGCCTTCACCGTTGGGCTCGACGCCGGCCACCCTGCCAAGGCTGGTGGAACGACCATCCCTAATGAGCTTGACCTCGCCTGAATTGCGTTCCGAAACCAGGGCTGAGCCATCGGGCCTAAACACCAGCGACCACGGAATGGTCAGTCCGACGTCGAGCCTTCCGATGACCTCCACAGTTGCTGCGACCGCAACGCCGGCGGAGGGCGACTGGCCGGGGTTGGTTGTCCCGGCCGGGTTGCCGATTCCTCCACTGCCCCCAGTGCAGGCAGTAAGCACCAAGGCCCAGGCGGCGGACTGGCCGAGGACGAGGGAACGCAGCCAGCAGCCCGGGCGTTTGCGCGGCCCTCGGTGGTCCGATTCCTTCATCAGCAGCCCCGTCCCTCTAATAGCCCCGTCAGTGGCGGCTGCGCCGTGGTGGTCGGAACCCAGCAGCCTCGGCATGGGCAGCCGACTCAAACCATACGTCGGCCTCGGCGTCGTCGTACCCGGCAGTGCCTTCATCGTGGAAGGTCATTGTGGAGGATGTGGCCTTCACCGGATAGTCGCCGTGGGCTGCGCTGGAGGAACCTGTCCCATAAGGGTGATCGGCTGCAAGATGCCCGGAAGGCGATGCCGGGCTTTCTTCCTCGGCTGCTGCGCTCTCAGCGCCGGGCAGGGTGGGGGAGTGCGGTGCCGTGTACTCGGAATGGTGGACGGGCGCTCCGGACGCGTCGGTCCAGGAAGCCTCCCAGGCGGCCTTGTCAGCTGCGGCAGCTGCATCACCGTGGGTTGCGTCCTCTACGGCCGGCTCGTGTTCCTCTGCGCTATCCTGTGCGCTGAGCACTGCGGCGTCCTCGTGCAGGGCGGGCTGGGCTACCACCGGTTCCTCGCCCAGCGGCTGGTCCGCAATGGAGGTATCGACGGTGGGCTCTGCAAGGACAGGCTCTTCAATGGCGGGCTCAACGACGACGGGCTCAACGACTGCGGGTTCAACGACTGCGGGTTCGGTGGCGGCAAGTTCAACAACCTCAGGCTCAACGACGGCGGGTTCGGCGGCAGCAGGCTCGACAACCTCAGGCTCAACAACCTCAGGCTCGGAAGCTTTGGGTTCCTCCCGTACCGGCCCGCTGCCCTCGGCTGCGGTGGTGCCGAGGTTGGTCACACCGGCGATCCCGGCCACGCCGGCGGCCGCGGCAGCGGTATCCGGGATGGCGCCACGTTCTGCGGGTGCGGTAGCAGCCGGCGGGGCTGCCAGCGTGCTGTCCTTGCTTTTATTGCGGTTCATCAGCCACCAAATAATTGCGACGACCACAACAATGACAATGACCCAAATGATCCAGTCCATGGGAATGCCCTTCTGTTTACGGGGTCCAGCTCGTACTGTTCCCGACGTTACGTGCCCACATATGGGCTGTCCAGCGTTTCACCTGCTGGTCCTGCATATTAGTCAGCGGGCTTAGTAAAAGGCGGCAATGGGGAACTGCCAAGGGATATTACTGTCCGTCCCCTAGTCTGGCTCCATGGACTTCAAAAGGCTGCAGATTCTCCGCGAGCTTGCTGACCGGCAAAGCGTCGGAGCAACCGCTGAGGCCATGAATGTCACTCCGTCTGCCGTGTCCCAGCAACTGAAGACGTTGCAGGAAGAAATTGGCGTGGTCTTGATGGAGAAGGTGGGACGGGGCGTCCAACTGACCGAAGCCGGCCAGGCCATGGCAGCAGCTGCCGCGGATATTGCTGCTGCCATGGCGCGTGCGGAATCCACGATGGAAACCTACCGGAGTGGGTGGCAGGCCAAGGTCAGCGTGGCGTTCTTCCCCAGCGCTGCCGAAATGCTGTTGCCAGGGCTGCTCCACCGGGTCTTGTCCCAGGAAGGCCTCACCCTGGATGCCCACTTTGAAGATCCGGGCACGGCCCACTTTGCTCCGTTGGTGGCTGACTACGATCTTGTCCTGGCGCACAGTGTTGATGGGCCTGAGGTGTTTGCCAGGCCTGGGCTGACGGTGGTGCCACTGCTCGAGGAAGCCCTGGATGTTGCCATGCCCGCCGGTCACCCGTTGGCTGCGATGACCAGCCTGCGTCCCGGTGACGTGATCGACTATCCATGGATTGGAGTGCCGGAGGGTTTTCCTTTCGACACCGTGCTGCGGCAGGTTGAGCTCCGGGCGGGGCGCAAGGCCCGCAGGGGACAGCGTTACCCGGATCTGAGAGTGCTGGAGGCCTTGGTGGGGGCCGGTCATGGAATCTGCTTGCTTCCCCGCTACACGGCGCGGGCCAGTGCCCGGCGGGGACTGGTTCTCCGGCCCCTGACCGGCGTCAAGGCCAGCCGGAGCATTGTGGCCCTGGCCAGGCAGGACGTTGCTGCCCGGGCAACCATCAGCGGGGTTCTGGCAATGCTCAGGGATGAAGCTGCCGCTATTGCCTTGGAGCTTGATGGTTCAGGACCGGAAGGCTGAATCGAGGCAGGCTCCGCTGCTGTGCTGTCGCGCCTGGTACACATAGACTGTGCCTCATGAGTGACACCACCCACACAGCCCCAGACGCCAAGCCGGACATCAAGCCACGCAGCCGGGCTGTGACTGACGGTATCCACGCGGCACCTGCCAGGGGCATGTTCCGCGCCGTGGGCATGGGTGACGATGACTTCGCGAAGCCGCAAATCGGCGTCGCCAGTTCCTGGAACGAAATAACTCCCTGCAACCTTTCCTTGAACCGCTTGGCCCAGGGGGCCAAAGAGGGCGTTCACGCGGGCGGCGGCTTCCCCATGCAGTTCGGGACCATTTCCGTGTCGGACGGTATCTCCATGGGGCATGAGGGCATGCACTTTTCCCTGGTGTCGCGTGAGGTCATCGCAGACTCGGTGGAGACCGTCATGCAGGCTGAACGAATCGATGGCTCTGTGCTGCTTGCCGGTTGTGACAAGTCGCTTCCGGGCATGCTGATGGCGGCAGCCCGCCTGGATCTTGCGTCCGTGTTCCTCTACGCCGGCTCCATCATGCCGGGGTGGGTGAAACTGGAGGATGGCTCCGAAAAGGAAGTCACCCTCATTGATGCGTTCGAAGCCGTAGGCGCCTGCGCCGCCGGCAAAATGAGCATGGAAGACCTTACCCGGATCGAGAAAGCCATCTGCCCGGGCGAAGGTGCCTGCGGCGGCATGTACACGGCCAACACCATGGCCTGCATCGGTGAGGCGCTGGGAATGTCGCTTCCCGGCTCGGCGGCGCCGCCGTCGGCAGACCGCCGTCGTGATGATTTCGCACGGAAGTCCGGCGAGGCAGTGGTCAACCTTTTGCGGCTCGGCATCACCGCCCGCGACATTATGACCAAAGAGGCGTTCGAAAACGCCATTGCCGTCACCATGGCCTTTGGTGGTTCCACCAACGCCGTCCTGCACTTGCTGGCCATCGCCAGGGAGGCAGAGGTGGAATTGACTCTGGCTGACTTCAACCGTGTGGGCGACAAGATCCCGCACCTGGGGGACCTGAAGCCTTTTGGCCGTTATGTCATGACGGATGTGGACAAGATCGGCGGCGTGCCGGTGATCATGAAGGCACTGCTCGACGCCGGACTCCTGCACGGTGACTGCCTCACGGTTACGGGCAAGACACTGGCCGAAAACCTGGCCTCCATCAACCCGCCGGACCTGGACGGCAAGATCCTGCGGGCTTTGGACAACCCCATCCACAAGACCGGCGGCATCACCATCCTGCACGGGTCCATGGCTCCGGAGGGCGCCGTGGTGAAGAGCGCCGGCTTTGATGCGGACGTTTTTGAGGGCACTGCCCGCGTCTTCGAACGTGAGCAGGGCGCCTTGAACGCACTGGACAAGGGCGAAATCCACAAGGGCGACGTTGTGGTCATCAGGTACGAAGGGCCCAAGGGCGGCCCGGGCATGCGCGAGATGCTGGCCATTACCGGAGCCATCAAGGGAGCCGGTTTGGGCAAGGATGTCCTGCTGCTCACCGATGGCCGTTTCTCCGGCGGGACCACCGGACTGTGCATCGGGCACGTTGCGCCCGAAGCGGTCGACGGCGGTCCCATCGCCTTTGTCAGGGACGGCGACCGCATCCGTGTCGACATCGCGGCCCGATCTTTCGACCTCCTGGTGGATGAGGCGGAGTTGGAGTCCCGCAAGGAGGGTTGGCAGCCCCTGCCGGCCAAGTTCACCAAGGGCGTCCTTGCCAAGTACGCCAAGCTGGTCCACAGCGCCTCAACCGGGGCTTATTGCGGATAGCCGGGGTGCTGGACCCTGCCGGGTGAACGCCCCGGCAGAGTCCGGCCCGTGGACACCGCTGTCCAAATAGTGAGATACGATAGTGGTCAATTGACACGTATCTCCCTGAGAGGGAACACTGAACGCATGATCACATTCGTTACCGTCGGCGTCGTCGTCCTTACCAAGCGCGTGGCTTAGCCCGACTGGTAACGAACCGTCACGCGCAAACCCCTCCAAGAGCCGCAAGGCTGAGGGGTTTTTTTATTCCCAAGACCCACCAATGAAGATCCACTAAGGAAGAGTCCGATGAGCAAAGGATCGCCGATCAGCCCCTCGCTGATGGCTGCAAAGTCCGCTGGAGCCTACAAAGCTCCGGAAAAGGTCGAACGTACGGCTGAGTCCGTCGTCGACGCTGCTGCACCTCTCTCTCCTGTCCTTGGGCCGAACAACGTTGTACCCCCAACGGTGATGACCGGCTCGCAAGCAATTGTCCGATCGCTCGAAGAACTCGGCGTGGATGATATTTTTGGTTTGCCCGGTGGCGCGATCCTGCCCACCTACGACCCCTTGATGGCCTCCAGTATGAACCACATCCTGGTCCGTCACGAACAGGGAGCCGGCCACGCCGCGCAAGGCTACGCCATGGTTACCGGGCGGGTTGGCGTTTGCATCGCCACCTCGGGCCCCGGCGCCACCAACCTCGTTACCGCCATCATGGATGCCCATATGGACTCCGTCCCCATGGTGGCCATCACCGGTCAGGTCTCCAGCGGGGTGATCGGAACCGACGCCTTCCAGGAAGCGGACATTGTGGGCATCACCATGCCCATCACCAAGCACTCGTTCCTGGTGACCGACCCCAACGACATTCCCCATGTCATGGCGGAAGCGTTCCACCTCGCGTCCACCGGCCGTCCCGGTCCCGTCCTGGTCGATATTGCCAAGGACGCCCAAGTGGGACAAATGACGTTCTCCTGGCCGCCGAAAGTCGACCTGCCGGGCTACCGTCCCGTTCTCCGAGGCCATAACAAGCAGGTCCGCGAAGCCGCCAAGCTGATTGCGGCGTCCCGCAAGCCGGTCCTGTATGTGGGTGGTGGCGTGGTCAAAGCACACGCGTCCGCCGAACTCATGGAACTGGCGCTGGCAACCGGCGCTCCGGTGGTCACCACCCTGATGGCCCGCGGTGCCTTCCCGGACTCTCACCCCCAGCACGTGGGCATGCCCGGAATGCACGGTTCCGTTTCTGCGGTGACGGCGCTTCAGCAGGCTGATCTGCTGATTACGCTCGGAGCCCGTTTTGACGACCGCGTGACGGGTGTCCTCAAGACATTCGCACCGTTTGCCAAGGTCATTCACGCTGACATCGACCCCGCTGAAATCTCCAAGAACCGCACGGCCGATGTCCCGATTGTGGGCTCGGTCAAGGAGATCATTCCTGAACTGACGGAAGCCGTCAGGACCCAGTTCGAACAGACCGGCACGCCGGACCTGGATTCCTGGTGGGCCTTCCTGGGCAACCTCCGGGATACCTACCCGCTGGGCTGGACCGAGCCCGAAGACGGACTGACGGCGCCGCAGCGCGTCATCAAGCGGATCGGTGAACTGACAGGTCCGGAAGGTGTGTTCGTAGCCGGTGTTGGACAGCACCAGATGTGGGCTGCCCAGTTCATCAAATATGAGCGCCCGCACGCTTGGCTGAACTCCGGCGGTGCCGGAACCATGGGATACTCGGTTCCTGCCGCCATGGGCGCCAAGGTGGGGGAGCCGGACCGTGTGGTCTGGGCGATCGACGGCGACGGCTGCTTCCAGATGACCAACCAGGAACTGGCTACCTGCGCCATCAACAACATCCCCATCAAGGTGGCCATCATCAACAACTCCTCGCTGGGCATGGTCCGCCAATGGCAGACCCTGTTCTACGACGGCCGCTATTCGAACACCGATCTGAACACGGGCCACGACACCGTCCGCATCCCGGACTTCGTGAAACTCGCTGATGCTTACGGGTGTGCTGCGCTGCGGTGTGAGCGTGATGAGGACATCGATGCCACCATCCAGAAAGCCCTGGAGATCAATGACCGCCCCGTGGTCATCGACTTCGTGGTCAGCCCCAACTCCATGGTGTGGCCGATGGTCCCCGCAGGAGTCAGCAATGACCAGATCCAGGTTGCCCGCAACATGACCCCGGAATGGGAAGAGGAGGACTAGACATGACCCGCCACACACTGTCCGTTCTGGTCGAAGACAAGCCCGGCGTGCTGACCCGGGTGGCCAGCCTTTTTGCCCGCCGTGCCTTCAACATCAATTCACTGGCCGTTGGACCCACCGAGGTTCCCGGCATGTCCCGCATGACGGTTGTCGTCGATGCCGACGGCGACCTGATCGAGCAGGTTACCAAGCAGCTCAACAAATTGGTCAACGTGATCAAAATTGTCGAACTGACCTCCGAATCTTCCGTACAGCGTGACCACATCCTGGTCAAAGTACGTGCGGATGCCGCGACACGTCTGCAGGTTACCCAGGCTGCAGACCTGTTCCGAGCCGCTGTTGTTGACGTGTCCACAGACTCGTTGGTGATTGAGGCAACCGGTACTCCGGAAAAGCTCGCAGCACTCTTGTCAGTGCTGGAGCCGTTCGGCATCCGTGAAATAGTGCAGTCCGGCACCTTGGCCGTTGGACGGGGATCCCGCTCCATGAGTGACAGGGCGCTCCGCTCCGCGTGAGCCTTGCCTGCGTGAGCAGTGCCCACTACCGCAGCACCATCATCAATATCTAAGAAATCCACTCAAGAGGAGTTACGCAAGTGACTGAAATGTTCTACGACGACGACGCAGACCTGTCGATCATCCAGGGCCGCAAAGTAGCCATTGTTGGTTACGGCTCACAGGGCCACGCCCACGCACTGAACCTGCGCGATTCCGGCGTCGAGGTAGTCATTGCGCTTAAGGACGGCTCCAAGTCTGCCGCCAAGGCCCAGGACGCGGGCTTCACGGTCAAGAACGTTGCCGACGCTGCTGAATGGGCAGACGTCATCATGATCCTGGCTCCGGACCAGCACCAGCGCTCGATCTTCAACGACTCCATCAAGGACAAGCTGACCGAGGGTAAGGCACTTGCCTTCGCGCACGGCTTCAACATCCGCTTTGGCTACATTGAAGCTCCCGCCGGCGTTGACGTCATCCTGATCGCTCCGAAGGCTCCGGGCCACACTGTGCGCCGCGAGTTCGAAGCCGGCCGTGGCATCCCGGACATCATTGCTGTTGAGCAGGACGCTTCCGGTGCCGCTTGGGACCTCGCAAAGTCCTACGCCAAGGCAATCGGCGGAACCCGCGCCGGCGTCATCAAGACCACCTTCACCGAAGAGACCGAAACCGACCTCTTCGGCGAGCAGTCCGTTCTTTGTGGTGGCGTTTCACAGCTCGTCCAGTACGGCTTTGAAACCCTGACCGAAGCCGGCTACCAGCCCCAGATCGCCTACTTCGAGGTCCTCCACGAGCTCAAGCTCATTGTGGACCTCATGTGGGAAGGTGGCATCGCCAAGCAGCGCTGGAGCGTCTCTGATACCGCTGAATACGGCGACTACGTTTCCGGCCCCCGCGTCATCACCCCCGAGGTGAAGGAAAACATGAAGGCCGTCCTGGCGGACATCCAGAGTGGTGCCTTCGCCAAGCGCTTCATCGATGACCAGGACAACGGCGGCGCAGAATTCAAGGAACTCCGTGCCAAGGCCGAGCAGCACCCCATCGAGGAAGTCGGACGCGAACTGCGTTCACTCTTCTCCTGGCAGCAGCAGGACGCCGACTACGTCGAAGGTTCCGCAGCCCGCTGATAGCCCCCGTGGCTTGAGAACTGCAGCAGACGCCCGTCCGGCCTACACAGCCGGGCGGGCGTCCGGCGTTGTACCCCTGTTTCTCCAGCAAATGTGCAGGACCCACGCTGGTGTGAACTTCTTCACATCGATTCCACAGCGGCCGTAACATCGACCTTCGGCTCAGGTATTGGGGCCCGGATTCGATATTCTGGGCTGGTCCCGACGCCGCGTCCGGGTCCCCGCATCCGCTCCTTGTCCAGTTATGTCCCAAAGTTGTCCAACGTAAGGTGCCTCCCCGTGTCAGCCAGCAAACCCGTTGTCCTCCTCGCTGAGGAACTTTCGCCCGCCACCGTAGAGGCGCTCGGCCCGGACTTCGAAATCCGCCAGACCGACGGCGCCGACCGCGCGCAGTTGCTGTCCGCAATCGCTGACGTGGACGCCATCCTGGTCCGTTCGGCAACCCAGGTGGACGCAGAAGCGATCGCTGCCGCGAAGAACCTGAAGATCATTGCGCGCGCAGGCGTTGGACTGGACAACGTGGACATCAAGTCCGCGACCCAGGCCGGCGTCATGGTGGTGAACGCACCTACCTCCAACATCGTCTCCGCTGCCGAGCTGACGGTGGGCCACATCCTGAGCCTGGCCCGTCACATTCCCCAGGCCAGTTCTGCCCTCAAAAACGGTGAGTGGAAGCGTTCGAAGTACACAGGCATTGAGCTTTTCGAGAAGAAGATCGGCATCATCGGCCTCGGCCGTATCGGCGCCCTCGTGGCGGCACGCCTGCAGGGCTTCGAAACCGAGATCCTTGCCTACGACCCCTACATCACCTCGGCCCGGGCTGCCCAGTTGGGCGTCAAGCTGGTAACGCTCGATGAGCTTTTGGAGAATGCGGACTTCATCACCATCCACATGCCCAAGACGCCGGAGACGGTTGGCATGCTGGGCGCTGACGCCTTCCGCAAGATGAAGGAGTCCGCTTACGTCATCAACGTGGCCCGCGGCGGCCTGGTGGACGAGGAAGCGCTATACACCGCTCTGAAGGAGGGCCAGATTGCCGGTGCAGGCGTTGACGTGTTCGTCAAGGAGCCCAGCACCGACCTTCCCTTCTTTGCCCTCGACAACGTAGTGGTGACCCCGCACCTTGGAGCCTCAACCGATGAAGCCCAGGAGAAGGCCGGTGTTTCGGTAGCCAAGTCTGTCCGCCTGGCCCTTGCCGGGGAACTGGTTCCTGACGCCGTCAACGTGGCCGGTGGCGTCATTGCCCAGGATGTCCGGCCCGGAATCCCGCTGATCGAGAAACTGGGCCGGATTTTCACCGCTCTGACCCACGCTTCCCTGACCCAGATCGATGTTGAAGTGGCCGGCGAAATTGCGGCACTGGATGTCAAGGTCCTGGAGCTTGCCGCACTGAAGGGTGTCTTCGCCGACGTCGTGACGGAACAGGTTTCCTACGTCAACGCGCCGGTTATTGCCGAGCAGCGCGGCATCAACACCCGATTGATCACCACCGCCGATGCTGAGGACTACCGCAACGTCCTGACCATCCGGGGTGCGCTCAGCGACGGCTCGCAGATCTCCGTGGCCGGAACCCTGACCGGTCCCAAGCAGGTGGAAAAACTGGTGGGCGTCAACGGATACGACGTCGAAATCCCCATCAGCGAGCACCTGGTGGTGGTGGCCTACGCTGACCGTCCCGGCGTGATTGGTACTATCGGACACATTTTGGGCATGAACAACATCAACATCGGCGGTATGCAGGTGGCCCGCCAGACCGAAGGCGGGCAGGTACTGGCCCTCCTGACCATTGACAGCTCGGTTCCGCAGCAGGTGCTGGAAGCCATCAAGGCCGGCATCGGTGCTGACATGGTCCGTGAGGTGGACCTGGAGGACTAGCACCGGGATTCTTCGGTTCAGTCAACGTGCCTGCGACACACCCCAAGGCACGCAGTAGTGGCCGGTCTGCTTACAATGGCTGGGTCCGGGATTCGGACCCGGCAGCAGGCCGGCCACAACTTTTTGCACATACAGCCCGGTATTCCCTTGCGTCTGACGCGGATTTCCGGACCATGTGTGCGCGCCCGCAATCAAGGTCTCAGGGAGCCCAATGAACGCCGTCCAAAGGTTCATCAGAAGCCGTGTGCTGCTGCTGACCGCGGCCATTTTGATCGTCGCCATGTGCTTGTCCGTGCTGGTCCAGAGTCAGTCCCAGGCTGCCCTGAACCGGACCGTGGATGAGAACTCCAGGGGACTCTACGACATCCTGGTCCAGGCCAAGCCTGAGCAGTCCCAGGACGGCCAGGGTGGTGCGCTGATCCAGCCCGAAATCGCCAACGGCCAGGGCGGCATCAGCTTTGACCAGTTGGAAAAGATCCGCGCCATGGGACAAACGGCCGTGGCCGCGCCCATCAGCCTGGTGTCCCGGGTCTCGCAGAACCTTGAAGCGCCAAAGCTCAACGCCATGGACTACCTGGGCTACAACTCCGGCCTGGCCGGTGCCATCACGGCCGGTGATCCATCGGCACTGGACGCCGGCAAATGGCCTGCAGCCGAATCCGTGTTGAGTGATACGCCGAAGAAGTACCGGCTGACCGCCTCCGCCACCAGCTCGGATGGCGTCAACCAGCAGACACTCTTCAAGACCAGCGCCGAAGGCACCCTGGGCAAGGGCCGCCTGGTCCAGGAGCAGGCAGCCGGCGGAAGCAACGTACGCATCGCCGGCCCGTCGGGGGAGACCGGCATTAAATTCCCGGCACCGGCACTGGGCTCTGAACACAACCTGTTCAATCTCTCAATAGCGCTTCCCATGGCGCCCGAGGTGACCGAATCCGTCGTCGCCGTTGACCCTGCCGCCGAACGGGCGCTTCTTGGCTCTGCCGGTGACTTCCTGGCACCCCTGGAAAAAGCTCCGCCGGCCGATGCGCGCGACGCAGGGGCCATTGGCCGCCACTTCGAAAGCCTGTTCACCACCGGATTGAGCATGAAACAGCTGGAAGAAGGCCCCGACTTCCTGGGCGTCAAGCTAAAATACTGGGCTCCCTTGATGACCCAGTACCAGCAGGCCAAGCGCGACGGTCTCCTGACCGACGATTCCAAGGCCATCCCGCTGATCGTCCGCACCGGTACGTCCCTTGACCTGCAGTACTCGGTGAAGATCGAGGAACTCGATGACAGCGGGAAGGTTGTCAAGGACGTCGGAACAGTGACGCGTTCGCTGGACAAGGATTACCTTCCGTTCGTTTCCAAGTCGCCTTTCGCACTCGAATGGCCGGGTTCCACCGACCACAGCCAGCTTTTGGGAAGCACTGCCTCCTTCAGCCAAGGCCTCTACAACCCCGCCACGTGGAGCGCGGATTTTGCTGCTGCTCCGCAGTACAAGGACGGTGACCAGGCCGCCAATGGCGCCTCGGACAAGAGTGCGACGCCGGGCGACTGGGTGACGGTCAACCGCCTGCCGGAGAAGTCCTCCCTTGGCGCAGCCGTGGACCAGACCCAGCGCAAACCTGTTGACGAGCGCTCGTATCGCGAGGACCTCGAGACCGGCAAGAAGCCTGCCGCCCCGTTGCCCATGGTGTACGGAACATTCGATCCGTCAGCAGTGCAGTCTGCCGCCGGCGATGTGAACAAGCTGCCGTTGGGTGGCTACGACCCAGCACCGATGACCCTCACCAAAGACGCCAACGGCAAGGACGTTGACCCCCAGGGCCTCAAGCCTTCGTTGAGCGCCACGGGCCTGGTCAGCCAGTCCGCCGGTGCCATCACCGATTACTATGGTCTCGCAGCCGCCCGGGGTTATGACTCCAACGCCAACGTGATTGACGCCGTCCGTGTCCGCGCCAGCGCGCCAGGCAACTGGAAGACCGCCCAGCCGGACGTTGAGAAGTTGGCCACCCAGATCCGGGAGCTTGGACTGGAAGCCACCGTGGTGGCAGGTTCAGCCCGTGAAGACGCGAACATCTTTGTTCCCGGATACAGCAAGGACGACGCCGGCAAGGAGTCTCCGCTGGGCACCGTCCAGCAGTCCTGGGTACGCCAGGATGCGGCTGATGCCGTCTCAGGGTCCCTCACCGGAACAAACATCACGCTGCTCTTCCTCACGCTGCTGGGCGCCACGTTGCTGACCGGTGCCTCCACCGTGAGTTACATCCGGCAGCGCCGTTCCGAGGCCGGCATTCTCCGCGCCATGGGATGGACACAGAAACGTATCCGCTCGTGGGTCTTGGAAGAATTCGCCGTGGGTGCCGCTGCACTGACAGCAGCGGGCGTTATTCTCAGCTTGCTGAGTTGGAACATCGCCACGGTCATCGTCTCGGCCACCATGCTGGTCATTTACTGCGCCGCAGCCTTGTTGGCCGCACAGCAGTTGCGCCACCGTGTGGTGGTTGACCAGGAACCCCAGCACGACGAGCGTTTGGTGACAGTGGATTCGCCGCTGACCTTCGCCAACCGCCAGCTCACCACCAACCGGTTCAACTCCATTTCCCTGGCGATCGCCGTGGGTGTCTTCGGCGCTGCGGTCGGTGCGCTGATCGCACTGCTGATCGATATTCCCCGGGCCGCTGGTGCCAGTGCCTTGAGTGGTTTGGCTGCCGCCAGCATCGCCCTGCCCAGCGTGATCCTGGGTGTGTTCGGTGTGGTGGTGGGATTGCTGCTGACCCTTGTCACCGGACGCTTTGAGCTCCACGCCAAGCGGGAGTACTTGGGGACCCTGCGTGCCATGGGCTGGAACCCGGACATGCTCGGCCAAGTGCGCTTCTTCGAAAACGCCTTGGTAGGTACGGTGGCACTTCCCCTGGGCGTCCTGGGTGCCCTCGGCCTGGGACTTCTCCTGGCCCCCTACGCAGCCTTGTGGGCCGGGCTGGCCGGTTTGCTGGCCGTAATTTGCTGGATTCCGATTGCAACGAAAGTAGTCAAATGACTGACAACCTCAACCCCGAGCTGACGGCCACCCCGGAATCCACGGAAGAGTCGCTGCAGACCCGCGCCAACACCATTGTCAGGGCCGCGGACCATGCCACTCCGTTGGAGCTGAGCCGTGTCACCATCCACTACGGCGGAGACAAGGGCGGAGCCGAAGAGGTGGACGTCGTGGACGACTTCAACCTCACCCTGCACGCGGGGGAGATGCACTGCATCGCCGGCCGAAGCGGCTCCGGCAAGACCAGCATCCTGACCGTCAGCGCCGGCCTGACCCTGCCGACGTCGGGCAAGGTCTTTTGGGAAGGCGTCCCGTTGGACTCCATGGGCGACGACGAGATCGCCGACCGCCGACGCGCCCTGATTGGTTACGTCGATCAAGGCGGTGCCCTGATCGACGGCATGAGCGCCCTGGAAAACGTGCTGCTTCCCGCGGTTCCGGATGGCGAGGTGGAACAGCGCACTGAGATGGCGAAGGACCTCCTTGACCTGGTGGGCCTTGGACGCCGTATGCGGCACCGTCCAGCCCAGCTCTCCGGCGGTGAGCGCCAGCGTGTTGCCATTGCCCGCGCACTCATCCTGGGTACCCGTGTCCTGGTGGTTGACGAGCCCACCGCCAGCCTGGACCGTGCCGCTGCAAATCGCATCATCGGAATCCTGAAGGACACCACCAGCGATGGCATCGCCGTCATGGTGGCTTCCCACGACCACGAGCTGGTGCGCCTCAGCGATACGCTGACCGAACTTAACTAAGCTGTTTCAACCGAATAAAGGTAACTTTTTAGAGTGACGTCTCCAGAGAAATCCCCGTTCTACATCACCACGGCCATCAGCTACCCCAACGGCGTGCCGCACATCGGCCACGCTTATGAGGTCATTGCAACTGATGCCATGGCGCGTTTCAAGCGCCTTGACGGTCACGACGTCTTCTTCATGACCGGGACGGACGAGCACGGACTGAAGATGCAGCAGTCCGCTGAGAAGGAAGGGATCTCCGCCAAAGAGCTCGCGGACCGTAACTCGGCTGCCTTCCAGCAGATGAGCCGTGACCTGGGGATCTCGCACGATCGCTTTATCCGCACCACTGACCAGGACCACCACGCCGCCTCGCAGGCCATTTGGAAGAAGATGGAAGCCAACGGCGACATCTACCTGTCCAAATACGAAGGCTGGTACTCCGTCCGCGATGAGGCGTACTACGTCGAGGACGACACCGTGGTGAAGGAGGACGGGCTCCGTTATTCCAAGGAGACGGACACCTTGGTGACTTGGACAGCGGAGGAAAGCTACTTCTTCAGGCTCTCCAACTACCAGGAGAAGCTGTTGGCCCTGTACGGGGACCAACCTGAGTTCGGTGCCCCGCAGTCCCGCTTCAACGAGGTGATCAGCTTCGTCAAGCGCGGACTGGAAGACCTCTCCATCAGCCGCACCACTTTTGACTGGGGCGTTCCCGTACCCGGGGACAAAAAGCACGTCATGTATGTGTGGGTGGACGCGCTGACCAACTACCTCACCGGCGTGGGGTACCCGGACGTGGAATCGGAATCCTTCAAGAAGTTCTGGCCGGCAGATGTCCATGTGATCGGCAAGGACATTTCGCGCTTCCACGCCATCTACTGGCCGGCTTTCCTCATGAGTGCGGGCCTGGAACTTCCCCGGCGCGTCATGATTCATGGCTTCCTGACCAACAACGGCGTGAAGATGTCCAAGTCGCTGGGCAATGTTGTGGCCCCGCAGGACTTTGTTGCACAGTACGGCCTGGATCAGTGCCGCTACTTCTTCCTCCGGGAAGTCCCTTTCGGCGCAGATGGCAACTACAACCACGAGGCAATCGTGGGACGCATGAACTCGGACCTTGCCAACAACTTCGGTAATTTGGCGCAGCGTTCGCTTTCCATGGTGGCAAAGAACTGTGAGGGACGCGTTCCGGCTCCGGCGGCGTTCACGGACGATGACACGGCCCTGTTGGCCCAGGCCGGAAAATTGTTGGACATCGCCCGCTCTGCCTATGAAAAGCAGGAGTTCAGCCGCGCCCTCGAGGCCATCTGGACCGTGCTGGGTGACACCAACGCCTACTTTGCCGAGCAAGCCCCGTGGGTACTGCGAAAGACCGACGTCGAACGCATGAACACGGTGCTGTACGTCACCCTGGAAGTTGTCCGCATTGTGGCGATCCTTTCACAACCGGTGATGCCGGCGTCGTCCGCGAAGCTCCTTGAGGTTCTTGGACAGCCGGAAGGCGAGGCGAGGCAGTTCTCCGCGATCGCAACGCCGCTCCTGGCCGGTACCCAGCTCCCTGCTCCGGCGCCGGTTTTCCCACGGTACGAAGAGCCGGCCGAAGCGTAGCCGCACACCCGCAAAAAGAGTGCCAACGGAACGCCCTCCCACCCCAGCCCTGGCGGCGCGGGTGGGAGGGCGTTGTGCGTTCTCAGGCGGTGGCCAAACCCTCCACCGGTGACAAGCGTGCAGCGCGCCGGGCCGGGAGGACGGAGGCCAGCAGACCCGCCATGACCGCCACAGCAAGGACGGCCAGCAACTGCAGCCACGGCACGGAGGGCGTCACCGTCGCTACGCCGCCGAGGGCTGACTGGGCCCCCATCCAACCGTAGACAGCACCCAGGCCGGCGCCCAGGACTGCCGCCACCCCGGCCACCAGCACGGCTTCGATCGCCAACATGCCCCGGAGCTGTCCCTTGGTGAGCCCCAGGGCGCGCAACAACGAGTTCTCCCGGGTTCGCTCAAAAACCGACAGGGACAGGGTATTGGCAACGCCGATCAGGGCAATCACCACGGCGATGGCGAGCAGCCCCGTGACCACCAGCAAGAGCACATCGATAATGCTGTTGAAGGTAACCCGTTCAATGGCTGCGCCACTGACAGTCCGTTCCTGCACGCCGAGGGCCGCGGCAACCTCCTTCTGGATGCCTTGAACCTGTTCAGTGGAGACGGCGTCGCCCAACTTCACCCAGACCATGGCCGGGGTCCCCGCCAGAGCCGCGGACGGGAGGCTTGAAGACTCCACGAAGGCCGGCACATTCCGCGTGCGGAGCACCTTTGACTCAAGCTGAACGGAACCTGCCGCCGTGGCCACATCAGTGGGTCCGGCAGGGGAGTCCTCCGGCAAGTAGACAATTCCCTTGGCCGGACGGATGCTGTTGTCCCGCAGGACCGCCGCCGCGTCGGCCCCGGACAGCGCATACACTGTACGGCCCGGGCCGGAGCTGTCGGGATCGGCCAAGGTAGCCACCGGCTGCAACAAGGTGGCAGAGCTGACGCCGTTCAGTCTTTTGATCTTCTCCACCGCCTGGCGCGGGTCGACCGAACCTCCATCCACGGCAGTTGGTGCCGAGAGGTCCACCGGGTAGTTTTCGGCCAGGGCGCCATTGAACGCCTGGCGTGACGTGGCGGCGCCCGTCATCATCATGGACACCAGGGTGACACCTATGAGCAAGGCGGCTGCTGTTGCCGAGGTCCTGGCAGGGTTCCGTGTGGCATTGACCGCAGCCAGTTTTCCGGGCACCCCCGCGGGTGCGGCGAGCTTGCCTGCCAGGGCCACCACTCCGGGAATGAACAAGGTGGAGCAGACCAACAGCCCCACAAAGGAGAGGGCGCCGCCCACCAGGGCCACAGGGAGGGAGACATTCATGCTGCCATATGCCAGCAGCGCTGTTCCGCCCACCACAGCCATCAAGCCAAGCACCAGCCGGACTTTGCCCCTGCGGTTGCGGACCGTAGCGTCGTCACTGGGCCGCAGCGCGGCAAGAGGGGCGACGGCGGTGGCCGCCTTGGCGGGGATCAGTGCGGCCAGAATGGTCAGCCCTGTACCGGCCACCAATCCCCAGATAATGGCCGACGGCGGGACGGCCAGTGTTGCGAAAGCCTGCTCCGGCTGGGACCTTGCCCAGGCGATGAGGCCGGTCATCAGGGCCGTGGCAGCCAGGACACCCAGCACGGAAGAGATGAATCCCACCACCAGTGCCTCCAGCATCACGGAGCCGCGAATTTGGGAACGCCCGGCTCCCAGGCATCGCAGAAGCGCCAGTTCCCTGGTCCGTTGAGCCACCAACACGGAGAAAGTGTTGGCCACCACCAGGGTGGACACCAGGATTGCAATGCCGGCAAAAGCCAGCAGCACAAGGGTCAGTTGATCCTGCCCCGCACTCAGCGTGGCAACGGTGGAAGTGACCTTCTCCTGGGCTGTTTCCAGGACCGGTGCGGTTGCACCGGCAGCCTCCATTCGGTGGAGGATGTAGTCCTTGGCCGCCTGAACGTCCTCGCCGGGCTTCAATGAGAACTGGACCCCGGAATAGCCCGAACCTGCATCCTGGACCGCATTCAGGACCGGTGCATCGGCAATGAACTGCGCCGCGGAGGAAGAAAAGGGATCGTTGGTGGATGTGAGCAAACCCGTGATGGTCACTTTGGCGTTCTTGACGGGCCCGGCACCGTGGAGCTCAAGGACGCTCCCCACACCGAGGCCAAGGTGCTCCGCTGTCTTGACGTCGAGCACAGCTTCCGAAGCTCCGGACGGCATCTTCCCTGAGGAGAGGGCGGACGCCTCGAGGGGTGCTGGCGCGGCATTGCGCAGGCGGCCAAACTGCTCGCCGCCCCCGGCCTGGAACGTCACACAGGTGGAGCGCTCGGCGTAGCTCTGCTCCACAGCGGGGGAGCCGGCCGCGGCATCCACCACTGATGGGGTGAAGGGTTCGCCGTTTCCGGGCGTCGCCACCAGGTCAGCGTTCCGGTAGGCCTCGCCGATGCTGGCCCCCAAGGAGGCCGTGGTGCTGGCGCCCACCATAAGGGTGGCTGAAAGGAACATCACGGACAACATGACAGCCAGCCCGATGGCAACAAATCGCCGGAAGTGGGTTGTCAGTTGGGACCATGCAACACGCAGCATGCCTCACGCCCCCAGTTTGCCAAGGGCCGTGAGCACGGAATCGGCCGTCGGTTGGTGGATTTCGCCCACCAGGCCGCCGTCGCTCATCAGCACCACACGGTCCGCGTAACTGGCTGCCACGGGATCGTGGGTGACCATGATGATGGTCTGGCCCATCTCCCTGCTGCTTCGTCGCAGGAGGGCGAGAACCTCACCTCCGGCTTTCGAGTCCAGGTTCCCCGTGGGTTCATCGCCGAACACCACATCAGGCCGGGTCAGCAACGCGCGCGCCACGGCTACACGCTGCTGCTGGCCACCCGAAAGCTCATGGGGACGGTGCTTCAGGCGATCCTTCAGCCCCAGTGTGCTGACAACGGTATCCAGCCATCCGGCGTCGGCGGTGGTTCCCGCCAAGGCCAGCGGCAGGGTGATGTTCTGCTCGGCTGTCAGCGTGGGGACCAGGTTGAAGGCCTGGAACACAAAGCCGATCCGTTCTCTTCTCAAGGCAGTGAGCTGCTTGTCATTGAGGCCCGTGAGTTCCGTACCGCCCAGGACGATGCGTCCGGAGTCGGCACTGTCCAAGCCCGCCAGGCAATGCATCAGCGTGGATTTGCCGGAACCGGAAGGACCCATGATGGCAGTGAATTTTCCGGCCTCGAAACCCACCGACACGTTGTTCAGTGCGGTGACACGGGTGTCAGCGCGGCCATAGCTCTTGGTCAATTCGAAGGCCTCCACAGCGGGAAGCGCCGGATCATGGGGTGTGCCGGAGACAGGGTGGCTGCCCGACGGGTGCGGAGAGGGCGTGAATGTTGTCATGACTCCACGCTAGGCAGCGGAGGTGTGCCGCCGCATCGGGCCGCAGGTCCATTGCCGGGAAAGCGTGCTCATACCCTGGTCTGATGGTCGTGGGCAGCCGGTATGACAGATGCTGTCTGGTGCTGCTGTCTGGTGCTTCGCTATGTGCCGGGGGAGACAACGCCGGTCTCGTAGGCAATGACCACCACTTGGACCCGGTCCCGGGCACCCAGCTTGGCGAGGATATGGCCCACATGGGTTTTCACCGTTGCTTCCGAGAGGAAAAGCCCTGCAGCGATTTCCGGATTCGATTGGCCTTGGGCGATCAACCGGAAGACTTCGTGTTCCCGGGCGGTAAGCCGTTCCACCGCTTCCGCGTGGAGGCTCTGTTCGGGGGTTTGCGTCCGGAGGAGCGGGGCCACGTGGTCCAGGAGGCGGCGCGTTGTGGACGGTGCTATCACGGCATCTCCGCGGTACACCGTCCGTATGGCCTCAAGGAGTTCTTCGGGCGGGGCATCTTTCAGAAGGAAACCGCTGGCCCCGGCTTGGATGGCCGCCAAAGCATACTCGTCCAGGTCGAACGTGGTCAGCACCACGATCTTGATCGCTGCCCGTTGGGAGCCTTCGGGTTCCGAGGCCGCCTGTTCCAGGATGCGGCGGGTTGCTTCGATGCCGTCCATGCCCGGCATGCGGACGTCCATCAGCACCACATCCGCGGCGGTGGCATTGAGGGCCTGGACAGCTTCCATTCCGTTGGCGGCCTCGGCCACCACCTCAAGATCCGGCTGCGAGTTGATGAGCATGCCGAAGCCCGAGCGGACAAGGTGCTGGTCATCCACCAGGGCAACGCGGATGGGTGATGGGAATTCTGGCATGCTCAGGCCTCCGAATAGGGGATGAATGCTGATACGCGGAAGCCGCCGCCGTGTTCCGGTCCCGCGGCCAAGGAACCATCGTAGAGGGAAACGCGCTCTTCCATTCCCCGCAGGCCGTTGCCCCCTCCAACCGCAGGCGGATCAGCGGCGGCGCCCCGGCCGTCGTCGTCAATCACTATCTGCAGCCCCCGCTGCTGCCACGTCAGCGTCACTGCAGCCGTCGCTTTTGGTCCGGCGTGCTTCATCACGTTGGTCAGTGCCTCCTGGATGATGCGGTAGGCCGTCAGTTCCGCGCCGGCAGGAAGCGGGCGCCGCGGATCGCCGCTTTGCTCGAAGGACACGTTCAAAGTGGCGGCGCGGAATCCCAGGAGGAGCTCGTCCAGGTCAGACAACCTGGGCTGCGGCCGGGTGGTGGAGTCGTTGTCCGACCGCAGGACGCCCAGCAACCGTCGCATCTCGCCCAGGGAAGACCGGCCTGTGGATGCGATG
Source organism: Paenarthrobacter ilicis (assembly GCF_016907545.1). NCBI lineage: Bacteria > Bacillati > Actinomycetota > Actinomycetes > Micrococcales > Micrococcaceae > Paenarthrobacter > Paenarthrobacter ilicis. The sequence continues at coordinate 2,398,018 of NZ_JAFBCD010000001.1, read as the reverse complement.
GTCGCCAGTGCCTCGGTGGCGAGTTCCGGGTTGGCCGCGGCGGCGTAGCGTCCGCCGTCGGCCTGCGTGATGATGACGGAGAGGGAATGCGCCACAATGTCGTGCATTTCCCGGGCGATGTGGGATCGCTCGTCGGCCGCAGCGAGTTGCCGTTCCTGCATCTGCTCCACTTCGAGCCTCCTGGTGCGGTCCTCCAGGGCCTGCAGCTGAAGTCGTCGGACACGGGTGAGGTCTCCGAGTGTCCAGCTCACCAAGACCAGCATCCAGATCAATACCGTATACAGGGTGCCGATGGTCAGGCCCAGAATGCCCGACTCTGCTGTGGAGGAGAAGTCCCGGGCGGTGAGCATGACCCCGCCCACCAGCCCTGCAAGAAGGACTGTGCGGCTGGCCCAAGCCGGGCCATAGGCAGCGGTTGCGTAGATCACCAGCGGTACAGCGATCTGTCCCGCCACCGGTTCGGCGCCGAACGCCCACTGGATAAGGCAAACCAGGATGACGACGCCGGCCGCCGTCACCGGGCGGGTACGTCGCCATGCCAGGGGGAGCAGGAGCCCGCACGACAGGAGGAACAGATACGGGTGGCCGGCCAGGAGGTAGACAGGACCAAAGAGGAGAATCAGCAGGCACGTGGCCGTCAGGTCTACCTTGAAGCGGTTGATCCGGAACCATTCGTATAACTTGTGCCTGCTGTCCACAGTAAGACTCTATGCGTTCCCGAGGACCAGGGGATCATGCCCAGGTCTGATCCTTGGGCAGCGGCTCGTTCGCAGAGTGAGACGATTTTGACCAACATGTGGATTCCTTGGCTAGATAGAACCATGAGTGCACCGTCCATCAACCTCGCTGTCATCCCCGGCGACGGCATCGGCCCCGAAGTAATTGCCGAAGCCGTCAAGGTCCTCGAAAAAGCTGTAGCTGCGGAGGGCGTCACCCTTGACCAGACGCACTACAAGCTCGGCGCCCAGCACTGGCTGGAAACCGGCGAAACTTTGCCGGACGAGGTTCTGGCGGATCTCCGCACCCGCGACGCCATTCTGTTCGGAGCCGTTGGAGCTGCACCAGGCGACACCCGGATCCCCTCGGGCATTATTGAACGCGAGATGCTGCTCAAGCTCCGTTTCAGCCTGGACCACTACGTTAACCTGCGCCCGTCCCGTTTGTACGGAACTGTCGGCAGCCCCTTGGCCAACCCCGGCGACATTGATTTCATCGTGGTCCGCGAAGGCACCGAGGGTCCCTACGTGGGCAACGGCGGAACCCTGCGGGGAGGCACCCCGCAGGAAGTGGCTACAGAGGTTTCCTTGAACACTGCCCACGGTGTGGAGCGCGTGGTCCGTGATGCCTTCCGCCGCGCCAGTGAGCGTCCCAGGAAGCACGTGACGCTGGTCCACAAACACAATGTCCTGGTTTTCGCCGGCCATCTCTGGAAGCGCACCGTGGAAGCCGTGGCGCAGGAATTCCCCGACGTCACGCACGATTACCTGCACATTGATGCGGCCACCATCTTCATGGTCACCAACCCTTCCCGCTTTGACGTCATTGTCACGGACAACCTCTTCGGTGACATCCTGACCGACCTCGCTGCGGCCGTTACCGGTGGCATCGGCCTGGCAGCGTCAGGCAACATCAACATGGACCGCACAGCACCGTCCATGTTCGAACCAGTTCACGGCTCTGCCCCGGATATTGCCGGCCAGCAGATTGCCGACCCCACCGCCGCCATCCTCTCGGCAGTGCTTCTCCTGGACCACCTTGGGTACCCCACGGCGGCCCGCAAGATCGAGGCGGCAGTGATCGCCGACGTCGAAAGCCGCACCGGCCAGCCACGCAGCACACGTGCGATCGGCGACGCCATCGCGGCCGCACTTTAGGCCCAAAACTCAGGCGTAAGCTTGTGATGAATTATTTACCTGCTTCCCTGGTCCATCGCTGAACCGCACCCCTCGGGGAAACCGGTTCGCCGTGCCAGGTGGCTGATTGTGGAGGAATCATGACTCAGACTGCCCACGGCGTCGAATTCAGCCAGCAGCACTCGGAAACCCCGAAGTCTGCTGAGGAGCGTGCAGCCATCCTGGCCAACCCGGGATTTGGCGACTACTTCACCGACCACACCGCGGTTGTCGACTACAAGGTCGACGCTGATGGCAACGGCGGTTGGCAGAACGCACGCATTGAGCCTTACGGACCCATCACCCTGGATCCTTCTGCCGCTGTGCTGCACTACGGCCAAGAGATTTTTGAGGGACTCAAGGCGTACCGCCACGCAGACGGTTCCGTATGGACCTTCCGTCCGGAGGCCAACGCGGCACGGCTGAATAAGTCCGCCCGCCGCCTGGCACTGCCTGAACTGCCCGAAGAGTACTTCCTCGGCGCGATCCGGGAACTGGTACAAGCAGACCAGGAATGGGTACCCTCAGGCGACGGCGAAGCCCTCTACCTGCGCCCGTTCATGATTGCCACGGAAGCATTCCTCGGCGTTCGCGCAGCACGCGAAGTCTCCTTCCGCGTCATCGCCTCACCCGCAGGAAACTACTTCGGCGGCGAGCTCAAGCCCGTCTCCATCTGGATCTCCCGTGAGTACGCCCGCGCCGGCCGTGGTGGCACGGGTGCGGCCAAGTGCGGCGGAAACTACGCTGCCTCCCTGATCGCGCAGCAGGAGGCCGAAGCGAACGGCTGCAAGCAGGTTCTTTTCCTCGACCACTTCAACGACGACGCCGTGGAAGAACTCGGCGGCATGAACGTCTTCTTCGTCATGAAGGACGGCTCGCTGGTGACTCCGGCGCTCAGTGGCACCATCCTCGAGGGCGTTACCCGCATGTCCGTCATCCAGGTGGCCAAGGACATGGGCCGGGAAGTTGTCGAGCGCAAAATCACCCTGGATGAGTGGCGCGACGGCGTTGCTTCCGGCGACATCGCCGAGGTGTTTGCTTGCGGTACCGCGGCAGTCATCACGCCGATCGGTGTCCTGAAGGACGAAACCGAGTTCATCGGTGCCGAGGACGCCAAGGCCGGAGAAACCACCATGGCCATCCGCGAGCAGCTTCTGGGGATCCAGACCGGCAAGGTCCAGGACACCCACGGCTGGCTGACCCGCCTGGTCTGATCGGCACCATCCAAAGACGCCGACGGCGGTTCTTCCCTCTCGCTGGAGACGGAAGGACCGCCGTTCTGCATCCCCCGTTGCTCTCTCACTTCCCGCTGGTTTTTTTGGGTTGCTCTCTCACTTCCCGCTGGAACCGCCGTTGGCAAGTGATAGAGGGATGTTGGATTGGGGGTGGGATGTGAGAGAGGGGCGATTGGGGGAAGATGGAATGGTGACTTCAGAATCGATGGCGACTCCCGGCACCCCACTCACGGACGGGTCCTCCCTGCAACGCGGCAGCGACTTGACCCGCTTCCGGCTCGCACCCAATCCCGGGCCCATGAGCCTTGACGGAACCAATTCCTACGTGATCGCAGCCCCGGGTTCCTCCCGGGTGGCAGTGGTGGATCCGGGGCCGGCTGACGAAGGGCACCTTGCTGCCCTTGCCTCGGCGGGAGATGTGGAGGTTGTGCTGATCACCCACCGCCACGCCGACCATACGGAAGCCTCGGCGCGATTCCACGAACTGACCGGGGCTCCGGTACGGGCGGCAGCACCCGACCATTGCCATGGCGGCGAACCCCTGATTGATGGGGAAATCATCCGGGCCGGAGGCGTGGACATCTACGTGCTGGCAACTCCGGGCCACACCTCCGACTCCGTATGCTTCCACCTGCCTGGCGACGGCCCCGCTGGATCAGTTCTCACCGGGGATACCATCCTGGGCCGCGGGACCACGGTGCTGGATTACCCGGACGGCAGGCTGGGGGATTATCTGGCCAGTCTGGACCGCTTGGAGGCTTTGGGTCCCGCAACCCTCCTTCCGGCCCACGGGCCCGTCCTGCCCGCCTTGGACGAAAAATGCCGCGAATACAGGGCGCACCGTGAGCAGCGCCTGGGCCAGATCCGTTCTGCCCTGGAAACCGTGGGCGGGAACGCCACCATCGAGGAAGTCACCGACGTGGTGTACGCCGACGTCGACCCGTCCGTCAGGTGGGCGGCTGAAACGTCGGTAGCCGCCCAGCTGGATTACCTCCGCAGCTGAATCCCGCATCTGCTGTCACAGGGGAGTTCAAGGGGGACGGTAGGCTTGGGATCATGCGTATCGCCCGGTTTGTAGTAGATTCTGATCCCCTTTACGGCGTTGTTGAAGGCGAGCCCGGCAGTGAGGAGATCACTGTCATCAACGGTGACCCGTTCTTCAATGGCGTGGAACGTACCCACGTCAAGCACAAGCTGGAGGACGTCCGGCTGCTGGCTCCGATCATTCCCCGCAGCAAGGTGATCGGCGTTGGCCGGAATTTCGCCGAGCACGCTGCCGAGCTGGGCAATGAGGTGCCCCAGCAGCCTTTGCTGTTCCTGAAGCCGAACACCTCCGTGATCGGCCCCAACGATCCGATCATCCTGCCCGAGTTCTCCGACGAGGTCTCCTTCGAGGCCGAGCTGTGCGTCGTGATCGGACGTATCTGCAAGGACGTTCCCGAAGAGCGCGCGGACGACGTAATTTTTGGTTACACCTGTGGCAACGACCTCACAGCCCGCGACGTCCAGAAGACGGACCTGCAGTGGGCGCGTGCCAAGGGCTTCGACACCTCCGCGCCGCTGGGTCCGTGGATTGAGACGGAGCTTGACCACGAGGACGTGAGCATCCAGGGCCGGCTCAACGGTGAACTCCGCCAGGACGGCAGCACCAACCAGATGATCCGCGGTGTCCGCGAGCTCGTCTCGATTGTTTCCCGTGCCTTCACCTTGCTCCCCGGTGACGTCATCATGACCGGCACGCCCGCAGGCGTTGGCTTGGTCAGCGAAGGCGATCGGTTCGAGGTAGAGATCGAGGGCATCGGCCGACTCTCCAATCCGGTGGTCCGCCGCTAGGGCGTCCCAGGAATCAGGGCGGTCATCTCGCGGTAAAGTTGGAACCACTATGACTACTGCTCCCGCGTCGAATACTGCCATTCCAGCCGTCAACGCTGACACTCCTGTCCGCGTCCGCTTCTGCCCGTCGCCTACAGGTACGCCCCACGTCGGCCTGATCCGCACCGCCTTGTTCAACTGGGCCTACGCGCGCCACACCGGCGGAAAACTGGTATTCCGGATCGAGGACACGGACTCTGCCCGTGACAGCGAGGAGAGCTACCACCAGTTGCTCGATGCCTTGAAGTGGCTGGGCATCAACTGGGATGAAGGCGTGGAAGTCGGCGGACCGCATGAGCCGTACCGCCAGTCGCAGCGCGGCGCGATCTACCAGGATGTCATTGCCAAGCTCAAAGCCGGCGGCCATGTCTATGAGTCGTACTCCACCCCGGACGAGATCGAAGCCCGCCACAGGGCAGCCGGCCGCGATCCCAAACTGGGTTACGACGGCTTCGACCGCCACCTGACGGATGAGCAGCTGGACCAGTTCAAGGCCGAAGGCCGGGAGGCCGTCCTGCGTCTCCGTATGCCGGACGAGGACCTCACTTTCAACGACCTGGTCCGTGGCGAGATCACGTTCAAGGCCGGTTCGGTACCTGACTTTGCGGTGGTCCGGGCCAACGGAGCGCCCCTGTACACCCTGGTCAACCCGGTGGATGACGCCTTGATGGGAATCACGCACGTGCTGCGTGGCGAGGACCTACTGAGCTCCACGCCGCGGCAGATCGCCCTGTACCGCGCACTCCACGCCATTGGCGTGGCCGAGTACATGCCGGAGTTCGGCCACCTGCCGTACGTCATGGGTCAGGGCAACAAGAAGCTCTCCAAGCGCGATCCCGAGTCCAGCCTTTTCCTCCACCGCGAGCGTGGGTTCATTCCGGAGGGCCTGCTGAATTACCTGTCCCTGCTGGGCTGGTCCCTCAGCGCTGACGAGGATATCTTCACGGTGGAGCAACTCGTAGCCAATTTCGACATCCACGATGTCCTGGGTAACCCTGCACGTTTCGACCTCAAGAAGGCCGAAGCCATCAACGGAACGCATGTCCGCATGCTCGAGCCGGAAGATTTCAAGCAGCGGTTGGTGCCGTACCTCCGCGCTGCCGGTTTCGTGGGGGAGATCCTCACGCCAAGGCAGGAGGAAATCCTTGCCGAAGCAGCACCGCTGGTACAGGAGCGCATCACGTTGTTGGGTGAAGCGCCGGAAATGCTGGCTTTCCTCTTCAAAGCCGACGATGCCATCGATGTCGCGGACGATGCCCGCAAGGGTCTTCCTGCCAACATTGAGGAAGTGCTCGACGCTGCCTTGGCTGCCCTGGAGCCTTTGGCGGATTGGAACGCCGAGTCCATTCAGGCTGCACTGAAGCAGGCCCTTGTTGAGGACCTGGGGATCAAGCCGCGGGCTGCCTTCGGTCCCGTAAGGACTGCCATTTCCGGACGCAGGATTTCCCCGCCGTTGTTTGAGTCCATGGTGATTCTGGGCAAGGATTCCTCTTTGGCCCGCGTCCGCACTTTCCGCGGCTAGGAACGGAACGGTCATGGTTGTTGATACTTCCTTTGGCGCCATCAATGGTGTCTTGTTCGATATTGACGACACGTTGGTGGACCTGGAGTACGCCATGACCACAGCGCTGCGTGAGGTCAGCGAACATCTCCTGCCCGGCCTGGACCAGGCCGGGTGGGTGAAGTTCGGCCGGATCTTTACCCACGAAACAACGCACTTCTACGACCGATATCTGGCTGGCGAGTTGACGTTCAATGAGCAACGGCTGCTCCGCGGCCGGGCGGCCCTGGGGCACTTCGGCGTCGATCTTGACGAGGGCGACGAATCCCAGGCCTGGGTGGCCGACTACCACCAGCGCCAAACGGCATACGTCAGGGCCTTTGAGGACGTGGCACCTGTGCTGGATGCCCTGGACGCTGCCGGAGTTCACTATGGAGCCGTGAGCAACAACGTCCATGACTACCAGAGGGCCAAACTGGACAGCGCCGGCCTCTCGCGCATCAAGGTGCTGGTGGGTACGGACACGATCGGCGCGGCCAAACCTGATCCCGCCATCTACCTCGAAGGTGTTCGGTTGCTGGGAACCCAGCCCGGAGAGACGCTGTATGTGGGGGACAACCGGCTGCTGGATGCTGACGGCGCTACGGCCGCCGGATTGGTGGGTGTGTGGCTCAACCGCAGCAACGAAGCAGTGGAAGGGTTCGGCGGGCGCCAGGTATCGTCCTTGCTAGATTTGATGGCAACGTCACCATCAGTAGCCTGAGCTCCATGTGATGCAGGTAACTGCCGGACGATTTGTGCAGGTGGCAAGACTCCGGTAGAGTCATTACTCGTGCTGAGGGGCACGGAGGGAAAAGCCAAGAGTTACAGAGGCTGGGAACTCCGGTCCGAAAGTCACTTTGGGATATGGTGTAATTGGCAACACTACGGTTTCTGGTACCGTCATTCTAGGTTCGAGTCCTGGTATCCCAGCTCTGAAAATCCGCGTAATGACGCGGAACTTCGGAAGTTCCAAACAGCGAAAGCGATTTGGAGCATAGCTGAAAGTATGAAATACTCATTCAGCTTGATCGCCGGAAACGGCGAAAAAAGTGCAAGGCCCCATCGTATAGCGGCCTAGTACGCTGCCCTCTCACGGCGGTAACGCGGGTTCGAATCCCGCTGGGGTCACAGAAAAATCCCCCGGAACTTTGGTTCCGGGGGATTTCTTTTTGCCCATTTCCATCCTTTTTCCAGAAAGCCGTGCCATACGGTCCGGGCAATCGGAACAGGGCTGGCATGATGATGCTGTGACCGCAAAAGATGAGCCCCCGGCATTCGCCGCAGCGCCAGACCCAAGGGGAGTGGCCGCCGCCGTCGACACCCTGGAGGGCGCGCGTGCCGCACTCGCGGAGACAACCCTTCCCCTCGCCGTGCAGGACGCTCCAGAAGCCCGCTTGTGGGTCCGTGAGTCACTTGCGCAACTGGATGACTACATCATTCCCCGCTATCGCAGCCTGGACGCTCCCTTGCTTGCGGTAGTTGGTGGTTCCACCGGTGCCGGGAAGTCCACGCTGGTCAACGCTTTGGTGGGCTTCCCCGTAACCCGTGCCGGCGCCATCAGGCCCACCACCCGGCAGCCCATTCTTCTGCACAACCCCCGTGACGAACAATGGTTTGCCGGCCACAGGATTCTGCCCAATCTGGAAAGAATCCGCGGGACGGTGTCCTCCCAGCCGGTCCCGGCCAACAGGGCGGGTGCGGCTCCGGACGCGCAGGCCATCACCTCCTTGGTGCTGGTGGGGCATGACCGGGTTCCGGCGGGAATCGCTTTGTTGGACGCCCCGGACGTCGATTCCATCTCTGACGACAACCGCCGGCTTGCAGGCCAGTTGTTGGCGGCCGCGGATCTTTGGGTCTTTGTCACCACCGCAAACCGCTACGCCGACGCCGTTCCTTGGCGGCTGCTTCTTGATGCGGCTTCACGGGACATCACCGTAGCTGTGGTTCTGGACAGGGTCCCGCCGGAGGCAGAAGCGGAGGTCAGCCAGGACCTGCGGGGCATGTTGCAGCGCCAGGGTCTTTCCCAGGCAGCGCTGTTTGTTGTTCCCGAAACCGGTCTTGATGCCCTGGGCATGCTGCCCCGCGATGCGGCGGTACCCCTTCGGACGTGGTTGGAGACCTTGGCTGCGGACTCGACGGGCCGGGCGGAAGTTGCCAGACGCACCTTGAATGGAGCGGTCAAAGCCGTTGCCCAGAGGTTGGAGGGGATCGCAGATGCTACGGCGGCCCAGGAGGCTGCTGCCCGGGATCTGGGGTCTTCCAGCAGGGAGGAGTACCAGCAAGCGCTCCAGAGGATTCTTGACGCCACCAGGGACGGGGCCCTCCTGCGAGGGGAAGTCTTGTCGCGTTGGCAGGACTTCGTGGGCACCGGGGAGTTCTTCCGGGCACTGGAGCAGAACATCGGACGCATGCGGGATCGTCTGGGCGCCTATTTCCGTGGCGAACCTGCGCCCGCGGTCAAAGTGGAAACGGCCATTGAAACGGGTCTGCAGGCCGTCATCGTGGACGAAGCCGCTACGGCTGCAGAGAACGTGGACAGGCGGTGGCGCGCCACCCCTGCGGGGCGGCAACTCCTGGGCCCGGACGACCTTTCCGGAACCAGTGAGGGCTTCGAGGCCAGGGCCGCAGCAGCCATCCGGTCCTGGCAGGAAGGCCTCATGGAAATGATCCGCACCCAGGGGCAAGGCAAACGGACCCAGGCCAGGTGGCTTTCCTTTGGGGTCAACGGACTGGGTGCCGCGCTCATGGTGGTGGTGTTTTCGATGACGGCCGGGCTCACTGGCCTGGAGGTGGGGATCGCCGGGGGTACGGCGGTAGTGGGGCAGCGATTGTTAGAAGCGGTGTTTGGTGAGGACGCGGTCCGCCGCTTGGCGCAGCAGGCCCGCGAGGATCTCCATACGCACTGCAAACTCCTCCTTGAAGGGGAGGAACAGCGGTTCCTGGCCCGTCTGGAGGCAGGATCTCCCAGCACCGGAAACCAGCTCGCCGCCCATGCCAAGGCCCTCCGCAGCTTGGCGGGTGCTGCATGAGCCGCCACAGCCAGGTCAGGGAGTCTTCGCAGCTTCAGCGCCGCCTGGAATCGCTCAACTCGGCCAGGGAGCTTGCAGAGGGCGTGCTCCCGGACGAAGACCTGCTCAACGTTTACGATGTCTTGGAACGTGCGGCATCGCGGCGCTCCTTGTCGGCCGGACACACGGTGATTGGCTTTTTCGGCGCCACCGGCAGCGGCAAGTCGTCGTTGTTCAACGCGGTTTCCGGAAGCGAACTGGCCACTACTGCGGCACGCCGGCCCACCACCTCCGCGCCTTTGGCGGGCATCTGGGGCGAGCCTGGAAGCGGTCCCCTCCTGGACTGGTTGGGCGTACTCGAGCGCCACAATCTTCCCGCAGTCCCCGGGCTCGCGGATGATGACTCCGGCTTGGTCCTGCTGGATTTGCCGGACTTCGATTCCACCCGGGCGGAAAACCGGGAAATCGTGCAACGGCTGGTTGGCATGGTGGACGTGCTGGTGTGGGTCATGGATCCGCAGAAATACGCGGACGCTGCTGTCCACAATGACTTCCTGGAGCCCCTGGCATCCCATGGAGCCGTGACATTGGTTGTCCTCAATCAGGTGGACAGGCTCACAGCGGACGACGCGGCGGGGGTCCTCGAGTCCCTGAAGGGGATATTGGCGCAGGACGGATTGGGCAAGGTTCCGGTGTTCAGCGCCTCTGCTGTCACCGGTGACGGCGTCACGGAGGTTCGTGGGGCGATCCGGAAGGTCGTGATTCAGCGGGAGGCCGCCACGCAACGCCTGGCGGCGGATGTGGCCGCTGCTGCCGACCGCTTGAGCGCGGTATCCGGTGAGGGGGAGGCGCGAGGGATCAAAGCGGGCAGTACCTCACGGCTTGCCGGTGAATTGGCGACGGCGGCAAACGTGCCTGTTGTTGTGGATGCCGTCCAGCGATCTTTCGCCAGGGAGTCGGCACGCAGAACCGGGTGGCCGGTGACCCGCTGGCTGCTTCGCTTCAGGCCGGACCCCCTCAGGAGGCTCAACCTGGGACGCAGTGACGCGAAGCCTGACGTGAACAGGACATCCTTGCCGCCTGCGGGAGCGCCCGAACGTGCAAGGACCGACGCCGCAGTGCGCGAGTTCGCGGACGAGGCGTCCTTGGGTGCGCCCGGGCCCTGGCGGGCTGCAATCCGCGCAGCAGCCAGGGAAGGACGGGAGCAATTGCCCGACGCCCTGGACCAGGCGATTGCGAATGTTGACTTGAAAACCACCCGGCGTCCTTTGTGGTGGTTCCTTTTCAATACCGTCCAGTGGCTTGCTTTGCTGTTGGCGGTGGGCGGCCTGCTGTGGCTGGGTGTCCTGGCGGCCCTGGGGTATTTCCAACTGCCGGTCCCCGAGGTTCCGCGGACTGAGGGCTGGCCCTGGCCGACGCTGATGGTGGCTGGCGGGGTATTGCTGGGCATTCTTTTGGCCATGACCGGGAGGGTTCTGGGCGGTTGGGCTGCCAGGGCAAAAGCTTCGGCTGCGTCCAGGCGCTTGAAGTCGGCAGTGGCAGAGGTCGCCCGGGAGAGGATCGTGGAGCCCGTGGAAGTGGAGATTGCCCGGCTGAAGGCCTTCACCGCAGCTTTGAAAGCTGCGCGCCAGCGCTAAAGGGCGGCAGCGGCATCCCGGACTTTGATAAGCGTACGAAGGTTCCGGGTGGTGGTGCTCGCCTTATACCGGGTTTTGGCTGTGAGCTTGCTGAAGGGACTGTCCAGGGTGCCTCCGGCGGGCGCCAACCATGCCAGCGCTTCCGGGCCAAGCCGGATTTGTTCAACGGTGCCGAGGTCCTGGCCCGCCTTGAACAATTCGTCCAGCATCCCGGCGTCGGAGGACAACGTCACGTAGCTGTGGGTGGATTTGTCATCCGCAGGGTAGGGGCATGCCTCCACCAGCCCGGCCACCCGGGGCGCGGAAAGAACCACCACCCATGCGTCATATCCGAAGGAATCCCTGAGGCACTTCTCGAACTGCGCCTTGACGTCCTGCGGGGGAAGGTCGGCCTGCAGGACCACGTTGCCGCTGGCCAGGAGCGTCTTGACCTTCTCGAAGGGGTAACCGACCAGGGCGGCTTTGAGGTCGGCCATTTTGATGTTGATCCCGCCCACATTGATTCCGCGGAGGAATACGGCGTAGGAATCCACGGCTAGTCGTTGTTCTTCCGCAGTGCCTCAGTGAGCACGCGGGCTGCGTTGCACACTACCTCGGCGTGGAGGCGGCCGGGCTGGCGGGTGAGGCGCTCAATGGGCCCGGAGATGGAGACGGCGGCGATCACCCTCCCGGAGGGGCCGCGCACAGGAGCGGAAACCGACGCAACCCCAGGCTCGCGTTCGCCGAGGCTCTGACCCCAGCCCCGGCGTCGTACTCCTGCCAAAACGGTGGGGGTGAACCTGGCGTTCTGCAGTCCTTCAAGGAGGCGGTCATGATCTTCCCAGGCCAGCAGGACCTGCGCTGCCGAGCCGGCTTTCATGGAGAGTTGGGTACCCACGGGAATAGTGTCCCGAAGTCCGATGGGACGTTCCGCGGAGGCAACACAAACCCGCCAGTCACCCTGGCGTCGGAAGATCTGGGCGCTTTCTCCGGTAGCATCGCGAAGTTGGATGAGAACGGGGCCTGCTGAGGCGATCAGGCGGTCCTCCCCGGCGGCGGACGCCAGCTCAACAAGGCGGCTGCCCAAAACGAACCGCCCCTGGATGTCCCGGCTCACCAGCCTGTGGTGGACCAAGGCCAGCGCGAGCCGGTGCACGGTAGGCCGGGCCAGGCCCGTGGCCGCAACAAGTTGGGCAAGAGTGGTGGGTCCTGCCTCGAGCGCATCGAGCACTTGTGCCGCTTTATCAATGACACCGACTCCACTAGAATTGTCCATGTAATGATATTGCCGTCTCAATATCTGAGATGCAAGTTGTTTCGCTGGCCTCTTTCAAGGCCGTCCTGATTCAGTAGAGGCAGAGATTGTGGATTCCTGCCCATCAGCGGATCCTCATGAGCCATCGGATAACCATCCAAAACGCAGTGAAGGGAGCAGGCCGTGGGAAAAACACTGGCCGAGAAAGTCTGGGACGCGCACATCGTGCGCAAGGGTGAAGGCGAAGGAGCCAACGCCCAGCCCGATCTTCTCTTCATCGACCTGCACCTGGTCCATGAGGTCACCTCGCCGCAGGCCTTCGAGGGTTTGCGGCTGGCCGGACGTCAGCTGCGGCGCGTGGACCTGACCATCGCCACCGAGGACCACAACACGCCGACGCTGGATATCGACAAGCCCATTGCCGACCTCACCAGCCGAACCCAGATTGAGACGCTGCGCGCCAATTGCAAGGAGTTTGGCGTCCGCTTGCACTCCTTGGGTGACAAGGAACAAGGCATTGTGCACGTGGTGGGTCCCCAGCTGGGGCTGACCCAGCCTGGCATGACCGTGGTCTGCGGCGATTCGCATACCTCCACGCACGGTGCGTTCGGTGCCCTGGCCATGGGCATCGGAACCTCCGAGGTGGAGCACGTCATGGCTACCCAGACGTTGTCGCTGAAGCCCTTCAAGACCATGGCGATCAACGTTGAGGGCACTCTGCGTCCGGGCGTCACCGCCAAGGACATCATCCTGGCTGTCATTGCGAAGATCGGCACGGGCGGCGGCCAGGGCTACGTGCTGGAATACCGCGGCTCGGCCATCCGCTCCTTGTCCATGGATGCCCGGATGACCATCTGCAACATGTCCATCGAGGCCGGCGCGCGGGCAGGCATGGTTGCCCCGGACCAGACCACCTACGACTACATGCAGGGACGCCCCCATGCGCCCGAAGGCGCAGACTGGGACGCCGCCGTCGAATATTGGAACACCCTCCACACCGACGACGACGCCGTGTTCGACGTCGAGGTGGATCTTGACGCCGATACGCTGGAGCCCTTCGTGACGTGGGGGACCAACCCGGGACAAGGCGTTTCGCTTTCCGCAAAGGTGCCCTCTCCCGAGGACTTCGGCGACGAAAATGCGAAGGCTGCCGCCGAGCGCGCCCTGCAGTACATGGGACTGGAAGCCGGCACCCCCATGAAGGACATCCGCGTGGATACGGTCTTCCTGGGATCCTGCACCAACTCCCGTATTGAGGACCTGCGTGTAGCCGCAGACATCATCCGTGGCCGAGAAAAAGACCCCAACATCCGCATGCTGGTGGTTCCGGGGTCCGCAAGGGTCAGGTTGGAAGCCGAGGCCGAGGGGCTGGACAAGGTCTTCAAGGAATTCGGGGCCGAATGGCGCTTCGCCGGCTGCTCCATGTGCCTGGGCATGAATCCCGACCAGCTGGAGCCGGGAGAGCGCTGTGCGTCCACCTCCAACCGGAACTTCGAAGGCCGTCAAGGCAAGGGCGGCCGCACCCACTTGGTGTCCCCGGTGGTGGCTGCTGCCACGGCCGTCCGCGGCACGCTGAGCTCACCGTCGGATCTTGAATCCGCGTCCGCGGGCACATTGACCGGCATCGCAGTCTAGGAGGATTCCCATGGAAGCATTTACCACCCACACCGGCATCGGCGTGCCCCTGCGTCAAAGCAACGTGGATACCGATCAGATCATCCCGGCCGTGTACCTGAAGCGCATCACGCGAACGGGCTTCGAAGACGCCCTGTTCGCCGCGTGGCGCAAAGACGAGTCCTTCATCCTGAACCAGGCCCCGTTCTCCTCGGGATCCGTGCTGGTTGCCGGCCCGGACTTCGGTACGGGATCCTCCCGCGAGCACGCCGTCTGGGCACTGAAGGATTATGGTTTCAAAGCCGTCCTGTCGTCCCGGTTCGCCGATATTTTCCGCGGTAACTCCGGCAAGCAGGGCCTTTTGGCGGCGCAGGTGTCCCAGGACGATATTGAACTCATCTGGAAGGTCCTGGAGAACGCCCCGGGCACCGAGGTAAAGGTTGACCTGGTCTCCAAAACGGTGGAGTGCGGCAATGTTGTTGCACCCTTCGAGATCGACGACTACACCCAGTGGCGGCTGCTGGAAGGGCTGGACGACATTGGCCTGACCCTCCAGCACGAGGAAGACATCACGGCTTACGAGGCGACCCGCCCGTCATTCAAACCAAAGACCCTCCCCGCTAAGGTCGACTCCCACTGACACGCTGAATCTTGCCTGCTGTTCATAACCGCCGGGCCCTCTCAACGAGGGTCCGGCGGTTCTTTTTTGGCGCGCACCCCTGTGAGCAGGAACGTCGCGGCGCGGGGCGGATGCATTTCGGTTCGGTAACACGAGCTTCTATGCTTAGTTGGAGCCTTTGTTAGTTTGGGGGGCGAGTAGTCGTGAGGAAACCGGTATAGATGAGTAGTGTTCTGACAATCCGCGGTGGCGTCCCCCTGACGGGACGAGTGACCGTTCGCGGTGCCAAGAACCTGGTGCCCAAAGCCATGGTGGCTGCGTTGCTGGGCAGCGAACCATCGGTGCTCCGCAACGTGCCGGAGATCAAGGACGTGGAGGTTGTCACCAGCCTTCTGCAGCTGCACGGGGTTACCGTGGCAAAGGATCCTGAGACGGGCGACCTGACTCTTGACCCCACTGGAGCGCAGACCGCGTCCAGCACCGCGATCGACGCCCACGCGGGCGACTCGCGGATTCCCATTCTTTTGTGCGGGCCGCTGATCCATGCCATTGGCGAGGCCTTCATCCCTGACCTTGGCGGCTGCAAGATCGGCGACAGGCCGATCGACTACCACCTTAACGTGCTGCGCCAGTTCGGCGCAGTGGTGGAGAAGCGCCCCGGCGGGATCCATATCTCAGCGCCCCACGGCCTCCAAGGTGCCAAGATCTCGCTCCCGTACCCGTCGGTGGGAGCCACGGAGCAGGTCCTGCTCAGCGCAACCCGCGCCGAAGGCATCACGGAGCTCATTGGAGCAGCTACCGAGCCGGAGATCATCGATCTCATTGCCGTGCTGCAAAAAATGGGCGCCATCATCAGCGTCCAAACGGACCGCACCATCCGTATTGAGGGCGTCAAGAACCTCCGCGGCTACAACCACCGGGCGCTGGCAGACCGTAACGAGTCAGCCTCCTGGGCTTCGGCGGCCCTGGTCACCCGCGGCGATATCTTCGTCGAGGGTGCGTCCCAGCGGGACATGATGACGTTCCTGAATACCTACCGCAAGGTGGGCGGCGGCATGGACATCGGCGACGACGGCATCCGCTTCTACCACCCGGGCGGCAAGCTCTCCCCATTGGTCCTGGAAACGGATGTGCACCCCGGCTTCATGACGGACTGGCAGCAGCCGCTGGTGGTGGCCCTGACCCAGGCCGAGGGAGTCTCGATCGTCCATGAGACGGTGTACGAGAACCGCTTTGGTTTCACCGAAGCCCTGGCCCGCATGGGTGCCAGCATCCAGGTCCACCGGGAGTGCCTGGGAAGTGTTCCCTGCCGGTTCGGCCAGCGGAACTTCCTTCACTCGGCAGTGATCTCCGGACCCACGCCGTTACGCGGGACCGACATCGACATCCCCGATCTCCGGGGCGGCTTCAGCCACCTCATTGCTGCCTTGGCCGCCACTGGAACCTCCCGGGTGACGGGCATTGACATCATCAACCGGGGCTACGAGCGCTTCACCGGCAAACTTGCCGGCCTCGGCGCCGATTTCGACATCACCACCACCAAGTAGCGGGGGATCCTGTGAAGGAACCGGCCAAGAGCCGCGCCACGTTCATTCTCCTTGCGGGGCTGGCCCGTCCGCTGATGAACCTCTTGATGAGCAAAAAGTGGGAGGGCTTGGAGAAGTTGCCCGAGGGCGGCTTCATCGTGGTGCCGAACCATTGCACGGAGATTGACCCCATCGTGGTGGGCCACATGGTGTACAACCAGAACCGCCCGCCGCACTTCCTGGCAAAGTCGGGCCTTTTCAAGGTTCCGGTGTTGGGCGCGCTGCTGCATGCCACGCGCCAGATTCCCGTTGAACGCTCGACGGCGGGCGCCAACCGCTCGCTGCAAGTGGCCAAGGAGGTGGTGGACGCCGGAGGCGCCATCATCATCTATCCCGAAGGCACCCTGACACGCGATCCCGATCTTTGGCCCATGAAGGGGCATACGGGTGCCGCGCGGCTTGCCCTGCAGACCGGAGCGCCAGTGGTACCTGTTGCGCATTGGGGTGCCCATGAGGTCTTTCCCCGGTATGCCAAGAGGTTCCACCTGTTCCCGCGGAAGACTGCCCGCGTCCTGGTGGGAGACCCCGTTGATCTGGGTTCCTTCCGGGACAGGCCGTTGGATCGGGCAACCCTCACGGAAGCCACGGAGGTGATCATGGACGCCATCACCGGGCTTTTGGAAACGCTGCGCGGCGAAAAAGCTCCTGCTGAACGGTGGGACCCTGCGCTCCACCAGCAGACCAAGCATGGCCGTTTCGCGGACGGGAAATCCACGGACGAAGCCGGTCCGGAGGGCGGCAAGTGAGCCTGCTTGAAACCCCGGGTTTCAGCCCGGCAAAGGTTGCTGTCCTGGGTGCGGGATCATGGGGGACGACGTTCGCCAAAGTGCTCGCCGACGCCGCTGCAGCCACCGGGGTGGAGCGCAGCGTTTGTCTTTGGGGCCGACGCCCTGAAGTGGTGGAGCAGATCAACTCTGTGCACCGCAATGAGCAGTACCTCAAGGACATTGAACTGCCCCACACCGTGGCAGCATCCACCGACGTGGCTGAGGTGCTGGCCGAGGCGGAACTGGTTGTCCTGGCAGTGCCGGCCCAGTCCCTGCGGCCACAGCTGGGGGAGTGGAAGGCGCTTCTTGCCCCCAACGCCGTGGTGGTGTCCCTGATGAAGGGCCTGGAGTTGGGGACCGATGCCAGGATGAGCGAGGTCATCGCCCAGGAACTGGGCCTGCCCGAGTCCCGGGTAGCCGTGGTTTCCGGACCGAACCTCGCTATGGAAATCGCCCGGGAGCAACCCACCGCCTCCGTGGTTGCCTGCACCGACAGCGACACCGCTGCGTCAATAGCCCTGTGTTGCACGGCCCCCTACTTCCGCCCCTACACCAGCACCGACGTCGTCGGAGTTGAAATAGGCGGAATCGTCAAGAACGTCATTGCCCTGGCTGTGGGTATCTGCGAGGGCCGGCAGATGGGTGACAACACCAAGGCTTCCGTCATCACGCGCGGACTTGCTGAAACCTCCCGGCTGGCTCTGGCCTTGGGCGGGGAAGCGCACACCATGGCAGGGCTGGCAGGGCTGGGCGATCTTGTGGCCACGTGCTCGTCGGCTCTTTCACGCAACCACACCGCCGGCCGGCTGCTCGGTGAGGGCCTCAGCCTCGAGCAAGTGGCCCTGAAGATGACCCAGACCGCCGAAGGCATCAAGTCCGGCCCGGCTGTCCATGAGCTTGCCGGCAAGCTCCATGTGGAAATGCCCATCACTGCGGCTGTGGTGGCGGTTCTGGAAGGTCGAATGTCCGTTGATGACCTGGGCCCACGACTCCTGGCCCGGGCACTGAAGTCCGAAGGCGACTACTGATAGTGACTGAACTAAACAAACCAGCAACAGGGCGCCCCCGGGTTGCCGTCCTTTTCGGTGGTCGCTCCAGCGAACACGCTGTCAGCTGCGTGACGGCCGCCGGCGTCATGGGTGCCATCGACAGGGACAAATATGACGTCATCCCTATCGGAATCGCCAAGTCAGGGCAGTGGGTCCTTGCATCGGGGGATACCAGCCAGTGGTCCTTGAGTTCGGCGGCCCTCCCGGAGGTTGCACCGTCCGGACAGACAGTCACCCTTGCCGAGGTGGGCGGCGAACACCAACTGATAGTGACCGAGCCCAACGCCGTTCCGCAGGAGCTTGGCTCAGTGGACGTGGTTTTCCCATTGCTTCATGGACCATGGGGTGAAGACGGAACCATCCAGGGTTTGCTCGAATTGTCCGATACCCGCTATGTGGGCGCCGGTGTGCTGGCATCGGCCGTGGGCATGGACAAGCACTTCATGAAGGTGGTTTTTGAAGCCGCCGGGCTCGCTGTGGGGCCTTACATTTCCGTCACGGACCGCGAATGGGTAACCGACGCAGAGGCCGTGCGGAAAAAGGTGGACAAACTGGGCTTCCCGGTGTTCGTCAAGCCCGCCCGCGCCGGTTCGTCCATGGGTATCTCCAAGGTCGATTCCCTGGATGGACTGGATGAGGCCATCGAAGAAGCCCGCCGCCATGATCTGAAGCTCGTCATCGAAGCTGGAATTATTGGCAGGGAAATCGAGTGCGCCGTTCTCCAGGGCCGTGGCACTGAGGCGCCGCGGACGTCCATGCCTGGAGAAATTGCCGTAGCTGCCGGTGAGCATCAGTTCTACGATTTCGCCGCCAAGTACGTTGAAGATGGCGCCGCCGCGCTCAGCTGCCCCGCGGATATGCCGGACGAAGCCATTGCGCGGGTAAGGGACCTCGCTGCGGTTGCCTTCGACTCGGTGGGTGCCGAAGGCTTGAGCAGGGTGGACTTCTTCTACACACCCGCCGGAGAACTCATCATCAACGAGATCAACACCATGCCGGGGTTCACGCCCAAGAGCATGTACCCCCAGATGTGGGCCGCCTCAGGGCTGGGCTATGCAGAGTTGATTGACGAGTTGATCCATTTGGCGTTGACCCGCAAGACAGGCCTGCGCTGACCCGAAAACGCGCTGACCTGAAACCGCGCTGACCTGGAAACTGCGTTGGCCGCATCAGGGCCATGGCCCCCTTGCTGTATCAGCGAGGGGGCTATTTGCTGCCCGGAAGATTCTGCAGGTCCTCTTGTCCCACACACTTGCCGGTGGCCTTGATCTTCCCCACTGCCGCTGCGAGTTCCGTCAGGACCGTGGCTGAGCTGATGTTGGCGGATTCAAGCTTGACCGGATCAACAAGTATTTCCGTGGCCGGCTGGCGTCCGAAGGTGGTCAGGGTGTAAACGGGATCACCTTCCTTGATAACCCAGTCGATCCCGTTGACACTGACGCAGCGGTCGGTGGTGGGACCCGGGACGTTGACACCGCAGCGAAGGATAACCTGCGAAGGGTCACCCCAGGCGGCCGTCGCCTGGCTGTTGGTTTTTCTCAGGTTCGCATCGCCGATCTTGTCGGGCAGGGCAACCATCATGGGGGCGCATGCGGGATTGGCGGCATCGGCGGCCGCGGTGACGTCCACGGTGGGAGCACATGCGGAAAGCGCCGGAACTGCTGCAGCAGCAATGAAAATGGCCGCGGCAGAGCGACGAAGCGAGGTGTGTTGCATGGAACCAGCCTATCCCGCGGGTACCCCGGCACTATCCTGTCGGGGGTTCGCGATAGCGTAGTTCCGTGCTTGTTGAACAACTGACAGTCCAGGACCTCACGGAGTCGCAACTCCTGGCCCGGATCTTCCCGCGTTTGAGCCAGGGGTCCGGGGTGTTGCTGGGGCCGGGCGACGATGCCGCACTGCTGGAATCACCTGATGGGCGGACCCTCATCTCCATCGACACCCAGACCCAGGACCAGGACTTCAGGCTGGTATGGAACAACGGCTACCGCACCACCGGGTTCGACGTCGGGTGGAAAGCGGCGGCACAGAACCTCAGTGACATCAATGCCATGGGAGGCACGGCAACCTCGCTGGTGGTAAGCCTGACCATGCCTCCCGGCACTCCCGTGGACTGGGTGGAGTCATTCGCGGATGGGTTGACTGCTGCCATCGAGCAGTTGGGCGCAGTTGGTTGTTCGGTGGCCGGGGGGGACCTTGGCCGGGGCCGCGAAATTGCGGTCACTGTGGCCGTCGTCGGGACCCTCAACGGGATGCCACCGGTGGTGCGGTCGGGCGCCCAACCCGGTGACACCGTGGCATTGGCGGGAACCCTCGGCAGGGCGGCCGCGGGACTGGCCCTTTTGGAAAGTTCCGTGCCGGTGGCGGACCTCCCGCCGGAGTTGCTGGCCCTGGTCAGGAACCAGTGCCGGCCCCAGCCTCCGCTGGCAGCTGGACCCTTGGCTGCCCGTGCCGGGGCAACGGCCATGCTGGATGTTTCGGATGGCCTCCTGAGGGATGCTGGCCGGATCGCCGCGGCCAGCGCAGTGGTCCTTGACTTTGATCCCCTGGCGCTGGGAAGACTTTCCGTGCTGCTGCGGCCCGCCGCGGAGATACTGGGTGTAGACGCCATGGAGTGGGTACTGGGCGGTGGCGAGGACCACGGCATTCTGGGGACCTTCCCGGCTGGAATTCAGCTCCCGGAGGGCTTCACTGCGATAGGCTCGGTGCAAGCCGTTGTCGAGCCACCAGGCAGCGGGGTCCGGATTGCCGGACAATCTGCTGACACCGTTGGATGGGATCACTTTGCAGACTAAGATCGCCGCGAACGCGCATGCCATGAAACGTTGGCTCAGCAAGGCGGAAGTGGTTCTGGGGAATCACAGCGATCGCCTGAACGCGATCAACATCTTCCCCGTAGCCGATGGGGATACCGGCACCAACTTGTATCTCACCGTCCGTGCGGCTGTGTCGGCCATCGGTGAAGCCGCGCCCGACGCTGCCGCAGCAACCACGGATGTTGGAGCAGTTCTCTCCAAGGCCGGCCAAGCTGCCATGGAGCAAGCACGCGGCAACTCAGGAACGCTCTTTGCCGTTTTCCTGTGCGCGGCTGCCGAACCTTTGGCAGGCAAAACGCGGCTCAGCGCGCCGCTCCTGGCAACCGCGCTGAACAGGGCGCAGATCCGTGCGTGGTCAGCCCTCAGCGAACCGGTGGCCGGAACCATGCTGTCAGTACTGGAAGCTGCGGCCCACGCCGCCCAGTCCGTGGAAGCTGCCCAAAGCGGTGATGACAGCAACCACGCCTTGGGTCTGTCCCTCGACGCAGTGGTGGATGCCGCTTACAAAGCCGTGGTCCGCACAGAGGGCGAACTCTCACAGCTGCAGGAGGCCCGGGTAGTGGACGCAGGGGGCGTTGGAATGCTCTTGGTCCTGGACTGCCTCCGCTCGGCCGTCCTGGGCGAGGAACTCCAGGATGATCTCTTGGACGGGTTGCACGGCTACAAGCTGCAGGACCCCCATATCCACGAGCACATGCCGGCCGACGACGGCGTGGAAGTCATGTGCACCATCAGCCTGTCACCTTTGAATGCGGCCATCCTCCGGCAGCGTTTGGATGAGATGGGTGACTCCGTGATCATGAGTCAGGTGGGCGGTGTCCAAAGTTCCGATGACGACGACGAGTCCGTGATGGAGGCAAGCTACCGCTGGCGGGTGCATGTCCACGTTCCGGACCCGGCGCCGGCTGTCGAGCTCATCCGTTCGCTGGGCGAGCCCACGGATATCGCCGTCAGCCAGCTTTCCGTTGCGTCCGGCAACGAAGCTCCGCCCGCAACGCAGCCGGCATCCGGCACTGGCTCCCTGCAGCATGGACTCTGAGCTTGAACTGCCCCTCGAACGCAGGATCGGTAAACGCTCTGCCGGAGTGATCGAGAAACATCTGGGCTTGAAGAGTGTCGGGGCACTGCTGAACTATTTTCCCCGCCGGTACCTGAGCCGCGGGGAGCTGACACCCATCAGTGAGCTTCCCTTGGACGAGGAAGTCACCCTGATCGCCCGCGTGGTCTCCAACAGCACACGCCAGATGCGTGCACGCCGCGGATCCATCACGGATGTTGTTGTCTCGGACGAGGTAGGTGGCAGCAGCACGCCTGGAACGCTCAAGCTCAGTTTCTTCAATGGCTTCCGGGCCAAATCGGAGTTATTGCCGGGCCGCCGCGCCATGTTCTCCGGAAAGGTGTCACGCTATGGCGGCGCTTTGGGTCTGACCAACCCTGATTTCATCCTGTTGGACGAGGACCCCGGTGCGGAAGGCTCCATGGATCCGGAGAAACTGGCTGCCATGCCCATCCCCGTGTATCCGGCCACTGCCAAGCTCACCAGTTGGTCCATCCACAAAGTCATCAGTGCGCTGCTCCAGACAATTGATCTTGACGCCATGGTTGACCCCCTTCCCCCCGCGATGGTGGGCAGGGACGGTCATGTGGGTGTCGCCGAGGCTTACCGGTTGATCCACATGCCGGACGTGGCGCGTGACTGGCAACGCGCGCAAGAGCGCTTCCGTTACCAGGAAGCACTGGTTCTTCAAACCGCCTTGGCCCGGCGACGTGCGCAGTTGGCTGCAGAAGAAGCCACCGCCCGGCGTCCACTGAGCGGCGGATTGTTGAGCGGCTTCGACCAAAACCTGCCCTTCACCCTGACGGCGGGGCAGTCCGCTGTGGGCGCCACCCTCGCCGAAGAACTGGCCAGGGACACTCCCATGAACAGGCTGCTCCAAGGAGAAGTGGGGTCCGGCAAGACCATTGTGGCCCTGCGCGCCATGTTGCAGGTGGTGGATGCCGGTGGGCAGGCCGCACTCCTGGCTCCCACGGAGGTGCTCGCCGCGCAGCACTTCCACTCCATTCGCAAAACCCTGGGTTCACTGGCCAAGGACAATCTGTTCGCGGGATCAGGCATGCTGGGCGGCGGGTCCGGCGGGAATGGCGTCCAGGTCACGCTCTTGACGGGTTCCATGCCCACGGCCGCCAAGAAACAAGCCATGCTCGATGCAGCCTCGGGCAATGCGGGAATTGTGATCGGCACCCACGCGCTCCTGAGCGACAAGACCAGTTTCCAGGACCTCGGCCTGATTGTGGTGGACGAGCAACACAGGTTTGGTGTTGAACAGCGGGACGCGCTGCGTGCGAAAGCCCAGCGGCCACCGCATCTTCTGGTGATGACGGCCACCCCCATTCCACGGACCGTGGCCATGACTGTGTTCGGTGATCTTGAGACGTCCATTCTGGATGAGCTGCCGGCGGGCAGGGCGCCTATCTCCACCCACGTGGTGGGTCTGGCGGAGAATCCCGGCTGGGTGGACCGTATCTGGAAGAGGTCCAGGGAGGAAGTCGACGCCGGGCACCAGGTTTACGTGGTGTGCCCGAAGATCGGCGATGACGACGACGGCGATTTCAGTCCCGGCGAAAACGAACCCAGCGATGCTGAACTGTCAGACGAGGGGCCGGCGAGGGAACTCGCGTCGGTGACCGCCGTCGTCGAGAGTCTGGTGCAGGAGCCGGCCCTGTCCGGTGTTCCCGTGGCCCCGCTTCATGGGCGGCAGGAGCCGTCGCTGAAGACGGACACCATGGCTGCGTTCGCGGCCAATGAGACCAAGATCCTGGTGTCCACCACAGTCATTGAAGTGGGTGTGGATGTTCACAACGCCACGCTGATGGTGATCCTGGACGCCGACCGTTTTGGGATCTCGCAGCTTCACCAGTTGCGTGGCCGCGTGGGCCGCGGCGGATTGCCGGGAACGTGCCTGCTGGTCACCACTTTGGAGCGCGGACACCCGAGCCGGCGGCGGCTCGATGCCGTGGCATCCACCACTGACGGTTTCGAATTGTCCCAGGAGGACCTGAAGCTGCGCAGGGAAGGCGATATTCTGGGGGCTTCGCAATCAGGCGGCCGCTCCACCCTGAAACTGCTGCGGGTCCTGGAGCACGAGGACGTTATTGCCCGTGCCCGCGCGGATGCCCAAAAGCTGGTGCAGGAAGATCCCACGTTGATTAACCAGCCGGGCCTTGCAGCCGCGATCGATGAGTATTTGAACCCGGAAAAGGAGGCGTTCCTTGAACGCGGTTAGACATCCATGGCCGGCCCTGCGCCGGGGTACCCCATGAGCCGGATCATTGCCGGAGTTGCCGGTGGAAACCCCTTGACCAGCGTCCCCGGGACGGCCACCAGGCCCACCACGGACAGGGTCAAAGAGGCACTGTTTTCCCGGTTGGAATCGCTGGCGGTCATCGACGATGCGCGGGTGCTGGACCTGTACGCCGGGTCGGGTTCCCTGGGCCTGGAGAGCGCCAGCAGAGGTGCCCGATCGGTGGCCCTGGTGGAGTTTGATGCCAAGGCCAGTGATGTTTGCCAGCGCAACGCCGGCATGGTTAACCAGATTTTGGGGCACAGGAGAGTGTCGGTTCACCGTTCCAAGGTTGAGTCCTACCTGGAACGCGCCGGCGACCGGGACGCCTGGGACCTCGTGTTCCTTGACCCGCCTTACCCCCTGGATGAGGAGGCCCTCACCGCAGTGCTGACCAAGCTCGCCCCGCATCTGGGGGAGGGCGCCGTGGTGGTGGTGGAGCGGAGTTCGCGCAGTCCCGAACCAGCGTGGCCTGAAGCGATGGAATGCTTTGCCGACAAGAAGTACGGCGAAACCACGCTGTGGTTCGCAGAGCCCGCCTGAGCCGCCGGTGACCTAACCGGTAATGCTGTCCAGGTCCACGCCCGTCAGGACAGCGGCCGGATGCGGGCCCCGCGCCAGCAACCTCTCGGTCCATTCCTGTGGCCAGGCATGGCGGGTGGCGGCCAGGATGATGTTGCCGGGATAGCGGCCGGCAAACATGCCCGTTTCAGCAGTGGCAGCAACATCCGTCATCGCCTGCCGGAGGGCCGCCACCTGGCTGCGGACCAGCGTCATGGCGGGCTCGTCTCCTACGTTGACGATCAGCACGCCCCGGGGTCCCAGGCGGGCCGCGGCTTCCTCGTAAAACTCCCGGCAGGCAATGTGCGCCGGCGCCTCGGGCCCGGAGAAAATGTCGAGAATAATGACGTCAAATGCCAGGGCCGCGGGCAACTCCGCCAGAGCGTCCCTGGCATCACCGATGTGGGTGGTCAATGACGTGCCAGCGGGCATGGGCAGTTTCTGCAGAACGAAATCCAACAGCTCGCGTTCCAGCTCCACGGCGTACTGGTCGGAACCCGGACGGGTGGCCTGGATGTACCTGGCAAGCGTGAGCGCTCCCGCCCCCAGGTGGAGGGCGCTGATGGGCTCTCCGGGCTCGGCGGACAGATCCACCAGGTGTCCGATCCGACGCAGGTACTCGTAGAAGATTTCCCCCGGCGCGGCCAGGTTCACATGGGATTGCTCGGCCCCGCCGATGGTGAGTATGTAGCTGCCTTCCACCAGGTCATCCGCCTCGATGGTGGCGTGCTGGCCGGTGGTACGGAGAAAACGGCTGGCATGCACGGGGTGCGGCGCCGACGGGCTCACAGGCGTTCCTTGAGGGTTGCCAGGCGTCCGGCCGCTTCTTCCAGGACTTCGGTTTTCTTGCAAAAGGCAAACCTCAGCAGGGAACGGGTTCGCTGGGCCCCCTCCGGATGGCAGAACACCGGAACCGGGATGGCGGCAACGCCCACCAGGCCCGGAAGGCGACGCGCCAGGTCAACAGAGTCAACAATTCCCAGCGGAGCTGTATCCACATTGATGAAATACGTGCCATCGGGGACGTAAACCCCAAAGCCCGCGGCCTGGAGGCCCTGTGCCAGAATGTCGCGTTTGTCGCGGAGCGTCCGGGCGGCTCCGGAGAAGAACTCATCGGGGAGCGCAAGCCCCACAGCTATGGCGCTCTGGAACGGAGTGCCTGAACTGTAGGTCAGGAATTGCTTCACGGTTCGTATCGCCGCCACCAAGTGGGCCGGGCCGCTGAGCCACCCGATTTTCCACCCGGTAAAGGAAAACGTCTTACCTGCTGAGGAGATCGTGATGGTCCGCTCGGCTGCGCCTGGCAACGTTGCCACGGGAAGATGGGCAGGACCAAAGGTCAGGTGCTCGTACACCTCGTCGGTAACAATCGTGGCATCGTATTTCCGTGCCAACTCCACCACCCGTGCGAGCACGTGCTCCGGGAAGACCGCGCCCGTGGGGTTGTGGGGGTTGTTCAGCAGAACCACCTTGGTGTTGCTGGTGAAGGCCTGTTCCAGGACAGCCATGTCCGGCATGAAGTCCGGTGCCAGCAGGGGAGCGGTGACATGCGTGGCTCCCGACATTCCGATGATGGCCCCATAGGAGTCATAGAACGGCTCAAAGGTCAGGACCTCGTCGCCTGGTTCAACAAGCGCCAGCAACGTTGCCGCGATTGCTTCCGTGGCGCCGGTGGTGATGAGGATTTCGGACTCCGGATCCGGCGTCAATCCGTAGAATCGCTGCTGGTGGCTGGCTACGGCTTCCCGAAGGACCGGAAGCCCTTTGCCAGGGGCGTACTGGTTGGCTCCCGCGGAGATGGCGGCCTGAGCCGCTGCCTTGATCTCCTGGGGACCGTCCTCGTCCGGAAACCCCTGGCCAAGGTTGATGGCGCCGGTGGAAACCGCCAGTGTGGTCATCTCCTCGAAGATGGTTACTCCCAGCGCACCGTCAGCGCCCAGCAGGTTGGCACCCAGCGCCGCCCGCTGCCACGGCGCAACAGTGCCGCCGTGCCCGCTGGTGATGCTGCCTGGGGTGGGGTCAAGGGGAGTGCTGCTGCCTGCGGGTGCCATGGCAGCCATGGTATCCCGATGAATCCATGGGGTAGGTTCGTCTCATGAGACGCGCGGTATGCCCTGGATCCTTTGACCCCATCCATAACGGACATCTCGAAGTCATCGCCCGGGCTGCCGGTCTTTTTGACGAAGTGATCGTCGCGGTGTCCACCAACTACGCCAAGAAGTACAGGTTCAGCCTGGAAGACCGGATGGAGATGGCCAGGGAAACCCTGGCCTCGTTGCGGGGGATCATCGTTGAGCCCATGGGTGAGGGGCTCCTGGCCGAGTACTGCCGGCATCGCGGAGTCTCCGCGATCGTAAAAGGGCTGCGCTCATCATCTGATTTTGATTACGAACTGCCCATGGCCACCATGAACCGTCAGCTGGCCGGCGTCGAAACCGTCTTTCTTCCGGCCGAGGCCCACTACGTCCATCTCTCCTCCACCCTCATTAAGGAAATCAGCGTGCTTGGCGGGGACATCTCCGATTTCGTGCCCAAATCCGTGTTGAGGAGGCTCTTGGCGGGCGAGCCGCCAGCGGAGTCGCCCCGCAAGGGGTAAGCTTGGCAGGTACCTTGCGCCTGGCAGTGAGGGTCCCCACCGAAATGAGCCCGTATTTACGCGCGCCCATCGTCGGTTTGAGTCCTTCGAACTGATCAGGCTAAGATGGTACGTCGGTCATATGTTCTACAGGAGTTCTCATTAAGCGAGATGCAAGTTCGCCCTTGGCGTTGGTAGTCAAGGACCTTGGACGCAGTCCAGGGACCATGCGGACACTGAACGAGCATGTACCTGCACCAAGTGACCTTGGTGTGGCGCTCATTGGCGTGAAGGAAGGCTCGGACATCGAGCTGGATCTTCGCTTGGAGGCCGTACACGAAGGAATTCTGGTATCAGGAACCGTAGTCGTTGAAGTAACCGGCGAATGCGGTCGATGCCTGGATCCCCTTGCGTATGACCTTGATGTCAATGTGCAAGAACTTTTCTTCTACGAAAGCTCTGAGCTTTCCGCTGAGGAAGACGATGAAGAGCAACGTCGGGTCGAGTACGATCTCATCGATCTTGAACCGCTGTTGCGGGACGCAGTTGTCACTATGCTGCCGTTCCAGCCGGTGTGCCGGGAAGACTGCCAGGGTCTGTGTTCCGAATGCGGAGCGCGCCTGGAAGACGAGCCGGGGCACCACCACGAGGTCATTGACCCTCGCTGGGCTGCCCTAGCTGATCTAGCTAAGACTGACCGGCAAACCGATTAGTAAGTGTTCGTCTAAGAGAGAAATG
This sequence comes from Paenarthrobacter ilicis, assembly GCF_016907545.1. Taxonomy (NCBI): domain Bacteria; kingdom Bacillati; phylum Actinomycetota; class Actinomycetes; order Micrococcales; family Micrococcaceae; genus Paenarthrobacter; species Paenarthrobacter ilicis. The sequence goes on along the minus strand of NZ_JAFBCD010000001.1, from coordinate 2,369,931 downwards.
AGATAGCCGTGGCTGTTCCCAAGCGGAAAATGTCTCGCGCAAATACACGCGCCCGTCGTGCCCAGTGGAAGGCAACTGCCCCCAACTTGGTCAAGACCATCGAAAACGGTCAGGTTGTCTACAGCCTGCCGCACCAGGCAAAGGTCGTCACTGACTCTGCTGGCACCGCGCTGTTCCTTGAATACAAGGGCCGCAAGGTCGCAGACGCCTGATCTGCCCTACAGGCTGATTAAGGATGCCTTCAACTGAAGAGCTTCTGAAGCGTCTCGGTGTCTCCATTGACACCGAGACGCTTCGTCTTGCTCTCACACATCGCTCATACGCGTATGAGAATGGCGGGATACCCACCAACGAGCGCCTCGAATTCCTTGGCGACTCAATTTTGGGCTTTTCCGTGACGGATTCGCTGTACCGGGACAACCCCACGCTGCCTGAAGGCGAGCTGGCAAAGCGGCGTTCCGCCGTGGTCAGTACCCGCGCACTGGCCGGCATAGGCCGGTCCATTGGTGTGGGCGAATTCATTTACCTCGGTCAGGGCGAAAAGCTCACCGACGGCAAAAACAAGGCTTCCATCCTGGCTGACACCATGGAAGCCCTCATTGGTGCAACGTACCTCTCCAACGACATCGAGACCGCCCGCCAACTGGTGATGCGCCTGGTGGGCCCCCTGCTCAAGGATGCGGGAGCGCTCGGTGCCGGAACGGACTGGAAAACCAGCATCCAGGAACTTGCCGCGAGCCGGCAACTCGGCGGAATCCACTATGCGGTGGAGGGCTCCGGACCGGACCACGCCCGGACCTTCGAAGCCGTGCTCAACATCGGCGGAACTCCTTATGGCAGCGGCTCCGGCCACTCCAAGAAGGAAGCTGAGCAGGAAGCGGCCGCCGATGCTTGGCGGACCCTTAATGCTGTGGACGCCAGCCCGGCCGGCCCTGCCACGGCCTGAACCGTGCCCGAGCTCCCCGAAGTAGAGGTGGTACGCCGCGGACTGGCCCGTTGGGTCCGCGGGCGCACCATCACCGGCGTGGACGTTGTGGATCCACGGTCAATTCGCAGGCATTCATTGGGTGCCGAGGACTTCATCGGCAACCTTGAACATGCCACCGTGCTGGACGTCGTCCGCCGGGGCAAGTTCCTCTGGATGCCTTTGGCCATGGAGGGAACCTCCGAAGGTCTTCCGAAAGCGGCTTTGATGGCGCATCTGGGAATGAGCGGCCAGCTTTTGATGCAGGACCCCTCCGTTCCCGATGAGAAGCATCTCAAGGTCAGGATCAGCCTCAGCCCTTCTGCAGGGATGCCTGAACAGCTGAGGTTTGTAGACCAGCGGATCTTTGGCGGGATGTTTGTCACCGCGCTGGTACCCACCGCAGATGGTGGACCCGGAGGCCTGGGGGAAACCCCGTTGCCGGAGATCGCAGCGGAGGCCGCCCATATAGCCCGCGATCCTTTGGATCCGCATTTTTCGTTCGAGGACTTCTTTGGGAAGGTCAAGTCCCGCCGTACCGGTGTGAAGCGCGCGCTTCTGGACCAGGGCGTGGTTTCCGGGATCGGCAATATTTACGCTGATGAGGCACTGTGGCGTGCACGCCTGCACTATGCCCGGGCCACCGATACCCTGCGCCGTCCTGACGCTGCACGGCTCATTGAGGCCACCCGCGATGTCATGAATGCAGCCTTGGCCGCAGGAGGGACAAGTTTCGACTCGTTGTATGTGAACGTCAATGGCGACTCGGGGTACTTTTCCCGCTCTTTGAACGCCTACGGACGTGCCGGCGAACTGTGCCTTCGCTGTGAAGCGGTGGGCCTGCACAGCATCATCAAACGCGAGCAGTTCATGAACCGTTCCTCCTACACTTGCCCGGTCTGCCAGCCGCGGCCACGGAACGGACGTTGGTAGTCCCCACACTGTTCCGCAATCCGGATGGCAATGGCAGACTGTCCCCATGAAAAGGATGGGACCGCAACCACTGCCAGACGGCGAGTCCGGACCGGACCTGCCATGATGGCGCGGCGGCTGGTGATCGCGGGTATTTGCCTTGCAGTGCTGATCGCCGCCGCAGCAGTGCTTCTGGACCGGTTGGCCGCCAGTCCCGGGACCGCTTCAGCCCGGGAGACGTCGTCGAACGTTTCACCCGGTCCGGTGGCCTCAGGCACCCCGTCCCCATCCGGAAACCAGTCCGGCAACCAGCCAGCCAACCCATCCCAGTCCGGCAACCAACCAGGAAACCAGGCCACCGGCCAGGATCCGGGCGCCGGTGGCACGGCACTGTCGGACAAGCCTTTGGAAGTGCTGCCCCCGGTGGCGGAGACCGCCAAGGGCTTGCCGGCCCCGTCCGAGCCTGCACCTTTGCTGTCCGGCTCACTTCCCAAACCCGGAAGTGCCACAGGAAAACTGGTTGATGGGTGGCCGGGCGATATTGTGGCGCTTCCCGGTGGGACTGCCGTGGGCTCTACCTCGGTGTCATCGTCCGGCAATGTCCTTCAGGTATCCGCCGACGGCGTTCTCTCCAAGCCGCAAAATGAGGTCCTGGATTCATTTCGCCAATCGCTGGCAGCCCACGGGTTCGTCGCCGTGAGTGCGCCTGCCGCGGATGGCTCCGTTGCCTCATCGTTCAGCCGCGGCGCTGACACGGTGACCGTTTCTGTTTCCACCACCGGCACAGGAGCATCCCGCTTCCAGTTGTTGGGCAGCCTCCGCACCGCGGCGAAATAGGGAGCCATGTATATCTCTCTTTCCTACCGGGGCGGCAAAAAGGAAAAACCAGGCGGGCAAGGCATGGGGCTCCGCAGCGAGGTTCCCTTCAAACTGTCTCCGGTGATCCTGTGGCTGGGCATCGTCAGCATGGTGACGGACGTGTCCTCGGAATCCGTGACAGCGATCCTTCCCCTGTACGTGACGGGATTCCTGGGGCTCTCCACCATTGCTTTCGGTTTCATAGACGGCATCAACCAAGGCGCCAGTGCCATTGTGCGTATCGCCGCAGGCTGGGCATCGGACCGCAGCGGCCATCCCAAGCGCATTGCCATGGCGGGCTATGGCCTGTCCATGGTGGCCCGGATCGGCTTCCTCTTCGCAGGGGGCTTTTGGGCGATTGCGGCCATTGTCACCGGTGACCGAATCGGTAAGGGAATCCGTACAGCACCCCGTGACGCCCTGATTTCCGTCTCAGCCCAGCCTGAACATTTGGCCCGGTCCTTCGGTACGCACCGGATGCTGGACAACATCGGGGCTGCCGCCGGGCCGTTGATTGCGTTCTTTGTGTTGCTGATGATTCCCAATGGCTTCAGCACGGTCTTTGTTGTTTCGTTGGCTTTCGCAGTCATAGGTGTTGCTGTTCTGGCCCTGGTTGTGCCTGACATCCGGGCACGCAGCCTGAAGGGCGCGGAGGAACGCGAAAACCGCAAGATCCTGGCCTTCCGGTGGAGCCATTTCAAAGAGCCCGGTCTGGGCAGGGTGTTGGCAGCTGCGGGGCTCCTGGGGTTGGTGACCATTGGCGACGGCTTCATTTACCTTGTGCTGCAAGCCCGTGACTCCTTCGCGGTTCAGTGGTTCCCCCTGTTGTTTGTTGGAACGAACGTCGTTTTCCTGGCGTTGGCCGTGCCGATGGGTCGGTTGGCGGATCGCGTGGGAAGGGTCCCGGTGTTTGTTGGCGGGCATGTGGCACTGCTGGCCACTTATGTTCTGGCTGCGGCGCCCGCCGGCGGCTTGGGCACCACACTGGGTTGCCTGGTCTTGCTGGGCGCCTTCTACGCTGCCACCGACGGCGTACTGGCTGCGTTGGCCAGCCAACTGACGCCCCCCGGAAAACTGGCCACCGGCATAGCCTCCGCCCAGACGGTGGTGGCTCTGAGCAGAATGGCCTCCTCCGCGGGCTTCGGTGTGCTCTGGTACGCCGTGGGGGCTCCGATGGCCATGCTGCTGGCCGGAGCTGTGTTGGCTATCGCAGTAGTGGTCGTTGCGTTGATCCTGAAAACCCGTGATTCCCAGGGCATCCAGGATCCGGGCGGGGTGGCATGACAGGAACGTTGACCAACGGCAGGACCCGGTGGGGAGTTCTCCTGGTGGTGACTGCCGTGGTCCTCATCGCTGCTGCGGTCTACGCCTTTACTGCCTACCAGCGTTTTCAGGAAAGCCAGACGGCGGCCCCTGCCGTGGGCGTCACGGCGGCGGAACCACTCCCGGATGTCCCTTTCGTCCTTTTCAGGAATACAGCTGCCGGGCAGGGGTACGGCCGCGCAGCAACTGTTCCACTCTCCGCACCGTCCGGTACCCGGGCAGTGAGCGAGCAGGACTGCGACCGCGTTTATGGCACCAGCACCAGCGTCGTGTGCCTGCGGTCCAAGCGCGGCCTGGTCACGTCGTTCGATGCCGTCGTCCTGAACAGGGACTGGCAGCAGCAAAAGTCCTGGCCGTTGGCGGGTATACCCAGCAGGACCAGGATCAGTCCGGACGGCTCCATGCTTGCCACCACGGTATTTGTCACCGGCCACTCGTACGCCGCGGCGGGGTTCTCCACGGCCACGGAGATAACCCTTCCGGATGCTGCGCCGGAGAATCTGGAAAGCTTTTCCCTCCTGGTCAACGGCGAGCCCTTGCTGTCCGTCGACAGGAACATCTGGGGCGTGACGTTCGTCCCCGGTCAGAAGAATGCTTTTTACGCGACGGCTGCCTCATCAGGAAGGATCTGGTTGGTCCGCGGAAGCGTGTCGGCGCGGACACTTACCGCGGTGCACAACAACGTGGAGTGCCCTTCCATCTCACCCGACGGGACCAGGCTCGCCTTCAAGAAGAACGACGGCGGCGGGCTGGCAGCCCACTGGAAGGTCGCCATCCTTGACATCGCCTCGGGCCAGGAATCGGTGCTCTCGGAAACGCGCAGTGTTGATGACCAGATCGAGTGGTTGGACAACGACAGTGTCCTCTATGGATTGCCTGATGACGCGGTGGAGGGCGACAGCAATATATGGAAGCTCGGGACAGAGGCTGGGTCCACGCCAAGCCTGTTCATCGCCCATGCGTGGTCGCCGAGCGTTACCCGCTGAACGCACAGGGCCTGCGGGTAACTACGGAGCAACCAGGGCTTAGCAGATCCGCAGCAACCCGCAGACCAGTCCTCCTGACTGCGATGGGCTGGGGGAGGGCGTAGGTGTGGCCGTGGCTGTGGGAGTTGCTGTTGGAGTGGGTGTGGGCGTCGGGCTCGGGGACGGCGATGGTGCCGCGAGTTGCTGGGCCGGCGCTGCTGAGGAGTACAACACGTCTACGAAGTAGTTGGTGGCGTTCCATGAGCTTGCGGGCATGACCCCGCCTGTTCCGTACCGATACCTGCCGTTGTTGGGTCCTGCGGCGGTGAACACGCCGCTGGTCCACGTCTGGTTGAAGAACCCGGAAGTGGAGGAATAACGGCCGTTGGGGGCCCGATAGGACACCACATAGATTTGGCCGGTCACCAATGCTACGGGGCTGGCAAGCGTGGCGGTCTGCCAGCCCGTGGCGGTCTCATTGGTGAACGTCACCTGCGCCAACCGGGTACCGGCTGCATTCCACAACGAGCCCACGTGGGTGCCGGTATTTCCAGTCCCTTTGTAGAACCTGATGCCGGTGACGTTGCCGGGTTGGGAGACGGTGAAGGCAGTACCGAGTTCCACTGACAGGGGATCGGCGTTGGCGGCAGTCTGCGGCACCAGTGCGCCGAATATTGTGGATTGCTGCAAGGCCGGTGCCGCGGTGGTGAACTGCCAGGTGGTGGTAGGGAAGGCCTGCCCCTGTTGGGAGACCACGTTGGCCACGCTGGCCGTCACCGTCGTGCTGCCTGCCAAGGGCGAGGTGGGGGAGAAAGTGACAGTACGTGAATCTGCCGACAGGGAGGCTGCACCGGCTATTTGGCTACCGTTGGCCGTGAGGGTGAAGGACGCTCCGGTGCGGATCGCGGAAGAGAAGGTGATGGACGGCTTCACGTCAGCCGGGATTCCGGAGGCTCCAGGCGCAGGCACCTGCTCGCTGACGGTCAGCGGCGGAGTCGCCACGTTGAAGACCAGGTCCACCAGATAATTGGCTGTGGACGTGGAATTCGGGAAGTCGCTGTTATAGGCGAAGGCACCGGAGTCCGGGGCCGTCCGGAGAGGACCACTGGTGATGCCTTGCCCGAATCCATTGGCTGTGTAGGAGTACTTGCCCGTGGTGGATTTGTACGCCACCACATATTCCGTGTCCGCTTCCATGGTCACGGGTTGACTGAAGGAGGCAGTCTGCCACCCGGTGCTGGTTTCATTGGAGAAGGTGACGGTGCCAAGGAGCTGGCCGGCGGTGGTGTAGATTGCCCCGGTATGTGTCCCCGTGTTGCCCACGGACTTGTAGAACCGCACGCCGGTGGCTTGTCCCGCCGTGTTGCTGGCGAACCTGACACCCAAGGACAGCGGCACGCCGTCGTCAGCGTCCGGCGTCGTGGGTGTCACGGTGTCCGCGAAGAGGGAACATGGGCACACCCCGGGGGTGCCGGGCGCTTGGACGGTGGTGAAGGACCACGTCCCGCCTCCGGACATGGGTTGTCCGGAAACGGCCGTCGCCGTGACGGTGGCTGTATAGGCGGTACCCGCCGCCAGGGCGGCTCCGGGAGTGAACGTGACCTTTCGGTTGGACGGGTCGTAGGTGCTGGATCCGGCAACTGCCGCGCCATTGCTGATCTTCACGGCCATGGACACGCTGGAGGTCACTGCTGCTTCGGACAGCACTGCGCTCACCACGGAGTTCAGCGGCACACTTCCTGCGTTGGGCTGCGGGGACTGTCCGCCCACCGTAAAGGGCGCGTTGGGAACAGTGACCACAACGTCCACCAGGTAGCTGGCCGTTGAACGGGAGGACGCGAAGTCCCCACTGTAGGTATACGCTCCGGCGTCGGAGGCCGCCCTCAGGGGTCCTACGCTCATGCCGGAACCAAAACCGTTGGCCGTGGCCGAATAGGTGCCGGTCAGCGACTTGTAGGACACGATGTAGTCGGTGTTCGCGGACATGGGCACAGGTTGGCTGAACATTGCGGTCTGCCAGCCCGAGGCACTCTCATTGGTGAAGGCAACTGTGGCCAGCTGCTGTCCCGTGGCGGAGTAGAGCGCGCCGTTGTGGGTCCCGGTGTTGCCGGCTGATTTGTAGAAGCGGACACCGGTGACCTCTCCGGCGGAAACGCTGGAGAACCGGACCCCGAGTGTCACCGGAACGCCCTCACGCAGCTCGGCGATGCCCGGGGTCACCGAATCATCGAACAGGCTGCACGGACAAGCTCCAGGCACCGGAAGGGTGGCTGCAGTGGTGAAGGTCCACGTACCGCCAGCCGTCACGGGGCCACCTACCGAATCCGTCCCGGCCAAGGTGGCGGTGACCTGCGTACTGAACGGCAACGCGCTGGATGGCGTGAAGGTTGCCCTGCGGGTGGCGGCGTCATAGGCGGTGGTACCCGCCACCGGACCTCCCGGCGTGCTGACCGTGAGTTGGACGGAGGCTGCCGTAACGGGCTTGGAGAAGACCGCACTGACCTTGGTGTTGACCGGCACGCTGGACGACGACGGTATGGGAGTCTGTCCCGACACCGTCATGGGGCTGCTGTCCACGGTGCTGAACACCGCATCCGCGAAGTAGTTGCCACCGTTGAAGCTGGTGGTGGGGAAGCTGGAGGACGTCGCATAGACGCCGGCGGGCTCTGCGCCGAAGCCTCCGGCCACCTTCAGCGGTGCGTCCGTGGCTCCGAAGCTGGCCCACTGGGTGTCCTTGCTGGCGTAATGACCGTTGGGGGCCCAGTAAGAGACAGTGTATTTTTGGCCGGCCGCAACAGGGACGGCCTGGCTGAACAGGGCAGTTTGCCACCCTGAGGCTGTTTCATTGGTGAATGTTGTGGTGGCCAGGCGCTCGCCGGTTGAACTCCACAGCGATCCGGTGTGCGTGCCCGTGTTGGCCGTGCTCTTGTAGAACCGCACGCCGGTGATGAAGCCGTCCACGGACGGAGTGAAGCGCAGCCCCATTTCGTAGGCACCGCCGTCGCCGGAGTCCTTGACCACCGGAACGGTTTGGCCGAACACGCTGTAGGGGCCGATCAGCGTCAGATTGACGGTGGCTGCAGTTCCCGTATTGACGCTGTCATCGATGGCCCTGGCTTGGACGGTTGCCGTTGACAGGCCTTTCTGGATGTAGGTGTAGGTCCAGTTTTGCTTGCCTTGGGCCGGGTGCCAGGTGGCGCCTGCGTCCGTGGAGACCTCAACCCCTGCCACCACGCCTCCCACATCCGCTGCAGTTCCTGACACGGTGACGCTGCTGCCGTGGGCCACGGTGGCGCCATTGGCAGGGGAGGTGATGGTTGTTGTGGGCTTGGCGGTGTCCGTGCTCGCCACGGCAGCTGCCAGACCGGCGGCACGCGTAGCTGGCTGGGCGCCCATGTCGGCCAGCAGGTTTACCTGCGCCTGGCGCATGCGAACGTCCGCGGGGGCGCCGGCGCCGTCGTGTTCCTGGTCCAAGCCCCAGGTCCACTGGACACTGCCTGCAGAGAAGACCAGAGCGCCGCTGGGTGCACGGTAGAGAGTCACGTTGTGGGTAGTGGACCCGGGTGCCACGGTATTTCCGTAATCCTGGAGGTATTCGGGCACGCTGCCCACAGTGGTGGACAACCGGATCACACCGGCAGGACGGAAACCATTGTCCAGGTCCTCGTTGGATTCATACCCCACCGTATGGGGCGCAAGAGCAACTGACGACCCCGCCGGTATTGACGTCAGGGACGTGTTCCGCCACAACCTGGTTTTACCTTCGTCAGCTTTGACCGTTACCGGCAGGTCCGAGTGGTTGGACATGTACATGGTTCCCGTCAAGGCATTTTCCGGCAGGCCGCCACCGTTGGACTGCGCGGCGAACCGGGGATCGCGCCACGTGCCTGTCCACTGGCTGCTGGGATCAATTTTGGCGTTGCCCCAGGTTTCCTTGTAGCAGGTCAGCGTGCGGTTCGCCGTACCGTCAACTGCTGACGGCTCAAACCGCGTCCGCCAATACATCTCATTGCCGGACAGGAACTGGAGGTTCACGCCCGCGTCCCTCGCGGCTGTGACGTTGGCACGTTGCGGGCCGGACCAATATTCGTCGTGCCCAACGGAGAGGAACACTTTGTGGTTCAACAATTCGCCGCCGCTGCGGTCCGAGTCCAGGCCGCTGATGTAACTGACGTCGTAGCCGTTCTGCTCAAGGAACCGCACCATGGGGTACTCGTTGGAGAAGTAGAAATCCCTGCCACCCGGGCCATCGCGCGTAGCCATTGGACGGTTGTAGCTGACCTTGTAGGCCCGGCCGTTCGCTGCGCCCTGGTAAAAGTCCGATCCTCCATAGGTGTTGTACGCCTGCCAGGTTTGGTCAGCTGTCTGGAACACGACGGCGGACCGGTTGCCGTCGTTGCGGACAATAAAGGTGATGTGGCTCTTGGCTCCCGTATCCGGCCGCGTGAGCAGCGCTATATACACGCCGGACACCGCTGTGGCAGGAACCTGCCAGGTTGCGGAAACGGCCCATGTGCCGCAGTCATAGAGCTCGGTGGTGAGATCGCTCCGGCAAGCAGGCTGGGTCTGGCGAAGCACTGAGGGTGTGACATCGGCAATCTTCCGGGCGCCGTTGCCGCCGTACCAACCGGTGCGGTAGATCGCGATCATGTAATTCAAGGCCTTGGTATCCACCTTGAACCGTATGGGCTGGCCGGCGTTGACGCTGATGTCCGTCGCGAAGCCCTGGATGCTGTCATCGCCCGCGCCGTTGATATCCCACTCCGAGGGAGGACTGCCCGTCTTGGAGTTCTCGCACACCACCGCATTGACCACGGGGTCGCAGGGGCCGGCGGCAACCGCCGTCGTAGCCGTCAGTGGCAGCAGGGCCGCCACCAAGGTGACCACCAAAGGAACCAACAAGCTTTTCATGACCCGCAGAGGCCGTGGATCGGTGGGACCGGGCATCAGAACTCCTGGAGTGGTACGCCGATAGCTATGACGGGTCCGCTGCAACCACGCGGACCCAGCTTGTCGCTCCCCAGCCAGGGTCAAACCTTGGACTTCAGTTATGGAACATCGAGGCCTTCATCTGGAGGTAACGTTCCGAAGAACGGGACCGGAACCGGCACCTGACCGAACCTTGATTCGGATCCACGCCGGAACACCGGAACGCTAAGTCCACATTGCCCTTGGCAGGAGTGTAGGGGCGGGGTGGGCCGCCCGCAAGGCATTCCGCCTGAAGATCCGCGTATTTCACTCCAACCACAGTAGATTTGGTGGAGAGACAACCGGTCCATCCAGGAGAACCGAAGCACCTTGCACCTGAAAAGTTTGACTGTTCGCGGATTCAAGTCGTTTGCGTCGGCCACGACGTTCGACTTCGAACCCGGCGTCACCGCCGTCGTCGGCCCCAACGGATCCGGAAAATCCAATGTAGTGGACGCCTTGGCGTGGGTCATGGGAGAGCAAGGAGCCAAGACCCTCCGCGGCGGCAAAATGGAAGACGTCATTTTTGCCGGGACTTCCGGCCGCCCGCCGCTGGGCCGGGCACACGTCTCACTGACCATTGACAACGCGGACAACGCCCTCCCCATCGAATACAGCGAAGTCACCATCTCACGGACGCTGTTCAGGACCGGAGGATCCGAGTACGCCATCAACGGCGCCCCCTGCAGGCTCCTTGATATCCAGGAACTCCTTTCGGACTCCGGACTCGGCAGGGAAATGCACGTGATCGTGGGCCAGGGCCAGCTGGACCGGGTCCTTCATGCGACGCCTGAGGACCGGCGCGGCTTCATCGAAGAGGCCGCGGGCATCCTGAAGCACCGCCGTCGTAAAGAAAAGACCGTGCGGAAGCTCGAGGCCATGCAGGCCAACCTGGCACGGCTGGGCGATCTGACAGCGGAAATCCGTCGGCAACTGACCCCTTTGGGCAAGCAGGCCGAGGTTGCCCGCCGGGCCCAGACAGTCCAGTTCGACGTCCGCGACGCCCGAGCCCGGCTCCTGGCTGATGACCTGGTGCAACTGACCACCTCCCTTGAACAGGATGTAGCTGACGAAGCAGCCCTGAAAGAGCGCCGCACCGTAGTGGAAAGGGATTTGGGGGCGGGACGCCTCCGGCAGGCCGCCCTGGAACGCCAGGCAGCCGACGCCACACCGCGGCTCAACGCTGCGCGGGAGCAGTGGTACCAGCTCACCACCGTCCGGGAGCGGCTGCGTTCCTTGGGCTCCCTCGCCACAGAACGGCGACGCATCCTGGGATCTACCGAATCCCCCACGGACAGCGGCCGTGATCCGGACCAGCTGGAACGCCAGGCAGCGCGGGTCCGTGAGGAACAGGCAGCCTTGGAACACGACATTCTGGCCAAGCAGGCCGGCCTTCTTGAAGCAACTGTGGCGAAAGACGCTGCCGAGGCGCTCGCGGCCGCTGAAGACAAGCGGTTGACGGCCATGTTGCGGGCCGCCGCGGATCGCAGGGAAGGCCTGGCCCGGCTGGCGGGGCAGGTGGCTGCCGCACGCTCACGGGCGGAAGCTGCCGAGGCCGAGCGCGGACGGCTCCGGGAGTCACTGGCCGCAGGCAATGAGCGGCGGCGCCAGGCCAAGAGTGAATTTGTCGCCCTCGAATCACAGGTGGCCGGTGTGGAGGATGGCGAAGAGAGCCTCGATGCCGAGTACGAGGACGCCACCGCCATCCTTGACGAGGTGGCAGCGGAGATTGAAGAGCTCAAAGCCGCTGAGCGGGAGGCGCTCCGGGAACGTGACGCGCTGACTGCCCGCCGTGATGCCCTCCAGCTGGGGCTCAACCGCAAGGACGGCTCAGGAAAGTTGTTGGAGGCCAGCGGTGTTCTTGGAGAACTGGCTGCGCTGATAGCCATAGAGCCCGGCTACGAGGCCGCTGTTTCCGCGGCCCTGGGCTCTGCGTCGGATGCGTTGGTGGTTGGCAGTGCGGAGGACGCGGTGGCGGCCCTCGCCTTGTTGAAGGATGACGACGCCGGCCGGGCAACCCTGGTGCTTTCCGGCACCGACGCTTCTGGCATCCACAGTAACCCTCCAAGTATCCACAGTGACAAAACCCGCAGCGGGCTCCCGCTGGGATGCCGTTGGGCGGCCGAAGTAGTGAAAATCTCCGATCCCATCGCCCAGGGCGCTTTGGCCCTTCTTTCGGAGACCGTGGTGGTGGAGGACATCCAGGCAGCCGCTCCGCTCATCAAAGACCGCCCGGAGCTTAAGGCTGTGACGCGCGAAGGTGACCTTTTCAGTGCCTTCTCCGTAACGGGTGGTTCAGCCAATGCGCCCTCGCTCCTGGAAGTCCAGGCGGCTGTGGATGATGCGGTTGCACGGCTTCAGGACGTGACTTCACGGTTGGAGCGCGGACGATTCGCCCTGGCAGCTGCCCAGGCGCGACGCACGGAAGCCCAGGACCGGGCCGACTCCGCCTTGGAACGGCTCCACGAATCCGATGCCAGGCTGGCAGCCGTGGCTGAGCGGCTGGGGCATCTGAACTCTGTCCTGCGCAGTGCCGTGGGCGAAAGCGAACGCCTGGAAGGATCCTTGGCACAAGCGGAGGCGAACATCGCGGAGGCACAGCTGGACCTGGAAGTCGCGGCGGAGAGATTGGCCGCGGCGGAGGAAGCCCCTGACGAAGAGCCCTCCACCGACCACCGCGATGAGCTGGCGGCGGATGCCAGGACGGCGCGGGCCCTTGAAACGGAAGCCAGGTTGGCTCTGCGGACCGCGGAGGAGCAGTTGGGCGCCATCAGCAACAGGGCAGCTTCGTTGGAGAGGGCCGCCGCCACTGAGCGTCGCGCCCGGGAGGAAGCTGCCCGCCGGGCGCAACGGCGTCGCGCCCAAGCCCAACGTGCCGCTGCGGTTGCGGGCGCCGCCGAGCATACCCTCCTTTACGTGGACGTCTCGGTGGACCTCGCCGCCCGCGACCGCGATGTTGCCGAGGAAACCCGGGAGACCTTGGACAAGGACCTTGGCGCAGTCCGTTCCGCCAACGACGCCTTGGCGCGTGAACTGGCTGAATTGACCGACTCGGTACACCGGGATGAGATGGCCAGGACCCAGCAGCGGCTGCGGATAGAGGCCGTGGAAGCACGGGCCATCGAGGAATTGGGTCTTTCTGCAGAGCAGTTGGTGGGTGACTACGGGCCCCATTTGCCAGTGCCCCTGCCACCCGGCGCCACCACTGACAAGTGGGCTGAACTCCGGGCGCCCGTGGACCAGGACGGCGAGGCAATCATTGAGGGCGTGCCGTTTGTCCGGGCCGAACAGGAGAAAAGACTCAAGAAAGCGGAACGTGATCTGGCGGCTTTGGGCAAGGTCAACCCCTTGGCCCTGGAAGAGTTTGCTGCCTTGGAAGAGCGTCACCAGTTCCTCAGCTCGCAACTGGAAGACCTTAAGTCCAGCCGCAAGGACCTTCTGGACATCATCAAGGAAGTGGATAACCGGGTCCAGCAGGTCTTCGCTGAAGCCTTTGCCGATACCTCGGCCCAGTTCGATCACGTCTTTGCGCGGCTCTTCCCCGGGGGTGAAGGAAAACTGGTCCTCACGGATCCTGAGGACATGCTGACCACTGGAATTGAGGTGGAAGCACGGCCTGCCGGCAAGAAGATCAAACGGTTGTCCCTGCTCTCCGGCGGTGAACGCTCTTTGACAGCGGTGGCACTGCTGGTGGCAATCTTCAAAGCACGGCCTTCGCCCTTCTATGTCATGGACGAAGTTGAAGCAGCCCTGGACGATACCAACCTGGGAAGACTGATCACCATCTTCGAAGAGTTGAGGGAGTCCAGCCAGCTGATCGTCATTACCCACCAGAAGCGGACCATGGAGGTGGCCGACGCGCTGTACGGCGTGACAATGCGCGGTGATGGGGTGTCCACCGTCATCAGCCAGAGGCTCGGTGCCGGGGCTTGACTTTATGAGAAGGTAGGGGAGTGAACGATTTCCTTCCCATAATTTTGTCCATTGTCGCTGCGCTCGTAGTGGTCGGCGGACTCGTGCCGGTACTCCTGAAGGCCCGGAAGTCCGGGGCCAAGTACCCCGGACCGCGGGACGCCAACGATCCCGTCCAGTCGTCCACAGCAGGCAGTGGAACCCTGGTGGAGGACCGTCCTGATGCAGTAGCTGCTCCGCGTCCCACCCTCGACGGCACTGTTGCAGGTACCGATGTTCCAGACGACGCCGCCGGGCTTGAGACCATCGGTATTGACACTCCCGCCCCCGTGGAAGGCCGACTCAACCGCCTGCGCGCGCGCTTGGTCAAGTCCAACAACATCCTGGGCAAGGGACTGCTCGCGTTGTTGTCCGGGGACAATATTGACGAGAACGTCTGGGACGAGGTGGAAGAGACCCTTCTGCTGGCCGATCTTGGCACGGAACCCACCATGCAGCTGGTGGATGCCTTGCGCGAGCGGGTCAAGGTGCTGGGCACGCGAAGCCCGGAAGACGTCAAGGCAATGCTGCGCGAAGAACTGATCAAGCTCGTGGATCCCGGCATGGACCGGTCCCTGAACGTTTCCCGCAAGGGTGACCGTCCCGCCGTCGTCCTGGTGGTCGGCGTGAACGGCGTCGGCAAAACCACCACGGTGGGCAAGCTGGCACGTGTTTTGGTGGCCGAAGACAAGGATGTGCTCCTGGGCGCAGCCGACACCTTCCGCGCTGCGGCAGCGGAACAGTTGGCCACCTGGGGCCAGCGTGTAGGTGTCCCCACCGTCAAGTCGGACATCGACGGCGCCGACCCCGCCTCGGTTGCCTACGAGGCCGTCAAGGCCGGCATCGACCAAGAGGTGGATGTGGTCATGGTGGACACTGCTGGACGGCTCCAGAACAAGACCGGCCTCATGGACGAGCTCGGCAAGGTCAAGCGGGTCATTGAGAAGCTCGCCGAGGTTGATGAGGTCCTGCTGGTCCTGGACGCCACCACAGGGCAGAACGGCCTGAACCAGGCCCGGGTTTTTGCAGAGGTAGTCAACATCACCGGCATCGTCTTGACCAAGCTGGACGGCACAGCCAAGGGCGGCATTGTGGTGGCCATCCAGAAGTCGTTGGGTGTTCCCGTGAAGCTGATCGGCCTGGGTGAGGGCCCGGATGACCTCGCACCCTTTGACGCTGAGAGCTTTGTGGATGCGCTCCTGAACTGATTGACGTGTTGAACTGAATCAGCCTTCATGCTGACTGGAGCCCTGGCGCGACAAGCCCGGGGCTTCAGTCAGTTTTTGGTTTAAGCGGTTCCCGTGCCGGCAGCCAGGCAAGTGCCGTCACCAGCAGGACGCCGCCGGTAATTCCAAAGGCCCAACCGTAGCCCAACCGGTCAGCGAGGAGGCCCGCGACAATCGGGCCAACAATTGCCCCGGAATCGGAGGCCATCTGGAAGACGGCCAGGACCTTTCCGCCGGATCGTCCCCGGCCAATGACATCAGCGACGGCGGCCTGCTGCGCCGGGCCCAGCAATCCTGAGCCGAAGCCCGCTGCTGCGGAGGCGGCAAGGAACCACGGAAGTTCGGCTGTCAGTCCGATGACCCCGGTGGCCAATCCGGTCATCACCAAACCCGGAAGAATCAAGGGCTTCCGTCCCCAGGCGTCGGCCAACCGGCCGGAGAACGTCAGGGCAAGGGCGTTTCCGACGGCGAAGATCGCCAGGGCCCATGCCGCCGTCTCAGGCTTCGACTGCAGGACGGCAACGGCGAACAGGGGAATGGTGGCCATCCTGACGCCGAAGGTGACCCAGCCATTGCCGAAGCTGGAGAAGACGGCAGCACGGTAGGCGGAATCGCCCAGTGCTTCACGGAGTGACATGGGCGGGGACTGGACGGAGTCCACCGTTGCCCTGCCTTCCCCGCTGAGCATGGTGCGCACCACCACGGCGGCCACCAGGAGAGCTCCTGCGTAGGCCAGGAAGGGAACCCGGAGTCCGAAGCCTGCCAGGAGCCCACCAACAACCGGCCCCAGGACGCTGCCAATGAGGAACGACGAGGCGTAGGCGCCTGAGACCCGTCCCCGGCGTTCCGGGGGAGCGAGCCGGATGAGCAATCCCATGGCCGCAACGGTGAACATCACGGAACCCGCGCCACCAAGTCCACGGTAAATCAGCAACTGCCAGTAGTTTTGGGCGAAGGCGCAGGCGGCTGTGGAGACAGCCACGATCAGGAGCCCGGACACGTACACGTTGCGTTCCCCGAAGCGTCCTATCAGGGCGCCGCCGGCAGGCGCGAAGACCAGGCGCATGAAGGCAAAGATGCTGACGATCACTGCAGCGGCGGTAGCGCCGACGTCGAACGTGGTGGCGAACTGGGGGAGAACCGGAGCCACCAGGCCAAACCCAAGCGCAATCAGGAAGGCTGCTGCCAGCATCACTTTTATATCGCGGGGCAGCGGTGTCCTCTCAGGCCGGATCCTCGGGGTTGTGACGGATCGTGGCGACTGGGTCATGCGGCGGGCGTCCTTCAGGTGGGGTTGTGGAGGTGAAAAGCACCCCTCACGGGTCAAGTGGTTCGCCTGAAACATATCCGTAACAGAGGGGATATGCACCATTTACGTTGGGGAGGTTGTTGTAACCGGCCCGCAATATAAAACCCGCGCAAGCGAAACACGGTGGCACAAAACTCTTAAGCAGGACGCAAAGGGCGTCAGGACAGCGGTTGAACCGCAGATTCAGCAAGAGAGGAACGTGCACCATGGAACTTACCGCAGGTCACGTATGGGTCATGGTGGCAGCGGCGCTTGTGCTGTTCATGACACCTGGTCTGGCATTTTTCTACGGCGGCATGACACGCGCCAAAGCAGCCTTGAACATGATGATGATGAGCTTCATCTCCATTGGCATCGTAGGCGTTGTATGGGTGCTGTGGGGGGCATCCATGAGCTCCGGCGAGGGCTTCATGGAAATCGTGGGCAATCCGTTCGCCACCTTCGGCTTGGACGGCATCAACACTCCTGACGGCCTGATCAAGGTGGGCTACGCTGCCACCTTCGCCATCATCACCGTCGCGCTGATCAGTGGTGCCATTGCAGACCGTGCCAAGTTCGGTGCCTGGAGCATCTTCGTTCCGGTCTGGGTGACGCTGGTTTACTGCCCCTTGGCCTACATGGTCTGGGGTGGCGGACTCTTCGGCCCCGAAGGTGCAATCGGCAAGGCACTTGGCCCGGCAATCGACTTCGCCGGTGGAACAGTGGTCCACATCAACGCCGGTGTAGCCGCATTGGTCCTGGTCCTCATCATCGGCAACCGCCGCGGCTTCGGCAAGGACCCGAACCACCGCCCGCACAACATCCCGTTCGTCATGCTCGGTGCTGCAATCCTGTGGTTCGGTTGGTTCGGCTTCAACGGTGGCGCGGCCGCCACGGCTGAGCAGGCTGGACTGATCTGGGTCAACACACTGGCAGCTCCCGCAGCGGCCATGATCGGCTGGCTCATCACAGAACGCATCCGCGACGGACACCCCACATCGCTGGGCGCTGCCTCAGGTGTGGTGGCCGGCCTTGTGGCCATCACCCCCGCCTGTGCCAACGTCAGCCCTGTAGGTGCACTTGGCCTGGGCGTCGTAGCCGGTGTGGCGTCCGCCCTGGCTGTTGGCCTGAAGTTCCGCTGGGGCTTCGACGATTCACTCGATGTTGTGGGCGTTCACCTGGTTTCCGGCATCATCGGTACCGTGGCCCTGGGCTTCATCGCCCTCCCCGCCAACGGCGTGGGTGGCGGCCTCTTCTACGGCGGCGGAATGACCCAGATGTGGGCACAGCTCGCAGCAGCAGGTATTGCCATTGCTTTCTCGGCCATCATGACCGCGATCATTGCCCTGGCAATCCACAAGACCATGGGCTTCAGGGTCTCCACCGAGCAGGAAAATGTGGGCGTGGACCTGAGCCTGCACGCTGAGACGGCGTACGAATTCGGAGTCAACGGCCACGGTGGCAGCTTCCAGCCGCTGCACGAAGCCATGACCGGTAAATCTGAAGCAGCCAAGACCCCCGCAGAAGGCAAGGAGAGTGTCCAGGCATGAAGCTCATCACAGCGATCGTCCGTCCCGAAAAGCTTGAAGCAGTAAGGGAAGGCCTCGAAGCATACGGGGTCCAGGGCCTGACGGTCAGTGCGGCCAGCGGATACGGCCGGCAGCGGGGTTACACGGAGGTGTACCGCGGAGCTGAATACAACGTGGACCTGCTCCCTAAGATCCGCATTGAAGTACTGGCCACGGATGAGCAGGCAGATGACATCCTGGATGTCCTGATTGCCAGCTCCAACACCGGCCGGGCAGGAGACGGCAAGGTGTGGACCATGGACGTCTACGAGGCTGTCAGGGTGCGGACCGGAGAGCGCGGCGCTGCCGCCATCTAACGGTTACGCGGCCATCCTGGCCACATAACGCCGAAGGGCCGGATACCCGAGGGTATCCGGCCCTTCGTGGTCTCCGGCGGGATGCTTGCCTCGCCGAGCTGTTCCAATCGGTGGTGACCCCGGGGCGCCTAGCGCCTCCTGGAGGTGGACCAGTGGGCCGGACCGTTGCTGCCGGCGTCGTATTCCTCCAGTGGAACGGCGCCTGTTTCCCAGGCACGAAGCACGGGCTCAATGATCCGCCAGCAGTCCTCGGCGGTGTCACCACGGACTGAGAGCAGGGGATCGCCGTTGATGATTCCCTCCAGGACCTCGCCATAGGGGAGCATGCCGGCCGCGTTCAGTTCTGCCACCAGGCTTGCCCTGTCCAAGGAGAAGATATCGCCGGGACCATTGACGTCCACGTCCAACTCGAGGACGTCCGGGCCAAAGCCGATCCGCAGCTGGTTGGGTGAATCCACGCCGGAAAAGCCCTTGGGCAGGTGGGGCACGGGGCGGAAGGTGATGATGGCTTCTTTCCTCTTACGGCCCAGGGCTTTGCCGGATCGAAGAATGAAGGGCACTCCCTTCCAACGCCAGTTGTCGATGTCCACCCGAACCTGGGCAAGCGTCTCCGTGTTGCGGGAGGCGTCCACGCCATCCTCTGCGGCGTAGTCAGGGACCGCACGCTCGCCCAACGCGCCGGCGGTGTACCGGGCGCGCCGGGATGACTCGCCATAAGGGGCCTTGATGCTGCTGGCCCTCAGCACGGTGGCTACCGCATCCCGCAGGTCCCGCTCCTCGATGGTGGCCGGCGCGTCGATGGCAAGGAACGCCATGATGTGCAGGAGGTGGCTTTGGATCATGTCGCGCAGGGCGCCTGCAGTGTCGTAGTAGCGGGCGCGCCCCTCAAGCGCGAGGTCCTCGTCGAAGATGACCTCCACCTTCTCGATGTGGTCCCGGTTCCATACGGGCTCCAGGAACCTGTTGGCGAAACGCAGGCCCAGGATGTTCAGGACCGTGGCCTTGCCCAGGAAGTGGTCAACGCGGTGGATGCGGTCCTCCGGGACCAGGGCCGCAAGGGTCTTGTTCAACGCATGGGCGGATTCCGTGCCGGATCCGAACGGCTTCTCCATGACCAGGCGGGTGCCTGCGGGGAGCTGCTCGCGGCGCAGGACCTCACAGGCTTTCTGGCTGATGTGCGGTGGCAGGGCAAAGTAGATGGCCACCGGTCCTTCAAGGGTTTGCAGGAGGGCGGCCAGGGGACCATCGGCGGTCACGTCCACTTGGTGGTATTCAGTGGTAGCCACTACTGCGTCCAGGGCCGTCCGCCCGGCGTCGTCAGTGGCTTTTAATGCGGTGTCGAAGGCGCCCTCAACCCGTTCCAGCCATTGGTTGGGGGTCCAGGGATCGGACCCGGCGCCCACCAGCCGGAGGCCGGAAGCGCCCCCGCCGGCCAGGAGTCCGGCCAGGCCGGGCAGCAGGAGCCTGCCGGTGAGGTCCCCGGACGCACCGAGGATGAGCAACGTTTTTACAGTTGTTTGACTGGTCACTGTGCCAGCATGCCATCTTGGAGGTGCGACTTGGTACCCTAGATAGTCGAGTCCCGCAGTTGGATCGGATTTGTCGGTAGTTGCAGGTATCGAGGCAAATATCCGGGACAAGACACAGTCAAGACTCTGGCGAGTCGCTTGGCCGCCATTAGCAGACCATCGAAAGAAGTGCACGGCGCGTGTTCAATTCACTCTCTGACCGGTTGACAGCAACCTTCAAGAACCTTCGTGGCAAGGGCCGCCTCACCGAGGCTGACGTTGATGCCACCGTCCGGGAGATCCGCCGCGCCCTGTTGGACGCAGATGTTGCCGTGTCCGTGGTCCGTGAATTCACGGGCCGCATCCGCGAGCGTGCCCTGGGCGCAGAGGTTTCGGGGGCGCTGAACCCCAGCCAGCAGATCGTCAAGATCGTCAACGAGGAACTCCAGGAGATCCTCGGTGGCGAGACCCGCCGCATCCGTTTGGCCAAGAACGGCCCCACCATCATCATGCTTGCGGGCCTGCAGGGTGCCGGTAAGACCACCTTGGCGGGCAAGTTGTCCAAGTGGCTCAAGTCGCAGGGCCACAGCCCCATGCTGGTGGCCTGTGACCTCCAGCGTCCCAATGCCGTTACCCAACTCCAGGTGGTTGGCCAGCGCGCGGGTGTTCCTGTGTTCGCGCCGCACCCGGGCGCCACGTCCACCGAGCTGGACCACCCCGCCGGCGATCCCGTGGCAGTTGCCAAGGCCGGCGTGGAGGAAGCCCGCCAGAAGCTGCACGACGTCGTCATTGTTGACACCGCCGGCCGCCTTGGCGTCGATGCCGAAATGATGGACCAGGCTCGCCGCATCCGCCAGGCGATCATTCCCAACGAAGTCCTCTTCGTGATCGACTCCATGATCGGCCAGGACGCCGTCAACACGGCCATGGCCTTCGATGAAGGCGTCAACTTCACGGGCATCGTGCTGTCCAAGCTCGACGGCGACGCCCGCGGTGGTGCCGCGTTGTCGGTGGCATCTGTGACCGGCAAGCCCGTGATGTTCGCGTCCACTGGTGAAGGCCTGGACGACTTCGAACTCTTCCACCCGGACCGTATGGCCTCGAGGATCCTGGACATGGGTGACGTCCTCACCCTGATCGAACAGGCCGAGAAAGCCTGGGACAAGGACGAAGCAGCCCGGATGGCAAAGAAATTTGCCGACCAGGAAGACTTCACCCTGGACGACTTCCTCGCCCAGATGCAGCAGATCCGCAACATGGGCTCCATGAAGAAGATGCTCATGATGATGCCGGGGGCGCAGAACATCCGGCAGCAGCTGGAGAACTTTGATGAGAAGGAGATCGACCGCGTTGAGGCGATCGTCCGCTCCATGACTCCCCACGAGCGCGTTGCTCCCAAAATCATCAACGGATCCCGCCGTGCCCGTATCGCCAGGGGCTCAGGTGTCCACGTCTCCGAGGTCAATGGCCTGCTGGAGCGATTCGGACAGGCCCAGAAGATGATGAAGAAACTTGCTCAGGGTGGGGGCATGCCGGGGATGCCGGGGATGCCCGGCCTTGGTGGACCAGGTGGTGGCCGCAAGAACGCGAAGAACGCCCCCAAGAAGAAGGCGCGTTCCGGCAATCCGGCCAAGGCAGCGCAGGAACTGCGTGATGCCCAGGCCAAGAAGTCTGCTGCAGCGTCGGCCGCTCCCACGGGTGCGGCGTTCGGCCAGGGCGCGGCCGACTTTGATCCTTCGCAACTGAACCTGCCCAAGGGCTTCGACAAGTTCCTGGGCAAGTAGGAATTCCACGGCTCCGCCTCCGATGGATGTCGGAGCCGTGGAATAGTCTGATCTGATGCACAAGCAGCGCGTAGTTTTTGTCCACGGCCTTGGCAGTTTTGGAGCTGCGGCCTGGCCAAAGCAGCACGGAATGGCGCTGTCCCATGACGCACTTTTCTTGAGGCGCCATGGCTTCGACGCCACCGCCGATCCCTTGGAATCCAACGTAGCCGCGGACATGGCCATTATTATCAATGCCTTGCGGGAGTCCGGCGGAGGCCACGTAGTAGCCCACGAACAGGGCGCGATCTCCTCAATGCTGACCGCCATTGAACGTCCGGACCTGGTCTGGTCGTTGACCCTGGTGGAACCGGCGTGTTTGTCCCTCACAAGTGAGCTCCCGGCAACCGCTTCGCACAGGTCACTCATGGAGCCCCTGTTTGCGGTACGGAACCAGCTCAACGACTCCGATTACCAGCGCGAGTACTACCGCCGCGCATTCTCTGCCGAAGCCGGTGACCTGGATACGCCGGAGGCGCGCCGTTCCGCACGCCGTCTTCGACTGCAGGCTCCCCCGTGGGAGGCGCCACTGCAGATAGTGCCCGGTGTTCCCACCCTTGTCCTCACCGGTGGCTGGGAGCCGTTGTACGAAGAAATCGCGGGTTACCTCCGGGAAACCGGCGCCGTCCACCGTGTAGCAGCGGGCGGGCACCGGCCCCAGGACTCAGCCGACGGAGACCGTATCATCAGGTCTTTTGTGGCTGATGCCGGACGAGGTATCTCTGCTCAAGCCTCCTGAACCGCCGGCTGTTCCTTCCGAAAGGACAGGGGGGCCGCGGGATCCGGAAGGTACACCTTTCCGAATTCGTCGCGGATGTCCTGGCTGATCCGCATGGAGCAGAACTTGGGGCCGCACATCGAGCAGAAGTGGGCCGTCTTGGCCGGTTCAGCAGGCAGTGTTTCGTCGTGGAACGCCTCGGCGGTGACAGGGTCGAGGGACAGGGCGAACTGGTCGCGCCAACGGAATTCGAACCTAGCCTTGGAAAGGGCGTCGTCTCTCTCGTTGGCCCCGGGGTGGCCCTTGGCGAGATCGGCAGCGTGGGCTGCGATCTTGTAGGTAATGACACCGGTCTTCACGTCATCCTTGTTCGGCAGCCCCAGGTGCTCCTTGGGAGTGACGTAACACAGCATGGCCGTGCCGTACCGTGCGATTTCGGTTGCTCCGATGGCCGAGGTGATGTGGTCGTAGCCGGGCGCCACGTCGGTGACCAGCGGGCCCAGTGTGTAGAAGGGGGCTCCCTTGCACAGCTCCTGCTGGCGTTCAACGTTTTCCCGGACCAGGTGGAACGGGACGTGGCCGGGGCCTTCCACCATCACCTGAACATCGAATTCCCATGCCCTGTGGGTCAGCTCGGCGAGGGTATCCAGTTCGGCGAACTGTGCGGCGTCGTTGGCATCTGCCGTGGCGCCGGGGCGCAGGCCATCGCCCAGGGAGAACGCGACGTCGTACTGGGTGAAAATTTCGCAGAGCTCGTCAAAATGCGTGTACAGGAAGTTCTCCTGGTGGTGTGCAAGGCACCAGCCGGCCATGATCGACCCTCCACGGGACACTATGCCAGTGACCCTGTTGGCGGTGAGCGGCACATAACGCAGGAGCACACCGGCGTGGATGGTCATGTAGTCCACGCCTTGCTCACACTGTTCAATGACGGTGTCGCGGAAGATCTCCCAGGTGAGCTTGTTGGCTTCGCCGTTGACCTTTTCCAGGGCCTGGTAAATGGGTACTGTGCCGATCGGGACAGGGGCGTTGCGGATGATCCATTCACGGGTGGTGTGGATGTCGTCGCCCGTGGAGAGGTCCATCACCGTATCCGCGCCCCACTGGGTGGCCCACTGCAGTTTGTCCACTTCTTCGGCGATGGAGCTTGTCACGGCGGAGTTGCCTATGTTGGCGTTGATCTTCACCAGGAAGGCCTTGCCGATGATCATCGGTTCTGATTCCGGGTGGTTGATGTTGTTGGGAATGATGGCCCTGCCCGCGGCGACTTCGCTGCGGACCAGCTCAACATCGCAGTTCTCCCGCAACGCGACGAACTGCATTTCCTTTGTCACGATTCCCTGCTTGGCGTAGTACATCTGCGTGACTCTTTTCCTCTCGACAGCGCGGCGGGGAATGGGTTGGCCGCCTTTCCATTCCGCTGATGCCGCCC
The DNA here is from genome assembly GCF_016907545.1 of Paenarthrobacter ilicis. Taxonomy (NCBI): domain Bacteria; kingdom Bacillati; phylum Actinomycetota; class Actinomycetes; order Micrococcales; family Micrococcaceae; genus Paenarthrobacter; species Paenarthrobacter ilicis. Next base: position 2,346,110 of record NZ_JAFBCD010000001.1, on the reverse strand, counting down.
CGCGCCGGACCGCGGACTTGCCGTCGTCGAGCAAGTTGCGTTCGCGCCCGGAGTAGGGCTCGGTGTCGCCACGGCCCTCGATCCATGCTGAGCGGAAGGGCTTCAGTCCCACCACCGGATCACTGCCGGGTCCGGCTGTTCGGTACACCTGCAAGGGCTCGTTGGCCACGCCATTGGGAGAGGGCTCCAGCGCAATCTCTGTGACAGGAACGCGGATGCCGGTCCGGGGGTCCTCCACCCATGCCAAGGAGTGGGATTTCAGCGATTGCGTGACGGTTTCTGCCGTCTTCCGGGCCGCGTTGACCGGGTTTTGGACAGGGCTGATCTGGTTTTGGACAGGGCTGTGCTGTGTTTCCGTGGTGCTCAAGGATTACTCACTTCCTTCGCCGGCATTACCCGGACAGGTTCAACGGTCGCAGACTGCATCAGTCCGATCTCAGCCCCTGCAAGGGCACCCGTGTGGTCGTAGACGAAGCTACCACAGCTGCTGCCGGGACTAGGCTTTTCCCATGCCAAACATCATCGAATTCACCGGTCCAGTGCTCGTTTCGGGGGAGGAGGAGCGTCATGGTTTGTGGTCCGTGGACGGAGTCCTCACGTTTGACCGGCCGGTGGATGCCCCGGACGTGCTGCTGGACGGTTGGGTGCTGCCGGGCTTCGTGGATGCCCACTGCCACATCGGGCTCGGAACCGGTGGGGCGGTGGACCACGGCACCACCCTGGCCCAGGCAGTGGCGGACCGCGACGCCGGAACGCTGCTGATCCGGGACGCCGGTTCACCGTCCGATACCAGGTGGGTTCAGGAGCGCGGGGACTTGCCGCGGCTGATCAGGGCAGGCCGGCACATTGCCCGGAGCAGGCGATACCTCCGCGGGCTGGGGCATGAAATCGAACCTGCCCAGCTGGTGGAGACCGTCCGTAAGGAGGCCCGCGACGGCGATGGCTGGGTGAAACTCGTGGGGGACTGGATCGACCGCGGCCTTGGAGATCTGGCTGCCTCGTTCCCGGCGAAGACCGTCAAGGACGCCATCGCTGCGGCGCATGATGAGGGTGCCCGCGTCACCGCCCATTGCTTCGCCGAGGACACCATCGATGAGATGTTGGATGCCGGGATTGACTGCATCGAGCATGCCACCGGGCTTTTGCCCCGGCATATTCCGCGGCTGGTTGAGCAGTCGGTTCCCATTGTTCCAACGCTGGTCAACATCGCCACTTTTCCCGATATTGCCGGGCAGGCCGCCGGGAAATTCCCGGAGTATGCCGCACACATGCTTCGGCTGTGGGAGGGGCGCCGGGAGCGGGTGTTGGAGGCGTTCGAGTCCGGTGTTGCCATCTACGCGGGGACAGATGCCGGCAGCGTCATCAAGCACGGCAGGATCGCCGATGAAATGCAGGAACTGCACGACGCCGGCCTGCCGCCTGTCGCGGTGTTGGAGGCTGCCGCGTGGGGCGCCCGGGAATGGCTGGGAGCTGGGGGTATCAGCGAAGGTGCCAGCGCCGACGTCGTGGTGTGCGCAGCAGATCCACGCCGGGAGTTGGGAACCGTACAAGAGCTCAGCCACATTGTTTTGCGGGGCCGGGTCATCCGTTAGGAATAAATTGAAGCTTCAAGTAATTTATAAGGGTAGATGATGTCGAACCGGCGGCATCAGAACCAGGAGTTTCACATGAAAGCGACACCAAAACAGGATCTCCTTCCTGCCGAACTGACCATGGGCACCGTGATGCTCAAGGTTGGCGACATGAAGACCATGAACGACTACTACCAGCAGGCCCTCGGCCTGGACGTCGTGGCTGAGCAGGACGGCGGCCTGTATCTTGGCCGCGTCGGCAAGCCCCTGGTTCACTTGGCGCCCGCAGCAGGACTCCAGGTTCCCGGTCGGGGAGAAGCCGGGCTGTTCCACACTGCGATTCTCTTCGAGGACCAGCCTTCGCTGGCCGCAACCGTTGCCACGGCTGCCGAATTCGAACCCCGCGCTTTTGCCGGCAGCGCCGACCACCTGGTCAGCGAGGCTTTCTACTTCACCGATCCTGAAGGCAATGGCATCGAGCTCTACTACGACAAGCCTCGTAGCCAGTGGCAATGGGACGGCGGGACGGTTGTCATGGACAATGTGGCGCTTCCTCCGCAGCGCTACCTTCAGCAGCACCTGAGTGAAGCAGCCGTAACGGGCCAGCGGGAGTCCGCAGCCGGCGTCGGGCACGTTCACCTGCAGGTGGGAGACGTCCAGACCGCCAGTGACTTCTACGTGGGGACCCTTGGATTTGAGCGGACTGCGGGATGGCATGGCCAGGCCCTGTTTGTCTCTGCCGGCGGCTATCACCACCACATGGCGATGAATGTGTGGAACAGCCGGGGCGCCGGCCCCCGCCGCGACACCCTGGGCCTGGGGGAAGTCCTGATCGAGGTGCCGTCCTCCGAGGACGTTGCCCAGTTGGCTGACCGGTTGAAGGTGGCAGGGGTTGCCAGCCACCACACGGGGCTTGAACTCCGATTTGATGACCCGTGGAAGAACAAACTCCGGGTGGCCGTCCGCTAAAGGTTCGGTGCTTCTGCCCTTGGGCCGACACCCCTCACGGCTGCCGCTGCATTAGGCTGGATTTGGACGGCGTCCATCCACTGGTGCCGCGCCGCCGCCCCGTCAGCACGAAGGATTGAGAGTAGTCTCCATGGGCTTTGCCGAAATTTTTGTTGCCACCCACAATGAAGCGCTCAAGCGGGCAGCTGCCCTGGAGAAGGGGGCCGGGGTTTCCGGCCCCGCAGTCCGCATCGAAGGTGTCACCGACTACGAAGTGGAGCAGCTGGGCGATCTTGCCGGCCAGGCCGTCCACGCGTCGGGGGCCGACTACGAGCTGGCGCTGGTTGATGTCACCAGTGATTCCCTCCTTGGCGTTCCCGAGGCCATGGTCCGCGCCCTTGCTGAGTTGCTGACCTACGAAAGTGAAGGCGACGGCAACGTCCTGGATGATGTAGCCGCGGCTTGGGCGCAGCAGGATGACATGCCCTTCGATTCCGCTGCCGCGCGGCAATTGGTGCAGCAGCTGGCCGCCTTGGCAACTGATGTGGAAAAAGCGGACAAGGCTGGGCTGTACGTCTGGTCCGAGTAGGGGGACGGCCGCCCCGCGCGCCGCTTGTGCAGGCCCGTGTGGGGTAAAACACGCCGGGTTACGGCGCGTGAGTCGTAATTGCCACGGGTATCTGGCACAATAGACAGGTACTCGATCGGTACGGCCCCTCTCTCCGTGTCCGCATCTTGTCCTTCGAACCGTCCAGTATGGCCCGCCCCACGGGTGCAGAACGTCGGGTTCAACCCCGTTTCAGAAACAGGAGTGACCACAAAAGTGGCCGTAAAGATTCGCCTTAAGCGCTTCGGTAAGATGCGCGCACCGTACTACCGCATCGTCGTCATGGATGCCCGCGCCAAGCGCGATGGCCGTGCCATTGAAGAAATCGGCAAGTACCACCCCACCGAAGAACCGTCGTACATCGAGGTCGCTTCCGAGCGTGCCCAGTACTGGCTCTCCGTTGGCGCCCAGCCCACTGAGCAGGTTGCTGCGATCCTCAAGATCACCGGTGACTGGCAGAAGTTCAAGGGCCTGCCGGGCCAGGAAGGCACCCTGAAGACCAAAGCTCCGAAGGAAGCCTTCGTAGCCCCGGAGAAGGGTTCCGTCATCATTCCGGAAGCCATCACCAAGAAGGCCAAGCAGTCGGACGCCGATGAGGCTCCCGCTGAAGCTGAAGCAGAGACCACCGAGGCTGAGTAAGTTGCTGGCAGAAGCGCTCGAGCACCTGGTTCGCGGGATCGTTGACAGCCCTGAGGATGTCAAGGTCAGCGCAAAGAACAACCGCCGCGGGGAATCCCTCGAGGTGCGCGTTCACCAAGAGGACCTCGGCCGTGTTATCGGTCGTCAGGGACGCACTGCACGCTCCTTGCGAACAGTAGTTGCGGCCTTGGCGGGCGGCGAGCAGGTCAGGGTCGACGTCGTCGACACCGACCGTCGCCGGTAGCGCTCAGCAATTCTTGTCTTAAGTCCGGCCCCTTCACCGAATATGGTGGAGGGGCCGGACTGCTTTATCCCCATTCATTACCGCGCCCGCCCGGCGGCCGGCAGAACAGAAATTCAGAGGAATCCATGCAGCTTCAGGTGGCCCGGATCGGTAAACCCCACGGCATCAGGGGTGAAGTAACCGTGCAGGTACTGACGGATGCTCCCGCGGAACGCTTTGTAGCAGGTACTGAGTTCGTGGTGGAGCCGGCTTCCTCCGGCCCGCTGACCATTCGCAGCGCGCGGTGGAACAAGGACATACTGTTGTTGGGCTTCGAGGAAGTGGCCGACCGTAATGCAGCGGAAGCCGTCCGTGGCGCCAAGCTCTTCATCGAAACAGAAGAACTCGACGATGAGGATGACGACGAGGGCTGGTACGAGCACGAGCTCGTGGGCCTGGAAGCCCGCGTCGGTACGCAGGTGGTAGGGAAGGTCACTGCCCTCACCACCCTCCCGGTGCAGGACCTCCTGACCGTCACCTCGGCCGACGGCAAGGAGATCCTCATACCGTTCGTGGATGAGATCGTTCCCGAGGTCAACATTGAGGACGGCTACATTCTGGTGACCCCGCCTGAGGGGCTCTTCGAGATCAACAGCGCTTCCTCGGAGGAACCTGAGGGTGACACCGGGGATGATGCCTGAATGCGCATCGATGTTGTCAGTATCTTCCCGGAATATCTGGCGCCCTTGGAACTGTCCCTCATTGGTAAGGCCCGGCAGGATGGCCTGCTGCAGCTGAACGTCCATGACCTCCGCAGTTTCACCACCGACAGGCACCGCACGGTGGACGACACTCCTTATGGCGGAGGGGCGGGTATGGTGATGAAGCCTGAGCCGTGGGCCCAGGCGCTGGAGTCCGTGGCGGGAGCCGCCGGGGACAAGAAGCCCGTACTGATTGTGCCTTCGCCTGCGGGGGAGAGGTTCAACCAGGCCTTGGCCTACGAGCTTGCAGAAGAGGATCAGCTTGTCTTCGCCTGCGGGCGGTATGAAGGCATCGACGAGCGGGTCATCGACTGGGCCAAGGACCATTTCACTGTCCGGCCCGTCAGCCTGGGGGACTATGTCCTCAACGGCGGTGAGGTGGCCGTTCTGGCCATGGTGGAAGCAGTCGGCCGTCTCCTTCCGGGAGTCGTCGGCAACCCTGAGTCCCTCATTGAGGAGTCCCACTCGGACGGCTTGTTGGAGTACCCGGTCTACACCAAGCCGTCGTCCTGGCGGGACCACCAGGTTCCCGATGTCCTCCTCAGTGGCAACCACGGCAAAATCGCCCAATGGCGCCGGCACGAGCAATTCCGCCGCACCGCAGAACGGCGCCCGGACCTAATGGAGGACTTCGACGCCGGTTCCCTGACCCGCGCCGACCGCAACGCCTTGGGGGAACTGGGCTACGACGTCGTGGATGGTCGCTTGCGTGCGCGGCCGGCCGGTGACCTGCAGGGCTGACGCCTTGCGCCGCCGTCGGGCGTTGGCAGTTCGCGCACTTGGCCGTACGCCTCCCCATATGGCAGAATTAACCCTTGTGTCTACTGGGCTGACACCTGCCACAGGGGGAGTTCAGCCAACAGTGAGGCAACCCGGCGATGCCAATCAGTGGCGTCACTGGGCACAAAGAAAACTTCGGCGGTAATTTCCGGTGCGCTTAGGCTGCCCGGGCTTGCCCGCCGTAACCCAAAGTGAATGACCTGTGGCGTTCACCAGGAGTGGATTAATGCATATCCTCGATAGCGTAGATGCAGCATCGCTGCGTAACGATGTTCCTGAGTTCCGCGCGGGTGACACCCTCAAGGTTCACGTCAACATCATCGAAGGCAAGAACTCCCGTGTCCAGGTATTCCAGGGCTTCGTCCTGGGCCGCCAGGGTGACGGCGTTCGCGAAACCTTCACCGTTCGCAAGGTCTCCTTCGGCGTCGGCGTAGAGCGTACCTTCCCGGTACACTCCCCGATCATCGACAAGATCGAGGTCGTCACCAAGGGTGACGTCCGCCGCGCCAAGCTTTACTACATGCGCGCACTGCGCGGTAAGGCTGCGAAGATCAAGGAAAAGCGCGACTTCGTCAAGTAAGTCCCGTAGCTTTCGCAACGGGTCCAGGATTCGTGCCCGGTGTTCCGGAGCAATCCGCAACGCACCAGGGATACGAGTCATGGACACAACAGAACGCCAGCCCCGAAAACAGGGCTGGCGTTTTGTTTTGCTCGCCCTCATCCTGGCCGTCGGCATCAGTGGCCTTGTCCGCTCCCTATGGCTTGACGTGTACTTCATCCCGTCAGAGTCCATGGAGCCACTCCTGGGAACCGGTGACAGGATCCTGGTCTCGCGGACGGCATTTGCCGGCGAGCCCATAGCCCGCGGTGATGTTGTGGTGTTTGATGGCCGCGGTTCCTTTGCGCCATTGAACAGCGGCAAGGGGCCCTTCGTCGATGCCGCAGCGGCGGCGAGCCAGTGGTTTGGGCTCACCGGCAGCGATACAACCTACGTCAAACGGGTTATTGGCGTCGCGGGGGACCACGTCATGTGCTGCGATGCGCAGGGGCTGCTCACAGTGAACGGTCAGGCTCTTGAGGAACCCTATCTGTACCCGGGGGACCAACCCAGCAGGCAGAAGTTCGACGTCGTCGTGCCCGACGGCCGCTTGTGGCTGATGGGCGACCACCGCTCGCGCTCAGCGGATTCCCGAGGGTTGCTGGGCGCTCCCGGCGGAGGCATGGTCCCGGTGGAGCGCGTTATTGGGCGACCGGTCCAGATCATCTGGCCACTTGATAGATTTGCAGGGATACCTCGCTCTGCGCAGGTCGGAACACCTTTGAAGGACGGACAGTAAATGCCGGATAAAGCTCCCGGGAATTCCGAGCGGCACGACGACGACGCCCGGCTCCAGGACGGAACGGCGACGACCGCCGGCAAGCCCCACAAGAACCCGTTGATGGTGTGGGTCAAGGAGATAGCCACAGTGGTGGCCATCGCCCTGGTGCTGTCCTTCCTGCTCAAGACTTTCCTGTTCCGGGCGTTCTACATCCCGTCCGAGTCCATGGAAAGCACCCTGGACGTCAATGACCGCATCTTCATCAATCTTCTGGTGCCGGGACCCTTCGATTTGTCCCGCGGTGACGTGGTGGTGTTCAAGGACACCCAGGCCTGGTTGGAACCCGTACCCGAGAAGCCCGCTGGTCCCTTGGATTGGGTGGGGGACAGCTTGGAATTCGTTGGGCTGATGGCTGACCAAACCGATCAACACCTGGTCAAGCGGGTCATTGGGCTGCCCGGCGATCACGTCAGCTGCTGCGATGCCCAAGGGCGTGTCAGTGTCAACGGCGTTCCGCTGGAAGAAACGTATATCAATCCGGCTGAAACGCCGCGGCCCGATGCCTTCGATGTGGTTGTCCCCGCAGGCAAGGTCTGGGTCATGGGCGACAACCGTAACCATTCGGCCGATTCCCGGCTGCATCAGGACGTCAACGGCGGCTTCATCAATATTGAGGACGTAGAAGGTAAAGCGACGGTCATCGCGTGGCCCATATCCCGCTGGACCATTCTGGACAACCACTCGGACGTCTTCCGTAACGTTCCCCAAGGGACCCCGGCGAAGTAATGGCTGCTACGTCCACGTCCAAAACCCGTGGAAAGACCAAAGCATTGGGCTTTCCCACGTTGGACCATGAGCGTTCATTCCTTGCCCCGGGCGTACGCCTCCTTGCAGGGGTGGATGAAGTGGGACGGGGCGCCTTGGCAGGGCCCGTCAGCGTGGGCATCGCCGTGGTCAACCTTGAGGACCATTCACTGTTGGCTGATGTCCGTGACAGCAAATTGCTCAAGCCGGAGGACCGCGAGCGTCTGGAACCCATGGTCCGGCAGTGGGCAGTGGCCAGCGCGGTAGGGCATGCCACGTCCGGGGAGATAGACCGGATCGGCATCATCGCCGCGCTCAGGCTGGCCGGAACCCGGGCCTGGTTGGACATCCTGGCGGGTGGAACCCGGCCCGACGTCGTCCTGTTGGATGGCAGCCATAATTGGCTCTCCCCGGAGGTCCAGGCGTCCCTTTTCGACACGGCCCCCGTGGTCCCGTCGTGCGACGCGCCGGTCCACACCAAGGTCAAGGCGGACATGACGTGCCTCAGTGTTGCCGCCGCCAGTGTCCTGGCCAAGGTGGCCCGGGACCGGATCATGGTGGATCTGCATGACGGGTCCCCGGCCTACGGGTGGAATGAGAACAAGGGGTACGCCACGTCCTCGCACCGGGATGTCATCCGGATCCAAGGACCCAGCATCCACCACCGGACCAGTTGGAATCTCACGGGTCCCGCCATCCCCTGATTGTCGGGTCCGCTGAGCCGCGCGGTCCCGTCGTGTGGCGCGCAGCCCCCTGCGTGGCGCGCTGCGTCCGGACCATGGTGCAAGATGGAACCATGAGTGCCGAAGACCTTGAGAACTATGAAACCGACATGGAGCTGCAGCTCTACCGCGAATACCGGGATGTCGTTGGTCTGTTCAGCTATGTGGTCGAGACGGAACGGCGTTTTTATCTTGCGAACCATGTTGACCTTCAGGCCCGGAGCGCGGACGGCGAGGTGTACTTCGATCTCACCCTCCAGGACGCGTGGGTGTGGGACGTCTACCGCTCGGCCCGTTTTGTGAAGAACGTCAGGGTGATCACCTTCAAGGACGTCAACGTAGAGGAACTCCCGCGCAGCGAAGACCTGGCTTTGCCGAAAGACGGCGGCCTGGGTGACCTCGGCGATCTGGGCAACTGAGGTCCCACTGTCCCTCCACATGGGCCGTAAACCCCTGTTTATCCACATAGGCCCGTAAGCTCCTGCCGCCTGCCCCGGCCAGCGTGAAAGCTGGTAGCGGAGGTGATGGTCATGAGAGCAAAAGACCTGCTGGGCCACGATGGTGAGGCATTGGCCGCGGAATTCCTGGAAAACCAGGGCATGCGGATCATGGACCGCAATTGGAGATGCGCCGACGGCGAGATCGACATTGTGGCGTTCGAAGGCGACGTCCTGGTTGTTGCGGAGGTAAAAACCCGGAGGTCGCTTGACTACGGGCACCCCTTCGAAGCTGTGGGTGCGGCCAAGCTTGCTCGCTTGGGCCGTCTGGCCAGTGCCTGGTGCTCAGCCCGGGGCATTAGTGCCGTCCGTCGACGGATCGACGTGGTGGGTATCGTTGCCGATGGCCGGAGCGTGCCCCAGGTGGAACACCTGCAAGGTGTGGGCTGAATGGGAGTGGGCCGCTCCTACTGCATGGCATTGGTTGGCCTGAACGGCTTCATCGTGGAGGTGGAGGCGGACATCGGCCAGACTTTGCCAAATTTTGTGATCCTGGGGCTTCCTGATGCCGCATTGAACGAGGCGAAAGAGCGCATCCGTTCAGCTGCCCAAAATTCCGGGTTGCCGTTGAGTCGACGGAAGATCACCGCCAACCTGATACCTGCATCACTTCCCAAACGCGGGTCAGGATTCGACCTCGCCATCGCCATGGCCGTGCTCGGTGCCGCCAAGGACGTTCATCCCACGGGCAGAACAGTCTTCATTTCAGAGCTGGGCCTTGATGGCAGGCTCAGACCGGTAAGGGGCGTATTGCCGGCGGTCATGGCTGCCGTCAAAGCGGGGTTTCCCGACATCGTGGTGGCGGAGGCAAACTACGCCGAGGCGTCCCTGGTTCCCGGCGCGAAGGTGCGTGGCTACAGGACGCTTGCGCGGCTTGCAGTGGACTTCGGCGCGAATTCCCGGGACCTGGTACTTGACCATGACCCCTCCGAGGTCATCAGTGATGACGGCGGCGGACCAGGCGTCACACCCACGCCGGACCTTCGCGATGTTTCCGGACAGGGCGAAGCCCGCAGGGCCCTGGAAGTGGCCGCCGCGGGAGGCCACCACATGCTTCTGATGGGACCGCCGGGGGCGGGAAAGACCATGTTGGCCGAACGTATGCCGGGGCTTCTGCCGGATCTGACGGACACGGCTGCCATGGAAGTGACGGCCATCCATTCGTTGGCCGCGGTCCAAGCCTCTACGTCTGCTTTGGTCCGGCGGCCTCCCTTCGAGAATCCGCACCACAGCGCTACGGCCGCAGCTGTCATCGGCGGGGGCTCAGGATTGCCACGGCCCGGAGCAGCGTCGCGGGCCCACCGTGGTGTCCTGTTCCTCGACGAAGCCCCCGAGTTTGAGCGGCGCGTCCTCGATGCCCTCCGCCAACCATTGGAAAGCGGTGAGCTTGTGATTCACCGGGCCGCGGGAACAGCGGCCTATCCTGCACGTTTCCAATTGATCCTGGCGGCCAATCCGTGTCCGTGCGGCAAAGCGACCGGCAAAGGAACCGACTGTACGTGCACGGCCATGTTGCGCCGGCGCTACCTGGGAAGGATCTCAGGCCCCTTGCTGGATCGTGTGGACATTCAACTCCATGTGGAACGGGTGTCGTTGGCTGATTTCGGCAGCGGCGGTGATGGAGAAGACTCCGGAACCGTTGCTCGAAGGGTCAGGGGTGCCCGGGCGGTGCAGCTGGAGCGGCTGGCCCCGTTGGGGCTTGAGACAAATTCACAGGTCCCCGGGAGGGTGCTGCGTGGTGGGTTCCGTCTGGAACCGGGGACCACCCGGATTCTGGACACTGCTCTGGAACGCGGCAATCTGACAGCACGCGGCTACGACCGCGTCCTTCGCCTGGCGTGGACACTGGCCGATCTGGACCAGATGGACAGGCCGGGGGCTGACCACATCGGACAGGGGCTCGCCCTCCGTCAAGCAGCGTCGGCAGCATGAGAAGCGCACATACGAAAGGACGTCAGGCCGTGGTGGTCAGTGGAGCGCAGGAAAAGGAACGGATAGCGCGGGCTGCTTTGGCCCGGCTCATGGAACCGCAGGATATGGCGGGCCTGGCTCTGGTGAAGGCCGTGGGGCCCTTGGAAGCCCTGGGGATTGCTACCGGGGAGGTGGCAGCGGGCCCACGCCTGGAGCAGGAGCTCACGTCCCTTCTTGTGGACGCAGGCGGCCCGGGGCAGTGGCCAGGGCTCGCCGCCAGCCTGCGCAGGTGGGGACCCAGGGTGCCGGACCTCGCGCCGGAACGGGACCTTGAAACCATGCGCCGCCTTGGTGGCAGGGTGGTGGTTCCCGGCGACGACCTATGGCCGGCCCAGTTGGCAGATCTGGGTTTGCAGGAGCCGCTGTGCTTGTGGTGGCGGGGACACGAAGAGCCGTTTCCCTCCGCTCGGCAGAGCATCGCGTTGGTTGGCTCCAGGGACAGCACCGGCTACGGCGGTTCGGTGACCGGAGATCTGTCGTATGGTCTGGCCCAGAGAAGCTACACGGTTGTTTCGGGTGGTGCCTACGGGATCGATGCCCATGCCCACAGAGGCGCCCTCGGCGGCAGTATTACGGCCATGCCCACCATCGCGGTTATGGCGGGCGGTGTGGACAGGTTCTATCCGTCCGGGAACGAGGACCTCCTGAGGACGGTTGCGGCCAGGGGAGCGGTGATAGCCGAGGTACCACCGGGGTCGGCGCCCACCAGGTACCGGTTCCTGCAGCGGAACCGCATCATTGCGGCCTTGGCATCCGTCACTGTGGTGGTGGAAGCCAGATGGCGGTCGGGGGCGCTCAACACGGCCCACCATGCGGAAACCCTTGGGCGGGTTGTTGCGGCCGTGCCCGGCTCCGTCCATAGCGCGAATTCCGCAGGCTGCCACCGTTTGCTCCGTGAAGGTGGTGCTGTGTGCGTCACGGACGTCGCCGAGATTACCGAGTTGGCGGGTGCCATGGATGTGTCGGGCAGTGAAGGGCCGGCCGCGCCTGCGTCACCGCACGATGGCTTGTCCCTGGAGGACCTGATACTGCTGGACGCTCTACCCCTCCGGGCCACCACGTCCGTAGAGAAATTGTGTGTGGTGGCCGGCATGGGTCCGGACGCTGTGCGGGCCGGGCTCGGAAGGTTGGGCCTGTTGGGCCTGGCTGTTTCGGACCGGGGTGGCTGGAAACGTTCCAGGACTTCGCCGGCATCCTAGGCAGCGGCATGTTGCTGTGATCAGTTGGGCAACGAGGCTGGCAAAGTAGTAAGGGTGGACAAACAGGACCTGCCGGTAGCCCTGCAGAAGACGGTCGGTGACTTCCGGCGTTACCTTGATGGTGAGCGGGCGCGCTCCGATCACACTATCCGCGCGTATGTCGCGGATGTGGAGAGCCTGCTTGGGTTCGCTGCACTGGAGGGCATCAGTGATCTGAAAGACCTGGATCTTGGGTGCCTCCGGCGCTGGCTGGGTGCCCAAAGCGAATCGGGCATGGCCCGGTCAACACTGGCCAGACGTGCAGCAACCGCCAGGTCTTTCCTCGCTTGGGCACTTCGGGAGGAACTGATTGACGTTGATCCCGCGGTCCGGCTTCGTGCACCCAAACGGGAAAAGTCACTTCCCGGTGTCCTTCACCAGCAGCAAGTGGGCCGTATCGTGGATGATCTCGCCGTGGCGGCTGCTGACGGCGCGCCCATGGCCGTGCGCAACAAGGCCATCGTGGAACTTCTGTACGCAACGGGTGTCCGGGTGGGGGAGCTGGCTGGTTTGGACGTGGACGACCTCGATCAGGACCGTCGTACCCTGCGGGTCCTGGGCAAAGGCAACAAGGAACGAACCGTTCCCTATGGTGTTCCGGCAGCAGTGGCCGTGGACGACTGGATCCGGCGGGGCCGTCCGGTGGTGGCAACGGGCCACAGCGGCCCGGCGTTGTTTCTGGGTGCCCGCGGAAACCGCATAGACCCCAGGCAGATCAGGGAAGTGGTTAATAATTTACTGCGGTCCCTAGGCGACACCTCAGCTACTGGGCCGCACGCCCTTCGGCACAGTGCGGCCACCCATTTGCTGGATGGGGGAGCCGACCTGCGCGCTGTCCAGGAAATTCTTGGGCACAGCAGCTTGGCCACCACCCAGATCTACACCCACGTGTCCGTGGACAGGTTGCGGCAGAGCTACCAGCAGGCCCATCCCAGGGCCTGAACTGGTCCCGGCTGCGCATGTTGCCGTCACTGCACTGGCGGAAACCGGTGTGGTACGGCAAAATGAGAGCACCATGGGAGACCTTCACTACGTCCTTGAAGGATATTTCTATGCCAAGATCGTCAGTAGCATTATAAATAACTGAAAACAGAGGGCCCGCAGAGCGCAGGGCATCCGGCAGCACAAGGCAGCCATTCCGGCAGAGGTCGTTGGGGAAGACGTACCTACAGCTATGGAGGATGGAATGTCTGTTGCAACAACCCGCGGTGTCTTGTTCGTGCACTCAGCCCCTACAGCACTGTGCCCGCACGTTGAGTGGGCCATTGGATCGGTTGTCGACAAGAGAACCGATCTTGAGTGGACCCCTCAGCCGGCTGCGCCCGGAATGTTCAGGGCCGAGCTGTCCTGGACCGGCGCGCCCGGCACAGGTGCCCTGCTGGCATCCGCGCTGCGAGGATGGGCACATCTGCGCTATGAGGTCACGGAGGAACCAAGCCAGGGCGTCGACGGGGCCCGTTGGTCCCATACGCCCGAGCTCGGAATTTTCCATGCGGTGACCGACGTCCACGGCAATATCATGGTCACCGAGGACCGCATCCGCTATGCCTACGAATCAGGGGCGGGTGACGCCTCCGCTGTTTACCACGAACTGTCGCTGGCGCTCGGTGAGGCCTGGGATGAAGAACTGGAGCCGTTCCGCCACGCAGCCGAGGGTGCTCCGGTCCGCTGGCTGCATCAGGTCGGATAGGAACCCGAAAAACCCACAATCCCCATAGCAACAGGAGAGGGCCCCACCATCAGGTGGGGCCCTCTCCTGTTTGCTTCACCGGAATGCGGCGGCGGGTAATTGTCAGACGTTACGCACAGCGATAACGGCGTTGTGGCCGCCAAACCCGAAGGAGTTGCTGAGGGCCACGATGTCCCCTGAGGGAAGGTCGCGGGCAGTCGTCACAACGTCGAGGGGGATCTCGGGATCCTGGTTCTCGAGGTTGATGGTCACGGGCGCCTTGCGCTCATGGACGGCCAGGACGGTCAGGACGGCTTCCACGGCGCCCGAAGCACCCAGGAGGTGGCCCATCTGGGACTTCGTAGCGGAGACCGCCACGTTGTCCACGTGGGTGCCCAGGGCGGCCCTCAGGGCCGTGTACTCGGGCTTGTCGCCCACGGGAGTGGAGGTGGCGTGCGCGTTGACGTGCACCACGTCTTCCGCCTGGATACGGCCGTCGAACATAGCGGCCTTGAGTGCGCGGGTGGCACCCAGTCCTTGGGGATCCGGGGCCGTGATGTGGTAAGCATCCGCGGTCACGGACGTTCCGGCAAGCTCGGCGTAGATGCGGGCACCGCGGGCGAGGGCGTGCTCTTCGGCTTCCAGAACCAAAGCGCCGGCACCTTCACCCATGACGAAGCCGTCGCGGTCGGTGTCGTAGGGTCGCGATGCGCGCTCGGGAGCATCGTTTCGGCGGGACAGCGCCTGCATGGAGGAGAAGGCGGCCATCGGCATCGGGTGGATGGCAGCTTCGGCGCCGCCGCACATGACCACGTCGGCTTTGCCGGAGCGGATCAGGTCCAGCCCAAGGTGCAGTGCCTCGGTTCCGGAAGCGCAGGCAGAGACAGGGGTGTGCGCGCCGGCGCGGGCGCCGAGGTCCAGGCTCACGGCCGCGGCGACGCCGTTGGGCATCAGCATGGGAACGGTCATCGGCAGCACACGGCGGGGGCCCTTGTCGCGAAGAGTGTCCCAGGCGTCCAGAAGCGTCCACACGCCGCCGATGCCTGTGGCGAATGCGACTGCCAGACGGTCGTGGTCGATTTCTTCGATGCCGGAATCGGCCCAGGCTTCCCGGGCGGCGATGACGCCGAACTGGGTTGACGGGTCCATCCGCTTGGCTTCAACGCGGCTCAGGACATCCAGGGCCGGCGTCGTGCACCGGGCTGCAAAGTGGACGGGGAGGTCATACTTGGCCACCCAGTCATCACCGAGCGTGTGGGCACCGGAGACCCCTTTCAGCGCGTTCTGCCACATTGTGGGTACGTCGCCGCCGATGGGAGTGGTGGCCCCCAGACCGGTTATGACTACTTTGCGTGCCATGCGATCACTCTCTGTAGGGTCAGCCGTCCCGGCTGTGAAGACCACAGGGGAGGCAAAAAATCTTTGGGCTGGTGCGGCTGTGCCGGGCACGGGGAACTGGCTGGTCCCGGCCCGGCGCAGCTGGAAACAGGACTAGGCCTGTGCGTTGGCGATGAAGTTGACGGCGTCGCCGACGGTCTTGAGGTTCTTGACCTCTTCGTCGGGAATGCGTACGCCGAACTTCTCTTCAGCGTTGACGACGATCGTCATCATGGAGATGGAGTCGATGTCGAGGTCTTCGGTGAAGGACTTGTCGAGCTCGACTGCTTCGGGGGCGAGGCCGGTTTCTTCGTTGACGATTTCAGCCAGGCCGGCCAGGATTTCTTCGTTGCTAGCCATGATTGGCTCCTTTTCTTGTTGTACCGGCTACTGCCGGAAAGGGGGCAAACCGTGGTTACGGTTTGGGTTTGTAAGCCGTATTAAGTTGGGGGCGTTGTCCGGGCCTATGGCAGGACAACCACTTGGGCGCCGAAGACCAGTCCTGCGCCGAAACCGATCTGCAGGGCAAGGCCACCGCTCAACTCAGGATTCTCCTTGAGCAGGCGGTGGGTTGCCAACGGGATGGACGCGGCGGACGTGTTTCCGGCCTGGGCAATGTCCCTGCCGATCACTACGGACTCGGGAAGCTTCAGTTTCTTGACCATTTCATCGATGATGCGCATGTTCGCCTGGTGCGGGACGAAAGCAGCAAGGTCGGTGGCCTCGATGCCGGCTGCGTCCAGCGCTTGCTGGGCAACCTTTGCCATTTCCCACACCGCCCAGCGGAACACCGTCTGGCCGTCCTGACGGAGGGTGGGCCAGACGTCCTGGGTGGCGGAAAGGATCGCAGGGTCATCGATTTCATCGGAGTGCCGGGCCGATTCGCCGAGCTTCTTGACGTCTTCCAGGGAGTGGGTCATGCCGATGGCATCCCACTTGCTTCCGTCCGAGCCCCACACGGAAGGTCCAATGCCGGGCGTGTCGGACGGGCCGACCACAACGGCGCCAGCACCGTCTCCGAGCAGGAACGAGATGGTCCGCTCGTGATTGTCGATCACGTCGGAGAGCTTCTCGGCGCCGACCACCAAAACGTACTCCGCCGCTCCTGACCGGACCAGGGCGTCAGCTTGCGCGACGCCGTAGCAGTACCCGGCACAGGCTGCCGAGATGTCGAAGGCGGGTGCCGGCGTCGCTCCCAAACGGTCGGTGAGGGCCGCAGCAGCCGACGGAGTGGCGTAAGGATGAGTCACGGTGGACACGATCACGGCACCCAGCTGGGATGCCTCGATACCGGCCTGCTGCAGGGCTTCGCGGGCTGCGCCCTCAGCCATGTCAATGACGCTGACATCGGCAGCGGCGCGATGGCGTGTGATGATGCCTGTGCGCTGGCGGATCCACTCGTCGGAGGAGTCGATCCATTGGCAGACGTCCTCGTTGGTGACGATGACGTCGGGGCGGTAGGCGCCGATGCCAAGAATCCTTGCGTTCTCGTTGACCGCAGCCTTTTTGAGTACCGGAGTGCTCATGCCTGTCCTTCCAATTCAGCAAACAGCGCCAGAGCCGCGGACAAGTCATCCGGGGTCTTCACAGCAACGGTCTTGACGCCCGGCATGCCGCGCTTGGCAAGACCGGCCAACGTTCCGGCAGGAGCCAGTTCGATGACACCCGTGACACCGCGGTTGACCATGGTTTCCATGCACAGGTCCCAGCGGACCGGACGTGACACCTGGGCAATGAGGCTGTCGACGGCGGCAGTTCCCGCCGTGACCTCCTTGCCGTCGTGGTTGGACAACAACGGAACGGAAGGATTATGCGGCGACAAGGAAGGCTTCAGGGCCTCCAGCGCGCTGACTGCGGGCGCCATGTGCAACGTGTGGAAGGCACCGGCTACCTTCAGGGGGATAACCCGGGCTTTTGCCGGCGGGTTATCCGCCAGTGCCTTGAGTTGCTCAAAGGTTCCTGCGGCGACGGTCTGTCCGGCACCGTTGACGTTGGCGGGAGTTGCGCCGGCGGCTTCAATCGCCGAGAGAACCTCTGCAGGGTCTCCACCCACAACAGCGCTCATGCCGGTGGGTGTGACGGCGGCTGCGGCCGCCATGCTGTTGGCGCGTTCGCGGACGAAGGACATGGCGTCCGCTTCGCTCAGGACTCCGGCCAGGGCAGAGGCGGTGATCTCGCCGACAGAGTGCCCGGCAAGGAGAACCGGGAGGGTGCTGAGCTCAACATCGAACAAGGACTTGGCGGCCACCAAGCCGGCTGCCACGATCAAAGGCTGGGCAACAGCAGTGTCCTTGATGGTTTCTTCATCAGAGGTGGTGCCATGGGCCTTGAGGTCCAGGCCCGCGATCTCGCTCAGGGAGGCCAGATGACCTTCTACGGAGGGGAGTTCCAGCCAGGGAGCCAAAAAACCGGGGGTCTGGGAGCCCTGTCCAGGGCAGACGATTGCAAGCACGTATCCAGCTTTCCAAATTGCCGCGTGATCCACTGGTGTTTCGGTACACCAAGCTCACTGGGTCGGTTTGTAGGAAGTCTACAACGGTTCAGTTCTGCGAACGGGACGAATGACGCTCTGGAGCGGCTTTCGGCTGGGCTGAAAGGCGGCCCACCACCAACGCGGTTTGCAGCACGAATGCCTCCCGCGGCAGCAGTGGATCCCATCCTGTGACGTCACAGACGCGCTTTAGACGGTAGCGCACTGTATTGGCATGGACGAACAGTTCACGTGCCGTGGCTTCCAGGGAGTGGCCCAGCTCGAGGTATGTCCCCAGGGTCTCCACCAAGCCGTTGGAGGCAGCCAGCAAGGGCCTGTAGATGTTTTTGATCAGGGATCTGCGGGCGGCGTCGTCACCGGAGACCACGCGCTCCGGCAGAAGGTCGTCGGCAGCTACAGGGCGGGGGGCGGACGGCCATGCGCGGGCCGCGGTGAGTCCCGCAAACGCTGCCTGCGCGGAACTGCTGGCCTCCACCAGGGAACCCGCCTCCGGCCCGTAAACAACCGCTCCCGGGGCAAAAAGTTCACTGAGCTTGACGTATGCGGTGTCCCGGTCCTGGAGTCCTCCCAGGATCAGAATGAGCCGATCGCCTTGGATGCCTACCAAAGCGTCTTCTGCAAAGCGGCCGGCTGTCCTGCGAAGTTCGCTGACATAGCTGGCGCTGGGTTCGGACGGCGAATTGCCCACCATGACGGTGAACCGCTCCTGTGCTTTCCATCCCAGTGCGGCGATCCGGGACCTCAGAGCATCGGTATTTTCTCCGCGGAGTATTGCGTCCACTATGAGGGCTTCCAGCCGGGTGTCCCACGAACCGCGTGATTCTGCAGCGCGTGCGTACACGTCAGCTGCGGCAAAAGCCACTTCGCGGGAATACCTGAGGACGGCTTCCCTGAGCGAGGGCTGATCCGCTTCCGGCGCGATGACGGGAACCTGGTCCTCCACCACTTCAACAACGATCCGGATGAGTTGGAGGGCCTTTTGCAGGCTGATGGACCGCGTGAGTTCTGTGGGTGCGTTGCCGAAGACGTCGGTGAGGATCCATGACGGCGAGCTGGGGCGCTCGTACCAGGTCACAAAAGCTGCGATGCCGTTTTGGGCCACCAGCCCCAGTGCCGAGCGTTCATCGGAACTCAAGCGGCTGTACCAGGGGAGTGACTTCTCCAGTTTCCGCATGGTGCTGGTGGACAGTTGGCCAACGTTGGCGCGCAACTGCCGCAGGGTTTCGGCCTTTTCCGGCGACAGTGCCGCTGATGCTGCCTTGCGCTTGGAAGTTGATGTGGTGGGCTCGGCCATGGAATGAGCATACGGCCCATTCCGGGCAAGCTCCATTTGTGAGAAGGCTACAACTTGCGTTGTTGCATGTCACCTCCGTCCTGGCCCCGCTCCCGCGGGCCCAACAGGAGCGTCCGGAGATTAAAAGTACGACGGCGGCCCCCACCTTACGGTGGAAGCCGCCGTCGCGGTACTTCTGGCACTACGGGAATTCAGGCCCAGGGCCTCAATTCATCAGGCGTCTCCGCCGGCGCCGCCGGTGGTGCCGGCGTTCACGTCCAAAAGCTGGTACTTCTCGATTGCCTTTTCCAGCGACCCGGCTGCAACTTCTCCCTTGGCTTCAAGGAGTTGCAGGGTTTTGGTGACGATGGAGTGGGTGTCGTTTTTGAAGTAGCGGCGTGCGGCTTGGCGGGTGTCGGAGAAGCCGAAGCCGTCTGCTCCGAGGGAGGCGAAGTCGTTGGGGATGAATTGGCGGATTTGGTCGGGGACGGCTTTCATGTAGTCGGACACGGCGATGACGGGTCCGGTGGTGTTGGCGAGTTGTTGTGTGATGAAGGGTGTTTGGGTGGGTTGGCCGGGGTTGAGGAAGGTGTGTTCTTCGGCGGCGAGTCCGTCGCGTCGGAGTTCGTTCCAGGAGGTCACTGACCAGACGTCCGCGGCGACTCCCCAGTCTTCGTTGAGGATGCGGGCGGCTTCGAGGGCCCAGGGGACGGAGACGCCGGAGGCGAGGATGTTCGCGGTGGGCCGGTTCCCGTTGTTCCCGTTGCTCTCGCCGGTGGGGGCTTCTGCGAGGCGGTAGATGCCTTTGAGGAGTCCGTTGATGTCGAGGTTTTCGGGTTCAGCGGGTTGGGTGATGGGTTCGTTGTAGACGGTGAGGTAGTACATGACGTTTTTATCGTCTGAGGCGTCGCCGTACATTTGTTCGAGGCCGTGGCGGATGATGTGGCCGATTTCGTAGCCGTAGGCGGGGTCGTAGGTTTTCACGGCGGGGTTGGTGGAGGCGAGCAGGGGTGAGTGTCCGTCGGCGTGTTGGAGTCCTTCGCCGGTGAGGGTGGTTCGTCCTGCGGTGGCGCCGATGATGAAGCCGCGGGTCATTTGGTCTGCTGCTGCCCAGAACGAATCGCCGGTGCGTTGGAAGCCGAACATGGAGTAGAACACGTAGATCGGGACCAGGGGTTCGCCGTGGGTGGCGTAGGAGGTTCCGGCGGCGGTGAACGCTGCGACGGCTCCGGCTTCGTTGATGCCGGGGTGGATCAGTTGTCCGGCGGGTGATTCTTTGTAGGCCAGGACGAGGTCGCGGTCCACGGAGAGGTAGTTCTGGCCTTTGGGGTTGTAGATTTTCGCGGTCGGGAAGAACGCGTCCATCCCGAAGGTCCGGGATTCGTCCGGGACGACGGGCACGAAGCGTGCGCCGAAGTTTTTATCCCGCATGAGGTCCTTGAGCAGCCTCACGAAGGCCATGGTGGTCGCGGCTTGTTGTTTACCGGATCCGCGTTTGGCTACGTCGTAGGATTTCGCTTCGGGGAGGGTGACCTCGGTGTGGGTGCGGCGGCGTTCGGGGACGAACCCGCCGAGCTCTGCCCGGCGTTCCATGAGGTATTTGATTTCGGGGGCGTCCATGCCGGGGTGGTAGTACGGGGGCCGGTAGAGGTCAGCGTCGAGTTGGTCATCGCTGATGGGGATCCGGAGGTGGTCACGGAAGGCTTTGAGGTCTTCCATGGTGAGCTTCTTCATTTGGTGGGTCGCGTTGCGGCCCTCGAAGTGGGGTCCGAGTCCGTAGCCCTTGACGGTTTTGGCCAGGATCACGGTGGGTTTGCCCTTGAACTCCGTGGCGGCTTTGTAGGCGGCGTAGACCTTGCGGTAATCGTGGCCGCCTCGTTTCAGGCCCCAGATCTGTTCGTCGTCCAGGTCCGCGACCATGTCTTTGGTGGCCGGGTTCTTCCCGAAGAAGTGTTCCCGTACGAACCCGCCGGACTCGGCTTTGTAGGTTTGGTAGTCACCATCGGGGGTTTCGTTCATGATTTTCACCAACGCCCCGTCGGTGTCTTTCTCCAGCAGGGAATCCCATTCCCGGCCCCAGACGACCTTGATCACGTTCCAGCCCGCGCCGCGGAAGAACGCCTCGAGCTCCTGCATGATCTTGCCGTTACCGCGCACCGGCCCGTCCAGGCGCTGGAGGTTGCAGTTGATCACGAAGTTCAGGTTGTCCAGGTTCTCGTTCGCTGCCAGTTGCAGCAGGCCACGGGACTCGGGCTCGTCCATTTCCCCGTCCCCCAGGAACGCCCAGACCTGCTGGTCCGCGGTGTCTTTGATCCCACGGTTCTGCAGGTACCGGTTGGACTGGGCCTGGTAGATCGCGTTCATCGGGCCGATACCCATCGACACGGTCGGGAACTCCCAGAAATCAGGCATCAGGCGCGGGTGCGGGTACGAGGACAGGGCATGGCCCTCCTTGGACTTCTCCTGCCGGAACCCGTCCAAATCCTCTTCCGTCAAGCGCCCTTCCATGAACGCCCGCGCGTACATCCCCGGCGACGCGTGGCCCTGGAAAAACACCTGGTCCCCGCCCGAAGGGTGGTCCTTGCCGCGGAAGAAGTGATTGAACCCCACCTCATACAACGTCGCAGCACCGGCATACGTGGAAATATGCCCACCCACACCAATATCAGCCCGCTGCGCACGATGAACCATCACCGCAGCGTTCCACCGCATATACGCCCGGTACCGGCGCTCGAACTCCTCGTTCCCCGGGAACGGCGCTTCCTGATCCACCGGGATCGTGTTCACATAATCAGTCGTCGTCACCATCGGCACGCCCACACTCCGGGCACCAGCACGCTGCAACAAACTCCGCATAATAAACTGCGCACGCTCAGTACCCTGCTCCGCGATCAACGCATCAAGGGACTCAATCCACTCCGCAGTCTCTTCCGGATCACGATCAGGCAGCTGGGCAGTCAACCCGCTGAGGATGTGTGAGGTCTCTTCTCCTACAGCCACGTCCAACCTTCCTTTAGGCGCATGCATCGGCGCCTCAGGTCCGGCAGGGTATCTGCCCGTCGTGAACGCGTCGTGTGCGACATGTCGTTTCAACAGCCCGGTCCGATGCGCCGGGCAGGTCTGTGAGCGTACGGCTGCCCAGTAGAATTCTTCGGGGCGATCGCCCTGCAGCCATAGCGCTCATGGCCACTCTAGCTTTCACTGCGCCGCGATGCGTAGCCGTGGGCCTTGGGACGCGTTGTATGTCACATCGGTTTTGCTGTGGTGATGGAAACCACGTCGCAGTCTTGGCCCCAAAACGGGCCTGATGGTGCGGATTGTGGCCCGCGGCAGGGACAATGGCTTGAAGCACAAGCCCAAAGGGTGTTGGCTGTTAGTAATGGAAGTCACTTCAAAAGGAGGAAACGTGAGCGAGGCCGACGCCGCCACATCGGTAAATGTGGCGGAACGAATGGGTTTCAAAGACGGGGATCTGATTCAGGAGCGCGGCTACGACGATGACGTTGACTTCGACTTGCGCGACGACATTGAGGACCTCACAGGTTCTGAATTGTTGGATGAAGAAGATCATGACGTCGTGGATGCCGTTGTCTTTTGGTGGCGCGATGGAGATGGCGACCTCGTAGATGCCCTCATGGATTCGCTCACTACGCTCAAAGAAGGTGGAGTTGTCTGGGTACTGACCCCCAAGTCAGGCCGTGACAGCTACGTCTCGCCGGCTGATATCCAGGACGCCGCCCCCACATCCGGGCTGCACCTGACCACCTCCGCTGGAGTCTCCAAGGACTGGAGTGCAACGCGGTTGGTGCCTAAGAAGAACAAGTGACCCAAACCCGACCCGCGCCACGGCAGCGAGTCATTCCAGCCGTGGGTGATCCCGCGCCTGACTTCACGCTCCCCAACCAATACGGGGAGCCCGTCCGGTTGTCCGGCTATCGTGGCCGGAACGTCGTTGTGGTCTTTTTCCCTTTCGCTTTTTCAGGTATTTGTACCTCTGAGCTCAGCGAAATCCGGGACAATCGGGCGGTTTTTGAGGAATCCGATGCCGTGGTGCTGGGCGTATCCGTGGACAGCAAGTTTGCACAGCGCGCTTACGCTGAGCAAGAAGCACTGGAGTTCGACCTCCTGTCCGACTTTTGGCCGCATGGTGCGGCTGCCAGTGCTTACGGAGTCTTCGACGACGGGAGCGGCATGGCATTGAGGGGAACCTTCATCATCGATCCCAGTGGCGTCGTCCGCTATGTAGTGGTCAACCCGAGGGGTGAAGCCAGGGACTTCTCCGGCTACCGCCGGGCTCTGGAGGAACTTTCCGGGCGGTCAGCGTGAGCAACCCAGGTCCAGGCATCGGTATGACCGGCTTCGCGAGCATGGAACCCACGGAAAGCAGTCCGCTGGCGTCCGTTGACGTTGAGGCAGTTCAGGAAGCGACGGAGATCCTCAGTTCCAAGCGCCTCGCTGTACTCACCGGAGCGGGCCTCAGCACCGATTCCGGAATCCCGGATTACCGTGGCCCCGGATCCGCACCGAGGAAGCCGATGACTTTCCAGGAGTTCATCGGCAGCCAGGCGAACCGGCGTCGCTATTGGGCCCGCAACCACATTGGCTGGTCTCACATCAGGCACGCCGACCCCAACACGGGGCACCGCGCCATCGCCGCGATGGAAAGCAGGGGCCTTCTGACGGGTTTGATCACCCAGAACGTCGATCGCCTCCATGAGGACGCGGGGAGCGTCAACGTTGTTGATCTCCACGGCCGGTTTGACCAAGTGATTTGCCTGGACCATGGGCATGTTTTCTCCAGGTCTTTAATTGCCGGCATCCTTGAGGAAATCAACCCAGGTTTCCTGGAGGCTGCAACTGAAACCGGTGTGGTGGAAATGGCGCCGGATGCTGATGCAACTGTGGAAGATCCGGAGCTGATTACCTCGTTCGTGATGGCTGTTTGCCCGGTATGCGGCGGGATTTTGAAGCCGAACTTCGTGTATTTCGGGGAGAACGTACCCAAGGATCGCGTCGAAAGATCCTATGCCATGGTGGACGCGGCCGAAGCTTTGCTGGTAGCAGGTTCATCACTGACGGTGCAGAGCGGCCTGCGCTTTGTCCGGCACGCTGCCAAGGCAGGCAAGCCCGTGGTCATCATCAACCGTGGATCAACCCGCGGCGATGAGTTCGCCACGGTCAAATTGGACCTCGGCGTCAGTGCAGTCTTGGAGCATTTTTCGGAGGTCTTTCCCGATCTTCCGGTCCAGTAACTGCCGATTGGTGTTTCCAGCGGATCATGATGTAGAGTCATTGTTCGTTGGTTGAAGCGCTAAGGCACTGAAGCCGCATTACGGGTCTTTAGCTCAGCTGGTAGAGCGCCACGTTTACACCGTGGATGTCATCGGTTCGATCCCGGTAGGACCCACAAGGAAAGTCCCGGTATTCGTCAGAATACCGGGACTTTTTTGTGTGCTGATTTCCCCGACAAGCCCGCGGCAGCATGTGCCCACCGAAGGGTTGGTTACCCAAAATTGTCGGTGGCCTGCCCTAGTGTCCGGGTCATGGAATACGTGGAAGTCCGGACAACGGAACTCGGGGCACCATCAACGATCACCAGGAATGGGCATGACTGGGACATTGTGGTGGAGCCCACGCGCTGGTTTGAGAGGATCCCGTGGTGGGAGACCTCCAAGCGCATGCCCCGCGGCCATGGCAGGGTGGACGTCGAAGTATGGCTGGTCCAAGTCATTCCCTGGGGGAGGGAAAAGCATGATCCAGTGACTTGGGAAGTGGTGTGCTCCGGCGACGGACAGGAATGGCATCTGCGGGCTGAGCTGGCGTTGGCCGCGTGAAGTGCCGCTTAAGTGGATGAGCTCTCCACCGCGGCTATTGGGGGATGCCGCGGTGGAGAGCTCGTGAATGAATATACAGTGAACTCTTCCCCTTTGAAAAGTGATTCCGCCGGATTGCGCTGACTGAATGCAGTACGACAACCGCGACCCCACGGCAAGCCACTATGATGGGTACTGTCCAGCTGAATGAACAGTAGGGCGACGTTGACGAAGGAGAATCATGGCGGATTCACGTACCACCCGCACAGAGGGGTTGGGCGCTTCGTCGCCGGCCCCGGCTGTCACCCGCGCGGCCGCCGTGCTGGAGGCCCTTGCGGACTCGCCGTCCGGTCGGTTGACCCTCAGTGATTTGTCCCGTGAGCTTGGCATCCCGAAGTCCTCCACCTCAAACCTGTTGCTGGCGCTGGAAGAATCGCGGTTGATCACCCGGCAAGGAGCGGATTTTGCCCTGGGCCGGAAGCTCGTGGAGCTTGGCGCCGCCTATCTAAGCCGCTTGGATGAAGTGCAGGAGTTCTATAAGTACTGCGAGCAAGCTCCAACTCTCTCCGGGGAAACGGTGAGGATCGCGATGCTGGATGGCGATCACGTGATCTACCTTGCGCGTTATGAAGGTCACCCTGCCGTGCGGCTGACGTCCAACATCGGCGACAAGATGCCCGTGTCGCTCTGCAGCGTCGGCAAGGCCCTGCTGGCCCAGCTTCATGACCACGATATTGACGCCATGTTCCCTGATGGCATGGCACTTCCCGTCATGACGGCAAACTCCCTGCGGACCGCCGAGGAGCTGAAGGCGCAGTTGGAGGCCATCCGCAGCCAGGGTTTCGCCTTCGAAGACGAAGAATCCACCGTGGGTGTGGTGTGTCTCGCCGTGCCAGTACCCACCCATGGAGCCCATGGCCCCAGCCTGGGCCTGTCCGTAACTGCCCTGAAGGCCACGTATTCGGACGAGCAAGGAGCCCTGATGGTCAAGGAGCTGAAAGAGTTGGCGAGATCGTTGGGCAACCCCATGGGCTGACCAGCCCGCGGAGTCGTTTTCTATAAATCCGATTTTATTCTTGGCACTGCGTTCAATCAGCTGTACTCTGTTCAACATAGTGATCTTGGCGGTGATGCCGTTCACTATCTCACTGGGCCAACGGGGGCCCGGAGTGATTTGAGGGAGTGCTCGTGACAACTCGTACTAAGACAAATTCAGCGGAGGCTGACGAGGCCGTAGTTGAGCCGGAGCAGCTGAGGCGGGCGACGCTTGCCAGCTCCGTCGGTTCGGCGCTGGAATACTACGACTTCTACATTTACGGCCTGGCCTCGGCCCTGATTTTCGGGCCGCTGTTCTTTTCCCCCTTGGGCCCGGACGGCGCGTTGATCGCATCTTTCGCTACCTACGGCGTGGGCTTTGCGGCCCGGCCGTTCGGCGGACTGATCTTCGGCTATATCGGAGACCGGTTCGGGCGCAAGATGGTCCTCATCCTGACCATCGCCCTGATGGGAACTGCTAGCTTCGCCATCGGCCTCCTGCCTACCTTTGAGCAGGCCGGCATGCTCGGAGCCATCCTGCTGGTGACGCTGCGCATCGTCCAGGGACTCGGCGCCGGTGCTGAACAGGCCGGAGCCACCACGCTGATTTCGGAAGTTGCACCGCGCCGCCGTCGTGGTTTCTTTGCTTCGCTTCCGTTCGTTGGCATCCAGCTGGGCACATTGCTGGGCGCCGGAACATTCGCCCTCATCACCATGGCAGACAAGTCTGTCCTGGAGGGGTGGTTGTGGCGGGTACCGTTCCTGGCCAGCTTCGTCCTGATCGTGATCGCGGTCTTCATCCGCCTCAAGCTCAAAGAGACGCCGGCGTTCCAGGAGCTCGAAAAACACAAGAACGTGGTCAAGAACCCCATTGGTGAGTTGTGGAAGCACTCACGCAAGAATGTGCTGATCGGCATTGGCCTGCGGATGGGCGAAAACGGCAACTCCTCCATCTACTCGGCGTTGCTGGTGTCCTTCATGAGCATGCCCGCCGGCGTGTTCGCGGGGAACAATTCGATCGGCCCCGTGGGCCTTCTGATTGCTGCAGGCTTCGCAGCGGTCATGGTTGTGACGTTCGGAGCGTTGTCTGACCGCTTTGGACGCGTTCCGGTGTACCGCTACGGCGCATTGTTCCAGGCAATCATCGCTGTACCCGCGTTCTACCTGGTCACCTTGGGCAACGTCACTCTGGTGTGGGTTGTCATGACGGTGGGCATCGCTCTGGGTGTGCAGTCGATGCTTGGTCCCCAGTGCCCGTTGCTGCCCGAACTCTTCGGCTCCCAGTACCGCTTCACCGGGGTGGCCATGAGCCGGGAAATCTCTGCAGTGCTGGCCGGTGGCCTGGCCCCGTTGCTGGGCGCTTTGATGCTGGCTGCCACCAACCACTCCTGGATGGTTTTGGCCATCTACTCCCTGGTGCTGGCCCTGATCTCCTTCGTGACAACGTTCTTCACGCCGGAAACTGTTGGCCGCGACCTCGTCAGCACCGAGGACGCAAAATAGCAGTACCGCCAAGACAACAACAGCGCGGCACCCCGGAGGGTGCCGCGCTGTTTTCATGTCGTCTAGTAGAAGTGGATCGGATCCACTACGTGGGGCAGTTCGCCGCCGGCAAGGAAGGTGCGCAGGTTGCTGCAGAAACGCTCGGCAATCAGGCGGTTTTCCGCGGAGCTGAGGGCGGACGTGTGCGGGGATACCAGGACCTTGGGGTGGCGCCACAGCGGGCTGTCCTGGGGAAGGGGCTCCACGGCAAAAACATCGAGGCAGGCGTAGGAGACCTGGCCGTTGTCCAGCGCTTCCAGCAGTGCTTCCTCATCCACCACTGTTCCCCTGCCGACGTTCACAAAGACCGTGCCCGGCTTCATGGCGGAGAAAAGGTCCTTGTTGAAGAGCTTCTCGGTGTAGGGGGTGCCGGGAAGTGTGTTGACTACGGCATCCGCCTTCGCGAGCAGTCCGGGCAGTCCGGCATTGTCCGTCACTTCGTCGATGCCTTCAATGGCTTCAACGTTGCGCTTGGAGCCACTCACCTTCATGCCCAACGCCTTGGCGATCCTGGCGGTTTCCATGCCGATCTCACCGAGACCGGCAATGACCACTGTGGAGCCGTTGGCCAACTTGGTGGGTGTTCGAAGTTCAGGCCACACCTTTGCTGCCTGGTCCTGGGCCATTTCCGCGCTCCGTTTGAAGCCGTTCAATATTCCGAAGGCCGAGAATTCGGCGAGCGGAAGTGCGTGGACCCCGGCGGAGGTGGTGACCCGGAATTTCCGGAGTGTCTCCGTGTCCAGGCCTGACGCCTTGACTGCGCCACCGGCGCCTGCTGCCATGGCGTGGATCCACTCCAGGTGGGGGTTGCTTTTGGCAATCTTCGCCAGCCCTGCAGGGCTCTCGTTGGGCAGGCCGTAAAGGATCTGCGCCTTGTTGAGTATTGCCCAGTAGCGTTCTTCCTGCTCAGGGGTCCGCTTGAAGTTGGGGTCGCCCGCGTGGTCTGCGGGGAAGCGCTCCGGGGGAAGCAGGTCTGGTTCGTAGAGAACCGTGATGGAGGGATCTACAGCGCGGATCAGCTCTACGTGCTCAGCTTCGAGTGGTACAGCGATGGCGATGGTAAGTTCATCAGTCGTCATAGTGTTCATCATACTGAATAGCGGCTAGGATATTGAACAGATTTCCGGGCGTGACATCGACGCCGGTTGACCTCCGCAAGCAAGCACCGCGCCGCAGAAACCACGCGGCAACTACCCACAGAGAAGTGAGGACGGGTTCATGACCCCCACAGGGACTGTCGGCTTTGTAGGCCTGGGACTGATGGGCGCCCCCATGGCTGCGAACCTGGCCCGCGCCGGTTGGGGCGTTACTGCATGGAACCGCTCGGACGCGGTCTTTGAACGCCTTGACGGAATACAGCGGGCAGCGGGGGTTGCGGAACTCCGCGATCAGCCGGTCATCATCTTCATGCTGCCCGATCTCTCTTTCATCGAGGACGCTGCCGGCGGGCTGCTTGACGCCTGGCGCGCCAAGCCTCCGCAGCCGGGGACCGCCGTCGTTGTTATGAGCAGTGTCTCGCCGGAGGCCGTCCGTGCGTTCGGTGAAACCGTCAGCAGCGCCAGCGGTGGAAACGCCGTAGTGGTGGATGCACCCGTCAGCGGCGGTACGGTAGGCGCCCTGAATGGCACGCTGGCCATCATGGCGGGCGCATCACAGCATGACTTCGACAGGCTGGCGCCGCTGTTCGCCGCCATGGGAACAACGGTGCGTCGGATGGGCCCATTGGGTTCGGGTTCGCTGGCGAAGGCCTGCAACCAGTTGATTGTGGGGACCACGACGGCGGCACTCGCCGAGGCCGCAGAGCTTGCCGAACGCTCGGGAATGGACGTTGAAGCCCTCTACGAGGTCCTCTCCGGAGGGCTCGCCGGAAGCAGGGTCCTGGACGTCGTAGGACCACGCCTGGCCGCAAAAGATTACGCCCCCACAGGGCCGGCGAAATTCATGCACAAGGACCTCTCTTTCGTGGTCCAAAGCGCCGGGGCCGTTGGGACCTCCGTGCCGATGGCGACCGCCGCCATTGAACTCTATGCAGAGCTTAAACGCCAGGGACTCGGGGATCAGGACCTCGCCGTTGTCCGCCAAACCATTGCCACCATGAGCCTGGCCGACGCCGGCTCCAACGGCACCAACCTTTAAGGAAAGAACACAGAACATGAGTGGACTCTTCGACCTGACAGGGCGCATCGCGCTGGTCACCGGTTCAAGCCGGGGGATAGGAAGTGCGTTGGCCCGCGGGCTGGCAGATGCCGGAGCGACGGTGGTATTGAACGGCATTAACGAGGAAAGGCTCGCTGCCGCCCAGCGTGCGCTGGCCGCCGATTTTCCCGAGGGCCGCATTCACAGCCGTGCCTTCGACGTCACGGATGCGCAGGCAGCCGCGGACGGTGTCGCTTGGATTGAAAGCAACGTAGGCCCCTTGGACATTCTGGTGAACAACGCGGGGATCCAGCACCGCGTTCCCATGCTGGAACTCGATGTCAAAGACTGGGACCGGGTCATCACCACGGACCTCACCAGCGCCTTCCTGGTGGGCCGGGAAGCCGCCCGACACATGATCCCCCGGGGCCACGGCAAAATCATCAACATCTGCTCGGTCCAGACGGACCTTGCCCGTCCAACCATCGCACCCTACGTCGCGGCCAAGGGCGGCCTGCGCAACCTGACCCGGGCCATGACCGCCGAGTGGGCCGCCTCCGGCCTGCAGATCAACGGTATTGCGCCGGGCTATATCCACACCGAAATGACCCAGAACCTGGTGGATGACCAGGATTTCAATGAATGGATCCTTGGCAGGACTCCGGCCAACAGGTGGGGAACGGTGGCTGATCTTTCCGGGCCCACCGTGTGGCTGGCTTCGCAGGCCTCCAACTTCGTCAACGGCCAGACCATCTTTGTTGATGGCGGAATGACGGTGGTGGTCTGATGGGCATCACTCTTCCCCGCTCCGGGCCCGCAGTGGTGGCCCATGGCAAGGGCGATCTGCGCATCGAGGACATTCCCCTGAATACGCCGGCGGCTGATGAAGCGATCGTGGAGATTGCCTACGGTGGCATCTGCGGTTCCGATCTTCACTACTGGTTGCACGGAGCTGCGGGGGAGTCCATTCTCAAGGAACCCATGGTGCTGGGACACGAAATCGTGGGCACCGTTATCCAGCAGGCTTCGGATGGAACGGGTCCTGCCGTGGGAACACCCGTGGCTGTCCACCCCGCGACCCCCGCGGCGGGAAACGTCAGGTACCCGGAGGGCAGGCCCAACCTGTCGCCTGGTTGCACCTACCTCGGCAGTGCCGCGCGCTATCCCCACACCGATGGCGCATTCAGCCGGTACGCCACGCTGCCAACCCGGATGCTGCGCCCGTTGCCTGCGTCTTTGGACCTTCGCACGGCGGCTTTGATCGAGCCGGCCAGTGTGGCCTGGCATGCGGTGGCAAGGGCCGGGGACGTGGCCGGCAAAACGGCGCTGGTAATTGGCAGTGGCCCCATCGGCGCGCTGGTTGTCGCGGTCCTGAAGAGGGCCGGGGCTTCCCGGATCACAGCGGTGGACATGCATGACAAGCCCCTGGAGATTGCGCGCGCTGTTGGTGCTGACCACGTCCTCAAGGGCGATCAGGACGATGAGATCGCAGCCGTGGATGCCGACGTCGTCATTGAATCCTCCGGCAGCCACTTTGGGCTGGCTTCTGCCATCAAGGGTGCAACCCGTGGAGGAAAAGTGGTGATGGTGGGCCTGCTGCCCTCAGGGCCGCAACCGGTGTTCATCTCCTTGGCGATCACACGGGAGCTCGAGCTGGTGGGCTCTTTCCGGTTCAATGACGAGATCGATCACGTGATTGAAGCACTGGCGGACGGTTCGCTGCAGGTGGATCCTGTGGTGACCCACGAGTACAGCCTGGAAAAGGGATTGGAGGCTTTCGAGGTGGCAAGGAACTCCGCGGAGTCCGGCAAAGTGCTGTTGAACTTCCGGCCGCAGCCCTAATCCTGGTTCTTGGCTACGGGAACAAACACGCGGGGCTGGTTGTCCCAGCTGGGCGCCAGCTCCGCGATGGTTTGCCGCATGATCTTGGCGGCAGCCTCCCGTGCAAGCTGGCCATTGCCGGCCTGGATGGCTTGGGCTACGTCCATGTGCCACTGCAGGGCCTGCTTTTGCGGGTGCTCCGGCATCAGCCCGTGGACTGTCCGCCCGGTCAGTGTTTCGGTGACCTGGCCTATGAGGTTGGCGAACATCTCGTTGCCGGAGCCGGATAGAACCAGCGCGTGGAAGCGGATGTCAAGGTCCAGGAAACGCGCCATATCCCCGGCGTCCCCTGCTTCCTTCATGGCCACGGAGATGGCTACCAGCTCCTGGCGCAACTGCTCCGGGGCGTTTCCCGCCGACAACTCGGCGGCAACGGGCTCGACGGCGGAGCGGAGTTCAGCGAGGGACCTCAACTGGGCGCCGCGGCCTTCGCCCGCAAGCCGCCAGCGGATCACCAACGGATCGAAGGGGTTCCACCGGTGGGCGGGAAGGACACGGATTCCGACGCGCTTGATGGTTTCCACCAGTCCCAGGGACTGCAGGACCCGCACAGCTTCCCTGACCACTGAACGCGAGACGTTGAGCTCGTCTTCCAGCTGCTCGGCCAGCATGACGTGTCCGGCGGGGAGTGCGCCGCCTACAATCCGGGTGCCCACATGCTCTATGGCTCGGTGGTGGAGGCTGGTTGACATAGACGTAAGCATAGTGGCGCGGAAGGGACCGACGACGCAGGGTCAGGTCGGCACCATAGACTGTTTATGACGTGGAGACGTTCCACAAAGTGGGCGTCCCTTTCCCGCTTCTTGGAATAATACGTATGGTTTATTACAGCCCCTGGATTTGATGAAGCTTCCTGCGTCCCACGTCGGGAAACAGGCATCTGTATTAACACGAACGAATTGGAGTTTTGATGTCAGCACACATCGGTGTCACCGGCCTTGCGGTGATGGGTGCCAACCTGGCCCGCAACCTCGCCCGCAACGGCTTCACCGTGGCTCTCCACAACCGCTCCGTGGAAAAGACCGACGCGTTGCTGGAAAAGCATGGCTCCGAAGGTGATTTCATTCGCACTGAAACGCTGCAGGAACTTGTTGACTCCCTCGAGAAGCCCCGCCGTGTCCTGATCATGGTCAAGGCCGGCGCGCCCGTTGACAACGTCATTGAGCAGCTCGAGCCGCTGCTCGAAGCAGGCGACATCATCATTGACGCAGGCAACTCGCACTACGAGGACACCCGACGCCGCGAAGCCGCCCTGGCAAAGAAGGACCTCCACTTTGTTGGTGTTGGCGTCTCCGGTGGCGAAGAAGGAGCGTTGAACGGTCCGTCCATCATGCCCGGTGGATCACGTGAGTCTTATGACGCACTGGGACCGCTGCTGGAAAAGATCTCCGCCAAGGTGGACGGCGAGCCATGCTGCGCATGGATCGGCACCGACGGTGCAGGCCACTTCGTGAAGATGGTCCACAACGGCATTGAATACGCTGACATGCAGGTTATCGGCGAAGCCTTCGATCTCCTCCGCTCCGGTGCCGGGATCGAACCTGCCGAGCAGGCCAAAATCTTCACCGAATGGAACAAAGGCGACCTCTCTTCCTTCTTGATCGAAATCTCGGCCGAGGTCCTCGGCCACGTGGATGCCAAAACGGGCAAGCCGTTCGTGGACGTGGTGGTTGATGCTGCCGGCCAGAAGGGTACCGGCCGCTGGACGGTCATCTCGGCCCTGGAACTTGGCTCGCCCGTATCCGGCATTGCCGAGTCCGTGTTTGCGCGCGCACTGTCTTCCCAGGCTGAGCAGCGCAAGCTGGGCCAGGAACTGCTGGCCGGCGAGGAAGCCGACGTCGAAATTCCCGAGACCTTCGTGGAGGACGTACGCCAGGCGCTTTACGCCTCCAAGCTGGTCTCCTACGCCCAGGGCCTGGATATGCTGACGTCCTCGGCCAAGGAATACGGCTGGGATCTGAAGCTGGACGAGATCGCCTCCCTGTGGCGCGCAGGCTGCATCATTCGTGCCGAGCTGCTCAAGGACATCACGAAGGCCTACGCCGCTGATGAGAAGCCGGCCAACCTGCTCTTCGCACCGGCCTTCACCAAGGCCATTGCCGAGGCACTGCCGGCATGGCGCCGTGTGGTTGCCACCGCTGTGCAGTTGGGCATCCCGGTGCCCGTGTTCTCCTCTTCACTGGCCTACTACGACGGCCTGCGCCGTAAGCGTGTTGCCGCTGCCCTGATCCAGGGCCAGCGCGACCTCTTCGGCGCCCACACGTACGGCCGCGTGGACACCGAGGGCACGTTCCACACCCTCTGGGGCGAAGACAAGTCCGAAATTTCGGCAGTCGACACCCACTAGCAGCAGCTTTCTCCCGCCAAGGCCGGCCCGCCCAGCTACGCTGGGTGGGCCGGCCTTTGCCGTACTCAAGAGCCAGGCCAAACAGCTGAAGGAGGCCACCATGGCAGCCCGGATTGCGCTGGTCACCGGCGCCTCCACCGGAATCGGTTTTGACACAGCCATTGCCCTCAGCGCTGCCGGATTCACCGTGTACGCCGGAGCGCGCCGGATGGACAAGATGGAGCCGTTAAAAGAGCACGGCATCAATGTCCTGTCTCTGGATGTCACCTCTGAGGACTCCATGGTCCAGGCAGTGGCGGCGATAGAAGCGGTACACGGCACAGTGGACGTGCTGGTAAACAATGCCGGTTACGGGTCATACGGCTCACTGGAGGAAGTTTCGCTGTCCGAGGGGCGGCGACAATTCGACGTCAATGTCATGGGTTTGGCGAGGATGACCCAGCTGGTGATTCCCGGGATGCGAAAGGCACGCGCGGGCCGGATCATCAATGTCACCTCCATAGGCGGCAAAATTTACGAGCCCTTGGGGGCCTGGTATCACGGCACCAAATTCGCGGTGGAGGGGATGAGCGATTCGCTGCGGCTGGAACTGGGTCCCCACGGAATCGACGTGGTGATCGTGGAACCATCGGGAACCAACAGTGAATGGGGAACCATCGCCGGAGAGGGTCTGTTACTCTCCTCAGGCAGCGGGCCCTACAGCGATCAGGCGCACATTGTGGCTTCCGCGCTGGCCTCGACCTCCGGAGCTGGCCATGTGATGGCTACACCGGCCACTGTTGTGGCTCGAACAATTGTTCGGGCTGCAACGGCAAAACGCCCCAGGACCCGCTACCCGGTGGGCAGGGGTGCCTGGAGCGTCCTGGCATTGCGACGTATTCTTCCGGACCGGGCCTTCGATGCCGTCTTCTGGAACCTTTACCGGAGGCTGGCCGGCTAGATCCGGTATTCGATGTAGTACTCCGCAGGATCGACGGCAGGCTTGGTTTCAGACTTCGCATCGCGGTGGCGCCACGTGGCAGGTATGCCGGTGATGATGGACTCCGGCGGTGCGTCCTTGACCACCACGGCATTGGCGCCCACTGCGCTGCCCGCGCCGATGGTGATGGGGCCCAGCACTTTGGCGCCGGCGCCGATGGTCACGCGGTCCCCAATGGTGGGGTGGCGCTTGACCTTGGCCAAGGATCGCCCGCCAAGGGTGACCCCGTGGTAAATCATCACGTCCTCGCCGATTTCGGCGGTCTCTCCGATCACCACTCCCATGCCGTGGTCAATGAAGAACCTGCGGCCGATGGTGGCGCCGGGGTGGATTTCGATGCCGGTCATGAACCGCGCCAGTTGGGAGATCAGGCGTGCGGGAAACCGAAGCGCAGGATTTTGCCACAACCGGTGAGTCACCCGGTGTGCCCAGATGGCGTGGAGGCCGGAATAGGCGAAGAAGTTCTCAAAAGAACCTCGAGCCGCCGGGTCATGCGACCGGGCGGCGTCGAGGTCTTCCTTAAGCCTTGCGAAGAAGCTCACAAAGACCTTTCTACAGGAAACGAAGGGGGTGCTGGCCTGGTGTTAGCCGCGGATATCGTCGAACAGCACAGTGGAGATGTAGCGTTCGCCGAAGTCGCAGACCACTGCCACGATCAACTTGCCGGCGTTCTCGGGGCGCTTGGCGAGTTCCAGGGCGGCCCAGACGATGGCACCTGAGGAGATGCCACCAAGGATGCCTTCCTTGGCGCCGAGTTCCCGGGCAACCCGGACGGAATCCTCCAACGTGGCGTCAAAGACTTCGTCGTAGACGTTGGTGTCCAGGATTTCAGGCACGAAGTTGGCGCCGATGCCCTGGATCTTGTGGGGACCGGGGGCGCCACCGTTGAGGATGGCCGAATCCTTGGGCTCCACTGCCACGATCTGGACGCCCGGCTTGCGCTCTTTGAGGACCTGGCCGACGCCGGTGACGGTTCCGCCGGTGCCGACGCCTGCAACAAAGATGTCCACTTCGCCGTCGGTGTCATCCCACACCTCTTCAGCCGTGGTGGCACGGTGGATAGCGGGGTTTGCTTCATTCGCAAACTGCTGCGCCCAGATGGCGTTCTCCGTGGTGGCGACAATTTCCTGGGCCTTCTCCACGGCGCCACGCATGCCTTCGGAGCCGGGGGTCAGCACAATCTCGGCACCGTAGGCGCGCAACATGACGCGGCGTTCGGTGGACATGGTCTCCGGCATGGTGAGGATGACTTTGTAACCGCGTGCTGCGCCCACCAGGGCCAAGGCGATGCCGGTGTTTCCCGAGGTGCCTTCAACAATGGTGCCGCCGGGCTTGAGGGCCCCGGACTTTTCTGCGGCGTCAACAATGGCCACACCGATGCGGTCCTTGACGCTGTTGGCAGGGTTGTAGAACTCGAGCTTGACTGCCACGGTGGCGTCGAGGCCTTCGGTAAGCCGGTTCAAACGGACCAGAGGGGTGCGGCCCACCAGCTGCGTGACGTCGTCGTAGATCCTTGCCATGAAGATTATGCCTGTCTCTGAGGAGGGAAATGCTGAGGTCAGCCTAACCAGCGGAAACGAAACCTTGCTAAGCAGTAAGCCATGCAGAGTAATATTTCCGGGCCTTGGCCAGCTTCGGGTTGATGATCACCTGGCAGTAACCCTGATAGGGGAACTTGGCGTAGTAATTCTGGTGCACGTCTTCTGCCTCGTGGAACTCGGGAAGCCTGCTGATCTCGGTCACAATCGGATCGGTCCAGAGGGCTTGGGCGCGCTCGATCGCCTTCTCGAAGAGTTCCTTCTCCTCGGCAGTGGTGTAGAACATCGACGACCTGTACTGGGTCCCGACGTCGTATCCTTGCCGGTTCAACGTGGTGGGGTCGTGCAGGGCGAAGAACATGTCCAGGATGACCTCTTCCGGGACCACAGTCTCGTCAAAGGTCACCGCCACCACCTCCGCATGGCCCGTCGTGCCCGAGCACACCTGGTAGTAGTCAGGATTGCGGACATGGCCGCCGGTGTAACCGGACACCACTGAGCTGACACCCCGGGTCTTTTGGTAAACAGCGTCCAGGCACCAGAAGCAGCCACCGCCAAGTACGAAAGTTTTCATGTCCTCTTCAATGTCCGGGAAGCCGTGATGATTCCCGCAACACCTTACGGGACAGTAACGTGTGCTGCCCGGACGAGGCTGCTTCATTTGTTCCAGTAGGTAAGAATAAGAGTATGGAAGCTGTAAACACCGACATTTCCGATGCGGATTCCGGCGATGACGACGGTTTGGCTGAAGAGTCCGGGGAGCCGACACTCGGCGAAGTGTTGCTCGCTGTGGAGGAACTGTGGCCGGAGTCTTTGGCGGAAGACTGGGACAAAGTCGGGCTGGTGGCAGGACATCCGGATGCCCTGGTGACCAAGGTCCTCTTTGCGGTGGACCCCACCCTCGAGGTGATTGACGAAGCCATCGAATGGGGTGCCGGGCTGTTGATAACGCATCACCCCCTCCTGCTCAAAGGCGTGAATTCGGTGGCAGCCACGTCGGCCAAAGGACTGGCAATCCACCGCCTGATTGAAGCCGGCACGGGACTCCTCACGGTGCACACCAATGGGGACTCGGCCGTAGGCGGTGTCTCGGACGTCCTGGCGGACGCCCTGGGGCTGGGCAACGTGACGCCGCTGTCGCCTGCGGGCAACGGACTGCCAGAAGAAGGGATCGGCAGGGTGGGCGATCTTGCTGAGCTGACCACCCTGGGGGATTTTGCAGCACGCGTCTTCGAAATCCTTCCGGCCGTGGCCGGGGGAGTGCGCGTCGCCGGCGACAAGGATGGATTGGTGCGGCGGGTAGCCGTCTGCGGCGGCGCCGGGGACAGCCTCCTGGACGCCGTGGGGGCCAGCAACGCTGATGTGTACGTCACCGCGGACATGCGTCACCATCCCGCGTCCGAGGCCAGGGAGGGTTCCGGCAATGGACGCCCTTATCTCATTGACGTTTCACACTTCGCCAGCGAATGGCTGTGGCTTCCTGCGGCAGCGGGTGCCTTGGGAAACGTGCTCGCGGACCAGGGCTTCGACGTCGAAATCCGTGTCAGCGGCATCAACAGTGATCCGTGGGACTTCATACTCACTCCCGGCGGCGACTAGAGTCTAAGGACATAAGGACGGCTCGTGAAGATGATCCCGTCCGGCTGGACCTGAACGGCAGGCCGGCAATGAGCAAGCGGAGGCAAGCGTGGCGAAAGCAGCACCGGCAGAACAACTGAAATTGCTTGAACTGCAGGGGCTGGATGCCAAGCTGAAATCGTTGGCGGGTCGGCGCAAAGTCCTGGAGACGGATCCCCGCATCACTGACCTGACGGATGCGCTTGGTGTGGCTAACGGGGAGTTGGGCTCGGCCAAGGTTGCCGTGCATGACGCCGAGGCCGAACTGCGGCGGGCGGAAGCCGACGTCGAGCAGGTTGCGTCCCGGATTCAACGGGACGAAACACGGCTGAACAGCGGTACCGGCCTTTCCAAGGATCTTGTGGCCCTGCAAAACGACATTGCCTCGCTGAACAAGCGCCGGTCCGATCTGGAAGACGTGGAACTTGAGATCCTTGAGCGCCTGGACTCGCTGCGGGAGCGCCAGTCGGCCCAGCAGGCGATCGTTGATGACATCCAGGGTTCTTTTGGCAGTATCCGGGCCGAGCTTGACGAGGCCATCGCCGAAATTGCAGCTGAAGAAACCGTGGTTCGTGGACAGCGGGCCGCTTTCGCGGATTCCCTGGACACTGGAATGCTTGCCGTGTACGAGAAAACCATTGCCAAGCGCGGCGTTGGCGCCGCCCGGCTGTTCCACGGAAAGTCGGAGGGCTCGGGCATGATGCTGAGCCCTGGCGACCTCGCGGAGGTTAAAGCCGCAGCCGAGGACGAGATCGTCTTTTGCCCGGATTCAGGCGTGATCCTGGTCCGCTCGGCGGAGTGGAACTAGCCCGCCAGAATAATGTTCAGTGCGTGCGGCTTCCGGGCCGTGGCCTGTAACAGTTCGGCATTCCATTTTTCCCGCGCTGCTTTGGCCAGCTGTTCCGGCGTTGCCGGAGCCTTGCCGCGGCGCGTCAGCAGGTGCCGTGCCAGTTCGCCGCGGGTGTGCTTGGCGAAGTGGCTCACCACCGTCCGTTTTCCGTTCGCCTCGCTGAAGACATTCACGTTTACTGTTTGCCCCGGAGGTGGAGCCCAGGCCGCGGCGTAAGTGCTGGAGCGGCAATCCACCAGAAGCTCATCTGCAGCGCGCCCGGCCAGGGCCGCGCTGAGCTGGGGCTTCCAGTAGGAAGCCAGGCGTCCGACGTCGGGCAGTGCAGTTCCCATGGACAGGCGGTAGGCGGGAACATGGTCGCCAAAGCCGATGGCTCCCCACAGGGCAGAGACAACAAGGATCGATTCGGTTGCCTTCCGGCGTTGCGTGGGCGTCATGCTGTCATATCCCAAAGCATCGTAGAGGACGCCCGAATAGACCTGGTGGGCGGGAGCAGCCGGTTCAGCGTGGAGGCGCGTATTGCGTTCGACGTCGTCCCGCAAGGAGGGGCCGACGCCCAGCAACGCCAGGGCATCCTCATGCGCGCTGACGGTTCCCAGCGCCTCAAGAACCGCCGCCCGGTACTGGTTCAGTTCGGGAAAGCTCAGCGAATCCCAATCGACGGAGGGGCCTTTGGTTGCGGGGGTCTTGCCTTCGGATGGCGGCAGCAGAATCAGCACCAGTCGATATTACCGTCGGACTTTGGAAGGTTCCGACGCCGGTAGACTGGACTGCGGATGGGTCGACCAGGCGGCCGCGCGTCACGCAAGTGGCTCGAGGAACGTCCGGGCTCCACAGGGCAGGGTGGTGGGTAACGCCCACTCGGGGTAACCCGCAGGCCAGTGCCACAGAGAATAGACCGCCTGTGCTTTCCGGTATTGCACCGGTTGCGGCAGGTAAGGGTGAAACGGTGGTGTAAGAGACCACCAGCTCCCTGGGTGACCGGGGAGGCTAGGTAAACCCCACCCGGAGCAAGGCCAGACAGGACACGTTCGAGGGCTGCCCGCCCGAGTGTCCGGGTAGGCTGCTGGAGGGCGTCGGCAACGGCGTTCGTAGATGGATGGCCGCTACTCCCTTGTTGGCAACGGCGAGGGATGACAGAACCCGGCGTATCGGTCGACCCATCCATTTATGACTGCCTCAGCGGCGGCCCTGTGAGTGATTTCACGCCTGGTAGAGAACCAGCAAGACCCTTTCCACCCTAGAATGGTTACTGAACGTAGATGTTCTGCCGCCGGGACTGCGTTCGCAGCCGGCGGATTTTCTTTGCTCTCGTTCAAGGCGCTGTGGGTGGACCGAAGCCCGCCGGCGCATGTGCCGCAGGACTACTCCGGGCGGCCGCTGCCATCTGCATACGAGGACGTATGTGGTTGACCAAGGAAGGTAGTTCTGTGAGCCAGACGTCAGATTCTTGTCTTGATAAGTGGATGGGCCGGGAGGCTCTCGCCGAAGCCATGATTCCGGTGATCGGCCGGCTGTACCGGGAAAACAACGTGGTCACCAGCATCCATGGCCGGAGCTTGATCAACAAGTCCACCATGAACATCCTGAAGGCCCACCGCTTTGCGCGCCGGATGAGCAACCACGAGCTTCTGCTCGAAGAAACCGCACCCCTGCTCAACGCCCTGTCCGAGTTGGAACTGGGCGCCGCAGCGATCGACATTGCGCGTCTGACGGAGAAGTACCGGGCTGAAGGCAATGGCGCTTCGCTGGACGAGTACTTGCGTGCGGAACTTGCCGACGTCGTAGGCAAGCGCGGAGCGGACGACCGCACCAGCACCGACGTCGTCCTTTACGGCTTCGGCCGCATCGGCCGCCTGCTGGCCCGTCTCCTCATCGAAAAGGCAGGTGGCGGCCATGGCCTGCGCCTCCGCGCCATCGTCGTCCGCAAGGGCGCCGAGAACGATCTGGTCAAGCGTGCCAGCCTGCTGCGCCGCGATTCCGTCCACGGTTCCTTCGAAGGCACCATCCGTGTGGATGAAGAAGCCAACACCATTACCGCCAACGGTGTCCAGGTCCAGGTCATTTACTCCGACAACCCGGCAACGGTCGATTACACGGCCTACGGCATCAAGGACGCCCTGGTGGTGGACAACACGGGCCGCTGGCGCGATGCCGAAGGGCTCTCCCAGCACCTGAAGAGCAAAGGCGCCGCCCGCGTCCTGCTGACCGCCCCGGGCAAGGGCGACTTGAAGAACATTGTTCATGGCATCAACCACCGCGATATTTCCAACGATGACCAGATCGTCACGGCGGCCTCCTGCACCACCAACGCCATCACCCCGGTGCTGAAGGCCATCAACGACAAGTTCGGCATCATTCATGGCCACGTGGAAACGGTCCACTCGTTCACGAATGACCAGAACCTGATTGACAACTTCCACAAGGGTGACCGCCGGGGACGTTCTGCCGCCCTCAACATGGTGATCACCGAAACCGGAGCCGCCAAGGCCGTGGCCAAGGCGCTTCCGGAACTGCAGGGCAAGCTCACGGGCAATGCCATCCGCGTTCCCACCCCGGATGTCTCCATGGCCATCCTGAACCTGAACCTGGAGAGCGGCACCACCCGCGAGGAAGTCAACGACTACCTCCGCGAGATGTCCCTGCACTCTGATCTTCGCAAGCAGATCGATTACATCGACTCTCCGGACGTGGTCTCCACCGACTTCGTTGGTTCCCGCCGCGCCGGCATCGTGGACGGACTGGCGACCATTTCCAACGACAAGAACCTTGTTCTCTACGTTTGGTACGACAACGAGTTCGGGTACTCCTGCCAGGTTGTGCGCGTCATGGAAGAAATGGCCGGAGTAAACCCGCCGTCCTTCCCCGCCAAGGACGTCATTGCTCCCATCGCAGTGCTGGAAACGGCAGACGCCTAAAAACGGGGTAAGTTTTCAGGGATTTCCCGGCTGGCTCACTGGCGCCGGCCGGGGAACCTGATGACAATGGGGGCATGGAAAACGAATCAACCCTTGAGCACCAGACCACTTTGGAGCACGCGCTGGATGTGGCACGTGCCAATCACAAGCAGGCCCAGAAACTTCTGGATCAGGCCGTCGCGGCCAACGCCGCCGGAGACGTGACGGATCAGCGCGTGGAGCAACTGCGAACGCTGCTTGATACCGCCACCGAGGACCTGCAAAGGGTCACCAGGGAGCAATAGGTCCACATCTGCCAGGGGTCACTGTTCCTGCACACTGTGGAAACCGACTCTTATTGTCGGAGGCTTGTCCTACGCTCGTAGGGCAAGCCTTTTTCCTTTGACTGGAGCCCCTTGAGTACCACATGGACCGCCTACACCCGTGCCCGACGCCGGTCACGGCAAGCTTGGACAATCCTCGTTATGGCCGCCGTCCTGGTGGTTTCCGGGGTGGGGTGGTTCTTCACCACGGGACAATTCGACGCCGCGGGCAGCGCAACAGGTGGGCCAACGGAGGCGCCGGTCCTCAACCCCGATTTCATGAAGCCCATCAACGGAGTGCCGAAGGTTGCTCCCGGGCGTGCCTTGGACGCCCTTGCGAAGCTCGACGTGAAGGGCAGGGCGCCCTCTTCGGATTACGACCGGGCAGCCTTCGGGCAAGCGTGGGCAGACGTGGACCGGAACGGCTGTGATACGCGGAACGACATCTTGAGGAGGGACCTTTCCGGCGTTCAGTTCACGGAGGGATCCTTGTGCAGGGTCGCGTCCGGCGATTTCGCAGAACCGTACACCGGCGTCGCCGTGAGCTTCCGGCGGGGACAAGAGACAAGTGCCGCTGTGCAGATTGACCACGTGGTGGCCCTCGCGGATGCATGGCAGAAGGGTGCGCAGCAATTAACGGCACAACAACGTCAGATGCTGGCCAATGATCCGCTGAACCTCGTGGCAGCAGACGGTCCCGCGAACCAGAAAAAGGGCGCGGGGGATGCCGCTACATGGTTGCCGGCCAATAAGAACTTCCGGTGCCACTACGTCGCACGCCAGATTTCGGTCAAAAGCGCCTACAAGTTGTGGGTCACCGCGGCCGAAAAGGAAGCCATGGGCCGCGTCCTCGCCTCGTGCCCGGGGCAGGAAACGATTTACAACTCCAGGTGACCGTGCCCCAGTTGCCAGGTTCCGCCGTCGTCAATACGTTCCAGTACCACCCTTTGGAGAGTTGTGTCCCGCGGCAAGGCGGCCAG
Source organism: Paenarthrobacter ilicis (assembly GCF_016907545.1). Classification (NCBI taxonomy): domain Bacteria; kingdom Bacillati; phylum Actinomycetota; class Actinomycetes; order Micrococcales; family Micrococcaceae; genus Paenarthrobacter; species Paenarthrobacter ilicis. Next base: position 2,303,282 of record NZ_JAFBCD010000001.1, on the reverse strand, counting down.
ATTCTCCAAGCCGCGTTGCCTGAAGGTGAAGTACACGGCATCCGTTGGGGCATCGGAGCAACGATCCACCACAAAGCGTTGCGCGAAGGATGCGATGTTGCTGCCCGGAAGCCTGGCTACCAAGTATGGGTCAAGCATCCAGGAGTCGCAGGTTGCGGTGTGAACGTGCTTGTCCGGAAAGTGATGCCCGAAAAATTGGCGGGCTTCCGCGAAACTTTCGTCCACCAGTGCAGGGGACAGACTGCCGCCTTCAGGAATATGAACACCCAGTGTCCACTCCGGTTGCTCCGGCCTGCCCAAGGTGCCGTCACTGGTGACCAGATGAAACTGGAGCCGTCCCAGGCGGAAAAGGTTTCCCACCATGTGAAGAGTCAGCCAGCTCCACGTATCCAGCCCGAAGCGCCCGTGAACTGTCCTGTTGATCCGTAATTGCAGCCCGACATCGCCCAAGGACGCTGCCGAAATCCCAGGACTGATCCCCAGTTCAGCGTGGTAGGCGTGAACCGTTGGTGCGAATCGCAGCAATGCTTCGATCCAGACCTCCTCCCGCTCTTCTTCGGCAGGGATTCCGTGGGACGTAAAAGTACCCAGGCGGGTTTGCATGGCATCGACAGCCCGTTGGACAGCAGCGTCCGGTGGGGTGTCCAAAAGTGCGCTGCAGGCCTCGGCATCCTGGCCCGTGATGTCGAGGAGTTCGAAGAGCCCGCTCCTGGAGATGCTTGTCATGGTTCAGGGTCCCCTAGTGGCCGAACGGATCGGGGTCCACACCAGGCATCCAGGTCAGCCCTGGGACGCCCCACCCGTTTCTCTTGGCTTGCTTCTTCGCCTTCTTGGAGTACTTATCAATGAGGCGATCCACGTACAGCTTGCCATCCAAGTGGTCGAACTCATGCTGAAGGATGCGGGCAAACCAGCCGGTCGCTTCGAAATCGACAGGGTTTCCCTCACCGTCGAAACCCCTCACCCGGGTCCAATCTGCCCGCTGGAGGGGATAGTACTCGCCGGGGAACGACAAGCAGCCCTCCACATCTTCGTCCGGATCGGGAAGCGCGCCCGATACTTTGGAAAGAGTCAGTTCCGGGTTGACCACAACGCCTTTCTCCGGGACACCGTCGTCATTGGCATACTTGTAGACGAAGATCCTTTTGCCCACCCCGACCTGCGGAGCTGCCAGGCCGACGCCATTGGCCGCGTCATTGGTCTCGAACATATCGGCGATCAACGTGCGGAGTTCGTCGTCGAAGACGTCGACTTCGCTGGCCCGGTTGTGGAGGACTGGTTCGCCCCAAATGGTCACTGGGAGGACGGTCATGTCTGTATTCCTCTGTCGATCGCTGCGGTCCGTCAGCGGCCTGAAGCCGCCGACGGGTTAAAAGCAAAGGCCGTACCGGATAACCGGTACGGCCTTTGTGGAAACCGGCTTTACAGCCAATCTCGGTGGGGTGAGCTACGGGGGTTGAACCCGCGACCTCCTGGACCACAACCAGGCGCTCTGCCAACTGAGCTAAGCCCACCATGTGCCTCGTGCAGTCAGCCGGTAACACCAGCTTTCCTCGAAGGCAACGACAAATAGCTTACCTGCTGTTTTGGGGTGCAATGTCCACTTTTGCCGGTTTTGAGGAAAAAACCTCGAAAAATGTTGCAGATCACACGGATTCGTCGGATTTCAGGGTTTCAGCGGAAGCCATGACATCCTTGGAGATTTTCTGGGCCGTGGCGGTGTCCGGACCGGGGGCGGGGACAAACACGGCTTCGCGGTAGTAGCGGAGCTCGTCGATGGAATCTTTGATGTCTCCCAAGGCCCGGTGGCCACCGTGTTTGGCGGGGGACTGGAAGTAAGCGCGCGGGAACCAGCGCCGGGACAGTTCCTTGATGGTGCTGACGTCGATCACGCGATAATGGAGGTGCTCAACAATGTTCGGCATGTCCCGGGCCAGGAACATCCGGTCAGTTCCCACGGAATTACCACCCAGGGGAGCCTTGCGGGGGTCCGGAACCCATTTCTCAATGTATTCGAGCACCTCAGCTTCCGCCTCCGCCATGGTCTTGCCGTGGGGGAGTTCATCAAGGAGCTTGGAGCGAGTGTGCATGTCCCGGACAAAGTCGTTCATTTGTTCCAGTGCGGCGTCGTCCGGCTTGATCACGACGTCGACTCCGTCGCCGAGGATGTTGAGCTCGGAATCCGTCACCAAAGCGGCTACCTCAATGAGGGCGTCGTTCTCAAGATCCAAACCGGTCATTTCGCAGTCGATCCACACGATGCGTTCGTTAGTTATAGGCACGCGCCTAGCCTATCCTTCAGGCGCATCGAAGTGCTCCGATGGTACGATTTCCGGGCGTGACAGTGTGGTTGATTCCTGTTGTGCAAGGCCCGATGACTCAGAATGTGACCCGAACGCAGCGGGTGAAGGATTGGACGACGACTACATGACGGTGCCCCTACCCGCCGCCCGGACGGCAGGGAAAGCAGTGTCGCCTGTGGGTCCCGTCATCGGTGAGGTTGATAACGCCCGTTCACCCCTGATCGCCGGATTCATCGGCTCCATGTTCATGGTGTTCGGTTCCTTGGGCGTCGGATGGCTGGCGCCGGCCTCTGAACTCCGCCGGCTGCCCCTGTTCATCTGGATGCGCACCGAGGGCCTGGGCGTCGCGCTCTCCATTGTCCTTCTCGCAATCGGCGGCATGTTGCTGGTGAGGGCCTGGCTTCGGTTGGGGCAGCGGGTCAGGGTGTGGGGGAAGGAAGCGCGCAAAGCCACGTTGATGGCCGTGGCGGCCTGGGGCTTGCCCATGATGTTCACCATCCCGCTCTTCAGCAGGGATGTCTATGCGTACATTGGCCAGGGCCGGCTGATGGTGGAGGGCATCAACCCTTACGAAAACGGCATTTCCGCCCTTCCCAACTACTTCCAGCTTGGCGCGGACAAGATGTGGACCGAAGCCCCCGTGCCGTACGGGCAACTGTTTTTGTGGATCGAGCAGTTTGTGGTGTGGGTGACGAACGTCCAGCCGGAGGCGTCCATCATGCTTTTCCGTTTGGTTGCCGCGGCTGGAGTAGTGCTGTGCATCATCTACGTCCCCAAGCTGGCCGAGCTCCACGGCGTCAATCCACACCGCGCCTTGTGGCTGACAGCAGCCAACCCCCTGTTCCTCACCAATTTCATTGCCAGTGTGCACAACGATGCATTGATGATTGGACTGGCTCTGGCGGGCCTTTACTATTGCGCAACCCGCCGGGTGATTCTGGGAATCGTCCTGGTGACACTCTCCATCGCGGTCAAACCCATCACCGTGGTGTTCCTTCCTTTCATCGGCCTGTTGTGGGCGGGCAAGCATGCATCGTGGCCCCGCAGATTTGTTTTTTGGTTCCTCACCGCTGCGCTGAGTTTCGGCATCCTGTATGCGCTGAGCCTGGTTAACGGTTATGGGTTCGGCTGGATCAACGGACTCTCGGCCCCTGGAAGCGTGGCCATTTGGTACGCCCCCGTGGGCTTGATCGGCATGGTGGTGGCCTCCATCGCGAGCGTCTTGGGCCTGGATGGCTCCGTAGTAGCCAAGGCTGTTTACGATGCGGGGAAGGTGGCAATGGCTGCCGCCGTGGCGTGGTTGATCTTCCGCGGAGACTACGACCGCCTGATGCGACGCCTGACGTTGGCTTTCGCTGTCATTGTCCTGCTGGCGCCCATGATCCAGTCGTGGTACGTGGTCTGGCTGATCCCGCTTTTCGCGGTCACGGGGATCCGCAATGACTGGCAGGTCAAGGCGCTGTACTTCGTAGTGTCGTTCTTCATGGTCTACGCGACCTCGGACCAGCTGGATGTGTTCCCGTATCTCCAAAGCGAAGACCTGGGCCTGGCCCTCCTGCTGGCCAGGGTAGCCGCGGCGGTCATCGCCCTTTTCTTCGCCATTTACCTCATCTTCATGGATCCCAAAACCAAGAGCCTCTTCCGCAGCCGGGATGAACCGGGACTTCGCCCGATCATCTGATCAGACCCATCAGGCCCATCAGGCCTTGGGCATCAGGCGCAGCGCTTCCCGACGCGACAACGGGCTAAGGGCACATTCGGTGGCAAAAGTCCTGACCCAGCCCGGGTCGGTCTTGCTGTACTCCCGCAGTGCCCACCCGATGGCCTTGCGGATGAAGAATTCGGGATCGGCGGCGTTGGGAATGATGACTGCCGACAGCAGTTCGGTGTCAGTGTTGGACTTCGCGGACAGCTGTGACGTGATTGCAGCCCTGCGCACCCACATGGTGTTGTCAGTGGACCAACGCAGCAGCACTGGCTTGATGATGTCCGGCCGGGCGAACAGCAGCTCACAGATCCGCGGTGCCACACCGTCCACCAGATCCCACCAGGCTCCGGTCCGGATCATCTCCTCGAAGACGCCCAGCATCTCCGGATCACCACGTACCATTTTGAGCCCGGTCAGGTCGATGGCCGCATACCGTTCCTCGCGGGCCACAGCTGAGCGCCACAGTTCAAGGGCAGCCGAGCGGAGCTCATCGGGCGCACCAGGTGGGAACTCGCGTGCACAGGCTTTCACCAGGGCCCGGACATCGGGCACCCGAACTCCCAGGGACGGCATCTCCGACTTCATATACGCCTGTGCGCTGCGGCCCCGCACCGGATCTGCCGAAGCACTAAGACGGGAGCGGATGGCCTTCACAAGGTCAGGGGAATTCATTTCCTGGCCCTCCAATCGTGAAGGCGACCCATACGCATACGGCTGAAGACCGTGGCCGCTTGCGAAGCGCACATAGGTTGTTGCATGGCCCCAATATATGCCGCCCCGTCGGACCGCGCGTTAGACCCCCGATCCCACCAGCTCTCCCGTGGAGGTGTCCACCAGAACCGAGCCACCGCCGTCGGGGTCCTCCCCAAGGTCCTCAGCCGCATAGTCCCCGGAAGGTGCCTCGCCGTTGTACTCAGCACCCCAATCGCCGGCAACCTGCAGTGACCCGGACGAGTCCGGTGCCGACGATTCGGGGGCCGCCCCGGTGTCCGGAGCTGCCGAACTCCCGTTCATGCGCGTGAAGTTCGCAGAACCCCACATCAGGTCATGCCCCACTGACTCGGCGTCGATTTCCGCCACATGGTAAATGCGGCCCTCATGTTCCCATTGCCTGAGTCGCAGCTTGCCCACCACCATCACCCGCTGGCCCTTCTTGATGCTGCACCCGACATGCGCGGCGAGATAGCGGAAGGACTGTATTGAGTACCAGTTGGTGTTTCCGTCCACCCAGGTGTTGGTGGCCCGGTCAAAGCGACGTTCCGTGGTTCCCAGCCTGAACGTCGCTGTAGAGGTACCCCGCGGGGTGGTGGATGTTTTGACCTCCGACGCCACGAAGCCCCGGACGGTGATGATGTCATTCATGGGTGTCCTTCCCTGTAATTAAGACTGCCTTTACCGGCTCCTCCAGCTTGGTCCCGCCTCCACTCCGGCGGGAGGGAAGTTCTTGGCTATGTGGAAAAGGGTGGTTGGGGAGGACAGGACGGCCGGTGGGGTTGTCCGGGCCCGACCGGAACGCACTGTAAACTCTTTACGGCGCCAGCGGCCTGATCATGTCGCGGTGCCGGTACGCCCCAGTAGCTCAGGGGATAGAGCAGCGGCCTTCTAATCCGCCGGTCGGGGGTTCGATTCCCTCCTGGGGCACCACACGCCATCCCCCTCGGACTCTGCTTCCGAGGGGGATGTTCTGTCCGCGGCACCGTCCGTCCCGGTCCCCGGTGAATGGCACAATGGCTTGGTGATCATCGGAACTGGACGGCAGCGAAACCGGCCGACAACCAGGCTCTCAACGGCTGCAAGGCTCGCCGGAGCCCTTCTGCTGGCTGCAGGCTGCGCTTGCGTGTCCGCCTGTACAGCCCCGACGCCAGCCAGTCAGCCGACAATCCTGCCGTCGGGGGCCCCAACTGCTGCACCAGGAGCGGCGACGACAGAGGATCCAGCGCTCGCCGCAACAAAATCCACGGTCGAATCCACACTGAAGAACCTTGTGGCGGGGAACCCCAAGCCGGACAGGGACGCTCTCAAGGCGGCCCTGGTGGCAGCCGGAATTCCTGCTGCCGCCCTTGAGGTCTCCGTCAGTCGGACCCCTACCGGCCTGGACGTCGACGCGATGGAAGCTGCGGCTTTGACCGGGGGGCATTGCGTCATGGGTCAGATCCGCGACGGCGGGGTGGCTGTCACTGTCCTGCCTGTTCTGGCGACCGGAAAGTGTTTCGTAGGGGACGTCCGCTAGCGGAACCGGGCGTCCGAATGTGAGTTATCCTCGCCGAGCCACTAGATTTAAGGGTATGGCGGAATTCATTTACACGATGACCAAGGCTCGCAAAGCCGTTGGCGACAAACTTATTTTGGACGATGTCAGCATGTCGTTCTATCCCGGCGCCAAGATTGGCGTCGTGGGTCCGAACGGAGCTGGCAAGTCCACCATCCTCAAAATCATGGCCGGGCTGGATACCCCGTCCAACGGCGAAGCCCGCCTGAGCCCCGGTTACACCGTTGGCATCCTCTTGCAGGAACCGCCGCTCAATGAGGAAAAAACCGTTCTGGGCAACGTCCAGGAAGGCGTGGGAGAGATCTACGCCAAGATCCAGCGGTTCAACGAAATCTCCGAAGAGATGGCGAACCCGGACGCGGATTACGACACCCTTCTGGACGAGATGGGCAAGCTCCAGGAAGCCATTGATGCTGCCGACGCCTGGGACATCGACTCCCAGCTGGAGCAGGCCATGGACGCCCTTCGGTGCCCGCCGGCAGATGCGGACGTTACTGTCCTCTCCGGTGGTGAGCGCCGCCGCGTTGCGCTCTGCAAGCTCCTCCTGCAGAAGCCGGACCTCCTGCTGCTTGATGAGCCCACCAACCACTTGGACGCCGAGAGCGTGCTGTGGCTCGAGCAGCACTTGTCCCAGTACCCCGGTGCCGTCCTCGCCGTGACCCACGACCGGTACTTCCTCGATCACGTTGCTGAGTGGATTGCAGAAGTCGACCGTGGTCACCTGTACCCGTACGAGGGCAACTACTCCACCTACTTGGAGAAGAAGAAAGCCCGCTTGGAAGTCCAGGGCAAGAAGGACGCCAAGCTCTCCAAGCGCCTGACCGAGGAACTTGAGTGGGTCCGCTCCAACGCCAAGGGCCGCCAGACCAAGTCGAAGGCCCGTTTGGCCCGCTACGAGGAAATGGCTGCTGAGGCTGAGCGCACGCGCAAGCTGGACTTCGAAGAAATCCAGATCCCGCCGGGACCACGCCTTGGATCTTTGGTGATCGAGGCCAGCAAGCTGAAGAAGGGCTTCGACGACCGTGTTCTGATCGAGGACCTTTCCTTCTCGTTGCCCCGCAACGGCATCGTCGGTGTCATCGGGCCCAACGGCGTCGGCAAGTCCACGCTCTTCAAGACGATTGTGGGCATGGAGCCTCTGGACGCCGGCGATCTGAAGATCGGCGAGTCCGTGAAGATTTCCTACGTGGACCAGTCCCGTGGTGGCATCGACCCCAACAAGTCCCTGTGGGAGGTTGTGTCGGAAGGCAACGACTTCATCCAGGTCGGCCAAGTGGAGATGCCCTCACGCGCCTACGTTTCGGCCTTCGGCTTCAAGGGGCCGGATCAGCAGAAGAAGGCTGGTGTGCTCTCCGGTGGCGAGCGTAACCGCCTGAACCTGGCTCTGACGCTCAAGCAGGGCGGCAACTTGCTGCTCCTCGACGAACCCACCAACGACCTCGACGTCGAAACATTGAGCAGCCTCGAGAACGCTCTCCTTGAGTTCCCGGGATGCGCAGTGGTGGTCTCGCACGATCGCTGGTTCCTGGACCGGGTGGCCACCCACATCCTTGCCTATGAAGGCGATGATGAGAACCCCTCGAAGTGGTACTGGTTCGAAGGCAACTTCGACGCCTACGAGGAAAACAAGGTGGAGCGCCTGGGTCCGGATGCGGCCAAGCCGCACCGCGTGACGCACCGACGCCTGACTCGCGACTAATACCCGCGGTCAACGCAGCCGGCTTACAGACCCAAACGACAGCAGCCGGTTCCCCACAGGGGACCGGCCGCTGTCGTCTGCTGTCATGCCACCAAACTCAGGGGATTCTGACCATGCCCTCTTGGGCCACGGTGGCCACATGCAGGCCATCCCGGCTGAAGATCCTGCCTGTAGCCAATCCCCGTGCGCCCTGTGCGCTGGGGGACTCCTGAACATACAGCATCCACTCGTCCACGCGGACCGGCCGGTGCCACCACATGGCGTGGTCCAGGCTGGCGACACTCATGCCCGGAGTCATCCAGGACAGTCCGTGCTTACGGAGAATCGGCTCCAGGAGCGTGTAGTCGCTGGCGTAGGCAAGGGCCGCACGGTGGAGGTTGGGGTCCTCGGGCAAGGGACCCATGGTTTTCATCCACACCGCATTGGTTGCCACGTGGTCATCCGGTGCCGAGACGTAAAGCGCCGGATCAATGTGCCGGACATCGAAGGGCCGTTCAGAGGACATGTGCCGCGCCATTGGATGGTCTATCCGGGACAGCAGCTCGGCAGTGCTGGGGAGGGATTCCGGGTCCGGGATGCCCTCCGGCATGGTGGCCTGGTGATCCAGTCCGCTGTCTTCCACCTGAAAGGAGGCGATCATGGACAGGATGGGAACCCCGTCCTGGTAGGCATGGACGCGCCTGGCCGAGAAGGACCTGCCGTCGCGGAGCCGTTCGACTCCAAAGGTGATGGGCTTGTTGGCGTCGCCCGGGCGGAGGAAGTACCCGTGCATGGAGTGGGCGGACCGGTCCGGTTCCACCGTCCGCATTCCGGCCATCATGGACTGCGCCAGCACCTGGCCACCGAACACCCGGTGCCGTGGCTGCTTTTGGGATGGGCCCAGGAAGATGTCCTCGTTGGTCCGCGCTCCGTCAAAATCACCCAGGTCCAGCAGGCCGATCAGCACTTCCATGGGGTCTTCCGGGGCCGCCTGCACCCCGGGGGCAGCGTTCGTCTCAGTCATGGTTCGACTTTAGACGGAGCCCGCACCCCTCTCAAACGCAGACATGCCCAAACGCGGACATGCCGGTAAGGTCGATGATGTGCCAGACGTCGTGACCCAGTCCCTCCGCTTCCCCGATTCCCGTGACCTTGATGATCTGCGAACGTTCATCACCAGGGCCAAAAGCATTGACGACGGCGCCATCCGCCTTCAGGGCGCAGGCGATGTCCTTGCGGCTTACGTATGCGTCCTGCGTCCGCGCATCCTGGGGGAGTCCACCCCCACCATTCTTGGCATGCGAACCATGGCCCTCGCCGAGCCCGCCCGGGTTGATGTCACGGTGACGCTGGCCTCGGTGCTGGATCGTTTGGCGCGCGCAGGCGGCGGGGACACAGAGCTGCCTATTCCGCCAACAACCGTGGCAGAGTCCTGGGCCGGGGTGAGCGCGCCCCGTACCGGGTGGGAGGATCACGGCACTGTACCGGACGCAGTTCTTACTGCAGCTGCCGTGGACGGCATCGGCGAAGTGGCCGGGGTGATTCCCGACCAGGCGGGTGCCGCCGTCGTCAATAGTGCCAGGGCCGCCGTTTGGGGCAGGGAGCTTCCGGAACTTGGCGCGCTGCCCGCTGGTGCGGCTTTCGCCGCCTACGGCTTGGGCTTCCTGGGGGACGGCGAGCAGAAGATCCTCCGAAACGGCCGCTGGTACAGGCTCAGCGGGCCCCGCGGCCATGTGTTGGTCCGCACGGGCGCGGGGCTCGGCCTGGGGTTCTGAGGCCAGCATCACGCAGCCGGCATTACGCAGCCGGCCTCTTGCAGCCGGCCTCGGGTCAGACTTCCGGGTCAGGCCCCGGGTCCTGCTGACGGGCTGTTGACCATGGTCAGTGCTGCCCGTTCCATGTAATCCCAGAGCGTGCCTTCGTGCAGGGGCGGGAGCTCCAGCGAGTCAACTGCTGTCCGCATGTGGTACAGCCAACGGTCTTTGGCCTCGGGCGTGACTTGGAAGGGCATGTGCCGCATGCGCAGGCGTGGATGTCCCCTTTCCTCGCCGTAGGTGGTGGGACCGCCCCAGTACTGCTCAAGAAACATCAGAAAACGCCGTTTGGCGGGTCCCAAATCTTCTTCCGGATACATGGGCCGCAGCAAGGGGTCCGCGGCCACGCCGTCGTAGAACACGTCGATCAACTTCACAAAAGTGTCGTGACCGCCCACGGCGGCATAGAAGCTGTCGGTATACGTTGGCTGGCTGAAGGGGTCGTTCTGCATCAGCTGGCGGCGAGGGCCGGCCTGCGGAGCGGGGACCTGCCCTGGTGTCATGTCACTCATTGGACTTCTCCTCGGCTTTTACGGCACGCGGTGCGCCGGCAGTAACGGTTGCGGCTGCGGCACCGGGCGCCGGATCTGCGCCGTCGTCGGGTTCTTCAAGGGGCACGTAGTCGCCCTGGGAGCGGTTTCCCACCCGAAGGATTTCGCCGTTGCGCAGGTACCAGATTGCTCCGTCTTCGGCCCGGACGCGGGTGATGCGCAGGCCCACGGATTCCACAGTGCCAATCACTTCGCTGGTGACGATCACATCGCCAATGCCGTACTGGTCTTCGATGGTGATGAAGATCCCCGCAAGGAAATCACGGATCAACTGCTGGGCACCGAAGCCGATCGCGACACCCAAAATACCCACACTGGTCAGCAGCGGTGCCACGTCCACGTTCATGAACTTAAGGATGTAGATGATGACAATCACCACCACCACTACGCTGACAAGGCTGGTGAGCAGTGTGCCGATGGTCTCGGCGCGCTGCGAGCGGCGTTCATGGTCCAGGGCCCGAATGGCCGGTTGAACCCATTTGAAGTGCGCTTTTTTGAAGAGGGTGCTGCCGGCTGAAACGCGGCGGGTGATCCGGAGGATGACGAAACGGGCGATGGTCCACACCAACAGTCCCACTCCGATGGTGATGAGGATGGAGACGAAGTCGATTTTCTCTGGTTCCAAGGTAAGGGTTTCCGCTAGGGGGATGGAGATCAAGGTGTAGTGGCTCCTTGTCGTCGGCCCGTGTTCGCCGGGCGCGGAACACTCTGTCCACCTACAACCCTAGCGCCGTAGCGTGGCCGTATGCGCATCCTGGTCCTTGGCGGCACCGCCTTCCTGTCAGCCCGGATTGCCGGGCAGGCTGTTGCTGCCGGGCATGATGTCACGTGTTTTGCCCGGGGTTCTTCACAGGACCCGCCCGACGGCGTGACGTGGGTCAGGGGCGACCGCGCCATGGGTGCCGGGGCGTATTCGGTGCTTGGTGGCACTTGGGATTCCGTGGTGGAGGTCTCCCGGGACCCCGTGCAGGCGGGCGAAGCCTTGGAGGCTCTGGGAAAGCAAACGGCGCACTGGACTTTCGTGTCCAGGTGTTCGGTGTATGCGGATCATTCCGTGCCGGGCGACGACGAAAGCGCGGCCCTGCTGGCGCCGCTTCCCGCGGGACAACCCGGCACTCAGGAGACCTACGGTGAGTCCAAATCGGCCATTGAGCAGCTCACTGCAGCGATGGTGGGGGACAAAGCCCACATTGTCCGGGCGGGACTGATCAGCGGGCCGGGGGATGGCACTGATCGGTATGGGTATTGGCCTGCGCGTTTCGCGGCCACGGAGCGGGGACCGGCCATTGTGCCGGACATGGGAGATGCCGCCACTCAGATTATCGATGTCCGGGACCTGTCAGCGTGGATACTGGAGGCGGCCGGTGGAGGACTGACCGGTACGTACAACGCTTTGGGCGACGTGGTGGGATTTACCGATTTTCTGGCCGAGTGCAGGACCGTGGCGGGTGCCCACGATCTTGAGATGGTCGCTTGCAGCCCTGACTGGTTGCTTGAGCATGGCGTGAATCATTGGTCCGGCCCGGAGTCGCTGCCCTTGTGGCTGCCCCTGGACACGAGGGCTTCCAGGCAAGGTCCAACCATGCCGCGCGCTCTGCGGGCATGAACCTTCGGCCGTGGCAGGAAACGCTTGCGGCGACGCTGGCGGACGAAAGACGCCGTGGGCTGGACAGGGATCGAAAGGCCGGGCTCTCCGCCGGTACCGAAAAGCGCCTGGTTGCCCTCAAGGGCGGGCTGCCTGCCTAGGCTTGTTCCGCCGTCGTGCTGGGCTGGTGGGCAACGGGGAAATTGACGCTGCGGGCAATGAAGCAGACCTGGTTGGCCTCATGGTGGAGTTCCTCCATCAGGCCAAGATGCTGGGGGTCGGCAACCGTGACGTGCGGTTTGAGGGTCACGCCCTCAAACTGGCCGCTGCCATCCTTGTTGAGCTTCATGAGGCCCTCCGCATGGTCTTCGTAGGCGGTGACCACCACTCCCCGCTTCACGGCTACATGGAGGAAGGACAACATGTGGCACTGCGAAAGGGCGGCGAGCAGCAACTGTTCCGGGTTGTAACGGGTTCTGTCTCCGTGGAAAGTGGGGTCGGCGGAGCCCTTCAGGGCAGGCAGGCCATCGATCTCAATGTCATGGTCCCGGGAGTATGCCCTGTAGCCTGAGGTGCCGGCGCCCAGGTTGCCTGTCCACCGGACAGTCAGCGCGTAATGGTGCTCGTTGAGGCTCATGCGGACAGTCTAGCCAGCGGGCCAGGCTGTCCGCCTGAGCATCAATATGTGTACGGCTTACGCGTCGGCCGTCCTGGCGCGCAAAGCCCGCGCCACGCCGTCGCGGTTCTCCAGCATCATCCTGCGCAAGGCCGCACTTTCCTCCGGAAGCCCCGCAAGGAAGGCATCAGTGCGGTCAACGGTGGCCTGCGTGGTCAGCTGGGCGGGATACAGTCCCACCACAACCTGCTGCGCCAGGGCGTGGGTGCGCTCCTTGACGATTCCTGGAACCGCTTCGAAGTACTTTTCAGCGTAAGGCTCCAGCAACGAGGTGTCCGTGACGCGCATGAACCCGGCCACTGCCGATGATTGCAGCGCGTTGGACATCTCGCCCGTTTCCACGATCGCTTGCCATGCGGCAGCCTTGGCCCCGGGCGTCGGAATGGCGGCGGTGGCTTGGGCAGCAGCGTTTTGGCCGTTGGATGTGTTGTCCCGTGCCAGTTCCTCGTCGATCCGTTCCTGTCCCTGCCGGCCACCAACCACCAGTGACGTCAGGAGCTCCCAGCGCATGTCCTGGTCAACAGAGAGACCGTTGAGTGTCTCTGTCCCGTCCAGCAGGGCCTGGATGCGGTCAAGCTGGGCGCTGCTGCGTGCGAGCTGCGCGAAGGACTTCGCGAATTGGAGTTGGGCATCCGAGCCTGGCTCCACGGAGGAAGCGAGCTCCCACAAGCGATCCGCGGCGGTGACGAGGGTGGCCTGCTTGTGTTCGGCGGCCACGTAGTAGGTCAGGGTGGTGGCGAGCTGCCGCAACTGCACCAGGATCACCGAGGAATCCGTCTCATGGGCAATGTTGGACAGCACCAGGTCCACGTACCCGCGGGCCGGTGTTTCGCCGTCGCGCGCTGCATCCCAGGCCGAGCCCCACACCAGGGTGCGCGGCAGGCTGTTGGCGAAATCCTTCAGGTGGGCCGTGGCCGTAGCGAGGCTGTCCGCATCCAGGCGGACCTTTGCGTAGGCGAGGTCATCATCGTTGAGCAGGATGAGGTCCGCGCGTTGACGGCCAACCAGGGCCGGCACTTCCGTCAGCGCCCCGTCAACGTCCAGCTCCTCCCGGTGGGTCCGCTCCAGGAGGCCGCTTTCGGCGATGTCGTAGAAGCCAACGGCCAGGCGGTGCGGCCGGAGCGTGGGCTGTTCCGCGATGGCGGTCTGCCTGATGGCAAAGGCGGTGATGGTTCCTTCGGAATCCACGGTCAGCTCGGGGGCCAGCGTATTGACGCCGGCGGTCTCCAGCCATACCTTGCCCCACTGGTCCAGCTCGCGTCCGCTGGCGGCTTCCAGTTCCACCATGAGGTCGGAGAGCTCAGTGTTCTTCCACGCGTGTTTGGCGAAATAGCTGCGGACTCCGGCCATGAACTGTTCGGGTCCCACCCAGGCCACCAGCTGCCGCAGTACCGAAGCGCCCTTGGCGTAGGTAATGCCGTCGAAGTTCACTTCCACGTCTTCAAGATTGTTGATCTCCGCGAAGATCGGGTGTGTGGTGGGCAGCTGATCCTGCTTGTACGCCCAGGACTTCTCCACGGAAGCGAACGTTGTCCATGCGCGGTCGAATTCGGTGTTCTCCACCGCAGCCAGGTGCGACATGTATTCGGCGAAGGACTCGTTCAGCCAGAGATCGTTCCACCAGCGCATGGTCACCAGGTCGCCGAACCACATGTGCGCCAACTCGTGCAGGACGGTGATGGCACGGCGTTCAATCTGGGCACCCGTCACCTTTCCTCGGAAAACGTATCCCTCAAGGATGGTCACCGCGCCGGCGTTCTCCATGGCGCCAGCATTGAATTCGGGAACGAACAGCTGATCGTATTTTTCAAACGGATAGGGGCAACCGAACTGGGCCTCGAAAAACTCAAAACCCTGCCGCGTCAGTTCAAAGATATTGTCCGCGTCCAGGTACTGCATCAGGGACTTCCTGGCGAACACACCCAGCGGGATGACGCGCCCATCGGAGCTGGTGACCTCGGAACGGACGGACTGGTACGGGCCGGCAATCAGTGCCGTGACGTAGGAGGAAAGCCGCGGGGTGGGTGCGAAGTGCCACGTTGACCGGGCGGCGCCGTCGTCCCCGGCGGCAGCGTCCACGGGCTTGGGAGTGGGCGAGTTGGAAATGACATCCCAATGGGACGGCGCGGTCACCGTGAACGTGAAGCTGGCTTTCAGGTCCGGCTGCTCGAACACTGCAAACATGCGGCGGGAGTCCGGCACTTCGAACTGGGTGTAGAGGTAGGCCTCACCGTCCACGGGGTCCACAAACCGGTGCAGCCCCTCGCCCGTGTTCATGTACGGAGCGTCAGCCACCACCGTGAGCTCGTTGTCCGCTGCGAGATCGGGGAGTTGGATGCGGATACCGTCGGCCACGGTTGCCGGGTCCAAATCAACGCCGTTGAGAGTCACTTTATGAACGGCTGCGGTGATCGCGTCGATGAACGACGACGACCCGGGCTGTGCGGAGAACTTCACCACGGTGGTGGAACTGAAGACGTCCGGGCCCTTTGTCAGGTCCAAAGTGACGTCATATGACTCGACGTTGAGCAGTTCTGCGCGGTTCGCCGCTTCATCGCGCGTGAGATTCAGGCCTGGCAAGTGGAGCCTCCGAAAAGTGTGGATGACCGACCGGCCACGCCGGTCGCTGGTGTGAAGCCATTCTTTCACTCTGCGGCAGTATGGCAAGGAGCAATCGGCACAGTGTCGCACCACGGAGTAGCTTTGGATCATGGCACGCTTCAGGGAGACCCTCGATGTTCGCGCTTTGAGATTCGCAGTGGGTTTCCCCCTTGTTCTCGCCGCGGGTTTTGTCCTGTGCGCCTTCATGGTGCGGAACAGCCTGCCCAACCCTGTGGCCGTGATGTGGAATGCCGACGGCGGCAGTTCTTTTGCGCCGTTCGGCGCCTATGTGGGCGGTGGTGCAGCTCTCATAGTCCTCTGTGGCTGGGCCGGTTTCCTCCAAGCGGTGCCGCTGTCGCGGCCGGTGATCATGCGGCGGCTCATGATGGGGCTCGGCCTCATGCTGAGCCTCTTCATCACAACGGTCCTGGCCGCGGGCCTGGCCGGCCAGTCAGGTGCAGCCGACGCCAGGGTTTCCCACGTGGATCCAATTGTTCTGGCCATGGGAAGCGGTGCGGCGCTGGCCATGGGCGTCGTGATGATGTTCGCGTTCAAGCCCGATCCCCATTGGACTCCGGAGGACGACGCAGCTTTGCAGTCGGAGCTCCGGCTGCTGGAGGACCCGGACCTGCCCAATGACACACTAAGGATCTGGGTCCATGCCCGCAGCTCCGTGTTCGTCATGATCATTGTTTCGGCGTTGTTCCCCGCCGCCCTGATTGCGGTGGTGGTCCCATGGCTCGGAGCCCTGGTGGCAGCCGCTGCCTTGGTGGGAGCGGGATTCCTTTTCGCCAGGGTCCGTGCGGACAGGGCCGGCCTGCAGGTTTTTGCCGGTGGCGTCCTGCGCGTCCTGACCGTTCCCGCCGTCGAGATCGCCGCTGCGGCCCCGGCAGACGTCAAAGCTGCCGACTACGGCGGGTGGGGGTTGCGGCACCACGATGACGCAACCGCCATGCTGGTGAGCAGTGGACCTGCGGTGGTGGTCCGGAAGCAGAACGGAGGCCGGGTAGCGCTGAGCGCAGGTACGCGGTCTTCGGCAGACCGGTTGGCCGGAGTTCTGAACCGGGCAGCAAGCAGGGCGCACGACGACGGTCAACCCCAGCAACCCGGGTAGCGGTACCCTAGGTAGCGCATCCCCACACATCGCGCCCGGCCCATGCCGCATGAGCGCGCCAAAAGAATGGACTTCCTGTGACAACACCCCGCGTCCACATCGCCACTGACCACGCCGGCATGGAACTGAGCGCCCACTTGGTCAGCCACCTCAGCGCCAAGGGCTACGAAGTGGTGGATCACGGGCCCAGGGAATACGACGCCCTGGACGACTACCCGTCCTTCTGCATCAATGCCGCCGCAGCGGTGGTGGCTGACCAGGAAGCCGGTGTGCACGCTTTGGGAATCGTGCTGGGTGGATCCGGCAACGGCGAGCAGATTGCTGCCAACAAGGTCAGGGGCGTCCGTGCCGCCCTGGCATGGAACTTGTCCACAGCCAAGCTTGCCCGTGAGCATAACGACGCCAACGTTGTGGCAGTGGGCGGCCGTCAGCACACGGTGGAGGAAGCCACTGAGCTGATCGAGGCTTTCCTGTCTGAGCCGTTCAGCCAGGATGAGCGCCACGTCCGCCGGATCGGCAAGATTGCGGTCTACGAAACCACCGGCGAAATTGTCCAGTAGTGCCTGAGGGGCATTCGGTCCACAGGCTGGCCCGCCAATTCCAGGACGTTTTTGGCGGCCAGCTCCTGGAGGTCTCCAGCCCGCAGGGGCGGTTCACCGCCGGCGCTGCACAGCTGACCGGCCACACCATGGAACAGGCCATGGCCCACGGTAAGCAGTTCTTCCTCCGGTTTGACCATGGGTTGTTCCTGCACGTCCATCTGGGTTTGTACGGGGCGTGGAGCTTTGGTGGTGACAGCTCCTTCGTGGGTGCGTCCAGCATCGGGGCGCCCCGGCGCATGGGTGAAAACGAGACAGGGCCAGGCGACACCGCAGGGGAGTACGCAGGGCCTCCCCAACCGGTGGGTGCCGTGCGTGTTCGTCTGGTTTCCGCCCATGGATGGGCCGATCTGCGGGGTGCCACCACGTGCGCGGCCATCACCGGAGCCGAGGTTGAAGCAGTGCTGAACCGGTTGGGACCGGACCCCCTTCACAACCTGCCTGGTGACCGGGATGAATTTGTTGGGCGATTGCGGCGGCGCAAAACCCCCGTGGGCCTCCTGCTGATGGATCAATCCGTGCTGGCTGGCGTTGGAAACATTTACAGGGCAGAGGTTCTTTTTCGCCAAGCGATGAATCCCTGGACTCCAGGCAACGCCGTAGACGCAGAGGCGGCAGGCCGTCTGTGGGATGACACGGTGCTGACAATGCGGGACGGCGTCCGTGACGGACGGATTGTGACGACGCCGCGGTCACTGTGGAAGCCCGGTGCCGCAAGGGCGCATAAAGCTGATGCCCACTTTGTCTATAAACGTGAGGGGATGCCCTGCCGGGTGTGCGGCAGCACTGTGGCCGTCACCGAGGCAGCGGCCCGCAAGTTGTACTGGTGCCCTGGCTGCCAGGGGCCGGCGCGTTAGCTCCGGGTGGTCCAATCCAGCGGATGGTCCAGTCAGCCTTACACCGCATAGAGCCCTGTTCAATGCAAAGAACCCCGTTCAATGCAAAGAACCCCGGTCCGCGGACCGGGGTTCTTTTTCTGGAGGGGACGACGGGAATCGAACCCGCGTAATCAGTTTGGAAGACTGAGGCTTTACCATTAAGCTACGTCCCCAGGAGGACTTCCCGTTTCCGGGTTTCTTCCTGCTGGCTGTTCAAGCCGGGTATAACTAAACCTAATTCCGGCGGCGGTGTCAAATGTGCATTTCCGGCCCGCATGCCCGTAGACTGTCCTGTGCATTCGGGGTGTAGCTCAGCTTGGCTAGAGCACCTGCTTTGGGAGCAGGAAGTCGCAGGTTCAAATCCTGTCACCCCGACTCTGTGTTTGCGTCCGTAACTGGATACAACAGAAACCCATACCCACAAAATCAGGAGTACTTAGACTGTGAAGAGCGCTGTCGAGAACCTCACCGCAACGCGGGTCAAGCTCAACGTTGAGGTTCCCTTTGAGGAACTGAAGCCGAGCATCGATGCCGCGTACAAGACCGTTGCTTCGCAGATCCAGGTCCCCGGATTCCGCAAGGGCAAAGTTCCCTCCAAGCTCATTGACCAGCGCGTAGGCCGCGGTTACGTTCTGGAGACCGCCATCAACGATGGCCTCAACGGCTGGTACCAGGCTGCAGTTCAGGAAACAGGCGTACGCCCCCTGAGCCGTCCTGAGGTTGAAATCACCGAGGTTCCGGACCCGGCCTCCACTGATGGAGAGCTCAAGTTCCAGGTGGAGATCGATGTCCGCCCCGAAATCGAACTGCCGGAATACTCCGGTATCAAGGTTGAGGTAGCCGCTGCGGAGTCCTCCGACGCTGACATCGACAAGGCACTGGATGAGCTGCGTGGCCGCTTCGGCACGTTGAAGTCCGTTGAGCGCCCTGCGAAGAACGATGACTTCCTGACCATCGATATCACCGCAACCATTGACGGCGAAGAGATCGATTCGGCTGCAGGCCTCTCCTACCAGGTAGGCGCAGGCACCATGCTTGAGGGCCTCGACGAAGCCGTCACCGGCTTGTCCGCTGATGAAGAAGCCATCTTCGACACCAAGCTCGTCGGCGGCGACCACGCCGGCGAAGACGCCCAGGTGAAGGTTGCCGTCAAGGCAGTCAAGGAGCGCGAGCTTCCCGAGGCAAACGATGACTTCGCCCAGCTGGCTTCCGAGTTCGACACCATTGCAGAGCTCCGCGAGGACCTCGCCAAGCAGGCAGCTGACTCCAAGGTAGTGGAGCAGGGTGTAGAGGCCCGCGACAAGGTCCTGGACAAGCTCGTTGAACTGGTGGAGGTTCCGGTTCCGGACTCCGTGGTTGAAGAGCAGATCGAAGCGCACTTCAACCCGGAGAATGCCCACGGCGAAGGTGACCACGACACCGAGGAGCACCGCGCCGAGGTCAAGGCCAACACCGAGCGCGCTTTCCAGAACGAGATCATCCTTGACGCCATTGCGGACAAGGAAGAGGTTGATGTCAGCCAGAATGAGCTCATCGACTACATCGTCACCACGGCCAGCCAGTACGGCATGGACCCGAACCAGTTCGCTCAGATCATCGACCAGAGCGGTCAGGTTCCCATGATGGTTTCCGAGGTTCGCCGCCGCAAGGCACTGGCAGTGGTACTCGGCCAGGCTGAGGTTGTGGACTCCGAGGGCAACAAGGTTGATCTCACCGACTTCGTCCGCCCTGCAGGTGAAGCAGCAGTTGAAGAGCCCGCAGCCGGCGATGCCGCTGAGGACGCTGAGACCGCCGCGAACGATGACCCAGCAGCAGTGAAGTTCTAATAAGCATTCTCCAACCGGCCCCGGATCCCACGATCCGGGGCCGGTTTTGTTTTAAGCCCGGACCCGGGAGCCGGACACAGGCGTGCGCCGTCAGCGAACAGCGCGATTCCGGCGAACAAAACGCCCCTGAAAACGGTTAGTGTCCAAGTAGTGAAGTTCAGTGATGTCACTGGCACCAGCGAGAGGTAAGTACTTATGTCACAGCAATCAGAGGCTCCCCGGATGGCAACTGTCGATCCCGCAGCCCAGGACAACTACATCTACAACCGCCTGCTGAAAGAGCGCATCATCTGGCTCGGCTCTGAAGTTCGCGACGAGAATGCCAACGCCATCTGCTCGCAGCTCCTCCTGCTCTCGGCTGAAGACCCGGAGAAGGATATCTACCTGTACATCAACTCGCCGGGTGGCTCGGTCACAGCGGGCATGGCCATCTACGACACCATGCAGTTCATTCCCAACGATGTCGTGACGGTAGCAACGGGGCTCGCAGCCTCGATGGGCCAGTTCCTGTTGTCCTCCGGCACCAAGGGCAAGCGCTACGCGACGCCGAACGCCCGCATTCTGATGCACCAGCCGTCCGGTGGAATTGGCGGGACGGCCTCGGACATCAAGATCCAGGCTGAACTCATCCTGCACATGAAGAAGGTCATGGCTGAATTGACGGCCGAGCAGACGGGCCAGACCGTGGAGACCATCCTCAAGGACAATGACCGCGATAAGTGGTTCACTGCCGCTGAGGCCCTGGAATACGGCTTCTTTGACAAGATCTCCGCGCACGCAGGCTCCGTGGCAGGCGGCGGCGGAACTGCCAACCAGTCGAGCTCCGATAACTGACCGGCACCAAGAACCACTGAAACCCAGGAGTAATGAACATGAACTACAACTTCGGATGGTCTGCCGGTAATCTCCCGTCCAGCCGCTACGTCCTGCCCCAGTTCGAAGAGCGCACGCCCTATGGCTTCAAGCGCCAGGACCCCTACACCAAGCTGTTTGAGGACAGGATCATCTTCCTGGGCGTCCAGGTTGACGATGCCTCCGCGGACGACATCATGGCCCAGCTTCTGGTCCTTGAGTCGACGGACCCGGACCGCGACATCACCCTGTACATCAACTCGCCGGGTGGGTCCTTCACCGCGATGACTGCCATTTACGACACCATGCAGTACATCCGCCCGGAGATCCAGACTGTATGCCTCGGCCAGGCGGCCAGCGCTGCTGCAGTTCTCCTGGCAGCAGGCACTCCCGGCAAGCGTTTGGCCCTGCCGAACGCCCGTGTGTTGATCCACCAGCCCGCCCTCTCCGGTGGCCAGGGCGGTCAGGCCTCGGACTTGGAGATCCAGGCAGCCGAGGTCATGCGGATGCGCACCTGGTTGGAGGACACGCTGGCGCACCACTCCGGCCGTACCTCCGAACAGGTGAACAACGACATTGAGCGCGACAAGATCCTGACGGCCGCGGAAGCCCTGAACTACGGATTGATTGACCAGGTTCTTGATTCCCGCAAGATCAAGCCCCAGGCTATTGCCCGCTAGAACGTGAGAAATGGACGCCGGTGCGGTTCACGAAATATGAACCGCACCGGCGTTCGCTTTCCCCCCAAGCGGCTCATTGTGTCCTAGAGTGGATGGTGCCGCACCACCCGATTGCAACGAAGGGATTCCCACATGGCTCGGATAGGCGAGAGCACGGATCTGCTGAAGTGTTCTTTCTGTGGCAAGAGCCAGAAGCAGGTGCGGAAGCTGATCGCTGGTCCCGGTGTGTACATCTGCGACGAGTGCATCGAGCTGTGCAACGAGATCATTGAAGAGGAGCTGGCCGAGGTTTCCGATCTGGGCAGCTTCGAGTTGCCTAAGCCGCGCGAGATTTTCGATTTCCTTCAGGAATACGTCATTGGGCAAGAACCCGCCAAACGATCCTTGGCAGTGGCTGTTTACAACCACTACAAGCGCATCCAGGCAGGGCATTCGCCCAAACCAGGCAGCCTCGGCGAGGGCTCGCATCATGAGGATGTGGAGATCGCCAAGTCCAACATCCTGCTGATTGGACCCACGGGCTGCGGAAAGACCTACTTGGCCCAGACCCTGGCCCGGCGCCTCAATGTTCCCTTCGCTGTTGCCGACGCCACCGCCTTGACGGAAGCCGGCTACGTGGGGGAGGACGTGGAGAACATCCTCCTGAAGCTTATCCAGGCCGCCGACTACGACGTCAAGAAGGCCGAGCAGGGCATCATCTACATCGATGAGATCGACAAGATTTCCCGCAAGAGCGAGAACCCTTCCATCACCAGGGACGTCTCCGGCGAGGGCGTTCAACAAGCACTCTTGAAAATTCTTGAAGGCACTGTGGCATCGGTGCCGCCCCAAGGTGGCCGGAAGCACCCCCACCAGGAATTCATTCAAATCGACACCACCAATGTCCTCTTCATCGTGGCGGGCGCATTTGCCGGACTGGAGGAGATCATTGGATCCCGTTCCGGCCGCAAGGGCATCGGTTTTGGTGCGCCCCTGAACGAGGCACGCGACACCGTGGACAGTTACGGGGAGGTCATGCCCGAGGATCTGTTGAAGTTCGGTCTGATCCCGGAGTTCATCGGCCGCCTGCCGGTGATCACCACTGTGTCCCACTTGGACAGGCCGGCGCTGATCCAGATTCTTTCCACCCCCAAGAACGCGCTGGTGAAGCAGTACCAGAAGATGTTCCATCTGGATGGTGTGGAGCTGCAGTTCGACGACGACGCCCTGGATGCCATCGCGGACCAGGCCCTGGAACGGGGAACAGGTGCCCGTGGCCTCCGCGCCATCATGGAGGAAGTACTTCTTCCGGTGATGTTCGATCTCCCCAGCCGTGATGACATCGCTACCGTGGTCATCACTGCGGACGTCGTGGCAAAGAAAGCCCAGCCAACCATGATCGCCCACGATGTTGTTGCCAAACGACGGAATAAGTCCGCGTAGGCTCCCGTTTCCTTCAGGGAGAGCCACTTGTTGTGTGGGTGGCGCGCTAATCATCACCCCTTGCTTAGGAGACCCCTGTGACTGAACAAGACACGTCCGCACCCGTATCCAGCGTGAACAAGGCTGATTTCTGGTTTGACCCCGTATGCCCCTTCGCGTGGATCACTTCACGGTGGATCGGTGAAGTGGAGCAGGTCCGCGGCATTGAAACCGAATGGCACGTCATGAGCCTCTCGGTGCTCAACGAGGGCCGCGATCTTCCTGACGAATACCGGGCCATGATGGATGACAGCTGGGGACCGGTCCGGGTGATCATTGCGGCCCAGGAACTGCACGGCAGCAGCTACGTCAAGGCCCTGTACGACGCCATGGGTGAGCAGATCCACCATCAGGGCAACAAGGACCGTACGTCCGTCATCCAGAAGTCGCTGGCGGAGGTGGGCCTGCCCGCAGAGCTGGCCCGGTTCGCTGAGTCCGACGAGTACGACGCAAAGCTCCGCGCCAGCCATGAAGAGGGAATCTCCAAGGTGGGCCAGGATGTGGGGACACCCGTGGTTGCCTTCAACGGCACCGCATTCTTTGGTCCCGTGCTGACGCGCATTCCCCGCGGTGAGGATGCCGGAAGGCTGTGGGACGCCACGGTAACGTTGGCCGGTTTCCCGCACTTCTTTGAGCTCAAGAGGAGCCGCACGGAGAACCCGGAGTTCAGCTAAGGGGCTTGGCGGTTTCCCAATGAGCTACAGGTCCATTCCAGTCACGTGCTCATTTTAGGAACCGTGAGGTCCGTCGGTCCGCCAGGATTTTTCCGCCCGTCTGGCACGTAGCGCAGTACTGCAGGGAGGTGTCTGCGAAGGACACCTCCCTTACTGTGTCCCCGCATACCGGACAGGGTTGGCCCGTTCTTGCGTGGACGCGGAAATTGCTGCGCTTGGTGTCCTTCAACTCATTGGATGGTTTTCCCGCCGCAGCATTGACGGCGCCTACCAGTACTTCCTGCATTGCTTGATAGAGGAGTTCCACGGTCTGCCGGTCCAATGACTTGGCGCTGGCGAAGGGGGAAAGTTTGGCGGCATGCAGTATTTCGTCGCTGTAGGCGTTGCCTATGCCGGCTATGACGCCTTGGTTCCTCAACAGTCCCTTGATCTGCATGGAGCTTGAGGACAAAATCGACGCCAGAGACTCAACGTCGAAATCGGGGCTCAGAGGTTCCGGGCCGAGGCTCGCCAGGCCAGGCACTTCCTGGGGATCCCGGACAACGTAGATCGCCAGGCTCTTCTTGGTCCCCGCTTCAGTGAGGTCAATTCCAATGTGGGCGTCGTCGCTGGCGCGATGCAGCAGAATACGCGCCGAGATGTTGCTTTTGCCCATGCGCAGGCCGGCTGAGGACGGATGCTCGGTGTAGCGGACCCAACCGGCTTTTGCCAGATGAAAAACCAAAGAGAGGCCATCCAGGTCAATGCAGATGAACTTGCCGAAACGCTGCACGCCCTGGACTATGTGTCCTTCCAGGGCGCTGTAAGGCGGATCGGCTGTCTTGAGTGCCGAGAAGGAATTGATCTTCAGCTGGGTCACTGTGGCACCGCGGAGTTGGGTATCCAGGTACATGCACAGTCCGTGCACTTCGGGCAGTTCCGGCATGGTCAACACTCTGCCATAAAGAGCTTCCTGCGCGAAGGATAACTACAGGTTTGTAGTTCGCACGAAGCTCTTGTGCATGGCTTCCAGCAGGACAACAATGGTTCTTACCCACATCGAAAGGTGAGGGACACGGAAACCAAAGATCCAGTGATTGCAGACAACGGAGCCAACGGCAAAGTTGAAGGCAGGCTACCTGTGACGGGGTAGGAAGACCTGGAAGTCCAAGGATTCCGCCAGACTGTCAGGACGTCACCAGACAGCCGAAAAGTCGAAGCCCCACCAACGGCAAAACGCTGATGGGGCTTCCCCTTTGCCCTGAAACGGGCTGCCGGATTACAACTATGGGGCCGGGACTTCCTCGGCCGGTGCCAGCACGACGTCACTGACTGCCAGCTCACCATCTCCCGACTGGAGGGTGATGTCCTGGGCGTTCGCAGCAGCCTTCAAATCGCCGAGGCCCGCCTTCAGTTGTGACACCAGAACCTCCGGAGCCGTGATGGTAGCTGAGGTAACACCGGTGCGCTGCTTTACCTTGGCTTCGGACTTCGCTTTCCGGATGCCGCTGAGGGCCACGCCCACAGTACCGAGCATGGTGGTGTCGCCGTCGGTGATTTCCAGCGCAGCGGGCCACTGGGACCGGTGGACGGATCCCGTGCGCCACCAGCCCCAGACCTCTTCGGTTGCGAAGGGAAGGAACGGTGCAAAGAGGCGTAGGAGCGAGTCCAGCGTTGTCGCCAAGGCTGCCAGGACTGATGCTTGTTCGGTCTCGCCAGCGGCACCGTAGGCGCGGTCCTTGATGAGCTCCACATAGTCGTCCGTGAACTGCCAGAAGAAGGATTCTGTGATCTGCAGTGCACGGGCGTAGTCGTAGTTCTCGAACGCCTTGGTGGACTGGGCAACGACGTCGGACAGTTGCGCGAGCAGCGCACGGTCCAGGGGGTTGGTCAGCACCGAGAGGTCGCTGGACACCACCGAGTTCTCGGTGGCGCCGAGGTTCAGCACGAACTTCGAAGCGTTGAGCAGCTTGATGGCCAGACGGCGGCCGATCTTCATCTGGGCGATCTCGTAGGCTGTGTCCGCACCGAGCTTGGCCGAAGCGGCCCAGTAACGTACAGCGTCCGAGCCGAACTCCTTCAGCACATCCGTGGGGACAACCACATTGCCCTTGGACTTGGACATTTTCTTGCGGTCCGGGTCCAGGATCCAGCCGGAGATGGCTGCGTGCTTCCACGGGGCGCTCTTCTGGAGTGCGTCGGCGCGGACAGCGGAGGAGAACAGCCAGGTGCGGATGATGTCGTGGCCCTGCGGCCTGAGGTCGAACGGGTAAACCTTGGAGAACAGGTCCTCGTCACGGCTCCAGCCGCCCACAATCTGCGGTGTGAGTGAGGATGTAGCCCAGGTGTCCAGGACGTCTGCGTCACCCGTGAAGCCGTTGGCCTGGTCGCGCTGCGATTCCTCAAACCCAGGCGCAGCGTCTGCGGCAGGGTCAACGGGGAGCATCTCGTCGGAGGGAATGATCGGGTTGTCGTAGTCCGGGTTGCCCTGGGCGTCCAGCGGGTACCAGACGGGGATGGGAACGCCGAAGAAGCGCTGGCGGGATACCAGCCAGTCGCCGTTCAGGCCCGCGATCCAGTTCTCATAGCGTGAGCGCATGAAGGCCGGGTGGAACGTGATCTCCTGACCACGTCCGATCAGGCGTTCACGGCGTTCCTCGTCGCGGCCGCCGTTTCGGATGTACCACTGACGGGACGTGACAACTTCGAGGGGCTTGTCTCCCTTTTCGAAGAAGTTAACCGGGTGGGTGATCTTCTTGGGTTCGCCATCAAGCAGGTCCGCTGCCTTGAGCAGTTCAACCACGGCTTCCTTGGCGGAGAAGGCAGTCTTGCCGGCGATCGCGGCGTAAGCTTCCTTGCCGGCCTCGGTGGTGATCCACTCCGGGGCGTCGGCAATGATGCGTCCGTCGCGGCCCATGATGGCGCGGGTAGGCAGCTGGAGTTCGCGCCACCAGGTGACGTCGGTCAGGTCGCCGAACGTACACACCATGGCGATTCCTGAGCCCTTGTCCGCCTTGGCGAGCGGGTGGGCTTTAACCTCGAGTTCCACGTCGAACAGCGGGGACTTCACGGTCTTGCCGAACAACGGCTGGTACCGCTCGTCGTCGGGGTTTGCCACCAGGGCCGCGCATGCCGCGAGCAGTTCCGGACGCGTGGTCTCGATGAAAATCTTTTCGCCATCTTCAGTAAAGAAGGGATAGCGGTAGTAGGCGCCAGCGACTTCGCGGTCCTCAAGCTCAGCCTGCGCCACAGCGGTACGGAAGGTCACGTCCCACAAGGTGGGTGCCTCGGCCATGTAGGCGTCACCGGCAGACAGGTTGGCGAGGAAGGCGCGCTGGGATACCGCACGTGACGTGTCGTCAATGGTTCGGTAGGTCAGGTCCCAGTCCACCGACAGGCCAAGGGTCTGGAACAGGTTCTCGAAGACTTTCTCGTCCTCAACGGCGAGTTCCTCGCACAGTTCGATGAAGTTCTGGCGCGATACGACGTCGAAATCGCGCTGGTTCTTGGCCGGTTGTGCCGGGGGCGTGTAGTCGGCCTTGTAGGGGATGGCGGGATCGCAGCGGACACCGTAGTAGTTCTGCACCCGGCGCTCGGTGGGCAGGCCGTTGTCATCCCAGCCCATGGGGTAGAAGACGTTCTTTCCGGTCATACGCATGTAGCGCGCCTGGACGTCCGTCTGGGTGAAGGAGAACATGTGGCCCACGTGGAGCGAGCCCGAGGCAGTGGGAGGGGGAGTGTCGATCGAGTAGACCTGCTCCCGGGTGGTGTCCGGATCGAACTTGTAGGTTCCTTCCGCAAGCCAGCGCTGCGTCAGAGCAGCCTCCAGGCCCTCAAGGGCCGGCTTGTCGGGAACGTTGATGGGGGCGGTGGCGGGCGTGTCTGTACCCTGCGTTGATTCAGCCATGGACCAATTGTTTCATGGCCTGGCGTTACGCCCCGCCGCTCCGGCCTGTCCGCACGCCGGATATGGTGGTGCCATGACTTCCGGAGCAGAGAACACCCTGGCAGGACAGAACAACGCGGCAGTGGTTACCGGTGCCAGCACGGGCATCGGGGAAGCGACAGTGAAAGCGCTGGCGGCCGCAGGATGGAAGGTCTTCGCGGTGGCACGCAGGGCCGATCGGTTGGACGCACTCGCTGCCGCCACCGGCGCCGTCCCGTTCCCCGCTGATATCACGTCCGACGACGACGTTGCAGCGTTGCTGGCGGCCGTCACCGAAGGCGGCGGAGCCGGCACCCTCATCAACATTGCAGGGGGCGCCCGTGGAGCAGACACCATCGCCAATGCCGATACCGGGGACTGGGATTGGATGTACCAGGTGAACGTCCTGGGGACCATGAAGATCACCCGCGCGTTCCTTCCCATGCTTCGCGAGAACGGCGAGGGCACGGTCCTCAACCTGACCTCAACAGCCGGACTCAGCGCTTACGAGGGCGGAGCCGGCTACAACGCGGCCAAGTTTGCCCAGCACGCCATGAACAACGCGCTGCGGCTTGAAGAGGTAGGGAACAACGTCAGGGTCATTGAGGTGGCGCCCGGCCTGGTGCACACCGAGGAATTCGCGCTCAACCGCCTGGGTGACCAGGAAGCTGCCGCCAAGGTGTACGCCGGTGTGGAGAAGCCCTTGACTGCAGATGATGTGGCGGACGTCGTCAAGTACGCCGTGTCGTTGCCGCACCACATCAACCTGGACCACATCACGGTCCGCCCCGTGGCCCAGGCCGCCAACCACAAACTGGTCCGCAAGGAAGGCTAAAGCCGTTGCCAAGCCGCTGAACCGTCGCTGGCCGGCGACGGTACAGCGGCTTGGCAACGTGCTAACCGGCAGGAATGATCAGCCGGGCCATGATGGCTGCGTGATCGCTGCCGGGCACCCGGTGGACCGAGTAGTCGCTGCTGCTGATCCGGGACGACGTGACCACGTGATCAAGCACAATTCCGGGCAGCAGCGGACCCTCCATGGGCCACGTGGGCATGAACCTGCCAAAAGAAACCGTTCCCACATCCACAAGTTTCCGACCGTCCCCTCCGGAATCCAGGAATTCCCGGAACTCCGAATGGTCATAGGTGGCGTTGTAGTCACCCATCAGCAGGTGGTTGCCCGGACGGGAGCCCTGCCGGGCAAGCTTTTGCAAGTCACTGCGCCATTGCCCGATCCTCTCGTCAACCGGCGGCAGGGTGTGCACAGTGGTCAGGGTCAGGGTGGCCCGGGATCCGGTGCCGGAATCGGTGGCGAGGATCCTGGTCACGTCCATCCGGAACGGCGTGTCAGGGAGAAGGCCCTCCGCCTCCAGAGGAAAGACGGAATACACAGCGCCGCCGGAAGCGTCGTCGTTCGGGACGCTGATGACGTTCGGCAAGAGATCCTCCAAGCCCTCGGCCCGCAAACGATCCTGCAGGGACTGGGTGAACTCCTGTATGGCCAGCAATTGGACGCCGTTGCTGCGGACCAGGTCAACAATGCCGGCCGCATCCGCCTCGCCGTACTCGGAATTCAAACTCATGACCTTCACCGGAACCGTGCCCGTCCCAGGCGGCAACGTCTCCGCTTTTCCCGCATCGAAGGGAAAGAGCCAGAAGAGCTGCACAGCCAGGAGCGCCGCCGTCGCTGCCACCGCCCATCGGCGCCGCCCCACCAGAGCCAGGACGAACGCAACCGACGCCGGCAGCACCATCCAGGGTGTGAAGGACAACAACTGAACAACAAGCAACGGCCATTCAACAGGCACAGCCCGGAACATCGAAAAACCCGCCACTGGCAGCGCTGCCAACAACGCCAGCACCGTCCATGCCAAGGAAGCTTGGCCTCGTGCCGGGCGGGTTTGCGGCAGGGCTGGGGTGGGGTGCGTCATGGGGTCGAGTCTATTCACCGCAGAGCCCGCCGGGCCTCACCATGGGATGAACGTCCGGGTAGAGCGATCCGCTCAGCTGCCGCTAGACTTGGATCACCAGCTTTGACCCGGCCATCACCGGTGAGCTTCCGGAAGAACAGCACCGACTGCCTTGATGGGCACAAGTGACCCAGTAGAACCGGACGGGTACGCCCGTCACAGCAGTAATGAGCGGCCGGAGCGTCATGCCCCGGTAAGTGAGGTGGTACCGCGGTACCCGTGACGCTGACAAGCGTTACAGGAGCCGTCCTCGCATCCTGACAGTCAACCAGCTATCACAGGATATGAGATGACCCACTACCCCAAGGCCTCAGCGTCTCCTTCAGGCACGCGCGGCGTGTCCACCTCCGTGAAGTTCCCGGACATCGAAGAGCGCATCCTCAAATACTGGGATGAAGACGGTACCTTCCAGGCCAGCATCGACCAGCGCGTCAGCGACCTCCCCGGCGGCGCCCCCGGAAGCAACGAGTTCGTCTTTTATGACGGCCCTCCCTTCGCCAACGGGCTTCCCCACTACGGGCACCTGCTGACCGGTTACGCCAAAGACCTCGTGGGCCGCTACCAGACCCAGCGCGGCAAGCGCGTGGAGCGCCGCTTCGGCTGGGACACCCACGGACTTCCGGCAGAGCTTGAGGCCATGAAGCAGCTGGGTATGACGGACAAAACCCAGATCGAGGCCATGGGCATCGACAAATTCAATGACGCCTGCCGCGCCTCCGTCATGAAGTATGCCGACGAGTGGAAGGCCTACGTCACCCGCCAGGCACGCTGGGTGGACTTCGAGAACGACTACAAGACGCTCAACGTGGAGTACATGGAGTCCGTTCTCTGGGCCTTCAAGCAGCTCCATGAGAAGGGCCTCACCTACAACGGCTACCGCGTCCTTCCCTACTGCTGGAAGGACGAGACACCCCTCTCCAACCATGAACTCCGCATGGATGATGACGTTTACAAGAACCGCCAGGACCAGACCGTCACGGTGACGTTCCCCATCAAGGCGGGGGAGAGCCAGCTTTCCAAGGACCTCGACGGCGTCCAGGCCCTCGCCTGGACCACCACGCCGTGGACGCTGCCCACCAACGCTGCGCTCGCCGTCGGGCCTGACATCTCCTATGCCGTGCTGCCCGCAGGACCCAACGGAGTCAAGGCAGCGTCCGCTGAGGCTCCCGTGACGGGCAGCTTCCTGCTCGCGGCTGACCTGTTGGGGTCCTACGCCAAGGACCTGGGTTACGGCGACGGTGCCGACGGCGTTGCTGCCGCCGCTGCCGCCGTGGTGTCCACCTACACGGGCACCCAGTTGGAAGGCCTTGAGTACGAACCGCTGTGGGACGATTTCGCCGACGCTGAAAAGTACGGAACCCAGAATGCCTGGCGTGTCCTTGTGGCCGATTACGTCACCACCACCGACGGTACGGGCATCGTCCACCAGGCACCTGCCTACGGTGAAGATGACCAGAAAGTCTGTGAAGAAGCAGGCATTCCGGTGGTTCTTTCCGTGGATGAAGGTGCTAAATTCCTTCCGCTGTTCTCGCAAGGCCGCTTGGCGGACATCGTGGGTCTCCAGGTCTTCGAGGCCAACAAGCCGATCACGCAGGTGCTCCGCGCCGATGGCCGCCTGGTCCGCCAGGCAAGCTACGAGCACAGCTACCCGCACTGCTGGCGCTGCCGGAACCCCTTGATCTATCGTGCTGTCTCTTCCTGGTACGTGGAAGTGACCAAGTTCAAGGACCGTATGTCCGAGCTGAACCAGGAGATCAACTGGATCCCGGGCAACGTCAAGGACGGACAGTTCGGTAAGTGGCTGGACAACGCCCGCGACTGGTCCATCAGTCGCAACCGCTACTGGGGTTCGCCCATCCCGGTGTGGCAGTCGGACGACCCCGAGTACCCGCGCACGGACGTTTACGGTTCGCTGGCCGAGATGGAAGCCGACTTCGGCCGTCTGCCGGTCAACAACGAAGGACAGGTTGACCTGCACCGCCCGTTCATCGATGAGTTGACACGTCCCAACCCGGACGACCCCACAGGCAAATCCACCATGCGCCGCGTGGAGGATGTGCTGGACGTGTGGTTCGATTCCGGATCGATGCCGTACGGCCAGGTCCATTACCCGTTCCAGAACGAGGAATGGTTCGACACCCACAACCCCGCCGACTTCATTGTGGAGTACATCGGGCAGACCCGTGGCTGGTTCTACATGCTGCACATCCTGTCCACGGCACTTTTTGACCGCCCCGCATTCCGCAACGTCATCAGCCACGGCATCGTGCTTGGCTCGGACGGCCAAAAGATGTCAAAGAGCCTGCGCAACTACCCCGACGTTTCGGAAGTACTGGACCGTGACGGCTCGGACGCCATGCGCTGGTTCCTCATGTCCAGCCCCATCC
Source organism: Paenarthrobacter ilicis (assembly GCF_016907545.1). NCBI lineage: Bacteria > Bacillati > Actinomycetota > Actinomycetes > Micrococcales > Micrococcaceae > Paenarthrobacter > Paenarthrobacter ilicis. The sequence continues at coordinate 2,271,752 of NZ_JAFBCD010000001.1, read as the reverse complement.
TTCGTGGCGGCAACCTGATCGTCACCGAGCAGGGCATCCGCGATGGGGTCCGTCAGGTCATCCTGCCGTTGTGGAATGTGTACAGCTTCTTCACGCTGTACACGAATGCCGCCAACGGAGGGGAGGGGTACGAGGCGAAGCTGCGCTACGACGGTTACGCCGACACGTTGGATCAGTACCTCTTGGCCAACACCGGGGACCTGGTCCGGAACATCACCGCCAGCCTGGACAGCTACGACATCTCCGGCGCCTGCGATGAGCTGCGCAGCTACTTGGACATGCTCACCAACTGGTACGTCCGCCGGAGCCGCCAGCGCTTCTTTGACGAGAACGTTGACGCCTTCGACGCACTGTACACCGCCCTCGAAGCAGTGTGCCGCGTCTCGGCCTCCCTGTTGCCCTTGGTTACCGAGGAGATCTGGCGCGGACTCACGGGTGGCCGCTCCGTGCACCTGGCCGACTGGCCCGATGCAGATCTCTTCCCGGCCAATGCGCCCCTGGTGGAGGCCATGGACCGCGTCCAGCAGATCTGCTCCACGGGATCGAGCCTGCGGAAGGCAGCGAACCTGCGCGTCCGCTTGCCCCTGCAGGGACTGACTGTGGTGGCACCCGGTGCTGACGCGCTGGAAGGTTTTGCCGCCGTCGTCGCCGATGAGCTGAACCTGCGCTCGGTGCGGTTGCTGGACGCCGCCAAGGCGTCGCCGGAGGAATTCGGCATCGAGCAGAAGCTCGTGGTCAATGCACGTGCAGCAGGTCCCCGCCTGGGCAAGAACGTGCAGCAGGCCATCAAGGGCTCCAAGTCCGGCGACTGGTCAGTCAGCGACGCCGGCGTAGTGGTGGCCGGTGGACTCGAGCTTGAGCCGCAGGAATACACGCTGGAGACAGTGGTGGCACAAGCGGCCGACGGCGGTTCGGCTGCGGTTGCGGTGCTGCCCGGCGGCGGCTTCGTGGTCCTGAACACCGAAGTCACCCCGGAACTTGCGGCCGAGGGGCTGGCGCGCGACATGGTCCGCGCCATCCAGCAGGCACGCAAGGACGCCGGACTGAACGTCAGCGACCGTATCAAGACCACCGTGGAGGCGGCGCAGGACGTAGTGGATGCATTGAATGCCAATGCTGAGCTCGTCAAGACAGAAACACTGACACTGGAATTGGAAGTGCTGCTGGCCGGCGTTGACGAGCCCCAGGTAGCTGTGACCAAGGCAGGAGCCTGATGACTGACGAATTTTCGGTGGAGAGTGTTTACGCCGAGCTCCTGGGACGTGCCCCGGAGAACAAGATGGAACCGCGCCTGGCGCCGCTCTTCCGGGCCATGGACGTATTGGGCGAGCCCAACAAGGCTTTCCCGATCATCCACATCACCGGCACCAATGGAAAGACGTCCACTGCCAGGATGATCGAGGCCGGCTTGAGGGCCCACGGACTGAGCACCGGCCGGTACACCAGCCCGCACCTGTCCAAGGTCACCGAGCGCATCAGCATCAACGGTGAACCTGTGGCGGACGAGACCTTTGTGCGCATCTGGGATGAGATCCGGCCGTACCTCGAGATTGTGGACAGTGAACTCGTTGCCGACAACCAGCCGCGGTTGACCTACTTTGAGTGCGTCACGATCCTTGGATTCGCGATTTTTGCGGATCAGCCGGTTGATGTTGCCGTCATGGAAGTCGGCCTGGGCGGTATCACTGACGCCACCAACGTTGGAGACGGACAGGTCTCGGTCATCACCCCGATTTCCCTGGACCATACCGACCTACTGGGCGACACCACCGAGGACATCGCGTACGAGAAAGCGGGCATCATCAAGCCCGGGGGATTCCTGGTGAGCGCGGCCCAACCCGTGGACGCGGCACAGGTCCTGCTGGAGAAGGCCCGTGAAGTTGACGTGCCCTTCCGCTTTGAAGGTGTGGAGTTCGGAGTCGAGTCCCGCAGTGTTGCCGTAGGTGGCCAGGTCATCACCATCCAGGGGCTCGCCGGCCGCTACGAGGACCTGCTGCTTCCCCTGCATGGAGCACACCAAGCGGAGAACGCCGCCGTGGCGATCGCCGCTTTGGAGGCATTCTTTGGTGGCGGGGAGAAAGAACTCGACGCCGACGTCCTCAAGGAAGCTTTCGGCACCGTGACGTCGCCGGGCCGGCTTGAAGTAGTGCGCACTGCTCCCACCGTGGTGGTGGACGCAGCCCACAACCCCGACGGCATCCGCGTTTCCGCCGAAGCAATCCAGGAGGCTTTCAGCTTCAGTAAGCTCGTGGTGGTTGTAGGAGTCCTTAGGGAAAAGGACGCCGAAGAGATCCTGAAAACCCTGAAGGAATCCTTGGGTGGCTTGGCTGGAGAGTTCTGTTTCACCCAGTCAAACTCGGCCCGGGCAGTTCCCGCTGCGGAACTGGCCGAACTCGCCGTCGACCTCGGCTTCGGCGAGGACAACGTCCACATCGCGGAGAAGCTTGATGACGCCCTTGAATGGGCCGTGGAGCGCGCTGAATCCAATGACGACCTGGCCGGCGGCGTGTTGGTGACCGGTTCCATTACGGTGGTGGCCGAGGCCCGCATTCTCCTCGGAAAGGCGGGTGCTTGATCATGGCGAAGTTGACCAAGGCACAGCGCGAGTGGCGGCCCGGCATGCCCAAAAAGCGCCGGTCCACCAAAGTCATGTTCGCGTCCACGGTGCTGCTCCTTGAGGCGTTCGTTGCCTTCTTTGGCACCCTGGTGGTCTTCGGCCTGCGCCGTGGGGAAGTGGACCCGGTGATCATCCTGGGAATGGGCATCACCTTGAGCGTGGTGCTGGTCCTTGCCTGCGCGGTCCTGTCGAAGCCATGGGGCCTGGGCCTTGGCTGGGCTCTTCAGCTGGTGTTGATCCTGACCGGCCTGGCCGAGCCCACCATGTATGTGGTGGGCGTCCTGTTCGCTATCTGCTGGTGGTACGGCATCCGTGCGGGCATGAAGATTGACCGTGAGGTGGTTCAACGGGATCGCGAACAGGCTGAATGGAACGCGGCGCACGGTGACCAAGCCGGCCCGGAAACACCGTAAACTGGCTGGGAAAACCACCAACCCATCACATTGGAGCAACTGTGAGCATTGAACGGACCCTCGTCCTGGTCAAGCCCGACGGCGTCGCCCGCAACCTCAGCGGAAGCATCCTGGCCCGGATTGAAGCCAAGGGTTACACCTTGGCTGAGCTGAAGAAGGTCAACGCAACCCGGGAGCTGCTGGAGCAGCACTATGAGGAACACGTTGGCAAGCCGTTCTACGAACCGCTGGTTGAGTTCATGCTGAGCGGCCCGGTTGTGGCTGCAGTCTTCGAAGGTCACCGGGTCATTGAAGGGTTCCGTTCCCTGGCAGGAACCACGGATCCGACGACGGCGGCACCGGGCACGATCCGCGGCGACTTTGGCCGCGATTGGGGCACGAAGGTCCAGCAGAACCTCGTCCATGGCTCCGACTCCGTTGAGTCCGCCGAGCGTGAGATCGGCATCTGGTTCGCCGGCTAGGGAAGCTTCACCGTTTGACAGTTAAGGCCAATGTTCGACTCGAACATTGGCCTTAACTGTCATATTGCGATTGTCATCCCGCAGCGGTTGTTGGCTCCTAGTAGCCGGACGTCCCGGCGAAGACCTGGAGGAACGCGAAGAAGATGGTGGCTGCCACTGCCACGTACAGCAGGGCAACGATGATCCACCCGGAGTCACCCAGGACCTTGGTTACTCCCGGGGGAGCCTTGATGACCCCGTGGGTGATGTTCCTGATGGTGACCCAGACGAACATGGGAATCATCATGGCCCAGACCACCATGCAGAACGGGCACAGGACGTTGATGACATACAGGGCCTGGGACCAGAGCCACACCACGAAGGCAAAGCCCAGGGTGACTCCCGCCTGCAGGCCCAACCAGTAACCACGCGAGAATTTTGCCCCGGAGAGCAGTCCCATGGCCGTGGTGATGATGACCGCGAAGGCCACAATGCCGATGAACATGTTGGGGAAACCGAACACGGAGCTTTGGGCGGTCTGCATGACCTTCCCGCAGGAAACCCAGGGGTTCACGTCACAGACGGTGATGTGGTTGGGATCCTTCAACACTTCAAGCTTTTCCAGGACCAATGCGCCTGATGCCAGCCAGCCGATCATGCCGGTGATCAGCAGGAGCCATCCAAAGGGCTTGTCCCGCACGATCTTGGGCAGCACGGAATGCGCGGCGGGGGAGTCCTGCGCCGGTGTGGACGTTTGGTGGGCCAGGTTTTCCCTGGCGGTGCTCGGCATCGCGGATCTGATCCTTTTCGACTCGGTGCCCGGCTGGCCGGGAAGTGCTCTTGGGAGGATTGTAACGCCGCAGGCTGGGCGCGGGCCCTGATGCAGCCGCCGGAGCGCGACACAACCGCTTACCCGGCGAAAGCGCGGGGGTATGAGAGAATGGGCATGGCTGGAATTCGATCCACATTCGAAAACCGGTCCGGTGACTTGTTCCCAAGACCGCCAGTATGAGCTGGGCATGCCAGGATCACGTGATCCGCGGTAGGCCCGCCATCACAATGGACGGCACCTGGTTGTGGCAGCAGAACAACGGGTTTCAGAACAAACCGCCGGCTTTCCAGGGCTGCCGCACCCCAATGATGGTGCGAACCGGAAGGCATACAATCGACTTCCGTCAGAGCCTGCGGGTTCTGGCAATATTTGCCCCACAAGGCGCCGGATGTGGCGGTGTTCTTGGGGCAGGAGTGTCGCCACATATGGATAAAGACCAGGTTATAGCCGTTAATGAAGAGGCAGTTCCCGCAGAAACAGCGGAAGCGCCCAAGAAGACCACACGCACGCGTCGCAAGGTTGCGCCAAAAGCAGTTCCAGACGCCGGGACTGCGGTAACGGGGGAAAGTGCGGTCCCGGAAGAATCCGGTACTGCCGACGCTCCCGCCGCACCGGTCCGCCGCACCCGGGCCCGCAAAAAGGTGGAACCTGCTGCGACCCTGCCGGGTCTGGGCGAGGAAGCACCCGCGGAGGAAGCACCGCCGGTCGAGTCCGCCCCGAACGCAAACCAGGCTGAAGTGGCAGCCGAGCCTGTTCCCGAAAAGCCGGTCCGCCGTCGTCGCACCGCCAAGCCCAAGGTTGCTGCCGAGGAGTCGCCTGCAGCGCTTGAAACCGCTGACGTTGTCCAGTCGATTGTTGCCGTTGAAACGTCCGGAGACAGCGCCACAACCGAGGCCCCTTCCACGCCTGAGGCGATCGTTGAATCTCCAGCAGCCCCCGTTGCAGCCTCAGACACTGCTGAATCGACTGAAGATGCTGACGATTCCGCAGTTCCTTCGTTGTTCCTGGAGCCGGTGTCCATCACTTCCATGATCTTCCAGGCCCCGGACCTTACTACCGTTGCCCGCCCCGCCGTAGCGGAGGAAGTCGAAGAAGAAAGCGCTGACGAAACCGTCTCCGAAGCTGATGCTGAGGCGGACGACGCCGGAAGTCGCCGTCGGCGTCGCAGCCGCGGGCGCAGGGGTCGCCGTGGAAACGAACGTGACGAGAACGAGGGTGATGACAGCGCCGAGTCCGAGGACGAAGAAGCTGCGGCACCCGAGCCGTTGGAGGACGGTGTCACGTCGCGTCGTCGCCGCCGTCGCCGTCGTGGGGACCAGGATCTGGAGTTGACCGGCGGTACTGACGACGATCCGCCCAACACGGTGACCAGGGTCCGTGCTCCCAGGCCCATCGCGGAAACTGCCCCCTCCAACCGTGTCACCAGCGTCAAGGGTTCCACCCGGCTCGAAGCGAAGAAGCAGCGCCGCCGGGAATCCCGCGAAACGGGACGCCGCCGCCAAGTGATCACCGAGGCCGAGTTCCTGGCACGCCGTGAATCCGTGGACCGCCAAATGATCGTCCGCCAGCGCGACGACAGAATTCAGATCGGTGTTCTTGAAGACGGCGTGCTCGCCGAGCACTTCGTGTCCAAGACCCAGCAGGACTCCCTGATCGGCAACGTCTACCTGGGCAAGGTCCAGAACGTCCTGCCGTCCATGGAAGCTGCCTTCGTTGACATCGGACGTGGCCGCAATGCTGTGCTCTACGCCGGTGAAGTGAACTGGGATGCGGTGAACCTCCAGGGCCAGCCGCGCCGGATCGAGAACGCGCTCAAGTCCGGAGACTCGGTCCTTGTCCAGGTCACCAAGGATCCCGTGGGACACAAGGGTGCCCGCCTCACCAGCCAGATCTCCCTGCCCGGCCGCTACCTGGTGTACGTGCCCGGTGGTTCCATGACCGGAATCTCCCGTAAGCTTCCCGACGTCGAACGCAACCGCCTCAAGCGCATCCTCAAGGATCGTTTGCCGGAAAACGCGGGCGTCATTGTCCGCACCGCTGCGGAAGGCGCTTCCGAGGAAGAGCTGACCCACGACATCAACCGTTTGCGCGCCCAGTGGGAAGGCATTGAGGGACAGGTTTCCTCTACCAAGATCCTGGCTCCGGAACTGCTCTACGGGGAACCGGACCTCACCATCAAGGTTGTCCGTGACGTTTTCAATGAGGACTTCTCCAAGCTGATCGTTTCCGGTGACGACGCCTGGGACACCATTGAGGCCTATGTCACCTACGTTGCTCCCGACCTTGTTGGCCGCCTCGAAAAGTGGACCAAGGACCAGGACATCTTCTCTGCGTGGCGGATTGACGAGCAGATCCACAAGGCACTGGAACGCAAGGTGTTCCTGCCGTCCGGTGGTTCGCTGGTCATCGACCGCACCGAAGCCATGACGGTTGTTGACGTCAACACGGGCAAGTTCACCGGCAGCGGCGGCAACCTCGAGGAAACTGTTACCAAGAACAACCTTGAAGCAGCCGAGGAAGTAGTCCGTCAGCTGCGCCTGCGCGACATCGGCGGAATCATCGTTATCGACTTCATCGACATGGTCCTGGAGTCCAACCGCGATCTGGTCCTCCGGCGCATGGTGGAATGCCTGGGCCGTGACCGCACCAAGCACCAGGTGGCAGAGGTAACGTCCCTGGGCCTTGTCCAAATGACGCGCAAGCGTATGGGCACAGGGCTCCTTGAGGTCTTCGGCGAGCAGTGCGAGCACTGTGCAGGACGCGGTGTGGTCACCCATGACGAGCCCGTTGAACACCGCAGGGCCAACACGCCTACTGCCGACTCACACCGTCCCCACAGCGAGACGCAGCAACAGCAGCAGCAGCCTGCGGCCCGCACGGAACGCAAGCGTCGGCGCGGCAAGGGCGGCGGGCAACCCGGCGCTGAAACCGCTGCTCCTGTGAACGCCCAGCCTGCCGTCCAGCCTGCGCCGTCCGCGCCGGTTGAGCCTCAGGATCCGGCGCGCCAAGCCAAGGCCGAGGCAACCCGGGCTGCGTTGGCATCAATTGCAGCTGCCGCCCACGCCGCGCATCTCCACGATGACGAACTGCACCGCTCCGAGGAACTTGCCCGCACGGAACAGCCTGCTCCCGCGGCTCCGGCCGATACCCACGGCGGGGAACCGGCAGCCCATGAAGAGGCTGCCCGGGAAGACGCCGTCCGGGAATCGCGCTCCATGCCGGTTCTTCGGTTCGGTGGCGAAGAGGTTGCCCTCCCCATGGGTGAACACCATGAGGAACCAGCTGCCAAGCCCGCTATGAGCCTTGACCTGTTGGCTGAGGCGTTCTCCCACCTGGGAGCGGCTCCAGAGCCGGCAACGGCACCGAAGGCCAGTGAGGCGCAGCCGACCACGGCTGCTCCGGCCTCAGCTGCCGCGCCCGCAACTGCGACAGCCGACCCGGCCACGGCGTCGAAGAGTCGTCGTGGGCGCCGCAACCGCAGCGCCAGCCGCGCGCAGGGCGCAGCCAACGAAACCAGCGTGCAACACCACGAAGCGGCCCCGGCAGCACAGGGCACCTCACACGAGGCCAAGGCTCCGGCTGCACAGGCGGTGAAGGCTCCTGCGCAGGAACCGATCATCCTGGGCGTTGGGGTACCGGCATCAGAGCTCTGATCTTCAGGCGCTGAGGCGTCGTCTCAGATACACAAACAGGGGACCCCCGGAGGCTTAGGCCGCCGGGGGTCCTTTGTGTTTCCACAAGTAAGGGCGGGCGGGACCGGGGGAGTCATATCCAGGTGCGAAGGCGAAGCGGTTGTTCCCGGATGGCTGTTCACGGCTAGGCTGTGTGACTGACACGGGGTGCCGGGCGAGAGGTCCGGCTGAGATCCAAACCCGTTGAACCTGTCCGGTTAGCACCGGCGAAGGGATGTCCTCATGACCACATTGCCGTCTACCATTGCACCCCACTCCGCTCCGGAAACCCGGGGCTCTTCCGTTTACCCTGTGGCCGCTCGACGACGGCCCGTCCCCAGGGTGCTGAGCATCGCCGGTTCGGATCCCTCTGGAGGAGCGGGTATCCAGGCCGACCTGAAGAGCATTGCCGCTCACGGTGGCTATGGAATGGCCGCCATCACGGCGCTGACAGTCCAGAACACCCAAGGTGTTACAGCCCTCCACATCCCACCTGCAGGGTTCCTGCGCCAGCAGTTGGATGCCATCAGCGGCGACATCGGCATCGACGCCGTCAAGATCGGAATGCTGGGCGAGGCTGCCGTCATTGAGGAGGTCCGCGGCTGGCTCCAAACGGTGCGCCCCGCCGTCGTGGTCCTTGATCCTGTGATGGTTGCTACCAGCGGAGACCGTCTCCTGCGGGAGTCCGCCGAGCGGGCTTTGCGGACTTTGCTGCCACTTGCGGACCTCATCACTCCCAACATTCCGGAACTTGCCATGCTGCTGGGTGAGGACGAGGCCTCCGAATGGCAGGCCGCGTTGGACCAGGGCAAGCGCCTGGCCGCTGAATACGGCACCACAGTGCTGGTCAAAGGTGGTCACCTGTCGGGAGCCGGCTGCCCAGATGCGCTGGTTAACACCAGCGGGCTCCTGAGCAAGGACGTCATCGAGGTGTCCGGGCCGCGGGTGGACACCACAAACAGCCACGGAACAGGGTGTTCCCTGTCTTCGGCACTGGCAACGGTCCAAGCGTCCACCGGCGATTGGGAAGCATCCCTTCGGGAGGTGAAGCCGTGGCTTGTCAAAGCCCTTGAACAATCGGATCTCTTGGAGGCGGGGCGGGGAAGTGGCCCTATCCACCATTTCCACCACCTGCGCGGGACGAAGAACCAGGAGAGCTTCGCCACAATCATGTGGGCCCAGGCTGCCCGGGAACTGGAAGCCATCCATGATCTCAGCTTCATCAGGGAGCTGCAGACGGGGGATCTGGCGGAATCACGCTTCAACTACTACCTTGCGCAGGACGCGATCTACCTCAATGGATATTCACGGGTCCTGGCACGTGCCAGTGCTCTGGCGCCCACCGAAGAAGAGCAATTGTTCTGGGCACAGGGCGCCAGGACCTGCCTGGACGTCGAATCGGCCCTCCACCGCGACTGGCTCAGCACCCGTGACGTCCCCTCCGGAACCGGGCCGGTGACCAAGGCCTACGTGGACCACTTGCTGGCGGCGTCGACGGCGGGCAGTTACGCCGTGGTGGTTGCGGCTGTCCTCCCGTGCTATTGGCTCTACGCGGAAGTCGGGCAGCGGCTGCATGAGTCCTATCTCGAGGCGGGGGCGCCGGATGGCCACCCGTACGCCGCGTGGCTCCGCACCTACGCGGACCCGGACTTTGCCGCGGCCACCAGGACTGCCATCGCCTTCACTGAGGAAGCCGCGGCCAATGCTTCTGAACGTGAGCGGGCAGCAATGCTGGAAGCGTTCAGCGACTCCTGCCGCTACGAGACCGCCTTCTTTGATGCACCCCGGCACCACGCCTGAAAAGCGTGGTCGGGTAAATCCCGTGCCTCGCGGCGCGCGTCGATCCCGCGAACCCCGGCAAATACCTGTAGGCTGTATGGGCACGGTGCCGGGAGAGTCCGTTTCATCTGGTGGCGCAAGTCACTTGGTAGCCTCCGGACCCGGCCTCATTTGCGACCGAAGGTCAAACTAGCGTAATCTTGATCTTCGGTGCTTACGCCAACACTTGGGTTATGCCCCGTGGAATCGTTCATGGGATGACTCGCGGACTTCGAACCAGAAGTCCACGGCGTTGAGGCACAGCGAGAACCAAACCCGATTCCGGCTCAGGTTCAGCACGCAAATTTAGTAATAGACGTCGAGAGAAGTGAGTACCCAAGTGGTGTACGCGATTGTCCGCGCAGGCGGCCGCCAAGAAAAAGTTTCCGTTGGAGACTACGTAACGCTTAACCGCGTCCCCGGTGGAGCCGGCAGCACTCTTGAGCTGCCCGCCTTGCTCCTGGTTGACGGCGACAAGGTCACCTCCGCAGCAGCGGAACTGGCCAACGTCAAGGTAACGGCTGAGATCCTTGAGGACCTCCGTGGCCCCAAGATCGTCATCCAGAAGTTCAAGAACAAGACCGGTTACCGTAAGCGTCAGGGTCACCGTCAGGAACTGACCAAGATCAAGATCACCAGCATCGCGTAACTTTCGTTACCGCTGTTCAGGTTTTTTCGGTTTCCCCAGAAATTTTGAAGGCAGGCATTTCACATGGCACACAAAAAAGGCGCGAGCTCCACTCGCAACGGTCGTGACTCCAACGCTCAGTACCTTGGCGTCAAGCGCTTCGGCGGTCAGGTAGTCTCCGCAGGCGAAATCATCGTTCGCCAGCGTGGCACCCACTTCCACCCCGGTGCAGGCGTTGGCCGCGGTGGCGACGACACCCTGTTCGCCCTGCAGGCCGGTGCGGTTGAGTTTGGTACTCGCCGCGGCCGTCGCGTAGTGAACATCGTTGCTGCTGCAGCTGCAGAGTAACAACAAGTTCTGAACCGGTGGAGCGGGCCAAACGGCCCGCTCCACCGTTCTTTTAACCGCATTACAATCGACTGGGACGCCTAAGGGCGTTTTGGAGATGCAACAGCGCTGGCAACAGCAATAGAGGAGATCCACGTGGCTAGCTTTGTAGACCGGGTAGTACTGCACGTATCCGGCGGAACCGGCGGCCACGGATGTGTCTCCGTCAAGCGCGAGAAGTTCAAGCCGCTCGGCGGTCCCGACGGTGGCAACGGTGGCAACGGCGGCGACGTCATACTCCGGGTGTCCTCCCAGACCACGACGCTGCTGGATTACCACCACGCGCCGCACCGCCACGCCACCAATGGCGGTCCCGGCATGGGTGACTGGCGCGGGGGAAAGAACGGCGAAACCCTGATTCTTCCGGTACCCGACGGCACCGTGGTGAAAACCAAGGATGGCCAACTTCTTGCCGACCTGGTTGGAGAAGGCGCGGAGTACATTGCCGCAGCCGGCGGCCAGGGCGGTTTGGGAAATGCTTCGTTGTCATCCCAGAAGCGTCGCGCTCCCGGTTTTGCCCTGCTGGGCATCGAGGGCGAATCCAGCGACATTGTCCTGGAGCTCAAGTCCATTGCTGACATCGCCTTGGTCGGATTCCCTTCAGCGGGCAAATCAAGCCTTATTGCCGCGATGTCCGCTGCCCGCCCCAAAATTGCGGACTACCCCTTCACCACCCTCATTCCCAACCTGGGCGTCGTCCAGGCCGGCGACATCCGCTTTACCATCGCCGACGTCCCCGGACTCATCGAGGGCGCCAGCGACGGCAAGGGCCTGGGGCACAACTTCCTCCGTCACGTGGAACGCTGCGCTGCTTTGGTGCACGTTTTGGACTGCGGAACGTTGGAAGCCGACCGCGATCCCCTGTCCGATCTGGCCATCATTGAAGCTGAGCTGGACAAGTACGCCGTGGACATGAGCTACGCCGGCGTGGACGGCGAAGTGGTTCCCCTGAACCAACGGCCCAAGCTGGTTGTCCTGAACAAGGTGGATCTGCCCGACGGCAAGGACATGGCGGAGTTTGTCCGCCCCGACCTTGAAGAGCGTGGCTACCGCGTCTTCGAAGTCTCGGCCACCAGCCACGAGGGCCTGCGCCAGCTTGGATTTGCCATGGCCGAAATCGTCAAGGCTGCACGTGACGCAGTGGCAACTGCGCCTCCCAAGGTGGCACCGCCGGTGCTGCGTCCGCGCGCTGTCAACGAGTCCGGCTTCAAGATCCGCCGCGAGGAAAAGAACCTGGAGCCGTTGTTCCGCGTTCTGGGCGAAAAGCCGGTGCGCTGGGTCAAGCAGACCGATTTCACCAACGAAGAAGCCATTGGCTACCTTGCCGACCGCCTGGCAAAACTGGGTGTGGAAAATGAGCTGTTCAAGGTGGGTGCCAAGCCCGGCGATACCGTGGTCATCGGCGAGGACGATGGCGTGGTGTTCGATTGGGAGCCCACCATGATGGCCGGCGCAGAGCTTCTTGCCACCCCCAGGGGTACGGACATCCGTGTTGCCGACATCGGCGACCGGCCCACACGTACGCAGAAGCGTGAAGAGCAGATCGAGCGACGTGAAGCGAAAGCTGCTGCACGCGCCGAGCTTGAAGCCGAGCGCAAGGCGGGCATCTGGACGGAGTCCGTCAATGGCCGGCGTGCCCAGGCTCAGAAGGAAAGCACTGTGGACGCCGGTGATGACGACTAGTACTGCTGACGTTCCGGAAACTGCAGAGGCACGTGAGCGGCATGCTCTGACCTCTGCCAAACGGATAGTAGTCAAGGTTGGCTCGTCGTCGCTGACCAGCATCAAGGGTGGAATTTCCGAGAAATCCCTTGCCCGCCTGGTGGACGCACTGGCTGAGAAGCGCAATGCAGGTACCGAGATCATCCTGGTTTCCTCCGGAGCCATCGCGGCGGGCCTGGCTCCCTTGGGCCTTGCCAAACGGCCCAGGGATCTGGCAACGCAGCAAGCTGCGGCCAGCGTGGGTCAGGGCCTCCTGATGGCCCGGTACACCCAGGCCTTCAGCGCCCACGGCGTCACAGTGAGCCAAGTACTGCTCACTGCCGATGACCTCATGCGGCGCACCCAGCACACCAACGCCTTCAGGGCTTTGGACCGCCTGCTGAACCTTGGAGTGGTTCCCGTCGTCAATGAGAACGACACCGTGGCCACCCACGAGATCAGGTTCGGCGACAACGACAGGCTTGCTGCTTTGGTGGCACACCTGGTCCGCGCAGACGCGCTGGTGCTGCTGTCCGACGTTGACGCCCTGTACGACGGTCCGCCGTCGCAGGGTGCCACGCGGATTCCCCTGGTCCGCGGGCCTGAGGACCTGGCCGATGTGACCATTGGCAAGGCAGGCAAGGCCGGCGTCGGTACCGGGGGAATGACCACCAAGGTGGAGGCGGCGTCCATCGCCGCAGGTTCCGGTATCCATGCGCTGGTCACGTCCACCGCAAATGCCGCAGCTGCCTTGGCAGGTCAGGACGTGGGAACCTGGTTCGCCGTCAACGGCAACCGCAAGCCGGTCCGCCTTTTGTGGTTGGCCCACCTTGCCACCGTCCAAGGACGCCTGGTGCTCGACGACGGCGCGGTGAACGCCGTGCGCCACCGGCATCGCTCGCTCCTTCCAGCAGGGATATCGGAAATCAGTGGTGACTTCGAAGCCGGCGATCCGGTGGAAGTGGTGGCACTCGATGGCACAGTGGTAGCACGGGGCCTGGTGAATTACTCCTCGGAGGAGCTTCCGCGCATGTTGGGGAGAACCACGCAGGAGTTGGGCCAAACGCTGGGCCGTGGCTATGACCGGGAAGTTGTTCATGTTGACGACTTGGTGCTGGTCTGAACGTCCCGCTCAACTAAACTTGGAGCATGACTGAAGCGCTGACACCTGACGCCCCCGTGATCTCGGACGTTTCCGGTACTGCCGGCCAGACGCCGGCGACCCCAGCGGCCGGCAGTGTCCCGTTGTCGCCCGAGGACGTCCAGGCTGCCGTGCACTCGATTGCCGACCGTTCCCGGAAGGCCGCCCGACGTATGGGACAGGCAAACCGTGCTTGGAAGGACCGCGCCTTGCGCGCCATCGGCTCGGCCCTCCTGGAGAACCGGACCCACGTTCTGGAAGCCAATGCCAAGGACGTCGCTGCCGGCCGTGCCAACGGAACGTCCGTTGCCTTGCTTGACCGGTTGACCCTGACACCGGCACGCATCGATGGCCTCGTGGCTGCCTTGGAAAACCTCGCTGGACTGCCGGATCCTGTGGGCAACGTGGTCCGCGGACAGACGCTGCCCAATGGTTTGCGGCTCCGCCAGGTCAACGTGCCCATGGGAGTAGTGGCCGCCATCTACGAGGCCCGTCCCAACGTGACCGTGGACATCGCCGGGCTTGCGCTCAAGAGCGGCAACGCTGTGATTCTTCGTGGTGGTTCCGCCGCTGCGCACACCAACGCAGCCCTGGTGCAGATCCTCCGTGAAGCCTTGGATTCCGTGGGCTTGCCGGCCGACGCCGTGCAAAGCGTCGACCAGTACGGCCGTGAAGGCGGAAACGTGTTGATGCGTGCCCGCGGACGCGTGGATGTGCTGATTCCCCGTGGTGGACGCGACCTCATCCAAACAGTGGTCAACAACTCTTCTGTGCCTGTGATCGAGACGGGTGAAGGCAATGTCCACATCTTCATCGACGAGTCCGCCGGCGAGGAAATGGCGGTGGAGATCCTCCTGAACGCCAAGACGCAGCGGCCCAGCGTGTGCAACACCGTTGAGACACTGCTGGTGCACTCGGCTTCACCGGTACTGCCTGCCGTAGCGGCTGCCTTGCGTGCGGCCGGCGTGACACTGCATGTGGACGGCCGGGTCGCTGCTGCGCTGGGACCCTCTGTTGAGACGGTCCCCGCTGACGACGACGATTGGGCCACCGAATACATGGACCTGGATCTTGCCGTGGCCATGGTGGACAGCCTGGATGATGCCGTTCGACACATCCGGACCTGGACCACCGGACATACGGAAGCCATCCTGACGAACAACCTCGCCAACGCCGAGAAGTTCATCGCTGAGATCGACTCGGCCGCGGTGATTGTCAACGCTTCCACGCGTTTTACCGACGGCGGCGAGCTGGGTCTGGGGGCTGAGGTAGGAATCTCCACGCAGAAGCTGCACGCCCGTGGCCCCATGGGGCTGACCGAACTGACCACCACGAAGTGGATCGTGCAGGGCGAGGGCCAAGTCCGCAGCTAGCAACGCGGTAACATAGTACAGAAGTCCGATGGCGGCGGGGAGTCCCGCCGTCGAAATTTTGAGAACCAACTAGGGGAGAAGATGCTGTCTCAGCAGATCGCCACGTCCATTGCCGCTGCCACCGAAGGCGGGCACGAGGAACTTGCTCCGCTATGGGCCGAGCCGTGGGTCTTCGGTATCTGCATGTTCGTGCTTCTGCTGATCCTCATGTTCGTCACGCTCTCCTACACCAACCTGGGCAACCGCCACGAGGCAGTGGAAGAGCACGCGGATCCGCACCGCCAGCACCCGAACAAGCACACGCACGGCCAAGGCCACTGACATTATCGCCGCAATTCCACGCGGGGAGTCGGAGCGCAGGCTTCGACTGGGCGTGATGGGTGGAACGTTTGATCCCATCCATCACGGCCACCTTGTGGCTGCCAGTGAAGTGGCGGCCAAGTTCGACCTTGACGAAGTGGTTTTTGTACCCACTGGACAGCCATGGCAGAAGTCACACAAGCAGGTCAGTGAGCCCGAGCACCGGTACCTGATGACGGTGATTGCCACGGCTTCCAACCCCCGGTTTACCGTGAGCCGTGTGGACGTGGACCGGCCCGGCCCCACTTTCACCATCGATACCCTCCGTGATTTGAGGGCACTGCGCCCGGATGCGGATCTGTTCTTCATCACCGGCGCGGATGCCTTGGCGCAGATCCTGTCGTGGAAGGACGTCGACGAACTGTGGTCCCTGGCGCATTTTGTAGGTGTTACCCGTCCGGGACACGAGCTCAACGATCTGGGGAGGACTGACGACGTCAGCCTCCTTGAAGTTCCCGCCATGGCGATTTCGTCCACTGATTGCCGGGTTCGCGTGGCCGACGGGAATCCTGTGTGGTACTTGGTGCCGGACGGTGTTGTCCAGTACATCGCGAAGTATGGGCTCTACTCGCAACAGCAATCAACGGCGGAATTGTCCCCCGCATTATCCGGATCAGACGACCAAGCACGTACTGAGTGAGTTTTTAACATGAGCAGCCAGGAACAGCGACCTATCCGCAGCAGGCGTGAGCTTCGCCGTGCCCGCGAACAGCAGCCCGACGTTCAGCAAGAGCAGCAGCCAGGCCAGCAGGAGCCAGCCCAGCCGAAGCAGGAGCAGCTAAACCAGGAACCGGAACAGTCCGCCCAGGAGCCGGCGCGCGCCAACGGACGCAACCGCCGTGCAGCCAATGTTCCGGTGGATGCAGTTGGCCCGGCTGCGCAGGAACGGTCGTCGCAAACACGTGCCCGGGACCGTGCTGCATTGCGGACCATCAAGGACCTGGCTGATAAAGAGGAGCAGTTGTCCGGCGGTGGCCCGCCCACAAGGCGCCAGCTCCGACTCCAGCAGCTTCAGGCCGAAGTTGCCACGTCCATGAATCCGATCGTCCCTCCCGCGGCCACCAGCAACGTGCCCGTGGCAGGCAACAAAGCGGAGCCCGCCAAGCCCCAACCTGTTGCTTCGGGTGAGTCCGTGACGGACGCTCCCGCGAAGGACGCCACTGACGAAGCGGACATGTCCGTGGAGCAGGCCCTTGCCGTCCGGGAATTGATCGCGGCGCAGGTGCAGAATCAGACGGCAAAGTTGGAACACATAGCGGAGCAGGATCCGCTGGCTGTTGATCCGGAGGTCCTGGCGCAGCAGATCGCCCTTGCCGAACGGGCTGCTGTCCTGAACAAACGTGCCGCCGCGAAGCAAAAGCTTGCCGAGCAGACTGCTGCAAAACAGGGTAAGGATCCGGCCCGCAAGGCTCCTCCGGAAAACAAGCCCGTGGATCCTGTTCCGTCAGCGTCGTCCTCGGGACCGTCGACGGCCAACAACCTGGCCATGGTGACTCCGCTGGAGTTCGTCAAAATGCCAGGTGTTGAACGTCCCGTGATGAAGCGGCCGAGCACTACCTTCGTTCCAGTCATTACCTCTGCCGGACCAAAGCTTGATTCGGACGGCGCGACCGGCAGGAAAGCACCATCGCGTGGACGCTCCGGCGTCCTGGCCAGGGCAGAGGCTGCGGCCCGTTCCGCCCGAAAGAAACCCCTTCCTGCGGAAGCCCCGCGGGATCAGGACCAACGTCCTCCGATCTCCGCTATTGCCGCCTACGGTCTGGACCCCCTGGACGCAGGTACAGCGGGCTTGGCCAGGGCTCAGCGCAACCGGCTGGTGCAATACGGCGTTCTTGCCTTGGGCGTCGTTGCGCTCATTATCGGCATCATCATGATTACCAGCGGCTAGTACCGCCACACAACGGCCCACGCCACAACAGGCTTCAAGCCACTATGAGGAGTTCCCTTTGTCTGCACATGAACAATCAATCACCCTGGCCCGCCACGCTGCGCGTGCCGCATCCGACAAGCTTGCTGAGGACATCGTGGCCTTGGATGTCAGCGAACGCTTGGCCCTGACGGATATTTTCCTGATCGCTTCTGCTCCCACGGAGCGTCAGGTCAACGCCATCGTGGACGGCATCGAGGAAGAGCTGTTGAAGCAGGACCTTCGCCCTGTTCGCCGTGAAGGCAGGTCCGAGGGCCGTTGGGTCCTTCTTGATTACGCGGACATCGTCATCCACGTGCAGCATTCCGAGGACCGTGTCTTTTACGCTCTGGAGCGCCTGTGGAAGGACTGCCCCGTAGTGGACCTGCAGTTGGAAGATGAGGTTTCCACGGAAGCAGTCACGGCCGAAGATTCAGAGGTCTAGGCTCCTTCAACAGTAAATATGCCGGATTTGGAATTATCGGAAATGCTGTTCTAAGATATTTGAGTTGCTTCGGCGCGGAGGGCTGAAAAGCCTGGGGCGGAGCATCGCAAGTATGGGGCTGTGGCGCAGCTGGTAGCGCACCTGCATGGCATGCAGGGGGTCAGGGGTTCGAGTCCCCTCAGCTCCACTGAAAGACCCTGCTTCCCACGGATTCGTGGCGAGGCAGGGTCTCTTTCGTTTTAAGCGGCGCCGCCGGTTTCTTCGGTCAGCGGCGGCAAGTCCGTTGCGGCGAGTCCCAGGGCAGGCAGGAGGAACTCCCACATCTGATCGATGCGGGTCAGCACATCCCGGCGGGAGGTAAGTACCTCGGAAACCATTTGGACGCCGGTGAATGACGCAATCAGAAGCCGGGCAAAGGCTGCCGGATCCACATCCGCGCGGATGTGTCCCTCGTCTACGGCTTGCTTCAACAACTGCTCTGCGGTGTTGATCCAATCCGAATAGGGTCCTGAGACGTCGGCGTCAAAGGCGGAGGCTTCAAAAGTGAGGCGGATGCCGCCTTGGACGATTGGTTCCTCCAGCAGGAACCGGCCGAACATCCGGCACAGCGCAATGAGTTTTTCAAGTGGGGGCAAGCCCGACCCAATGATGTTCGAGCCGGATCTCAGCACCACGGCGTGCTGCTCGTCGATGACTGCCAACGCGAGTTCCCGCTTGGAGGCGAAGTGGAAGTAGAGGGCACCCTTGGTTACCCCTGAGCGTTTGGTGATGTCACTCAGGCTGGCGTTCCCGAAGCCAACCTCCGCGAAAACCTCTGCGGCTCCTGCGATCACTGCCAGCCGGGTCTCTTGGGCGCGCTGTTGCATCGAAGGGGATGGGCCTCTCGGTGTTGGGACAGGTGGCGATTTGGGTCCACTTGTACCAACACGTTATCACCGCGCCTGGTCAACATCTCATGAAAACCGGCCGCACGGTTTGGTTTGCAACGCAGGAGAACCTAGAATTTGTGAGGAGCCGGCGGGAAGCTGTCCGGCTCTCCGGCAGCCAGTTTGGGGGGAGGTGCGGCGGGTTCAACCCGGCGCACCTTGGCTGCTGTGAATTTCTGGTTGTGTCACTACGGCTATGGTGTGTGAGTCAGCTCACGCTGTGATGATTTCGCTTCGCGGTGGATTGTGGTTAGTATTGACGAGTTGCTTCGGCCGGTAGGGAAAATCCTTCCAGTTGGGGACAATGATTTGGGGCTGTGGCGCAGCTGGTAGCGCACCTGCATGGCATGCAGGGGGTCAGGGGTTCGAGTCCCCTCAGCTCCACTTCGGAAAAGACCTCGCTCGGTTGAGCGGGGTCTTTTTGTATGGAAGGCGGGAACCGGGAGTGAGCCTGATGGACCTTGATGACCTGTTCAACTCGTTGAGCAGGCTTCCCGATGTTGAAGCCGACAACCTGCAGGCATATGACGCGACTGATCGGCTGCTGCTGGAAACGGCCGTGGACCTGGCAGGACCCCACACCGACGTTGTGGTTATTGGCGACCGATATGGAGCGTTGACCCTGGGGGCCTTGGCTGGCCTGGGTGTTGAACGGATCCGTGTCCACCAGGACCTCTCTACCGGCCGCGCCGCGCTGCAACTCAATGCCGCCAGGGCAGGATTGGCAGGGCGTTTCAGACAGCACGAACTGAACGCTGAACTCCTTGGCGGTGCGGACCTGGTATTGATCCAGCTCCCCAAGTCCCTGGCCGAACTGGAAGAAACAGCTGACGCCATTGCGCGGCATGCGGGGCCGGGAACAGTGGTCCTTGCAGGCGGCAGGGTCAAACACATGTCCGTCGGGATGAACGCAGTCCTGGGGAAGTACTTCGCGGAGGTTCAGCCCCAATTGGCGCAGCGCAAGTCAAGGGTGCTGCTGGCCCGCAACCCCCGACCGGTGACGGCTGGGCCGCCGTTTCCCGTGCTGGAACCCAACCCCGAACTTGGTATCACGGTAGGTGCGCACGGCGCCGTGTTTTCCGGTTCCCGGCTCGATATAGGGACCCGCTTTCTTTTGACGTTCTTCGACCGTTTGCCGTCAGCACGGACAGTTGTTGACCTGGGGTGCGGAACGGGCATTCTAGCCGTGATGTATGCCCGGCTTCATGGCGACGCCCGTGTCGTCGCTACTGACCAATCGGCAGCAGCGGTCGCTTCGGCACGCGCGACGGCTGCGGCCAGCGGCTTGGGGGAGCACGTCCGGGTCATCCACGATGACGCCATGAGCACCCTTGAGCCACGCAGCGCCGACCTCATCCTGCTCAATCCGCCCTTCCATCTGGGTGCCAGCGTCCATGCAGGAGCGGGCTTGAAGATGTTCGAGGCGGCAGCCAGGGTACTTGCCCCGGAAGGAGAGTTGTGGACTGTTTTCAACAGCCATCTCCAGTACAGACCCGCCTTGGAACGGATCATCGGACCCACCGTGGAAGAAGGCAGGAACGCCAAGTTCACGGTGACCCGCAGCCGCAGGTCCTGACCGGGCTTTTCCTCCAGTGATCGCCAGCGCATGAAACGCCCCATTGTTGTCAAGCGATGACCCCTGCGCCAGCGTGGGGGCGTCCCTGAAGCGGCAGGGTGTCGTACGATTCACACAGAGACCAGTTTGACGACGTTGAGTTATGACGAGGGGCATCAGTGACCGAGATCCGGCAGCCAACACCCAGGCGCGGGACCAACCTTCCCCGTATGGGGGACTTCAATCTGACCGTCATCCTGGAGGCCATCAGGCGATCTCCCGGAGGACTCAGCCGTGTGGAGTTGGCTCAGATTGTTGGGCTTTCACCCCAGACGATTTCCAACATTTCCCGTCGTTTGCTGGATCAACACCTCATTGTGGAAGCGGGCAAGGAAGGTTCCGGGCCGGGAAAACCACGCACCATCCTCCGGTTGAATCCGGCCGGCATGTACGCCATCGGCGTCCACTTGGATCCTGCCGTGATCACCTTCGTGGTGTTGGATCTGGTGGGAGAGGTGGTCAAGCATTCACGGATGGCCACCCCGGGGGGAGACCCGGCAGGAGTCATCACCAGCATCGCTGCACAAATCGAGGTACTCATTGAGGAGTCCGGTGTAGATGCGTCCAAGATCGCCGGGCTGGGAGTTGCTGTTCCGGGCCCCATTGATCTTGATGAGGGCTCGGTGGTGGAACCCCCGCTGCTCACCCGGTGGAACCGCGTACGTATCCGGGAGGCGCTGACGGAAGCCACCGGCCTGGAAACACTGGTGGACAAGGACGTGACCAGCGCCGCGGTGGCTGAAACATGGGCCGGCGGTGCCAGTGGTGCCGGGAGTTTCGTGTTCATGTACATGGGTACCGGCATTGGCTGCGGCATTGTCCTCAATGACGAAGTTGTCCGGGGAACCTCAGGCAATGCGGGCGAGATCGGCCACATTGTGGTTGATCCCGATGGTCCTTTGTGCGATTGCGGGCAACGGGGCTGCGTCAAGTCCTCCTGTATCCCGCAAGTGGTTGTTGCCGAGGCTGAGGCTGCCGGCGTCCTGGGCAGTGGACGCCAGGGTGCCGATGGCCCTGAAGTTCAGGAACGCTTTGCCGAATTGTGCGACAAGGCCGATGCCGGGGACGCCGGGGCCATCGCCGTCCTGGATAAGTCCGCCACGCTGGTGTCACGTGCGGTCTCTGTAGTCACCAACACGCTGGACGTTGAGAGGGTGGTATTCGGTGGCCCGTTCTGGGGACGGATGGCTCCTTATTTCATGGATCGCGTTCCTGCGCTTTTGGATAAGAGCAACGCGGCCCGGGCCATCCATGGACTGGAAGTAGTGGGCAGTGGCGTGGGTGAGGACGTGGGAGCCATTGGTGCTGCGTGCCTGGTGCTCGAACACATGCTCGCGCCGCGGGCGCAGCGCTTGCTCCTGGAGGGTTAGTATTCCTTTCCGGAATCAGTCGATGTCTTCAACTATTTCTCCGTAGGGTATTGCTTCGTCCAAGTGTGCTTGGTGTCCGGTGGATCCGGTGTTGTAGATGATCCGGACACCATGGCGTTGGTCTGCAGCTGACTGCAGGAGCACCGGCCGGATGGCATCAATGACATGCGGATCCTGTGTTGCAAGGTAGTTCTGGTAGGCGGCTGGTAGTTGGTGCATGGCAAAAGGATAGACCTCCATTGACTGCATGGGGAGGCCTGCCCATTGCGGCATTCACGGGAGACGATTTGGATAGAGTGGCCATATAACGCCAGCGAGGAGACCCGAGTGCAACTCACCACCGTCACGGCAGGAATAGAAGCCCCGGACATGGCCAGGGCCCAGCAGTTGGTGGGCGGCATCTCACGGAGCTTCGAAGGCAAAGTGGTGGGACAATCCCGGCTTCGCGAGACCTTGCTGCTGGGTCTCCTCACCGGCGGACATGTCTTGCTGGAGAGCGTCCCAGGCCTGGCCAAGACCACCGCGGCGCAGGCAATCGCCGAGTCGGTGAGTGCGGAATTCCGCCGCATCCAATGCACGCCGGACCTTCTTCCCAGCGATATTGCCGGAACCCAGATCTTCGACGCCGCCAAAGGTACCTTCGTCACACAGTTGGGGCCGGTCCACGCCAACATTGTTCTCCTGGACGAGATCAACCGTTCCAGTGCCAAGACCCAGAGCGCCATGCTGGAAGCCATGCAGGAGAGGCAGACGTCCATTGGGGGCCAGTCCTATCCTTTGCCCAGCCCGTTCTTGGTGCTGGCTACCCAGAACCCTATTGAGCAGGAGGGAACGTACCGTCTTCCGGAAGCGCAGATGGACCGCTTCATGCTCAAGGACATCCTGGACTACCCCAGCCCGGCTGAGGAAGCGGAAGTGATCAGGCGGATGGATGCCGGCGTCTTCAGCCCGGACCAGAAGCAACCGGCGGCCGCCTCCCTCGATGCAGTGGTCCGGGTACAGGAACTGGTGCGCCGCGTCTATATTGATCCCGCGATCGTCCGGTACATCGTGGGATTGGCCTACGTCACCCGGAACGCCCAGCAGTACCTCGAACCTGAGTTGGCCTCCGTCATTGAGTTCGGCGCGAGCCCCAGGGCCAGTATCGCTTTCAGTCAGGCGTCCCGGGCCCTGGCGCTGCTCAATGGTCGTGACCACGTCATTCCGGAGGACATCAAGAGCCTGGCACACAGAATCCTCAGGCACCGGATCATTCTGGGCTTCGATGCCGTGGTTGAAGGCATCGCCGTGGAGACCGTTATTGACGCCGTCCTGGCGTCTGTCCAGACACCGTAGGGGCCTCGGTATGCCCAGCCTCCTTCGCCGGGTGAAGTCGAAGATGTTCATCGCTGCCCACCGCAGGACCCTCCGATTGCTCGACGGCGAGTACGGGTCTGTCTTCAAGGGCAGGAGCCTGGACTTCGATGAATTGCGGGCGTACGTACCCGGCGACGAAGTGAGGGACATCGACTGGAAGGCGACGGCCCGGCACGGCGCCCCGTTGGTCAAGCGCTATGTAGCCGTGAAGCGCCATTCCGTGCTCCTCCTGGTGGACACGGGGAGGAACATGGCAGCGCAGTCGCTCACGGGAGAGCCGAAGAAGGACATCGCAATCGACGCTGCCGGGGTACTTGGATTCCTGGCGTCCCGCCACGGTGACGACGTGGGGCTCGTGCACGGCTCGGCTGCGGCGTCGGTGTTCATGCGTCCCCGCAGCGGTGAGGAACATCTGGAGTTGATGCTCAGGTCCGTGGATTCCAGCGTTTCCCTGGACAGTCCGCCCAGCAGCATCTCGGGGCCTGTTGAATATGTGCTGAAGAACATCAGGCAGAGGATGCTGATTACTGTGGTGGCGGACGAGGTACTGCCGGACGCCCATACCCAGAACCTCCTGCGCCGGCTCCGGGCGCGCCACGAAGTGCTGTGGATGACAATCCGCGACGCAGAGCTGGCCCCCGAACCGGGAGCGCACCCCGGCGACAGCGAGGACGTGGGAACCGGCGGGAGCATACCCCGGTACCTGGCCACGGACAGCCGACTCCGCGAGGCATACGCCGCTGCCATGCATCAACGGAACCATCAGCGACTCGACGTCTTCCGTCGGCTGGGTATTGCCCACTCGGAAGTGGCAAGCACCCAGGACGTCTTGTCCGCGGTCCTTGAGCTCCTTGAAAAGCACCGCTCGGCCAGCCCCCGAGCCAAAGCGGCCGTCAGGGCGGGCCATGCAGGATAACTCCGGTTTCTACCTCCCCTTGAACTATCAAGCCCAATGGTTGTGGCTTGGGCTGGGGATCGTCCTGGCGGTGATTGCCTGGTACGCCTGGATACTGTGGCCCGTCCGCGCCCCAAAGAGTGCATCGAAGGAAAAACAGGTGCCTCCGTCCCTGGCCGGTTTGCGGTCGGCCTGCCTGGCCGCCATTGAGGCCACCGTGATGGATTCCGACGCCGGCCGTTTGCCTGAGCGCGCCGCTCACCAAAAGCTCAGTGCCTTAACCAGGGGTTTCGCCGGCAGCGCCACCGGCCTGCCCGTTACGTCAATGACCCTCGCGGAGCTGCGAGAGCACAAGATGGACCACCTGGCCTGGGCAATAGAGGGCATCTATCCCAATGAATTCGCGCCCGCCCCACCCCATACCGTGGCTGAGTCCGCTGATGCTGCACGCAAGGTGGTGCTCGAATGGAGCTGAGCTTCTGGTGGATACTCCCGCTCGCCGCAGCAGCGGTGGCGCTCAGCGCGTGGCTGTACCGCCGTCGTCGAGCGCCCGGCCGCCGTCCCATAGCGCACGGTGAACGCCTCACTGCCTTGCCCGAGTACCAACGGGCACTTCGTCAGTACCGCACCAGGTTGGCAATGGCGGTGGCCCTGGGCGCGCTGTTCCTGGCCGCCACGGCCGTTGCCGCGGCCAGGCCTACGGAACGCACCACCGTCCAGCCTGACATCCGCAACAGGGACATTGTGCTGTGCCTGGACGTCTCCGGATCCATGACGAGTACGGACGCTGCGTTGGCAGGTGTCTTCGAGCAACTGGCCAAAGAGTTCGACGGCGAGCGAATCGGCATGGTGATGTTCGACAACAGCGGTGTCCAACTGTTTCCCCTCACCGATGACTATGACTACGCTGCCGATCAGTTGTCCAAGGCCAAAGATGCTTTTGACAGCGGGGCGGGTTCCTTCTTCGACGGCACATGGAACGGGGAGGGCTCATCCCTCATAGGTGACGGGCTGGCTTCATGCGTCCAGAGTTTCCCGGACGATTCCATCGCCGGGGAAGGCCCCAGGTCCCGCACCGTGGTGCTCGCTACGGACAACTACCTGTCCGGGGAACCGATCTTCACCTTGAAAGAGGCAGCCGGCCTTGCCGCGGGCAAGGGAGTCAAAGTCTTCGCCCTCAACCCGGGGGATATGGATTACGGCAAGGGCGCCGACCAGCCTGGCGCGCAGCTGCGGGCAGCGGCTGAAGGCACCGGTGGCGCCTACTTCACGTTGGACGACGCGGGGGCCGTCCCGGGAATCGTGCAAAAAGTGCAGGACACGCAGGCAACCAGCTACCGGTCGGCGCCCCAGGCAGTGGTGGCGGATGTGCCCGGGATTGCTTTGGGCGTCGCGGTTCTGTCAGGCATGGGGATGATGGTCCTGGGATGGCGGTTGGAGCCATGACATTTATGCCGGTTGTGCCGTGGCCGGTCCTTGCCGTCCTCATGGTTGTCGTGGCCGTATTCACCGGGTGGCTCATCGCCAGGCCTGGTGGGGACCGATCCCACCGTCCAGTCCGCGCAACCGTCCTGCGGGGCGCCGCCGTCGTGGTTCTGCTCCTTGCACTTCTTCGTCCCGGGTTCCCCGGGGGCAACGCAGCCAGGGCCACAACGGACCTGGACGTCTTCTTTGTTGTGGACACCAGTACCAGCATGGCCGCAGAGGACTATCGCGGGAACGGTACGCGCCTGTCCGGGGTGAAGGAGGATGTCATGGCCATTGCCAAGGAGTTGGCGGGCGCCAAGTTCTCACTCATCACATTCGACAGCCAAGCAAGCGTCCGCATGCCACTGACCCGGGACTCGTCCGCCCTGCAAACGGCAATGACAACGCTGGAACCCCAGCGTGCCCGCTACGCCACCGGAAGCAGCGTGACGGCAGCTGCGAAGCTCATGAAGGAGCGGCTGCAGGCTGCACAGGACCAACATGCCGGACGGCCGGCACTGGTGTTCTACGCAGGTGACGGTGAAGCGACCAGCTCGGCACAGCCCGAACCCCTGTCCGCAGACAACGTGGCAGGGGGAGCGGTTCTGGGGTACGGAACCAGCCAAGGCGGGCGCATGAAGGAGTCTTCGGACAAGGACGCCAAGTACGTCCAGGACAGAACGTCCGGCAATCCCGCCGATGCGGTGTCCATCATCGATGAAAGCCGACTCCACACCATCGCCGATCAACTGCACCTGCCCTATGCCCACCGCACAGGGACGGAGCCCACCACGGATATGTTGGGCAAGGCTCAACCGGCGGCGGTGACCGCAACCGACGGTGAAGGGCCAGGCAGAGTGGAACTCTATTGGCTCTTGGCCTTGGCGGCCTTTGGCCTGGCCGTACCGGAAACGCTGGGACGCCTTCACACCCTCCGTGGCTTGGCGCGTCCCATCTCCCAGGGGAAGAGGCCATGAAAGAGGTGAATGCCCAGCGGTCCGGGGATGAACGCCGTGAGGGTCAACGCCGTGATGGTCGACGGCGGAAGGGGCGCCTTGCGCTGTGGTCCGCACTGCCAGCCATCGCTGCGCTCGCGGTTGCCACAAAGTTGATCAGCGTCGGGTTCCTTGGTTCCGCAGCAGTGGATGGGTACAGCGCTGGTCACGGAGACGATGTGGCCGCCGCTGCGTCGTGGCTGGGCGCGGCGAATGTTGTGGAGCCGTACAAAGCTGTTTTTGCCGCCGGGGACGCTCAGGTACTGGCAGGTGACTTCGCGTCGGCCAGGCGGGACTTCGAAGAAGCCCTGCGTTTGGGCGCCGGGGTGGATGAGTGCAAAGTACGGGTGAATCTGGTGCTGAGCGTGGAAAAGCTGGGGGAGGCGGCTGCAGACAAGGGCTCCGCTGATGCACTCTTCCGTGACGCGCTGGCAATGATCGAGTCAGCGCCCGCCACCTGCGGGGCACCGGGAAAAGCCAACGAAAATGGTGAAGGGGAAAGCCTGCAGGAGGCCAAGCACAGGCTGGAGGCGCAGCTGTCCGGGGGTGCGGACGGTGGCCAGAGCGGCGCCAAAGACCCCGGAGAGGCGGACCCGACCCCTGATGCCTCCCAGCTGAAGCAGCTCGAGCAGAGCTCCCAGCAGGCTGCCAAGGAACGGGCCGAGGGAATGAAGCGGGACGAGTATCTGCGCGGGCCCGATGAGGGGCCGCGCGTGGACAAGCCGTGGTGACTGCCGTCGTCGGCGTCTAAAACGTCGCTACTCCCAGAGGATCTCGTCATCCACTACGCCGTCTTCGTCGGCGGCCACCACCAGGAGCTCGTCCGTAAATTTGGAACCCAGGGTGAAGTCCAGCACAAAATAGCGTTCAGGCTGCCCCGGGTAGATGGCAACATGTCCCAGCTTGAGTGCTTTCAGGAAGACATCGTTGGTGAGCTGCTCCTTCTCCTTGACGCCGAAGACCGACTCCAGCTGCTCTTCCTTGAGCTGGGAGCAATGGAAGTGCAGGAACTGTTGTGGATTGGTGCCGTCCTGGTCGAGTTCCTCGGCGATCATTTCCCGCACTTGGTCCACCAGTTCGGGGAGGAACCGCAGGCGGTAGTCCACTTTGCGCAGGGCAACTTCATCGAAGTGGTCCTGCGCGGTGACATTGAGGTCAAGTTCCAGTTGATGGTCGCCCAATTCATGTTTGGCCACGAAGAAATGATCACGTCCGTGGTTGAGCTCGACTTCCCCAAAATGTTTGCTCGCTACCTTGCCCATGTGATCAATCTAACCCCAAGGACGGGCGGGTTCCAGCAAATGCGGAGAATCAGATGCGGCGTCCGGATCCCTTGACAGACGCGGTTTTCAGGGGGTGCAGCCCACTCTTGTCGGACGAATCCTTAAGGGTGTCCGCAAGCAACTGGTTGAACAATTGGACTTGGGCCGTGCGTTTTTCGTTGATCAGAAGGGCGAACACGTTGCGTGCCAGCCGAATGTCCGGCACGTCAAGAACCACGACGCCGGAGGGCCGGTTTCTCAGCGCAAGTTCCGGTACAAGCGAAGCACCCAGACCTGCCGCAGTCATCTCGAGGCTGGCATGAAAATCATCACTGTAGGCCACCACCCTGGGGTGGAGGTTGCAGCTGGCGAACAAGCGCTCAATCACCAGGGCGTCGCTGGTGCCGGGGTGGTGGATGATCCAGGGCATATCAGACAGGTGGGCCGCCTCTATTTCCGCATCCTCGCGGATTTTCCATGACGCCGGCAGGACCACCCGGAAGTCGTCATCACCGATCCATTGCCGCTCCAGGGAATGTGGCCACGCCAGGCCCGACTGCCCCACTTGGTACACCAAGGCCACATCAAGTTCGCCACCGCTGCGGAGGCCCTGAATGGTTTGGGCAGGTTCGGCCACTGAGACTTTCAACTCAATGCCCAGGCCCTTCCATCGGTGATCGCGCAGGATGTCGGGAAGGACGTAGGTGGCCAGGCTGGGGAAGATGCCCAACCGAAGTTCCTGGGCGGGGGAGTCGTTGGTCCTGGATGCGGCCGCCATCAATGCTTCAACGTCGGTGAGGACCTTGGAGGCGTGCCGTGTCATGGTCACCGCTGCCTCTGTGGGGACCACGCTGCGTGCCGAGCGGTGGAAGAGTTCGACGCCGGTATCGCGTTCCAGCGCAGCCATTTGTTGGGAGACTGCCGAGGCTGTGTAACCGAGTTGGGCCGCTGCTGCCGCGAAGGAGCCAAGCCGGGTCACCTCCATGAGGGTGCGGAGGTGCAGGAGGTTGACCATCAGCAAATTTTAGCTGTTCGCCACGCCACATTTTCAAACTGTCACGACACGCCGTACTCCGGCGACACGCTGGAGATTAAATGTGGCTAAGTAGTCCACAGGGTGTGGATGAGTGGACCAATTTTGCCGGAATCACGGACATTTTGAAGGCCTCCTCCTGTGGACGAGCAGTGGATTGAATGACATACTTGTAATACATCATCTTGGGGTTCCAGTTCGGCGCTTGCACTACATGTAGTATCGATTTACGGATTGAGCGGGAAACCAGCACAAGACAAAATCAGAGCGTGTTGGCTGTCACGGCAGCCCGCGGGCCGGTATCGGATTCAGTAGTTAGTTCCGGTTGAGCCCGCCAAATACGAAGAGAATCAGACTTCAACTTAGGGGACAGGGATCATGACCGTAACGGTTTACACAAAGCCGGCCTGTGTTCAGTGCAACGCAACCTACCGGGCACTCGACAAGAAGGGCATTGCCTACCAGAGTGTCGACATCTCCCAGGATGCCGAGGCCCTCGAGCGCCTCAAGGCACTGGGCTACATGCAGGCTCCCGTGGTTGTTACCGAGCAGGACCACTGGTCCGGGTTCCGTCCGGACAAGATCGAGGAACTGGCGCAGGCCGTTTCCTCCGTGGCCTGACCTTCCCTTCGAACCACGCCACCAACACGCCAACAAATTTTCTCAGTAGTTGAGGTGACTCCCATGACACCGCTGGCAGCGGCCACCGCGTACAAAGCGCCAGAGGCTGTCACTACCAGGAGTCACCTCATCTACTTTTCCTCCACGTCGGAGAACACCCAACGATTCGTGCGGAAACTGGGCAGGGATGCAGCCCGCATCCCCCTTTATGCCTACGAGGCCCCGCTTCAGGCCCTGGAACCCTTTGTCCTTGTGTTGCCAACATATGGCGGAACCAACGGCGAGGGATCAGTGCCCAAGCAGGTCATCAGATTTCTGAACGACCCTGGGAACAGGGAGCTGATCCGCGGTGTTATCGGAGCGGGGAACACAAATTTCGCGGACAACTACTGTGCAGCCGGAGACATTGTCTCCGTCAAGTGCAAGGTACCGCACCTCTATCGGTTCGAACTCATGGGAACTCCCGAAGACGTAGACCGAGTGAATCAAGGATTGGAAGAGTTTTGGACACAACTGTCGCAGAAACAGAAGTAGCCGGGGGCGCTGTGGACACGGTCAAAATGCCATTGCCGGAGGCCTATAAGGGCTTGGGTTACCACGAGTTGAACGCCATGCTGAATCTGTATGGGCCCAATGGTGAGATCCAGTTCGAGGCTGACCGCGAAGCTGCCCACCAGTACTTCCTGCAGCATGTGAACAACAACACCGTGTTCTTCCACGACTTGGAAGAGAAGCTCGATTACCTGGTGAAGAACCAGTACTACGAGCGCGAGACGCTTGACCAGTACACGATGAACTTCATCCGCGACCTCTTCAACCGCGCGTACAAGAAGAAGTTCCGCTTTGAGACCTTCCTTGGCGCCTTCAAGTTCTACACGTCCTACACGCTGAAGACTTTTGACGGCAAGCGTTTCCTGGAGCGCTACGAAGACCGCGTCTGCATGGTCGCCCTGCACCTGGCACGCGGCGACGAAGACCTGGCCAACCGCCTTGTCGATGAAATCATTGACGGCCGTTTCCAGCCTGCTACGCCCACGTTCCTCAATGCCGGCAAGGCACAGCGCGGCGAGCTCGTCTCCTGCTTCCTGCTCCGCATCGAAGACAACATGGAGTCGATCGCCCGCGCCATCAACTCTGCGCTCCAGCTTTCCAAGCGTGGCGGCGGTGTAGCGCTTTCGCTCACCAACATCCGCGAGCACGGCGCGCCGATCAAGCAGATCGAAAACCAGTCCTCCGGCGTCATCCCCGTGATGAAGCTCCTCGAAGACAGCTTCTCCTACGCCAACCAGCTCGGTGCCCGCCAGGGTGCAGGTGCGGTGTACTTGCACGCCCACCACCCGGACATCCACCGCTTCCTGGACACCAAGCGTGAGAACGCCGACGAGAAGATCCGCATCAAGACCCTCTCCTTGGGCGTTGTGGTTCCGGACATCACGTTCGAGCTCGCCAAGAAGAACGAGGACATGTACCTGTTCTCGCCGTATGACGTGGAAAAGGTCTACGGTGTTCCGTTCTCCGATATTTCGGTGACCGAGAAGTACTACGAGATGGTTGACGATTCGCGGATCAAGAAGACCAAGATCAGCGCCCGCGAGTTCTTCCAGACCCTCGCCGAGATCCAGTTCGAGTCCGGCTACCCATACATCATGTTCGAGGACACCGTGAACCGGGCCAACCCGATCGACGGCAAGATCACCATGAGCAACCTGTGCTCGGAGATCCTACAGGTTTCCTCGCCGTCCATTTACGCCGAGGACCTCAGCTACGAGACCGTGGGCAAGGACATTTCCTGCAACCTCGGTTCCATGAACATTGCCAAGACCATGGATTCGCCGGACTTTGGCCGCTCCATCGAGACGTCCATCCGCGCCCTCAGCGCTGTGTCCGACATGTCCTACATCAACTCGGTGCCGTCCATCGCCCAGGGCAACGCCCAGAGCCACGCGATTGGCCTCGGCCAGATGAACCTCCACGGCTACCTCGCCCGTGAGCACGTGCACTACGGCTCCGAAGAGGGCCTGGACTTCACCAACATCTATTTCTACACGGTGCTGTTCCACGCTCTGCGCGCTTCCAACCGCCTCGCTATCGAGACCGGCCAGAAGTTCGGCGGCTTCGAGAAGTCCACCTACGCTTCCGGTGAGTTCTTCGACAAGTACACCGAGCAGGAATGGGTCCCGGCAACGGAGCGCGTCAGCGAGCTCTTTGCTGGCCACCACATCCCTACCCAGGATGACTGGCGTGAGCTGAAGGCTTCCGTCATGGAGCACGGTATCTACAACCAGAACCTGCAGGCCGTACCGCCTACCGGTTCCATCAGCTACATCAACAACTCCACGTCCTCCATCCACCCGGTGGCCGCCAAGATCGAAATCCGCAAGGAAGGCAAGATCGGTCGCGTCTACTACCCGGCTCCGTACCTGACCAACGACAACCTGGAGTACTACCAGGATGCCTACGAAATCGGCTACGAGAAGATCATCGACACCTACGCAGCTGCTACGCAGCACGTGGACCAGGGCCTGTCCCTGACGCTGTTCTTCAAGGACACCGCCACCACGCGCGATATCAACAAGGCGCAGATCTACGCATGGCGCAAGGGCATCAAGACCCTCTACTACATCCGTCTCCGCCAGCTCGCGCTGGAGGGCACGGAGGTTGAGGGTTGCGTCAGCTGCATGCTCTGATCAGCTGATATCGGTTGATATTTTGCGGCTGTTGCCGCGCTGAAACCCAAGATTACGACGGCGGGCCACCACCCGCCGTCGTAGGCTTACCTCAAGAACTACCCACCGCTTAAGGGGATGACATGACCGAGAAGGTCAAGCTGCTGACACACGTCGAGGCCATCAACTGGAACAAGATCCAGGACGATAAGGACGTGGAAGTCTGGAACCGACTGGTCAACAACTTCTGGCTGCCGGAGAAGGTGCCGCTGTCCAACGACGTTCAGTCGTGGCACACGCTGACCCCGGAAGAGCAGCAGCTCACCATGCGCGTCTTCACGGGCCTCACCCTGTTGGACACCATCCAGGGTACCGTTGGCGCCGTCTCGCTGATCCCGGACGCGATCACCCCGCACGAAGAGGCGGTGTACACCAACATCGCCTTCATGGAGTCGGTGCACGCCAAGTCCTACTCGTCCATCTTCTCCACCCTGTGCTCCACCAAGGAGATTGACGACGCCTTCCGCTGGTCCCTCGAAAACGAGAACCTGCAGAAGAAGGCCCAGATCGTCATGGACTACTACCAGGGTGACGATCCCCTGAAGCGCAAGGTGGCCTCCACGCTGCTGGAGAGCTTCCTGTTCTACTCGGGCTTCTACCTGCCCATGTACTGGTCCTCACGCGCCAAGCTCACGAACACGGCTGACCTTATCCGCCTCATCATCCGCGACGAGGCCGTGCACGGCTACTACATCGGCTACAAGTTCCAGAAGGGCCTGGAGAAGGTTTCCGAGGCCCGCAAGCAGGAAATAAAGGACTACACCTTCGAGCTCCTCTTCGAGCTCTACGAAAACGAAGTCCAGTACACGCACGATCTCTATGACGGAGTCGGCCTGGCCGAGGACGTCAAGAAGTTCCTGCACTACAACGCCAACAAGGCGCTCATGAACCTTGGCTACGAGGCCATGTTCCCGGCATCCGTCACCGACGTGAACCCGGCCATCCTCTCCGCCCTGTCCCCGAACGCCGACGAGAACCACGACTTCTTCTCCGGCTCGGGCTCCTCCTACGTGATCGGCAAGGCTGTGAACACGGAAGACGAAGACTGGGAGTTCTAAGCGTCATCACGTCTCTGAAGAGGGCGGGCAGCGAGCAATCGCTGCCCGCCCTCTTTCTGTCGTAGCCCTATCCCTAGCCCCGCAACCGCGCCGCCTCGCTCGCCAGCTCTGCCTCCAAGGTCTGGATACTGGGCAAGCTCGACACCAAGTCCTCGGGCAAGGAATCCGCGAGCGAGGTCTTCCACTCGGCGATGCCCACCGGTGCATTGAACCCCCGCAGGGCGTACTCGGCCACCACACTGTTCTTTTCTTTGCACAGCAGCAATCCGATGGTGGGTTTGTCATCGGGGTGCGCCATGAGATCGTCAACAGCCGCCATGTACATGCCCAGTTGGCCCAGGAATCCGGGCTCAAACTTCACGGCCTTCAATTCGATGACCATGTAGCAGCGGAGCTTCAAGTGGTAGAAGAGGAGGTCGGCGAAGAACTCGTCACCGGCGATTTCCAGCCTGACCTGTTCGCCAACAAAGGCGAATCCCTGTCCCAGCTCCAGCAGGAACTTCTCCACATGCTTGACCAATTGCACCTCCAGGTCCCGTTCTGTGTGCCGCTCCGTCATTGCCAGGAAGTCGAACACGTATGGATCTTTGGTGGCCTGCTGTGCAAGGTCGGAATCGGCCGGGACCATGGTGGAGGCGAAGTTGGTGATGGCTTGCCCGGAACGTTCGTGCAAGCGTGTGGAGATCTGGTGCGTCAGGACGTTGCGCGACCATCCGTGCTGGGCAGCCGCCGCTGCGTACCAAAGCCGGGTGGCGGCGTCGTCGAGTTTTTCCAGCAAGGCGATCTGGTGGTACCAGGGCAATGTTGCAAGCGGTGCTTGCAACATTGGAAAGTCCGGCCATGCCTGGGCGAAGCTCTTCATGTACCGAAGGTTCCTGGGGGAGAACCCTTTGGCTTCAGGAAACCGGGTCCGGATGTCCGCAGACAAGCGGGTGACCACCTTGGCCCCCCACCCTTGGTGGGATTCGCGATCCACCAGCTGCCTTCCGATACTCCAATAGGAATTCAGGAGCTCGCTGTTGGCTGCTGCGGCCGCGCGGGTTCGCCCGGTACGCACTTCGCGGGCCACGGTGTCCAGCAGGCTTGGGTACCAGTCGGGCATGGACGACACTGCGGGCACCCCCGGGAAGGAGGCCTCGGCGGCGAGCTCGTGGGACGGCATGTTTCTCCTGTCGGTGGCTGGTGAAGCCACAGTATGGGCAGGCACTGACAAAATAGACGGGTGAGTGAAGCAGGCGAGTTTATCGATGACACGTTGCAGCGGGAGTCGTCCTGGGAGAAGGCGGCGGAAACCAGCGCCCGGCTCGGTGAAGGGGTAAAGGTGTATGGGGCATCAGTGGGCGCTGTCCGCGGAACAGTCCGTGACGCGCTGAGGAAGTTCAAGAACCTGGGGCACGATGACATCACTGCATTGAGTTCGGAGCTGTGGGCGGACGCGGTCTTTGAGCGCAGGCTCGCGGCTGTTGTCCTGCTGCAGAGCCGGGTGAAGATGTTGGTCAACACGGACCTCACCCGCATTGAGGGATTCATCCGCCAAGCCGGCACCCGGGAGTTGGTGGATCCGTTGGCCAGGGACGTTGTCCGTCCCTTGCTGGGTCAATTGGCTGGTTCTGCCAGGGACCGGGCGGATCGTGTCATGGACAGGTGGGCTGGGGACAGCGACCCGGAATTGAATCGTGCCGCGGCCCTCGCCGCGGCACCTGGCGGCAAGGAAGCGCCCTAGTTTAAGCGGTCGACGCGTCGCTGGGCCTGATCAGCGACGCGTCGAAGCTGGGTGGCTGCCCTCACGGCCAGCTTCTTTTCCGACTCCGCGGCCTCCTGGTCCCGGGTGATGCCGATGAGTTCAGCTTCCAGTGATGCCAGTTTCTTTCGGACGTCCTCGATGGCGTCCTGGACCCCGGAACGCCTGCGGGTCAGTTCGTGGACTGCGTTCCATGATGAGGACGCCGACTCCTCGGCCTGCCGGGCGGCATGGTCGGCGGCGGTGAATTCGGCCTCCGCTTCATCCAGCGCCGCTTTCTTCTTGGCCGCCCTTCTCGCAGCAAGGGAAGTGGCTTCACTCCTGGGACCACTGGGCGCTTCTTTTGCGGAAGCTGCCGGCCGCCTGACGGTGACCTGACGCTCAGGTTCACTGGTCCCGTTAGCTTGTCCGACCGCATCCGGACCTCCTGCGGCTATGGCGCCCGTGAGATCAACGGATTCGAAGCCGCTGCCACTCAATCCCTTCACCAATCGGCAGGTTCCCACGGCTTGCGCGGCACCGGCATCGGCCATGGCGGCCCGCATTGTCTGTTCCACCTCGGCCGTTGCTGCTGAGCTGAGGGCTGCTCCGAGCTGGTCCGACAACTCCTTGGCAGCATGTACTGCCGCGGCCAGATGGCCTTGACGTTGCTGTCCCAGTTCGCGGAGCGCATCACTGTCGCCGTCCACTTGCGCTGTGCGCAAGGAAGCGCCGAAACGAACGACGGCGTCAATCACCTCAGGTTGGTGGCTTGCCAGCATGTTGACCGCCCAAGCCCCTGCTGATGGTTTGGTGAGGGCGCCGATCTCCTTGGCCAGTTCCTTGCTGCCGGCGTCCTTGGCCCGGCGTACCAGCGAGGCGCGTTCGGAGGTGAAGTCCTTCGGAAGTACGGCGTACAACTCCCGGGCAGCGTCAAGGAGGTCCATGACTTCATCCTATGGTTTGGAGGCCACGCCTGGAGGGATCTTAGGATAGCCTAACTTGGTGGATCAGATCATGAGCTTGCCCTTCGGCGTCGCCTTGGCGGCGCTCTTTGCCATCGTCATGATCCGGGTCAACGTCACCTATTGGATTGGTCGGGGAGCCGTTGCCGGGTTTGCCCATACCCGGTTCGGTGCTGCACTCAGCCGCCCCAAAGCAGCCCGGGCCCAACTGCTGATCCAACGGTGGGGACCGTACGCCGTCGTTCTTTCCTTCCTGACCGTGGGACTTCAAACCGCCATCAATCTGGCGGCAGGCGCCGGGCGCATGCCTCTGCGCCGCTACCTTCCGGCCGCGGTTGCAGGCTCTGTATTGTGGGCCGTGTTGTACGCCACCATTGGTCTGGCAGCGTTGGAAGCCTGGCTGGCTGTGGCCGCGGCATCGCCTGTGGGCGCCGTCCTTGCAGCTGCTGCTGCGGCTGCAGTAATTGTTTGTTTGGTTGTGATCCGCAGGCGTCGGGCGGCAGCCAGATCAGCAGATACAGTGGTCTGAGTTTCACTGCTGGATCTGCGAAAGGCTCGGGTTGACTACTGCATTACCGGAACTGGCCGAAGGCCCTTTCTACTACGAACACCTGGGTGATGGCCGCTACCGTTCCACGATCCACGCCCAAGGTGCGTGGAATCCCCATGAGCAACACATGGCTCCCGCCTCGGGCATCATTGCCGATGCCCTGGTGCGCCATGAGCCCCGGGACGATGTGCGGCTTGCCCGTATCAGTTATGAAATCCTTGGGCTCATTCCCGGGGGCGAATTCCAGGTAAACACCTCAACGGTGAGGCCCGGGAGAACCATTGAACTGATCCAGGCGGAACTTTCCGCCGGGGGACGTGTGGCCATCAGGGCAAATGCCTGGCGGATGATCACCAGCGACACCAGTGCCGTCGCCGCCACCGAAGATGAGCCGATGCCTGGCCCGGACGAATGCAAACCCTGGGACGGCGCCACAGTCTGGCCCGGGGGCTACATCCGTTCCCTCGAAATGAGGCTGGCCGAGGGCCACCGGCCGGGTTCCGGACGAGTGTGGATCCGCACGTCCCATCCACTCACCGACCGCGAAGACAGCACCGACCTTGCCCGGCTGATGGGGCTGGTGGACACGGCCAACGGTATTGCGGCAAGGGTTCCTCCCGGTGAGGACAGCTACATCTTTCCCAACGTTGACCTGCAGATCCACATGTACAGGCAGCCGTCCGGCGAATGGCTGGGCTTGGACAACAAGGTGTCCTTCGGTTCGGATGGCATTGGCTTGACCTCCACCGTTCTTCACGATGTGGACGGCCCCTTCGGGCGGGCCGAACAGATCCTGACATTGAGGAAAAGCTGATGTCCGGTGGCTCGGGCCTCACGGTTTACCGCCAGCCCGAGTCGCTGGGGGCAGCTGAGGATCTCGATTTCGCGTTGGAACTCCTTCGGCGCGCACGCAGCGGCCGGCAGGGCGCCTGCCTGCGGTTGTATCGGCCCAGGCCGACTGTTGCTTTTGGCCAACGGGACGCCAACCTGTCCGGCTTTGCAGCGGCAGAAGCCGCCTGCCGGGAGCTCGGATTTGAACCCTTGGTTCGGAAGGCAGGGGGGCGTGCCGCGGCCTACCATGAGGGCTCCCTCATCATCGATCACATCGAGCCGCATCCCGATGCCATCGTCCGGGCCAAGGCACGCTTTTCCGAGTTCGGCGAGCTCCTTGCCGGTGCCCTCAGGACCATTGGTGTCCACGCTGCGGTAGGGGAGATCCCCGGAGAGTACTGCCCGGGCGAGTTCAGCGTCCACGGCGAGGATCCCGATTTCCCGGCTCACAGGGTCAAACTGATCGGTACAGCCCAGCGCGTGGTCTCAGGAGGCTGGCTTTTCAGCTCGGTAATTGTGGTGGAAAACTCAACTCCCATCAGGGAGGTCCTGACTGCCAGTTACTCCGCGCTGGGCCTTGAATGGGACCCGGCCACTGCAGGTTCAGTGAGTGACCTTGTTCCCCACCTGGATGTGGGGGCCGTGGAAGAAGCCGTGATTGATGCGTACCGCGGGTACGCGGATGTGGTGGAAGGCAACTTCAAGGACCTGTTGACTGGCGCATCCTGATCCTTGCCAGTGCTTACAGATGCGGCGGATACCTGTTCCCGGTATCCGCCGCATTTTTGTCCCTCAGGGCGCTGTTTAGTGCCCGCGTGCAATCCATTCGTCCAAGTGCGGTTTTTCTCCACCCACAGTGGTGGAGTCACCGTGGCCCGTCCGGACGATCGTCTCTTCCGGCAGCGTCAGGATGCGGGTCCGGATGGACTCGATGATGGTGGGGAAGTCGCTGTAGGAGCGGCCTGTTGCGCCCGGACCACCATTGAACAAGGTGTCTCCGCTGAAGAGGGTCCCTTCGCTGGGCAGGTGGAACGAGACGGACCCGGGTGAATGCCCCGGCGTGTGGAGGGCCTCCACAGTAGTTCCGGCAACGGTGAACTTCTCGCCGTCGGTTATTGCTGCATCCGGTTCAGCCTCGGGGAAGACGGCGTTCCACAGCATCCAGTCGTCCCGGTGAAGGTGAACGGGGGCTTTGACGGCGTCCGCGAAGGCCTTGGCTGAACTGATGTGATCGTCGTGGCCGTGTGTCAGGAGAATGGCCTTGACGTTGCGGCCTGCCACGGCTTCTTCGATGGCTGGCGGGTTGTGGGCAGGGTCGATGACTATGCAGTCGGTGTCATCGCCAATGATCCATACATTGTTGTCGACATC
Organism: Paenarthrobacter ilicis; assembly: GCF_016907545.1. Lineage (NCBI taxonomy): Bacteria > Bacillati > Actinomycetota > Actinomycetes > Micrococcales > Micrococcaceae > Paenarthrobacter > Paenarthrobacter ilicis. Next base: position 2,233,259 of record NZ_JAFBCD010000001.1, on the reverse strand, counting down.
CCACGTTCCTCCGTCCAGGGAGAAAGTCCCGGATGTCACCACGTGGTCTATCCGCAGGCCGTTCCGGGTGCTCACAGTTCAACCACCGATCGCAGCACTGAGCCGTGGTGCATCTTGTCGAAGGCCTCTTCCACTTGGTCAATGGTGATCCGCTCCGTCACGAAGGCATCCAGGTCCAGCTTTCCCTGCTTGTACAGGTCCACCAGCATGGGGAAGTCGCGGGATGGGAGGCAGTCGCCGTACCAGGACGACTTGAGGGAACCGCCACGACCGAAGACGTCCAGCAGGGGAAGTTCCAGCGTCATTTCCGGTGTGGGTACACCCACCAGAACAACGGTGCCTGCGAGGTCACGCGCGTAGAAGGCCTGCTTGTAGGTTTCAGGACGTCCGACGGCGTCGATCACCACGTCAGCGCCGAAACCGTTGGTGAGGGCGCGGATTTCCTCCACGGGATCACCGGCGGAGGAATCGACGGTGTGCGTGGCGCCCAGGTCCTTGGCCCTTTCCAGCTTCTTCGCGTCGATGTCCACGGCAATGATGGTGGTGGCTCCTGCGAGCGCAGCGCCTGCAATGGCGGCAACGCCAACTCCACCACAGCCGATGACGGCAACGGAGTCGCCGCGCTTGACGCCACCGGTGTTGATGGCGGCGCCCAGTCCGGCCATGACGCCGCAGCCGAGCAGGCCGACGGCGGCGGGATCGGCGTCGGGGTCAACTTTGGTGCACTGTCCCGCGGCCACGAGTGTTTTTTCGATGAAGGCGCCGATTCCCAGTGCCGGGGAAAGCTCGGTGCCGTCCTCCAGCGTCATTTTCTGGGTGGCATTGTGGGTGTTGAAGCAGTATTGCGCCTGTCCGCGCTTGCAGGCCCGGCAGTTGCCGCACACTGCGCGCCAGTTCAGTACAACGCGGTCTCCGGGTGCCACGTCAGTGACGTCAGGGCCTACGGCGCTGACGACGCCCGTGGCCTCGTGGCCCAGCAGGAACGGGAAATCGTCGCTGATTCCGCCGAGCTTGTAGTGGAGATCAGTGTGGCAGACGCCGCTGGTGAGGATGTCCACCAGGGCTTCGCCCGGACCGGGCTCAGGAACGAGGACGGTTTCGAGGGTTGCGGGTGCGCCTTTGGATCGGACGACGACGCCTTTGACTGCGTGGACCATGGATGTGTTCCCTTCGTGACGGTTGTTTGGGCCGTTAAACACGGCAGGGCCTGCTACGGACTTCCAATCTGTCTATCACAGGTGTGTGACAGGGGACGGATGTTCCGGGCGGGCCCGCGTATATGTCGGTGACCTACGCTGCCAACCGGCTTTCAACCTCGGATGCCGAGGGATTGGTGGCTGCTGTGCCGTCGGGGAAGAGCACTGTGGGTACGGTGCGGTTTCCGCCGTTAAGCTGCTCCACGAGTTCGGCGGTGCCTTCCACCTCTTCGATATTGATTTCCGTGTACCCGATGCCCTTGGCATCAAGTTGCTTCTTCAATCGGTTGCAGTAGCCGCACCAGGTGGTTGAGAACATGGTGATGGTGCCGGAGTCGGGAGTGAAGTCCACAGAGCTCTCCTCAGGGTTGGGTCGCTTGCGCGGGGATGTTTCAATGCTGTCAACGGTAACGTGCCGGCAGATATTTCCTGGCTTGCGGTTGTTTCCGCTGAGCAGGGTTCCGCGCAGGGCTGTTCCGCTGGTGGCTTTGGGCTGGAAAGGGCAGACTGTTCGCATGTGCGGACGTTATGTGATGGCCAGGGCGGTGGGGGACTTGCTCGCTGAGTTCGATGCTGAGCTTGAAAACGAGATCCTAGTGGGGAAGTCATGGAACGTGGCCCCTACTGACGCTGTTCCGATTGTGCTGGAGCGCCTTGTTGAGGACGACACCAAGAGGCAACTTCACCTCGCCAAATGGGGTCTGGTTCCTTCATGGGCGAAGGATGCCAAGGCCGGCGCCCGGTTGATCAACGCCCGGAGCGAAACGGTCCTTGAAAAGCCGTCTTTCAGGAAAGCTGCCATCTCCCGGCGTTGCGCTGTTCCGGCTGACGGCTATTACGAGTGGAAAAAGGGCGATGGAAAGTCCAAGCAACCTTATTATGTCCACCCCGGAGACGGACATGGCCTGGTTTTTGCCGGTTTGTACGAGTGGTGGAAAGACCCGGCGGCTGCCAGTGACGATCCCGGCCGCTGGTTGCTGTCCATGTCCATTCTGACGGCGGACACCCCTACGGCAGAATCAGCCGGCACCCGACGCAGCGCTTCGGTCTTTGATGAGCTGACATCCCTGCATGATCGCGTCCCATTGCCCATGAATGCCGAGACCATGCAGGCTTGGCTGGATCCCCGCGAGAAGGATGCTGAAGGTCTGGTGGAGTTGGTCCGGTCCAGGGCCCATGAGACAGCCGCTGATTGGACGCTGGACCCAGTGGGCTCAGCCGTAGGGAACGTGCGGAACAACTCTCCCGAACTCATCGAACCTGTGGAGGGGCTCTTCTAGCCTCACAGCACCCTCCAAGTACTACAGGGCTTCGTGAACGGGAACCCCGGCCTGGAAGTCCCGGCCGTCGGCTTCACTGAAGGCGGTCATGACGTGGCCTTTGCTGAGCCCATGGATGGCTGAGAGGGGGAAATTGCCAGTAATGACGTTCCCCGAATGCTGCACTCCCTTGAGGTCGTAGTTCTCCTCGGCGCTGAGGGCATGGTTGAACGAATAGAAGGAAATCGCTTCACCGTTCATGAACTCAATGCCCAGCCTGCGCTGTGATGAGTAGTCTTCGCTGGCTGCCACCAGGCCAACAACGTACGCCCCGGAACCCGGGATGTTGCCGTCGATTTCAAAGTGCGCAACGAGCTGATCGTCCGCTGCGGAGATGTTGACCTTCTTCAAAAGTGCGTCATGGGTGCTCATGGCACAATCCTGCTCTGTGGCCCACCTGCCGTCCACCCCTTGACTTTCATCACTGAAGGATCAGGCCGGCGTCGGCTGGAACTTCGAAGTAGGTTTTGCCCCTGCCTCGGCGTAAACTGAATTTATTCGAACATACTTTCGAATGTATCCGGCTCGGTGTGATTGAGGTGTGAAATGGGGCTGTTCAGCGAGTCCGTCGGAGTGACCAGCGCGGAATCAGGCCAGCCGCACGAAGTCCAATGGAAAGGCACGCGCTACACAGTCATCAATGAACCCATCCGTTGGTACGAACGACGCCAATGGTGGATAGAAGAACACCGCGCCCCCATTGGCTCAGGCGCAGGAATGGTGGACCACGAAATCTGGCGGGTCCAGCTTCAACCGGTCCCCACCGACCCCAACCCCAGCGAATCCATCACCCTGGACCTGGTCCGGCACGTCAGCAGCGGCCGATGGCGGCTCCTCCGAATCCACGACGCCGCACCAGCACGCGCCGTCGAACCCGACGAAGCAGCGTGAACCGTTGAGCTTCACCCATCTGCACGTCTCAACAGCTTTCAGCGCCCACTACGGCGTTTCCTGGCCGGAGGAACTCGCCGGTTCAGCTGCAGCGGACGGCGCAACAGCGCTCGCCTGCACGGACCGTGACGGACTCTACGGAACCGTCAAACACATCAAAGCCTGCATGGACGCCGGTATAGACCCCATCGTGGGCGTGGACCTTGCGGTCTTTGACGACGACGGCGACCACCGCACCCAAGTGTCGGGCCGCGTCGTCGTTCTCGCCCACGGCAACACCAACGGAGCAGGCTACAAAGCACTCTGCCGCCTCATCTCCGACGCCCACGCCCGCACCTCCGGCAAAGCAGGGGGAGCAATACCAGTTGCTGTAACAAGGGGTGAGCTCGCCTCACGAACCTTGGATCCCCTCACCCTGAAACCGGTACTCACGGTCCTGATCGGCCCTGACTCGGACGTGGGACACGCAATGGGCGGCCATAAGTACCTCAGGCCAAGAACATTGTTCAAACAATGGATAGACGCCATGCCCCCAGGAACCATCGTGGCCGAAACCGTTTCCCACCTCAGCGCCCCCGGAGAACCACTGAGCACCCCGCACTCCGTGCGCATGCTGAAACTAGCCTTGGAATACAACATCCCGGCAATCCTCACCAACGCAGTCCGCTACTGCGCACAAGACGGAGCCGCAACTGCAGACGTTTTGGACTCGGCAAGAACACTCAAATCGCTGCCGGAACTCTTCAATGCCCCCAGCCTCCAACCCACAGGGCAGGGCTGGCTGAAAACAAAGCACCAGATGATCCAGCTGGGCAAAGAAATCATGAACGCCGCTGGCTTGGGAAAGAACGAGCTCAACAAACTCCTCGCCAATACCGAAGCGCTCGCCGATAAATGCCGTATCAACCCGGCTGTGGACATGGGATGGAAAAAGCCGGTGGTCCCGGAGGCATCCATCATCGGCATCGAGGGTGACCCCATGGAGGAATTGACCCAGCGCTGCGCTGCGGGGATCTACCGGAGGTTCCCGGGAATCCACGGCAGGGCAGAGGAGCAGCTAAGGTCCCGGCTGGACCATGAATTGGGCATCATCGGAAATCTTGGTTTTGGTTCCTACTTCCTGACCGTTGCCGAGGTGTCAAAAATGATCCTTGACATGGGGGTTCGTGTGGCTGCGCGTGGCTCGGGAGCTTCCAGCTTGGTCAACTACCTGATCGATATCAGCCAGGTGGATCCCATCCGCCACGACCTGATTTTCGAACGTTTCCTTTCCGGACGGCGGTCCACCCTCCCTGACATAGACATCGATGTTGAAAGCGCGGAGAGGCACAACGTCTACCGGAAGATTTTCGACCGTTTCGGAGCCGAGCGGGTCACCCTGATGAGCATGCAGAACGGGTACCGGGCACGCGGCGCAGTCCGGGATGCCGGTATGGCGTTGGGAATGGATGAAGGCGAAGTCAGTGACATTGCCAAGCAGCTGTGGCGGTTTTCTGCCAGGAAGTTTCGGGAAGCCTTGGTGGAGAAACCCGAGCTGAAGGAATTCGCAGGCCGGGTTGAGCGGGAGGCAGCTGACCAGAACCAGCAGTTGGATCTCCTGGTGGATCTCACCGAGAGGTTGGACCGCCTGCCCAGGCATATCTCGATGCACCCCTGTGGTGTGATCCTGGGTGACACCACCCTCCGCGACAGGACGCCGGTCCAGCCAAGCGGTTTGGGGCTGCCCATGAGCCAATTTGATAAGCACGACATGGACCCTATGGGCATGTTGAAACTTGATGTCCTGGGGGTCAGGATGCAAAGCGCCATGGCCTTTGCTGTCAGGGAGGTCATCAGGTTGCACCCTTCCAAGGAGGAAGTGGTGGCAGCGGGCAAGCATCCCGTGGGCTCTGACGGAAACGGGCCGGACTATATTGCGTCGGACGGAAGAATCGATCTCAACGCTGTGCCCTTTGACGATCAACCTACATATGATCTGATCCGAAGCACCCACACCCTTGGCTGCTTCCAGATCGAATCACCAGGGCAGCGGGAGCTGATAGGGAAGATGGCTCCCCGGGAGTTCAACGATCTCATCATCGACATTTCCCTGTTCAGGCCTGGACCCATGAAGTCGGATATGGTTCGGCCCTTCCTTGAGCACAGGCACGGTTTTGCTCCCGAAAGATATCCCCACCCGGACCTTAAGCCAGTACTTGAGGAAACCCATGGGGTGACGGTATTCCATGAACAAATCCTGAAGACGTTCAACGTGATGACCGGTTGCGGTTTGGACAGGGCAGACGAATTCCGCAGGGCTTTGGGGGATGAGGTCCACGAACCTGGGGTGGAGTCATTCTTCCGGCGTGAAGCCATCAGGAAGTATCCGGCGGACGTTGTGGACAAGGTATGGGGGACCTTGAAGGCGTTTGGCAGCTTTGGTTTCTGCAAAGCCCACGGTGCTGCCTTTGCTGTGCCCACCTACCAGTCTGCGTGGCTCAAAACCCACCATCCGGAAGCTTTCCTCGCGGGACTTTGGGAGCATGATCCCGGGATGTATCCCAAGAGGTTGTTGGTGGCAGAGGCCAGGAGGCTGGGTATTCCCATCCTTCCCTTGGACATCAACAGGAGCCAGGCTGAATACCGGGTAGAGAAAATCGCAGAAGGTCCCACCGTGGGAAAGCTTGGAATCCGTCTCAGCTTCACCGGTATCTACGGGCTATCCGGAGCTGAGCTCAAGAGGATCGTGGCTGGTCAGCCTTATGATTCCCTTGCTGACCTCAGGACCAGGGCCCGCGTCAGCAAACCCAATATCAAAAGGCTCGCCCAGCTCGGTGCCTTTGATGCCTTGCATCATGACTCCGGAGGCAAGGCCAACAGGGCTGATCTGGTCCAGCATTTGCAGGCGCTCCATTCCAAGCCCGCCAAGAAGACCCTGGATGTCATGGATGGCCAATTGTCATTCCCTTTGGGTGATGTGGAACTGAAGAATCTGGCTCCTGTGCTGCCTCCGCCAACCGTGGTGGAAAATGTCCGTGCAGAGTTGGATCTCATGGCTATGGATGTCAGCGAACACTTGATGGATAGTCACCGCCCATTGCTGGAGAAGCTTGGTGTCATTACTGCGGACAAGCTGTTACGCCTCCGGAACGGGACCGAAGTCCTGGTTGCCGGCGTCCGGGTGGCCACCCAAACCCCACCCATGCGGGGCGGGCGGCGGGTGGTGTTCATCAGCATCGATGACGGTACGGGGTGCGTAGACTCAGTGTTTTTCCATGAAGCCCAGGAAGATTCAGGCCCCCTCCTGTTTGGAACCCGGCTCCTGCTGATCCGCGGAACCACCAGGAGAACCGGACCCAAGGGGATAAGCCTGAGCGCCAGCAAAGCATGGGACCTCAGCAAACCTGAATCACTGCCTTTCGCCGATCTCCTGCCCACCGGCACGGGTTTGCCTCCCGAAGTAAGCCACCAAGGACCGCTGCATGGCATTTCCAGGAACCTGGCAATCACCGGGATGGGGAGCTGATTTCCATTTCGGAACGCCCCCTCAGCGGCTCCAGCCGATCACCGGCGCGCTGCTTTGGCCCCCTCCGCCCCAGCAGATAGCATTGACGATGGCTGGCTGTGGTCCCCGTACGCCACAAGCTATGAAGCTTCACTATGAATAGGAGACACCCGTGTCAGATGCCCAACAGATCACCCTCATCGTCGATGGCGAAGAGAAAAAGGTGACGGAAGGGACCACCGGCGCGGAGCTCTTCTTCGAGCGCCGCGATGTTGTTGTAGCCCGTGTCAACGGAGAGCTGAAAGACCTCGATCAGGTACTTCCCTCCGGTGCTGACATTGAAGGCGTCACCATCGATTCCCCCGACGGGCTCAACGTCCTCCGACACTCCACTGCACACGTCATGGCGCAGGCGGTCCAGCAGCTGCGTCCCGAGGCGAAGCTTGGCATTGGTCCCTACATCACGGATGGCTTCTATTTCGACTTTGACGTCGCCGAGCCCTTCACCCCTGAAGATCTCCGCCAGCTGGAAAAGATGATGCAGAAGATCATAAACCAGAACCAAAAGTTCGTCCGCCGCGTGGTTAATGAAGACGAAGCCCGCGCTGCCATGGCCAATGAGCCCTACAAGTTGGAGCTCCTGGGCAAGAAGAACGACGCCGCCGACGCCGGCGAAGGTGTCAACGTCGAGGTGGGCGCAGGCGACATCACCATCTACGACAACGTGGACAGGAAAAGCGGTGAAAGCGTTTGGTGCGATCTTTGCCGCGGCCCGCACCTGCCCAACACCAAGATCATTTCCAACGCTTTCGCATTGACCCGTTCGTCCGCGGCCTACTGGTTGGGAAACCAGAACAACCAGCAACTGCAGCGTATCTACGGCACCGCCTGGCCCACCAAGGAAGCCCTGAAGGCCTACCAGGAACGCATCGCCGAGGCCGAACGGCGCGACCACCGCAAGTTGGGCGTCGAGCTGGACCTGTTCTCCTTCCCGGACGAGCTGGGTTCCGGCCTGCCCGTCTTCCACCCCAAGGGCGGAATCATCCGCAAGGCGATGGAAGACTACTCACGCCAGCGGCACGTTGATGCCGGCTACGAGTTTGTCTACACCCCGCACATCACCAAGGGTCACCTTTATGAGGTTTCCGGCCACCTTGACTGGTACAAGGACGGCATGTTCCCGGCCATGCAGGTGGATGCCGAGTTCAACGACGACGGCACGGTCCGCAAGCCGGCCCAGGACTATTACCTGAAGCCGATGAACTGCCCCATGCACAACCTGATCTTCCGTTCGCGCGGCCGTTCCTACCGTGAACTTCCCTTGCGGCTGTTCGAATTTGGATCCGTGTACCGCTATGAGAAGTCCGGCGTGGTCCACGGCCTGACCCGTGTCCGCGGGATGACACAGGATGACGCCCACATCTACTGCACACGCGAGCAGATGAAGGACGAGCTGACCACCACCTTGAACTTTGTCCTGGGGCTGCTGAAGGACTACGGCCTGGACGACTTCTACTTGGAACTCTCCACCAAGAACGAAGAGAAGTTTGTGGGTGACGATGCCGCGTGGGAAGAGGCCACGCGCACTCTCTCCGAGGTTGCTGCGGCTTCCGGTTTGGAACTGGTCCCGGATCCGGGTGGAGCTGCCTTCTACGGCCCCAAGATCTCCGTCCAGGCAAAGGACGCTCTGGGCCGCACCTGGCAAATGTCCACCATCCAGCTGGACTTCAACCTGCCGGAACGGTTTGAACTCGAATACCAGGCGGCCGACGGTACGCGCCAGCGTCCCGTGATGATCCACCGGGCCCTCTTTGGTTCAGTGGAACGCTTCATGGGCGTCCTCACCGAACACTACGCCGGGGCCTTCCCTGCGTGGCTGGCACCTGTCCAAGTTGTCGGTATCCCGGTAGCAGAGGCTTTCAATGACTACATGTTCGATGTCGTTGGCCAGTTGAAGGCTGCAGGGATCAGGGCTGAAGTGGACATCTCCTCAGACCGCTTCCCCAAGAAGATCCGCACCGCCAGCAAGGACAAGATTCCGTTTGTCCTGATTGCCGGCGGTGAGGACGCTGAAGCCGGCGCCGTGTCCTTCCGCTTCCGGGATGGAAGCCAGGACAACGGAGTGCCGGTAGCCGAGGCGGTCCGCAGAATTGTGGATGCCGTCAAGAACCGCGAGAGCTGACGGAACGGACTGGTAACGGTGCAGGAGAACACAGGCGCGGCAGCAGGCTATTCCGGCGATGCCGACGTCACCGATGACTTCGGATTGGCAGGTGTCCCGGATTCCTTCCAACGCCTGTGGACTCCGCACCGCATGGCCTACATCAAGGGTGGGCAGGATCAGTTCAAAAACAAGGATGACTGCCCGTTCTGCGTAGGTCCCACCCGTTCCGATGACGAATCATTGATCGTTCACCGGGGCAAGACTTGCTATGTGGTGCTCAACTTGTTTCCCTACAATCCCGGGCATCTGCTGATCTGCCCCTACCGCCATGTCCCCGATTACACGGACATCACAGTGGAAGAGACGGCGGAGTTTGCGGACCTGACCCAAACAGCCATGCGTGTTCTGCGTAAGGTGTCCAACCCCAGTGGTTTCAACCTTGGCATGAACCAGGGAGTGACCGGTGGGGCCGGCATCGCTGCCCATCTCCACCAACACGTTGTTCCGCGGTGGGGTGGCGACGGTAACTTCTTCCCCATCATCGCCCAGACCAAAGCCATCACCCAGACCCTCGACGAGGTACGTCAACTGGTGGCCGACGCCTGGCCGGGGGAGTCGAATGCTCAATAAGCACGCGCGGGGCTTCTTCACATCACTTTTCACCCCGTTGGCGCGCCGGCTCCTCAAGATGGGTGTGTCTCCGGACGCAGTCACCATGGTGGGTACAGCCGGTGTGGTCGTCGGAGGCTTGGTCCTCTACCCCATGGGCCATTTGTGGTGGGGATCAGTGGTCATTGCGGTCTTTGCATTCTCTGATGTGGTGGACGGGATCATGGCCCGCATGCAGGGTCCGGGTGGGGGATGGGGCAACTTCCTTGATTCCACGCTGGACCGCTTGGCTGACGGAGCCATCTTTGCGGGCCTGACCATCTGGTTCTTCACCAAGGGTGGCGATTCAGCGATCGCTGCGGCGTCCGTCATATGCCTGGTCCTTGGAATGGTGGTTTCCTACGCCCGTGCCAAGGCTGAATCTTTGGGCTATCACGCCAGCGTGGGGATTGCTGAGCGTGCCGAACGCCTGGTGTCAGTACTGCTGGTCGCCGGTCTCACTGGCCTCGGACTTCCGCCGATCGTCCTGTTTGCCACCCTTATACTTCTGGCGCTGGCCAGCGTGGTCACCATCATTCAACGGATGGCCGCTGTTCGCCGCCAAGCCATGGCAGAGGCGAAGGGAACTGGCATCTGACCAGAGCTGCGCGGAGCCAATTGTGCAGTTGCCCTGCAAAGGCTCCGGTATTGCCATCAACGGCAGTAATGAAAGTACTTCCGCCCTGTGTCCTGCGACTACTATTACTTGTACTTGGTCACCTTGACCTGAAACCCGGTGTGCGCTGATTGCGGTCGTGTGGCTGCACGTGCCACCGGCATGAGGTCGCTTATCTACCCATAGGGGTTTTTGTGTCTACACCAGATGTAAGCAACGAAGCCGGTTCGTCCGCGAACAGCGTCACGGGCAGCAGCCGCGTCAAGCGCGGCATGGCGGAGATGCTCAAGGGCGGCGTCATCATGGACGTCGTCAACGTCGAGCAGGCCCGTATCGCCGAGGATGCCGGTGCAGTGGCCGTCATGGCACTGGAACGTGTGCCTGCCGATATCCGCGCCCAGGGTGGCGTGTCCCGCATGTCGGACCCGGACATGATCGATCAGATCATCGCCGCCGTGTCCATCCCGGTGATGGCCAAGGCACGCATCGGCCACTTCGTCGAAGCCCAGGTCCTGCAGTCCCTCGGTGTTGACTACATCGATGAGTCCGAGGTCCTGACCCCGGCCGACTACATCAACCACATCGACAAGTGGAACTTCACTGTGCCGTTCGTCTGTGGTGCCACCAACCTTGGTGAGGCTCTGCGCCGTATCAACGAGGGCGCGGCGATGATCCGTTCCAAGGGCGAGGCCGGGACCGGCGATGTTTCCAACGCCACCGGGCACATGCGCAAGATCCGCTCGGAAATTGCCAAGCTGGCCGCTCTTCCCGAGGACGAGCTGTATGTTGCGGCCAAAGAGCTGCAGGCCCCGTACGAGCTCGTGAAGGAAATCGCTTCAACGGGCAAGCTGCCGGTGGTGTTGTTCACCGCTGGCGGCATCGCGACCCCGGCTGATGCTGCGATGATGATGCAGCTGGGCGCCGACGGCGTGTTCGTTGGCTCCGGTATCTTCAAGTCCGGCAATCCGGCCGAGCGTGCCGCCGCCGTCGTGAAGGCCACCACCTTCTACGACGATCCCGATGTGATCGCCAAGGTCTCCCGCGGACTGGGCGAAGCCATGGTGGGCATCAACGTCGATGAAATCCCGCAGCCGCACCGCCTCGCAGAGCGCGGCTGGTAAAAGCAAAAGAAGCACGACGCCGGGCCGGTCACCTCACCAGGTGACCGGCCCGGCGTCGTATTACTCCAGTCCCCTCCGCTTCAGCAGAGGCCGTAGTTCGGCGTCCCGGCCACGGAACGCGCGGAACGACTCCAGTGGATCACGGCTGTTTCCGCGGGACAGCAGTTCGTTCCTGAAGTGTTCGCCGTTTGCCCTGGTCAGGCCACCGTTTTCCCTGAACCACTCGACGGTGTCCGCATCCAGGACCTCGCTCCAGATATAGGAGTAATACCCGGCGGCGTACCCGGCACCGGCGAAAATGTGCTGGAAATAGCCGGTCCGGTAACGCGGTGGGATCAGGGGATGGGCAACACCGGCGCCCGTCAGGGCTGTCGACTCGAAGGCGGGAACATCATCCGGTACCTCCGGTCCGGACACCACGTGCCATGCCAGGTCCAGGAGCGCAGCCCCCAAGTACTCTGTGGTTGCGAATCCCTCGCCCCACATCATGGACTCGTTGATCTTGTCCACGGTGTCCTGCGGCAGCGCCTCTCCGGTGGAGTAGTGCCGTGCATAGTTGGACAGAACTTCCGGCCACATGATCCACATCTCGTTCACCTGGGACGGGTATTCCACAAAGTCCCGCGGTACTGACGTTCCTGAGAACCTCGGGTAAGTGACGTTGGAGAACAGGCCGTGCAGCGCGTGGCCGAACTCGTGAAACACGGTCCGCACTTCATCCAGGGTCAACAGCGTTGGCTCGCCGTTCCCCGGCTTGGTGATGTTGAGGTTGTTGATGACAACGGATTGCGTTTCCAGCAGACCGGACTGCTCCACGAGCGAGTTCATCCAGGCACCCCCGCGTTTGGACTCCCGCGTGTAATAGTCGCCCAGGAAGAGCCCCAGGCCGCTGCCGTCGTCGTTCTTGACTTCCCAGATCCGGACGTCCGGATGGTATCCCTCGAGGTCGTGTCGTTCGGTGAATGTGACGCCGTACAGCTGGGTGGCAGCCGCGAACACCCCGTCAGCCAGGACGGACTCCAAGCTGAAGTATGGCTTCAGTGCCGACTCGTCCACCTGGAACTTTTCCCGGCGCACTTTGGCCGAATAGTAGGCCCAGTCCCAGGGTTCCAACTCATGACCTGCGGATTGGGCGAGGACGTCGGCTTCGGCTTCGGCGTTCTTCACTGCTGCCGGTGCCAGCCTGGTCAGCATGTCCTGGACCTTGCCAAAGTCCGGGGCGGTTTGCTGATCCACCACCAGTTCCGCGTAGTGGGCAAAGCCAAGCAACGCGGCCTTTTCGGCCCGCAACTTTGCGGTCTCTGTGACCACGTGGCGCACATCGAGGTCGTTGCCGTCGGTTCCCCGTGCAAGTGATGCTTCGAAGAGGCGACGCCGGATGGCCCGGTTTTCCAATGACGCCAACGCGGGCTGGTTGCTGGGCTGGATCAGGGTGAGGAGGTATTTGCCGGCGTGACCGGCCGCGGTGGCAGCCGCCCCGGCCCCTGCAACTGCATCCGGGGACAGTCCCGCCAATTCCTGGGGGTCGTCCACCAGCAGGGCAGCCCGCTTCATGGCCTCTTTGACCTTTTGACCGAATTCCGTGCCCAGGAGCGACAATTCTGCGTTGATCCCACGCAGTCGTTGCTGCCCGGCATCGTCCAACTGTATGCCGGACTGGCGGAATTCCTTGAGGTAGTCCTCCACCAGCCGTGCGGATTCGGAATCCAGGCCGGTGGTGTCGATCGCCGCGAAGCGTTCGTACAAGCGACGGTCCAGGAACACGGCATCCTGGTGGGCGGAAAGTTTGGGAGACAGCTCAGTCTCCAAGGAGCGTATGGCGTCTGAGGCATCAGCGGAGACCAGTGTGAAGAAGGAGGCAGCGGCCCTTGCCAGGAGCCGTCCGGATTTTTCCATGGCGACGGCGGTGTTGGCGAAGGTTGCAGGCTCCGGGTTCGCGGTGATCGTCCTGATTTCCCCCAGATGCGCGGACAGGCCCGCTTCGATGGCTTCGGCATAGTGCTCATCACGCAACGTGGCGAAGGGTGGCAGCCCGTAGGGCAGCCTGCTGGGACTCATGAGGGCATTGGTCATGAAGCGACTCTTTCATGTATGGGACACGGCCTCAAGGGTGCCGCGCCCGCGATAACCGGTCCTCCAGTCGTAGGATTGCGGGCATGGGGACTGTTGCTCAAAGAGCCAGAAGGTTGCATGGAACCATGCTGCTCCTCGCTGTGGCCGCGGTGTTGCCCTTGGGTTCCTGTGGACTCGTGGCTGAAAACGACAACAGGGTCTCCGGCAGTGCCGCGCCTGCGCCCACCCCGGGGACAGCCACGCCGCGGACGGCAACACCCACGCCAACACCAACTCCCACGCCGGGCAAGGGCCCGGCCTGTCCGGAGCTGAGGTGCACGTCCATCACGGTTACCGGGGACATGTTGGTCCACACGCAACTCTGGCAGCAGGCAAAAGTGGACGCCACTGCTGCGGGCAAGCCCGGATACGACTTCCTGCCCCTGCTGGAAGGCCAGCGGCGCTACATCGCCAACAGCGACCTCGCGATCTGCCATCAGGAAACCCCTGTAGCGGGCCCGGAAGGTCCCTTCTCCGCATACCCGTCCTTCAACGTACCGCCGCAGATCATCACCGCGTCCAAGGCTGTCGGCTACCAAGCCTGCACCACCGCAAGCAACCACACCATCGACAGGGGGACAGCGGGCCTGCTCCGCACGCTGGACGCCATGGATGCTGCGGGCCTCAAGCACACCGGTTCCTACCGCACGGAAGCGGCATCAGGGGAGATCCTGATGCTCCAAACGGAGGCGGCGAAGGTGGCGGTGATCATTGGCACTTACGGCCTCAACGGGCAAATCCCGGAGTACCCATGGCTGGTTGATGCCTTGGATCCTGCCGCGATGATCGCCAAAGCCACCAAAGCCAAGGCCTTGGGTGCCGACATCGTGCTGGGTGTCATGCACGCTGGTGATGAATATGCCAGCGAGCCCAATGCCCAGCAGCAGGAGGTGGCCCATGCCTTGGTGGACAGCGGCCAGTTCAGCATGATCTACGGACACCACACGCATTCGGTGTTGCCGATCGAAAAATACAAGGGCACCTGGATTGTCTATGGGCTGGGGAACGGCATCACGGAGCTGTCACCCTGGTACGTGGTCAACAATGAGGGTTTGCTGGTGCGCGCCGGTTTCAGCCAAAACGCTGCGGGTACCTGGACAGCGACGGACCTGGCGTGGGCGCCTTCCGTTATTGTGCGTGATCCCTACCGTTGGTGCTCGGTGGCCAGCGACGCACCCCAGGGAGTGTGCGCTACGCCGGCTGCGGACGCGGAAACTCACCAGCGGACCAAGGCCGTGGTTGAAGCCATGGGAGCGGCCACAGCCGGAGCGCACGAGCTCCTCATCACCAAGGAGAAGTAGCTTCTAGCGGGGCCTGCGGGCTGCGTGTTCGCGCGCCAGGTGGGCGTAGTCGTCGTCGGGCGTTCCCGGTACGAAAGTACCGAACTTCCGTTCGGCTGCGGTCCGGATCAGGAAGTCTGCGATAGCCGGGTTCTTCGGCAGCAGGGAACCGTGCAGGTAG
Organism: Paenarthrobacter ilicis; assembly: GCF_016907545.1. NCBI lineage: Bacteria > Bacillati > Actinomycetota > Actinomycetes > Micrococcales > Micrococcaceae > Paenarthrobacter > Paenarthrobacter ilicis. The sequence continues at coordinate 2,218,247 of NZ_JAFBCD010000001.1, read as the reverse complement.
CTGGCTACAACGTTGTTGTACCGGGCCCCTTCATGGCCGTCCTTGCTGTTGTTGCCCGCGCCCTTGGTCACGGAACCCAGGGGTTCGACGCCGGGTCCCAGGGTGGTCTGCCCGCTGTGGTTCTCGTACCCCATGATGTCGCCGAACTCGGCCGACTTCATGATCACGTTGCCGATCAGGCGTTCATCAGTGCCGTGGGTTTCCACGTCAAGGATGCCGATACCCGGAATGACCGGTCCGGCGCTGGTTTTGAAGTACTTTCCGAACAGTTGGTAGAGGCCGCAGATTACCAGCATGGGCGCCCCTTGGTCGGCGAGGTCCTTGAGGACTCCGGCCCGGCCCTGCAGGTCATCCTGGATCACCAGCTGCCCGCTGTCCTGTCCGCCGCCGCCCACAATGATGTCCACGTCGTCCGGGAATTCGTCGCCCACGTTGTATTCGAGCAATTCCGGGGTATAGCCGTGCCACTTGATGCGTTGCTTCAGCACCAGGGCGTTGCCCCAGTCCCCGTAGATGTTCATTTCCCGGGGGTACAGCTGGAGGACGCGCAGCGTTCCCTTGCTGGACTGCTGCGCGGGCTTGGAGGGGTCTGCCGGGGCGGATGGATTTTCGTGGGTCATGAGACCACCTCAACTATGGTGATTTTTGCCAGCTCGCGCCGGATGGCCAGCATGGAAGTGTAAGTGCAGAAAATGCGCTTGGGTTTCCCGCGCGAACCGTCAATGAAGGTTCGCAACGCCGAGGTGATGTCCGGCTCCACAGCGCCGAAGTTGACGTCGTCATACTGGAGCCGCAGCGCCATGTCATAGGCGCGGACTCCCGTCAGGACTTCCACACCGCCCTCCCGGAGCGAATCAAACTCGACATCCCACAGCCAGGACATGTCCCGGCCATCGGCGTAGTTGTCATTGATCGCAATCATGGTGGCGTAGCCGCCTGCAGGGAAGGATTTCAGGCCCAGCCTGAAGCCGCTGGGATTCTTCACCAGCACCAGCTCCAGGGGCTGCCCGTCAACCGTGAGGCTTTCCCCGCGGCCGAACGCCGGAGCAACCTCACCCAGGGCCTTGACCAGCTTGGGAGTATCCACTGAACCGGTTCCCAGGACTGCCCGGGCCAAGGACAGCGCGGCGGCAGCGTTGAAGATGTTGTACACCCCGCGCAGCTTCATGGTGGTGGTCACCGTCTTGCCGTCGAACTCGAAGTCCGCATCCTGGGCACCTACCCGGCGGAGAACGACGTCGGCTTCCGGAAGGTCCACCGAGTCACCCGTGGCTGCGGCAACGGAAGTGCCGGAGGGGGAGGGGCCGCTGCCTGTCCGCATTTCGTCGTCGTTGGGGAAAGTACTGCGGAGCGATTCGTCCAGGCCGAAGTACCTCACCGCAGGGTGGTTGACAGCCTTGACGTCATTAACGACGTCGGAAATCCGGGCCACGCGGGGGTCCTCACGGTTCAGGACAACCGTGTCAGTGGTCTTCGAGGCAATGTGCTCCAGGAGGCGTGCCGTCTTGTCGATCTCGCCGAAGCGGTCCAACTGGTCGCGAAGAACGTTCAGCAACAGGCTGTACCTGGGTTGGACCTTGTTCACAAAGTGGACGGCATGGGCTTCGTCCAGTTCAAGGATGGCAATGTCGGCATCAAGGTTGCCGCGCCAGTCCACGTCGCCCAGGAGGGAAGCAGCAACGCCCCGGGTGAAGTTGCTGCCGGAACGGTTGGTGAAAACCTTCAGTCCCTGGCTTTCCAGAAGTTCAACCACCATCTTCGTGGTGGTTGTTTTGCCGTTGGTTCCACTCACCACCGCCACTCCGTGCGGAAGGGATGCCAGTGTTCGCTGCATGAAGCCGGGGTCGATTTTTTCAACCACCAGCCCTGGAAACGCCGAGCCACCACCACGAAGCCGGGAGAGTGTTCGGACCAGCTTGCCGAGGGGGACGCTGTAGGAAAGCATGCTCTGTAATATATCCCAGTTACGGCATGGAACCGGGCGCTTTCAAGCACCGGGGAACGTTGCCGAAGCACGGGACCCTATGATGGTCCAATGACAAATCCCCTTTCCGACGCTTCGCTGCGCGTGGGTTCAGGGCTCCGGATCGGTGTCCTGGCCCTTCAGGGCGATTTCCGCGAGCACATCCAGGCCGTCGAGGCTGCCGGTGCTGCCGGCGTCGGTATCCGCAGGCCCTCAGAGCTGGACAGCATCGATGGACTGATCATCCCCGGTGGGGAATCCACCACCATCGACAAGCTTTCGCGGATCTTTGAACTCCGTGAACCACTGCAGCAGCGCATTGCCGGCGGACTCCCCGTTTATGGCTCCTGTGCGGGCATGATTCTGCTGGCGGACCAGATCGCCGATCCTGCCACCGATCTTGCGGGTAACCCGCAGCAGACATTCGGCGGCCTGGATATTACCGTCCGCAGGAACGCCTTTGGCCGCCAGCGGGAATCGTTCGAAACAGACCTGGACTTCAAGGGCCTGGAATTCAGTGCCGACGACAACGGAGTGGAGCCTGTCCACGCGGTGTTCATCCGTGGCCCCTGGGTTGAACGGGTCGGCCCGGACGTTGAAGTCCTGGCCCAAGTGGATCCTGACCACGCGGCCCATTCAGCCGCTTTGCAGGGAGTCGCTAGAATTGTTGCAGTGCGCTCCGGCCAGCTGCTGGCTACCTCCTTCCATCCGGAAGTGACGGGAGAGAAGCGTGTGCATGAACTCTTTATTCGAATGATCAGAGGAGAAGCGTAAAGCATGTCAGGCCACTCCAAATGGGCGACCACCAAGCACAAGAAAGCCATCATTGATAGCAGGCGTGCAAAGTCGTTCGCGAAGCTGATCAAGAACATCGAAGTTGCTGCCCGCATGGGTGGTCCGGACCTTGCCGGCAACCCGGGACTCGAACTGGCCGTCACCAAGGCCAAGAAGACGTCTGTTCCCAACGACAACATCGATCGCGCCATCAAGCGCGGAGCCGGTCTGACGGGCGAGGTTGTTGACTACACCGAGATCATGTACGAGGCCCGCGGGCCCCAGGGTTCGGCCTTGTTGATCGAATGTCTGACAGACAACAAGAACCGTGCCGCCTCGGAAGTGCGGTTGGCGATTTCCCGCAACGGCGGAACCATTGCCGATCCCGGTTCGGTCAGCTACCTCTTTGCCCGCAAGGGTGTTGTGGTCCTGCCGAAGAACGGCCTGAGCGAAGATGACATTCTCATGGCGGTTCTTGAGGCCGGCGCCGAGGAAGTCAAAGACAGCGGCGAGAACTGGGAGATCCACTCCGAGCCCTCCGATCTTCAGGCCATCCGCGATGCCCTCAAGGAAGCCGGAATCGACTACGAGACCGATGAAGCCGAGTTCGTCCCCTCCATGCAGGTTGACCTGGATGTTGACGGTGCCCGGAAGTTCATGAAGCTCGTCGATGCCCTGGAAGACCTGGACGACGTCCAGAACGTCTACAGCAACGCCGATCTCAGCGAGGAAGTCCAGGCTGCCCTCGACGCCGACTAGGCGCCATAAGCCCATTCATTGATACATCACAGGAAGGCCCGGAATTGACTCTTCGCGTATTGGGAGTTGATCCGGGCCTTACCCGTTGCGGGATCGGCGTAGTGGACATTGAACGGAACCGACGTGCCACCATGGTTGCCGTGGGAGTCGTCGGCACCTCGGCGGAACTCACACTGGACAAGCGACTGCTGGTCATTGCCCAGGCAATTGATGAATGGCTCGATCTTCATTCACCTGACGTGGTAGCGGTGGAACGCGTTTTCTCCCAAATGAACGTCAGCACAGTGATGGGCGTGGCCCAGGCGTCCGGCGTCGTCATCGCGGCAGCTGCCCGCAGGGGTATTCCGGTGGCCTTGCACACTCCCTCGGAGGTCAAGGCAGCGGTGACGGGCAGCGGCACCGCCAACAAGGATGCCGTGACAAAACTGGTTACCAAAATCCTTCGCCTGGACGCCCCGCCGAAGCCCGCGGATGCTGCCGATGCCTTGGCCCTGGCGCTCACCCACGCATGGCGGGCCGGCAGCGGCATGGGCGCCGGCGGTGGTGCCGGGGGCAAAGGGTCCCTCACTCCGGCCCAAAAGGCTTGGGCCGATGCCGAGGCCAAAGCGCGCCGCGGACGCTGAAAGAGCGCCGCCCTTGCTAGGCTGTTCGTAGATATGTTCGGATAAGCCTGCCGGTGCACATTCTTTCCGGTGGCAATGCCGGATGCTACAGCGAGCAGCAATACAGGAGTCGGGTCTTGATCAGTTTTCTTCGCGGGACAGTGGCACACGTGGGTTTGTCCACCGCCGTAATAGACCTCAACGGCGCCGGCATGAGTGTCTTCGCGACGCCGCAGACGCTGAGCCACCTTATCGTGGGATCCGAAGCGAAGCTCTTCACCTCATTGATTGTCAAGGAAGACTCCCTGACGCTGTTCGGCTTCGCTGACGACGACGAACGTGAAGTTTTCGATGTCCTGCTCAGTGTCAGCGGCGTCGGACCGCGTTTGGCCCTCGCGGTCCTGGCAGTCCACGAACCTGAAGCAATCCGGGTGGCGGCACATACCGGAGACGGCAAAGCATTCACCAAGGTCCCCGGAATCGGCCCAAAGGTTGCCGGCCGCATTGTGCTGGAACTGAAGGGAAAGCTGGTTCCGCATGGAACGGGAACCGCATCGGCTCCCTCTGCCGTGATCAAGGCAGAGTGGAAGCCCCAGGTCATCGCCGCGATGACCAGCCTGGGCTGGTCGGAGAAGGACGCCACAGGCAGCATCGACAAGGCCATGGCTGATTCACCGGAACTGGTGGAGGAGGGCAACGTTGCCCACATTCTCCGGGCAACCCTGCGGTGGCTCGGTCAAGACGGCGCACGCGCCGGCAACCGCGTAGGCAGCCGTGGCTGAGAACTCACTGGTGGCCGGGGGAGAGGAGCCGGAGGAGCGCGTCATCGAGGCGGCCCTTCGCCCCAAGAACCTCCACGACTTTGTAGGGCAGCACCGCGTCCGCAAGCAGTTGGCACTGGTGCTCGAGGCCTCCAAAATGCGGGGGCGCAGCGCCGATCACGTCCTGATGTCAGGGCCTCCCGGTCTGGGAAAAACCACCCTGGCCATGATCATCGCGGCGGAAATGAATGCACCGCTGCGGATCAGCAGCGGTCCCGCCATCCAGCATGCAGGCGATCTCGCCGCCATTCTCTCGTCCCTAACGGAGGGCGAGGTGCTCTTCCTCGACGAGATTCACCGCATGTCCCGTCCTGCGGAAGAAATGCTGTACATGGCCATGGAGGACTTCCGGGTGGACATTGTGGTTGGCAAGGGAGCCGGGGCCACCGCCATTCCACTGGAACTTCCGCCGTTTACCCTGGTAGGCGCCACCACCCGCGCCGGCCTCCTTCCGGGTCCATTGCGGGACAGGTTCGGGTTCACGGGACACCTCGAGTTTTACTCTGTTGCGGAGCTTGAGCTTGTTCTCCGCAGGTCTGCCGGCTTGTTGGATCTCAAGGTCAACTCGGCCGGGTTTACCGAGATTGCGGGCAGGTCCCGTGGAACACCGCGTATTGCCAACAGGTTGCTGCGGCGTGTGCGCGACTGGGCTCTTGTCCACGGCATCGACCAGATTGATGCCCGCTCGGCTTCAGCTGCACTGGACATGTATGAGGTGGACGAGCGGGGCCTGGACCGCCTGGACCGCTCGGTGTTGGAAGCACTGATCACCAAGTTCAATGGCGGCCCGGTGGGGTTGTCTACCCTGGCGATCGCGGTGGGGGAGGAACCAGAAACGGTGGAGACCGTGGCGGAACCATTCCTTGTGCGTGAGGGCCTGCTGGGCCGGACGCCCCGGGGCAGGATCGCCATGGCCTCTGCCTGGACACATTTGGGCTATGCGGTGCCTGCGGGCGTCTTTGGCCAGGAACAACTTGTCCTGTTCGGGGAAGACGAAAACCACGCCGAAAGCGTAGATACAGTCGGTTAAGACGCTGCGTTCAGCTTTTCCCTTTAGACTGGTATGACGCTCGGCACGTTCGGGTCCTTGATGCATGCGACCGCTTCGCGGATCCGCCAGGGACGTTGCCTTGACCCAAAACGTAAGTACAGAACGGAACTTCCCTGTGGATCCAATGACCATATTGCTGTTCGTCATGCTGGGACTCTTTGTCTTCATGATGTTCCGCCGCAACAAGAAGACCCAGCAGCAACAGGCTGAAATGCAGTCCAAGTTCGCTCCGGGCGTGGATGTCATGACGAGCTTTGGTCTCTTCGGTCGGATCGTTTCCATCGATGAGGCTGAGAACAAGGTTGTCATTGAGCTTTCCCCGGGCAACGAGGCCACGGTTCACCGCCAGGCTGTCACCAAGGTGGTGGATGCTCCCGTGGAGGAGGCCGCCGTTGTTCCCGACGATGCTTCTTCGCTGACCGCTTCCGACGCCGGCGCTCCCGCCGCTGTTGAGACGCCCGAAGAAACCATCGCGCGCCTGAACAAAGAGGGCAAGAAGGACATCTAGGACCGTTGTTCGCGCAGAGGCGCAACGCAACTTTCTACGGCAGCGGAGAGCCGCCGGCAGGCGCTGAAAAGCGCCCGCCGGCGGCTGTCCGGCGATAACAGGAAGATCACTAATGGCAAGGACCGGCCCCAAAAACTCAGCCCGCCGGGTGCTGACATGGCTAGGCGCAATATTCGTTGTACTCACAGTTGTCTTGGGCGGCGGGGTGTTGACTGGCCACGCCAGTTGGGCGCCCAAGCTTGCCCTGGACCTCGAAGGCGGAACCCAGATGATCCTGGCGCCCCGGGTTGAGGGCTCCGGTGAGATCAATGAGGAACAACTGAACCAGGCAGTCGCCATCATCCGGCAACGCGTGGATGGTTCAGGCGTTGCTGAAGCGGAAATCAGTACCCAGTCCGGGCGCAACGTGGTGGTGAGCCTCCCAGGTACACCGTCAAAGGAAACCAGGGACCTGATCCAGGCTTCTGCCGACATGAACTTCAGGCCGGTCATTGCTGCCGGCGATCCCGCAGCCATTCCGGTGGAATCACGAACCCCTGACGACCAGCTGCAAAAGCCCACGGCGGCTCCCGCGAATGCCAGTGACATCAACTGGGTAACCGCCGATGTCCAAAAAGAGTTCGAAGCACTCGATTGCGTCAACCCGTCCACGGAAAAGCGTGAGCGGTCCGACCCCGCCAAGCCCTTGGTCACCTGCGAGGCCGCCACTGCGGAAACTCCCGCAGTGAAGTACATCCTTGGACCGGTTGAGGTCAAGGGACAGGACATTACCGGTTCCTCCTTCGATCCCGTCCAGGGTGCCCAGGGCTCCGTGACGAACTCGTGGGGCGTCACCATCACGTTCAACTCCGAGGCGACCGCAAAGTTCAAGGAAGTCACGGAACGCCTCAACCAGTTCTACGTGGCAGCCCAAGCGCAGGGCACCAACGATCCGAAGTCGCAGTTTGCGATCGTCCTGGACGACAAAGTCATTTCCGCGCCGCGTTCCCTCGCAGTAATCACTGATGGCAAGCCGCAGATCACGGGCAACTTCACCCAGGCGTCCGCGAAGGCACTGTCCGACCAGCTCCGTTACGGCGCGCTGCCCATCAGCTTCGAGATCCAGTCGCAAGAGCAGATTTCCGCCACACTCGGTGGCGACCAGCTCCGCCTGGGCCTGCTGGCCGGCGTGATTGGCCTCCTGCTTGTGGTGGTGTATTCGCTCTTCCAATACCGGGCCCTGGGCTTCGTGACCATTGCCTCCCTGGTGGTGGCAGGTGCGCTCACGTACCTGGCCATCGCGATTCTTGGATGGACGGAAAATTACCGCCTTTCCCTTGCCGGCGTCGCCGGTTTGATCGTGGCCATTGGCCAGACCGCAGACTCGTTCATCGTCTACTTTGAACGTATCCGCGATGAACTGCGCGATGGGCGCGGACTGGTGTCCGCCGTCGAAAACGGCTGGAAGCGCGCCAAGCGCACGGTTCTTGCCTCGAAGGCCGTCAACCTCCTTGCCGCCCTAGTGCTTTACTTCGTAGCCGTTGGCAACGTCCGTGGCTTCGCTTTCACCCTGGGACTGACGGCACTTGCCGACCTCCTGGTGGTCTTCATGTTCACCCACCCGATGCTCCAGGTACTGGCCCGGACCAAGTTCTTCGGCGAGGGGCACCGGTTCTCCGGACTGTCCCCGGACCGTCTTGGTGCGGTTCCGCTGTACCGCGGCGCAGGCCGTTTGCGTACGCCTGAGGAGAAGCCGGCCCCTGCTCGGGGACGCAATGCGGGCGCCGCAGCCGAGGCTGAACGCCGTATGACCATTGCCGAGAGGCGCCTTGCCGAGAAGGGCCAACTGACAGGCTCCTCGAAGGCCACCAAGGAGGAGAAGTAAATGACAACGAGCTTCGCAACCTTTGGCCATGAGCTGTACACGGGCAAGCGCTCGTACAACTTCGTCAACTCCAAGAAGATCTGGTTCACCATCGCGGCAGTTGCCGTGGCGTTGTCAATCCTGATCCCGGTTCTCAAGGGCGGATTCAACCTCGGTATCGAATTCCGTGGCGGCTCCGAATTCACTGTGTCCAACGTCAGCACCACTGACCCGGCACTGGGTGAGAAGGCTGTCCACGATGTTGTGCCTGAGGCTGTACCCCGCGTTGCCAACGTGGCCGGCAACACCATGCGGATCCAAACGGATCAGCTCAGTGATGACGAGACCAACCGGATCAAGGATGGCCTCACCAGCGCCTACGGAGTCACCGACAACGAGGTGACTTCCAACTTTGTTGGACCCACCTGGGGGCAGGACGTCACACGGCAGGCCCTGATTGGCCTGGTGGTGTTTGTCGGTTTGGCAGCGGTTCTCATGGCCCTGTACTTCAGGACCTGGAAAATGTCGCTGTCAGCCCTGGTGGGCATGCTGGTCACCATGTTCACAACGGCCGGTGTGTACGCGCTCAGCGACTTCGAAGTGACGCCGTCCGCCATCATTGGCTTCCTCACAGTGCTCAGCTACTCGCTTTACGACACTGTGGTGGTGTTCGACAAGATCCGTGAGAACACAGCAGACATTTCCACGTCCACGCGCCGTACCTTTGGCGAGGAGGTCAACCTCGCGGTGAACCAAACCCTGGTGCGCTCCATCAACACCATGATGGTGGCGGTGCTGCCTGTTGCGGCCATCCTCTTCATCGGTGCCGGACTCCTGGGGGCCGGCACTTTGCGCGACCTTTCGCTGGCGCTGTTTGTCGGCATCCTGATTGGCACGGCGGCAACCATCTTCATCGCGGCCCCGCTGTACGCCTGGCTGCGGCAGGGTGAGCCCGAGCTCGCCAAGCAGGCAAAGAAGGTTACCCACCGCCGGGCTGAGGCCACGGTGTAGGGCTTCCCAGAGCTGTTTTCCATCAAAGAGCCGGCCTCCGCAGCAATGCGGAGGCCGGCTCTTTGACTTGCCCGGGAAATGCCCATGTGCTCCGGATTGCAGAAGCATTCACTGACGGGAATAGACTGGGATAATTAAACGGGTTGTGAGGGGTGCTTCTGTGGAAGAACGTGCGACGTCGGCACCACCGGCGGGCGGGGACGATGGCCGCAACGCTGTGGCCGTCCCGGCAACAAGCGTGTCCGAAAAGGCCGTTGAAGCAGTGCCGATCGACACTCCTGGCGTTCGCCCCACATTCCCGGGGCGAAGGGAACGCACGCGCTCACGCCTGGCCCGCCTGACCGGCCGGGGTGTAGCGCCGTATTCACCCATCCTTGAGCCGCTGCTCAGGACCGTCAGGGCCAACAATCCCAAAGAGGATTTTGACCTCATCCAACGTGCTTTCACGGTTGCGGAGCGCAGTCACCAAGGACAAAAGCGCAAGAGCGGTGACCCGTACATCACCCACCCGGTAGCGGTGGCCACCATCCTCGCCGAACTGGGAATGACCGGCACCACCCTGGCAGCAGCGTTGCTGCACGACACGGTTGAAGACACCCCCTACACCTTGAACGACCTCACCAGGGATTTCGGTCCCGAGGTAGCCATGTTGGTGGATGGCGTCACCAAGCTGGACAAGGTCAGCTTCGGCGAGGCAGCGCAATCGGAAACTGTCCGCAAAATGGTCGTGGCCATGGCCAAGGACATCCGGGTACTGATGATCAAGCTGGCCGACCGCCTCCACAATGCGCGGACATGGCGGTTCGTTTCCGCGGAGTCATCGTCTCGCAAGGCCCGTGAGACACTCGAAATTTTCGCCCCGCTGGCCCATCGATTGGGCATGAACACCATCAAGTGGGAACTCGAAGATCTTTCCTTCGCCGCTCTTTACCCCAAGGTGTATGAGGAAATCGTGCGGATGGTGGGCGACAGGACGCCCGAACGCGAGAAGAGCCTGAGCGTCATCCGGAACCAGATCGCCGATGACCTGCGCACGTCCCGGATCAAGGCCACCATCACCGGCCGGCCCAAGCATTATTACTCGATCTACCAAAAGATGATCGTCAGGGACAAGGACTTTGACGACATCAACGACCTCATGGGCGTCCGGGTGCTGGTGGACTCTGTCCGCGACTGCTACGCGGCACTTGGCACGCTCCACTCGCGGTGGAACCCCCTCCCCGGGCGGTTCAAGGACTACATCGCCATGCCCAAGTTCAACATGTACCAGTCGCTTCACACCACGGTGATTGGTCCCGGCGGCAAGCCTGTGGAAATCCAGATCCGCACGCATGAGATGCACCGGCGCGCTGAATACGGTGTGGCCGCGCACTGGAAGTACAAGGACCAGCCCAACCGGACGGCCCAGGGCCCCGGAAGCCCCCGCGACGGTGACATGGGGTGGCTGCGTTCACTGGTGGATTGGCAGCAGGAAACCTCTGATCCCGGAGAGTTCCTGGATTCCCTGCGCTATGAGATCAATGCGCGTGAGGTCTTCGTTTTCACCCCCAAGGGCGAGGTCATGGCCTTGCCAGCGGGATCCACGCCGGTGGACTTCGCCTATGCAGTCCACACCGAGGTGGGACATCGGACCATCGGTGCCCGCGTCAACGGCAAGCTGGTCCCGCTGAACAGTGAGCTCAACCATGGTGACTGGGTGGAGATCTTCACCTCCAAGGCCGAAGGTGCCGGCCCCAGCCAGGACTGGCAGCACTTCGTCAAGTCGGCCAGGGCCAGGAACAAGATCCGTCAGTGGTTCACCAAGGAGCGCCGCGAAGAAGCGATCGATCGTGGAAAGGACATGCTCACCCGCGCCATGCGGAAGCAGAACCTTCCCCTGCAGCGGCTGATGACCCACGATGCTTTGTCTGCTGTGGCCGAGGCCTTCCACTACGTTGACATCTCCGGCCTCTACGCCGGAGTGGGCGACGGGCACACGTCGGCCCAGTCCGTCATGGAGAAGCTCGTGGAGCACCTGGGCGGCCAAGAGACTCCGGATGAGGACCTGGAAGAGGTCAGCATCCCCACGCAGGTGGCCAAGTCGAAGTTCTCCGACTCCGGCGTCATCGTTCGCGGTGTAGGGGATGTGTGGGTCAAGTTGGCCCGCTGTTGCACCCCCGTTCCGCCGGATCCCATCCTGGGTTTCGTTACCCGCGGCTCGGGTGTCTCCGTGCACCGAACGGACTGCACCAACGTGTCCGGGCTCCGGGATCAACCGGACCGCATCGTTGAAGTCGAGTGGGCTCCCACCCAGTCCAGCGTGTTCCTGGTGGAAATCCAGGTGGAAGCATTGGACCGCAAGTCCCTCTTGTCCGACGTCACCCGGATCCTCTCCGAAAACCACGTCAACATCCTTGCTGCCTCTGTTCACACGTCCAGCGACCGGGTGGCGATTTCCAAGTTTGCCTTCGAGATGGGCGATCCAAAGTACCTGCACCACGTCCTTAACGCTGTCCGACGCATCGACGGAGTCTTTGACGTCTACCGGACAACAGGGAACAAGCGCCGCAGCTAGCCCTTGTCCTCGGCCAGCCGGGCCAGGGTGGCCAACGCCCGGTTCTTGTGTGGCAACCGTGGCGCCGCCTCCACTGCAAGGACCAGGAGACGGAGGCGGATTCCAAGGTCCTCCCTCGACAGCAGGCGCCTCAGCGCCGGGATGGCGCGCTCTGCATCCACGTGGAGTGCAATGTCCGCTGCCGTGCGGAGTGGGCTGCTCACCATGAGTCCGCCCATGCTGACCACGTCCATCTGGCCCAGGCGGACCTCGTGAAGGTTGCAGGGTGTGATGCCCCTGAGGCTGGATATCCTGTGCTTCGCATCCACCAGAAGGGACAGCCGCTCCGGCTGTTTCGCGCAGCCGTAGATCCAGGCAGCAGTCATCCTTCCAGCCACCACCTTGGGCCGTACCCGCTCGGGTACGTTCATTGCTGCCGCCCTGGCCCGGAGACGGTGCGTAACCGCTACCCCGGGAGCGGCGTAGCTCTTGCCGTAAACGGGGAGCAAAACGCCGTCGATTGCCATGCCCTGGAGCTCGTTCCAGGAAAAGATCCGGTTGGGGGAGTAGAGCTCGGATAATTCCGGCTCCAGCAAGGCGGAGGCTGTTGCGATGGAGACCATTTGTTGATCATTCCGTGCCGCCCGCATACGAGTACAGGCCCCCACCCGGTCATGTGGATAACCGGGTGGGAGCCTGCGGGAAAACCAAGCAGTACCTACGCGAGGTCGCTTGCTGAGCGCTGGATCTGGTCCAACCATGCCTGACGGGCGTCCAGGGCTTCCTGGGCGGCCTTGATGCGGCGTTGATCGCCGGCCTTCTCCGCCTTCGCCAGATCGTCCTTCAGCCCAGCAATGGCAGCTTCGAGCTGGGACAGGGCACTGTTGGTGCGTGCCTTGGTTTCAGGGTTGCTCCGGCGCCACTTCTCTTCCTCGGCTTCCCGGACGGCGTCCTCCACCTTTCGGAGCCCTGCCTCGATGCGACCCATGTCGGCCCGGGGAACCTTGCCTGCATCTTCCCAGCGGTCACGGATGGACTGCAGGCTCTTCTTGGCGGCGTTGAGGTCGTTGATGGGCAGGAGCGCCTGGGCCTCCGTGACCAACTGTTCCTTGACGGCAAGGTTGGCGGTGTATTCCTGGTCGATTTGCTCGTTGGCAGCCTGGCGGTTGCTGAAGAACACATCCTGCGCAGCCCGGAAACGGCCCCACAACGCGTCGTCATCCTTGCGGCTGGCCCGCGGTGTTGCCTTCCACTGGTCCATGAGCCGGCGGTACTCGCCCGCAGCGTAGCCCCAATCCGTGGAAGAGGAGAGTGCTTCGGCCTCGGCGATCAGCGCTTCCTTGGCAGATTTGGCAGCAGAGTTGTTGCTGTCCAGCTGGGAGAAGTACGCCCGGCGGTGACGGTCAAAAACAGTGCGGGCGGAGCGGAACCTCTTCCACAGGGCGTCCTCGTTGCTTCGTCCCAGACGTACGCCGCTCTTCTGGGCGGCCTTCCACGTCTCGAAGAGCTCGTTCATCCGTGCGCTGGAGGTCTTCCACTGGATGTGGGCAGGATCCTGGCCGGCAATGGTCTCGGCTTCGGCAACGATTGCTTCACGAGCGGCAAGCTCGTTTGCCCGCACCGCGTCGTGGGCGGCTTTCTCGGACTTCTCCAACTCCACAATCTGGCCGGAAAGTGCGTCCAGTCGTGCTTCCGCGGAGCGGATGTCGCCCACCATGTTGCGTTCCGCAAGCTGTTCACGCAGATGCGTCACGGTCTTCTGCATATCCGTTGCCGGCGCTTTGGACTCCACACGGTGTTCCAGGAGAACCACCTGCGCAATGATGTCGTCAAACTTGCGGGCGAAGTAACCCAAGGCCTCGTCAGGGCTGACGCCCGGGTACTGGCCCACGGCGATTTCTTCGCTGTCGATCGTCAGAAATACGTGTCCGTCGCCCTCTGCGCGGCCCCATTTGGCAGCTTCCGCCAACGAAGCGGCAGAGACCGCAGGCGCCGCAGGAACGACGGCGGCAGGGGTCTTGGGCCGGGCAGCGAAGGCCGCGGGGGAAGGAACCGCAGCCGGCGTCGGCCGGGGAGCGGAAGGAGCTGACTCAGCTGCGGGTGCGTCCTCGTGGGCTGCTGGTGTTTCTTCAGCTGCCGCTGGGGCATCGGCCGTAGTGGGCTCTGTGGCTGCTTCTTCTGCAGGGGTGGAACTGCCTGCTTCGGTTGCCTCGTGGTTGGCCACTGCTGCTGTTTCGTCGGATTTTTGACTGTCTGTCACCGCTAAAAGTCTTTCGCTTGGAGGGACTGCTAAGGTCATGCACCCCGCGCTGGGGCCCGAAGCTGGTTACTTCAGAGAAAACGAGTCTATCGTGACAGGTGCCACAGGGGCGCCGTCTCCCGTGGTTACGTCTGGTTTAAGGCCCGCAGCGGCGATCTTTGTCACAACATCGAGGCCGCTGGTGACTTTGCCAACCACTGTGTAGCCACCGGCTGAATCCGCTGGAATGGTGGTGTCCTTATAAACAATGAAGAACTGGTGGCCGTTTCCGTAGGCGTTGTTGCCGGACCGTGCTACTGCAATTGTTCCGGCCGGGTATTTGTTGTCCGCGGGCGTGTTTTCCAAGGGGCCCCAGCGGTAGTTGGCGTCATCGGCACCGTTCGCCGACTTGGCACCGCACTGCAGAAGACCGAATGTCTCGGACGTGGTCAGGCGGTGGCAGAGGGCTCCGGTGTAGTAACTGGAATCTGCCAGGGACTTGAAGACCGCTGCAGCCTGTGGAGCGGCGGTGCCATTAAGTTCGACGTCGAGCACGCCGCCGTTCAGGGACAGCTGGCCCGTAAAGGTTTTTCCGGCTGCGGTATCCGCGCTGGGGATGTCCGCGCTGTTGGAGGCAGCGGGGGAGGCGCTTGGCGAGCTCAGTCCGGCTTCCAACGCCGCGAACTCGGCCTCGGTGGGGTTGGAGCTGAAAACCGTCAGCTGCAGTGTGACCGCCAGGGCAACGGCAGTGGCCCCGGCGGCGATCGCCAAGGTGTTGTCGCGCGTGCGCCGCTTGCCCTGTTCCTGGCGCAGGGCGCGCTTGGCTTCCATCTGCCTGATGCGCCGTTTAGCTTCGCGGTCATCCCGCGACCTTGTTGCCAAGAGTCCTCCTGAGTGGTTCCACATTCACCGATGGCCTGCAGCAACCGGCACGCTGCATTGGTTGTGCACGCGCGGAAAGCATAAACTGACTGCCGCACATAGTTTATGCATGACCGGCTGGACGCTTGCCCCGGGACACCCTCACCGTGTTCTTTATGGCGATGCCGGAACCAGCATTGGCCTTTCTTTGAGGAGAACATTCCACCATGGCACGCACCGCCTCCCTGTCCGGATTCCCCGAGTGGCTTCCCCAGGAGCGGTTGGTGGAGCTTCATGTGCTGGACACCCTCCGCAAGATCTTCGAGCTCCACGGGTTTTCCTCCATTGAAACCAGGGCCGTGGAAACCGTCGGCCAGTTGCTCCGCAAGGGCGAGATCGACAAAGAGGTCTATGGCCTCAGCCGCCTGCAGGATGACGACGGCGATGCTGCGAAGTCTGATCCCAACGCCTTGGCCCTGCACTTTGACCTGACCGTCCCCTTCGCGCGGTATGTGGTGGAGAACGCCGGCTACCTTGCCTTCCCTTTCCGCCGGTACCAGATCCAAAAGGTGTGGCGTGGCGAGCGTCCCCAGGAGGGACGGGCCCGCGAGTTCACCCAGGCCGACATTGACGTAGTGGGAGACGGCGAACTGCCCTTCCGCTATGACGTTGAGATCGCCCTGGTGATCGCCGAGGCACTGAGCGCTTTGCCGATTCCGGACTTCCGCCTCCGGATCAACAACCGAAAGCTGGCCGAGGGTTTCTACCGCGGCATCGGCCTGACGGATACCGCTGGAGTACTGCGCAGCATCGACAAACTCGAGAAAATCGGTGAAGCGAAGGTCGCTGGGCTGCTCAAGAGCGAGCTCGGCGCCACTGATGAGCAAGCAGCCCTCGCCTTGAAGCTGGCCACCATCCGCACCGAGGACACGTCGTTTGTGGAGCAGGTGCGCGCACTGGGCGTGACGGACGATCTTCTGGAGGAGGGCCTCAGTGAGCTGCAGCAAGTGATCGAGGCTGCCGTCCAGCGGGCACCCGGGAAAGTAGTGGCAGACCTCAGCATCGCCCGGGGCCTGGACTACTACACGGGCACGGTTGTTGAGACTGTGCTGGTGGGGCACGAGCAGCTGGGCTCCATCTGTTCGGGAGGCCGGTACGACGCTTTGGCCAGCAAGGGCAACCGCAAGTTCCCCGGCGTCGGACTTTCCATTGGCGTTACCCGCCTGGTCTCCCGCATCCTCAGCCAGGAACTGGCGTCTGCCTCGCGCGCCGTACCCACAGCTGTCCTGGTGGCCCTCAACACCGACGACAGCTGGTCGGCCGCCCAGGACATTGCCGCGCAATTGCGTGGGCGCGGGATAGCCACCGAGGTGGCTGCGAAGGCTGAGAAGTTTGGAAAGCAGATCAAGTTCGCTGACCGACGGGGCATTCCGTTTGTTTGGTTTACCGATGACGACGGCAAACACCAAGTCAAGGACATCCGGTCCGGCGAACAGGTGGACGCCGATCCCGCCAGCTGGACACCGTCCGATGACGATCTCCATGTCAGGGTTACCACCGCCTGAGGCAACGCTTGCCAGTTCCGCCCCGTGGCGGAAGCCGCGACCGGGGCGGGTAAACTCGGACGGGATCGTTGCTGCAACGGTCTCCTTAGAATTCACGCTGAAAGGAATGCTGTGCTGCGCACACATGACCTCGGATCCCTGCGATCCGAGCACATTGGACAAACCGTTACCTTGGCCGGCTGGGTGGGCCGCCGCCGTGATCACGGTGGTGTTGCATTCGTTGACCTGCGTGACGCGTCCGGTGTCGCCCAGGTGGTTGTCCGCGAGGAAGAGGTCTTCCACGGGCTGCGGAACGAGTACGTCCTCCAGGTGACGGGCACCGTCAGCAAGCGTCCTGAAGGCAATGAGAACGCTGCCTTGGCAACCGGGGAGATCGAGGTCATCGCGGAAGACGTGGTGATCCTCAACACTTCCGAGCCGCTTCCCTTCCAGATCGACGAGCACGTTGAAGTCGGCGAGGAAGCACGCCTCAAGCACCGTTACCTGGACCTTCGCCGTCCCGGCCCCTCGCGGAACCTTCGCCTTCGCTCGGAGGCGAACCGCATTGCCCGCGACATCCTCCACCAGCGCGGTTACGTGGAAATCGAAACCCCCACGCTGACGCGTTCGACGCCGGAAGGCGCCCGCGACTTCGTTGTACCGGCACGCCTGGCCCCGGGTTCCTGGTATGCCCTGCCGCAGTCGCCGCAGCTTTTCAAGCAGCTCCTCCAGGTGGGCGGCTTCGAGAAGTACTACCAGATTGCGCGTTGCTACCGTGACGAAGACTTCCGGGCCGACCGCCAGCCCGAATTCACGCAGCTGGACATCGAGGCGAGCTTCGTGGACCAGGACGACGTCATTGAACTCGGCGAAGCCATTGTCAAAGCCCTGTGGCAGCTGATCGACGTCGAGATCCCCACTCCGATCCGCCGCATGACGTACTTGGACGCCATGGCCAAGTACGGATCGGACAAGCCGGACCTCCGGTTCGGTGTTGAGCTGACGGAGCTGACCGAATTCTTCAAGGACACCGACTTCGGCGTGTTCAAGGCTCCGTACGTGGGCGCCGTGGTGATGCCGGGCGGCGCTTCGCAGCCCCGCCGCACGCTGGATGGTTGGCAGGAATTCGCCAAGCAGCGCGGCCACAAGGGCCTGGCTTACGTTCTCTTCAAGGAGGACGGCGAACTTGCCGGCCCCGTTGCCAAGAACCTGACGGAAACCGAGCGTGCAGGCCTCGCCGATGCCGTCGGCGCCAAGCCTGGCGACTGCATCTTCTTCGCCGCCGGAGAGAAATCAGCGGCCCGGGCACTCCTCGGTGCCGCCCGCGTGGAGATCGGCCACCGGACGGGCCTGATCGATCCCAAGGACTGGGCGTTCGTCTGGATCGTGGACGCACCCATGTTCGAGCCGGCTGCAGCCGCTGTAGCCTCGGGCGACGTCGCGGTGGGTGGCGGCCAATGGACGGCTGTGCACCACGCATTCACCTCACCCAAGCCGGAGTTCCTGGACACCTTCGATCAGGACCCGGGATCTGCGTTGTCCTACGCGTACGACATCGTATGCAACGGCAACGAAATCGGCGGCGGTTCCATCCGTATCCACGACCGTGAGGTCCAGGAGCGCGTCTTCCAGCTGATGGGCCTGGACAAGGAAGAGGCCGAGACCAAGTTCGGCTTCCTCCTTGAGGGGTTCAAGTACGGCGCTCCTCCCCACGGCGGCATGGCCATGGGTTGGGACCGTGTGGTGGCCCTCCTCGCCGGGGTTGAGTCCATCCGCGACGTCATTGCCTTCCCCAAGACCGGCAACGGTTATGACCCCTTGACCGCTGCGCCGGCTCCGATTACATCCCAGCAGCGCAAGGAAGCAGGCGTGGACTTCAAGCCGGAAGCCAAGCCTGCTGCCACGCCGGAAACAAAGTCTGAGTAACACCCCGCCAATGGCCCTCCACTTCCGTGGAGGGCCATTGCTGTCTTTGCAGCAACTGATGCATTTCAGCCAGAAAGGAACGTCCGTGCTGGATCAGGAGCACTTGGAATTTCTCATGGACAGGGCGTGGCCTGCCGTGGAGTCGGAAGACACGGGGGAGTGGGTGCTCCGGGCGTCCAACGGTGTCACCCAACGGGCCAATTCAGTGTGGCCCCGGCACGCGGGGCAGACCACCGTGCAGCCCCACATCAGCCGGTCTGTGAAGGAAGCATCGGCTTGGTACCGCAAACGGCGGTTGCCGCTCATTTTCCAGATCGTCGAGGACCACAGGACGGCTGCGCTGAACGCCGTGTTGGACCTTCAGGGTTTCAGCCGGCAGTCGGAAACCAGCATCATGGTCAGGGGCATCACGGATCTTCCGGCGGACGGCCCGGGCGCGGGTGTTGAGCTCTCGGCCGATCCTTCGTCCGAGTGGATCGACGTGTGGTGGGCCGTCGATGGCCGTGGAGGCGACGCGGAACTCGCCGTCGCCCGCCGCATCCTGGCCGGCTGCCCTGCCGTGTATGCACTGGTGAGGGACGACGACGGCGTTCCCGCCGCCGTCGGACGCCTAGCCTTGGTGGACGGTTGGGGCGGTATCTATGGAATGGCTACCTCGCTACATCATCGGCGCCGCGGTTACGGCTCCCAGGTCCTGTCCGCACTCCTGCGGGAAAGCGCGGCGAGGAGGCTGGAGGGTCTGTGGCTTCTGGTGACCCAGGCGAATGACGGGGCCCGCAGCCTGTATGCCAATGCGGGTTTCGTGGACCACGGAAGCTACTTGTACCGCCAGGCACCGCTGACCCGGGGTCCAAGCGGCTGCTAGTTGCGTGGATCGCTGACCGTGATCCGCACTGAGCAGGCGTCGGCGGCAGCCTTGGCCAAATTGGCAGCTTTGGGTTCCTGGACGTCCAGCAGGGCCAGCCGGGTCCGTCCCGCGAAGGCCTTGAGCGCGGGGTGCGCCAGCACCTGATCCACCAAAGTACGGTCTCCGCCGGGCACAATGTACTCAATCCTGTTGCCGGCAAAAAGCGAAGCCGCTTGGCCGGCTGTGACCTTTGCCTCCTCATGCCGTTTCCCCGTGGCAGAGGCCAAAATCAGGGGCCCGCTCGCGGCTGCCAGGGCGAAACCGCCCCGCCGCACCAGCACCAGTCCCAGCCCGCGTTCCTGGCCCGCCATGGCGGCAAGGCGTTCAACGTCGTTGGAGCCCCGCCCCGGACGCCCATCAACCGGCCATGGTGCCTTCAGCAAGGCAGTGGTGCCGTCTGCAGCGGTCAACAACAGATTGTCTTCGTGAAAATCTGAGTGGACGGCACCGTGGCTGGTCCTGAAACGGTCAACCCACCCGGACAGCCGCGGGCCGGGAACCATCGCCATCCGCGAGGCTGTTGCTGGGCGGTTCACGGGAATGTCTCCTTTGCAGTAACTATGAGTAGCCTATCCATGTGGAAGATCTCTTTGGTGCCGGTGCAGTCGACGACGACGAGTCAGAGGATCTGCCTGCCGCCACGCAATCCCTCCGGGGACCCTCGGATGCCCACTGGATGGCCTCCCAGCGCAGCCCGTTGGCCGTTCGGATGCGGCCACGTACCCTGGACGACGTCGTGGGCCAACAGCATTTGCTGGGCATGGGCTCTCCACTCCGGCAACTGGCCGCCGGTGCTGAAGCGGCCGGACCCGCCGGCCCCAGTTCGGTGATCCTGTGGGGGCCACCAGGAACCGGAAAGACAACCCTGGCGCACGTGATCGCGCGGGGCCCCGGCAGGAAGTTCGTTGAATTGTCGGCTATCACGGCCGGGGTCAAGGACGTCCGGCGGGTCATGGACGAAGCCCTGACGGCACGCGACCTCTACAAGAAAACCACGGTGCTTTTCCTGGACGAGATCCATCGTTTCAACAAAGCACAACAGGACGCCTTGCTGCCCGGCGTTGAGAACCGCTGGGTGGTGCTGGTGGCCGCCACCACCGAGAACCCGTCGTTCTCGGTGGTGTCGCCCCTGCTGTCGCGGTCACTGCTGCTGACGCTGAAGCCACTGACGGATGAGGACATTTCGGGTTTGCTGCAGAAGGCCGTGGCGGACGCGCGGGGCCTTGCCGGACGGGTTTCCTTGAGCGAGGAAGCGCTGGATCATTTGGTCCGTTTGTCCGGAGGTGATGCACGCAGGGCATTGACGGCCTTGGAAGCCGCTGCGGGAGTCGCCTTCGGTGACGTTGACCAAGCCCCCGACGGCGGTGACGAAGCCCCCGACGGCGGTGACGGTGATGAAGCCCCCGACACTCCCGTGCTGGTGGAACTCCGCCACACGGAACGGGCCCTTGATGCTGCTGCTGTCCGCTATGACCGTGCCGGTGACCAGCATTATGACGTGGCCAGTGCGTTCATCAAGTCCATCAGGGGCTCGGACGTGGACGCCGCCCTGCACTACCTGGCCCGCATGCTCGAAGCCGGCGAGGACCCGAGGTTCGTGGCTCGGCGCATTGTGATTTCCGCGGCGGAGGACATTGGCATGGCCGATCCCACGGCTTTGCAGACCGCTGTGGCAGCGGCCCAGGCCGTGCAGCTGATCGGGATGCCGGAGGGCCGGATAGTGCTGGCCGAAGCCGTGGTCCATTTGGCCACCGCCCCCAAGTCCAATGCCGCCTATATGGGGCTGAACAAGGCAGTCGCAGATGTCCGGGCCGGTTTTGGTGGCGGCATCCCCATGCACTTACGCGATGCGCATTATCCGGGGGCCAAGCAATTGGGTCACGGCAAAAGCTACAAATACGCCCATGATGAGCCGCATGGAGTGGCCCAGCAGCAGTACCCGCCTGATGACCTTGTGGGCAAGGACTATTACGTGCCTACCAACAACGGTGCCGAACGGGACATTGCTGCCAGGCTGGACAGGCTTCGCAGGATCGTGCGCGGAGAGTAACGCCGGGTCTGAAGTCGGAGGCAAGCCACCACCGGTACGTGGTAAGCTGAATCCTTGTCTGGCATGGCCCGACGCACAATCCCTTGAAGATTTTCTCCATAGTGCTGTGCGCCCGGGCTAGTAGCAAGAGGCAGCGGTTGGCCGATGCTCTCCCTGATGGAGGCCAGTAACACTGACACACCGCAGTAATTGGAAGGACACAAGTGGCTAACAACACTCGTGCTCGCCGTACCGCACGCCTTTCGCGTGCACTCGGCATTGCTCTGACCCCCAAGGCCGCCAAGTACATGGAGCGCCGCCCGTACGGCCCCGGTGAGCATGGCCGTGCCCGCAAGAAGCAGGACTCCGACTACGCCGTACGTCTGCGCGAAAAGCAGCGTCTGCGCGCCCAGTACGGCATCCGTGAAGCACAGATGACCCGTGCCTTCGAAGAAGCACGCCGCACCAAGGGCCTCACCGGTGAAAACCTGGTTGAGCTGCTCGAGATGCGTCTGGACGCCCTGGTGCTCCGTGCAGGCTTCGCCCGCACCATCGCACAGGCACGCCAGCTTGTTGTCCACCGCCACATCATGGTTGACGGCGTCCGCGTGGACCGCCCGTCCTTCCGCGTCGGCGAAGGCCAGCTCATCCACGTTCACAGCCGCTCCGAGGTCATGCCCCCGTTCCAGGTGGCAGCCGCCGGCGCACACGTGCTGAATAACGTACCGGCTTACCTGGATGTCAAGATTGACGCCCTGCAGGCTCGCCTGGTTCGTCGCCCCAAGCGCTCTGAGGTCCCCGTGATCTGCGAAGAGCAGCTCGTCGTCGAATTCTACGCACGCTAAATAAAAGCAGCGCACAACGAAGAAGCCCGTGGCAACCGCCACGGGCTTCTTTGTCTGTAAGCTACCAGTCCTTCTGGGTAAGGTACTGGGGAGGCCTTGCCCAAATTCCGGACTACCCGGAGGGTGCAGGGCAGCGCAACGATCCTAGGAGAAGAGTTCTATGTCTGGTGGCGACATCGCCGGCCTCATCGCAGCGGGAGTGTTCGCGCTTCTTGTGGTGCTTTTGGCCGTGCCCATCCTTAAGCTGGGCGGCGTCTTTGATGAAGTCCGCACCTCCATCCGATCCATCAGCGACGGTGCCACGCCCCTGATGGACGAAGTGACCGCCACGGTCACCACCACCAACCAGCAGCTGAAAAAGGTCGATGGCATCGCCTCGAACGTTTCGGATGCTTCGGCCAACATCTCGGCCCTCTCGTCCTTGGTGGCTGCCACCGTTGGCTCGCCGCTGATCAAGGTTGCCGCTTTCAGTTACG
This sequence comes from Paenarthrobacter ilicis, assembly GCF_016907545.1. Lineage (NCBI taxonomy): Bacteria > Bacillati > Actinomycetota > Actinomycetes > Micrococcales > Micrococcaceae > Paenarthrobacter > Paenarthrobacter ilicis. The sequence continues at coordinate 2,195,555 of NZ_JAFBCD010000001.1, read as the reverse complement.
GCGTCCGGACTGCGTTCGCCAACCGTCGCACACCTTCCTCCGGCCGCCGCAGCCGCTGAATCAACGGGAGAAACCCATGAAAAGAATTGTTTGGATGGGCATTGGCGTGGCCATTGGAGTCATCGCCTTCCGCAAGGTCAACCAGGCACAGGCCAATTTGGGTCCGGAAGGCCTGAACAGGGCAGTGGGCCGGATGGCCGATGGCCTGTTTGATTTTGCCGACGCCGTGCGCTCCGGTATGCACCAGCGCGAAGAAGATCTCAGGACCGCCCTGGGCATCGCTGACGACGCTGGAGCCGGCCGGCGGTAGCTGGAGCGGTTCGCCCCAGCGCCCTCAACAGGGCAGAATGGAAAGCTGCGGAACGGCATCAGCCGGTCCGCGCACATCGTGTGCAGTGAATTGAGAAGGGTAAGTAATCAGCTAATGAAGTCGCAGGAGATCACCAAACGCTGGGTGGACTTTTTTGTCAAGAAGGGCCACACCGCAGTTCCCTCCGCGTCGCTCGTTTCCAGCGACCCGTCCCTTCTCTTCACTGTGGCCGGTATGGTGCCGTTCATTCCCTACCTCACGGCGCGCGAAGAGCCTCCCTACAGCCGTGCCACCAGCGTGCAGAAATGCATCCGCACCGGTGATATCGAGGAAGTGGGAAAGACGGCCCGCCACGGAACGTTCTTCCAGATGTGCGGCAACTTCTCCTTTGGGGATTACTTCAAGGAAGACGCCATCAAGTTTGCTTTCGAACTGCTCACCAGCAGCGTCGACGACGGCGGTTACGGACTCCCTGCCGAGCGCCTGTGGGTGACGGTCTACGAGGAGGACGACGAAGCCAAGGACCTTTGGCTCAAGAACACCGGGATCCCGGCCGAGCGCATCCAGCGCATGGGGAAGTCGGACAACTACTGGCACACCGGCCAGCCGGGTCCCGCAGGTCCCTGCTCGGAGATCTACTATGACCGTGGACCGGCCTACGGCATTGAGGGTGGCCCCCTGGCCGACGAAACCCGCTACATCGAAATCTGGAACCTGGTGTTCATGCAGTACCAGATCGAAAATGTCCGGTCCAAGGTTGACTTCGACATCGTGGGCGAATTGCCCAACAAGAACATTGACACCGGCCTGGGCATGGAACGCCTTGCAATGATCCTGCAGGGTGTCGAGAACATGTACGAAACCGATCAGGTCCGTCCGGTGATCGACAAAGCAGCTGAATTGTCCGGTCGCGAGTACACCTCCGCCGAAACCCCTGAAGATCCCCACCACACCGATGACGTCCGCATGCGGGTAGTGGCCGACCATATCCGTTCGGCTTTGATGCTGATCGCCGATGGCGTGGCTCCCTCCAATGAAGGCCGTGGCTATGTTTTGCGCCGCCTGATCCGCCGTGCTGTTCGAGCAATGCGCCTTTTGGGCGTGGAGACCGCATGCCTGCCTGACCTCCTGCCGGCGTCCCGTGACGCCATGAAGGGCGTCTACCCGATTGTGGAGACCGACTTCGCCCGTATCAGCCGGATTGCCTACGCCGAAGAGAAGGCGTTCCTTCGCACCATTGCCTCGGGCACGGCCCGTCTTGAGGATGCAGTGGCCGAGTCCAAGGCTGCCGGAGTTCCGCTGTCCGGCGCCGATGCCTTCGCTCTCCACGATACGTACGGCTTCCCGATCGACCTCACGTTGGAAATGGCGGAAGAGGCCGGCCTCAAGGTTGACGAGGCAGGGTTCCGCTCCCTGATGCTTGAGCAGCGTCAGCGTGCCCAGGCCGATGCCAAGGGCAAGAAGGGTGGCCACGCCGATCTCAGCGCCTACCAGGAGCTGCTGGGCAAGGGCGAGACAGTCTTTACCGGCTACACCGAACTTGAAGGTGAAGCTAAGGTCCGCGGCATCGTCAGTGGCGGCCGGCCGGTAGCCCAGGCTTCCACCGGCGAGGAAATCGAGCTTGTCCTTAACGAGACCCCGTTCTACGCGGAGGCAGGCGGCCAGTCTGCTGACACCGGCCTCATCACCGGTGACGGGTTCGTGGTGGAGGTCCTGGACGTCCAGCGACCCATCAAGGGCCTGAGCGTGCACAAGGCGATTGTCCGCGAAGGTGAGATTGGTTCCGACGCGTTGGTGCGCGCCGCCGTCGACCGTGAACGTCGCCATGCTGCCGAGCAGGCGCACACCGGCACCCACATTGTCCACGCTGCCCTGCACCAGATCCTTGGCCCGGAAGCCACCCAGCGTGGCTCGTACAACAAGGCCGGTTACCTGCGCTTCGACTTCGCCTGGGGTGAAGGTTTGAGCACAGCCACCCGCTCGGAGGTTGAAGAGGTTGCCAACATCGCCATCCGGAACAACTTCCGGGTGGACACCAAGGTCATGGGCCTGGCGGAAGCGAAAGCCCTGGGAGCCATGGCGCTGTTCGGCGAGAACTACGGCAGCGAAGTCCGGGTCGTGGAGATCGACGGCGCCTGGTCCCGTGAGCTGTGTGGTGGAACCCACGTGTCCAACACGTCGTTGATCGGCAGCCTGTCGCTGTTGGGCGAACAGTCCGTTGGCTCAGGAAACCGCCGTGTTGAAGCTTTTGTTGGCTTGGATGCCTTCCGCCACCTTGCTGCCGAGCGTGCGTTGGTCAGCGAGCTGACGGACCTGCTGAAGGTGCCCTCCGGGCAACTGGCAGACCGCATCTCGAGCACGTTGAGCAAGCTCAAGGCCACTGAGAAGGAGCTGGATCGCCTCCGCAAGGAACAACTGGCAGCTGCGGCCGCCAACCTTGTGGGTACGGCAAAGGATGCTGCCGGTGTCCGGGTTGTGGCCCACGACGCCGGCCAGGTGGGAGGTGCCGATGACCTGCGGAACCTGGCCCTCGACCTGCGCAACCGCTTGGGTTCCGAAGCATCCACGGTGGCTGTTGCCGGTGTCAGCAATGATCGTCCGGTTATTCTGATCGCCACCAATGAAGCTGCCCGTGAAGCTGGAGTCAAGGCCGGTGCCTTGGTCCGCTTGGCCGCAGGCATCCTCGGCGGCGGCGGTGGCGGCAAGGACGACGTCGCCCAAGGCGGCGGCACCGACGCTGGGAAGGTCTCTGAGGCCCTCACAGCGGTGGTGGATGCGATAGCCAAGCGCTGACGGTGACCGACGGTACAAGCAGTGACGCCTACCCCCGGGGTATCAAACTGGGGGTAGACGTCGGCACCGTCAGGGTTGGCCTTGCCATCTGTGATCCTGACGGGATCCTGGCCACACCCTTCAAGACGGTGACCCGGAACGCCAAAAAGAATACCGACGTGCGGGTGGTCGTAAAGCATGCGCTGGAGCTCCCGGCAGTGCAGATCTTTGTGGGTCTGCCGCGCACCATGAAAGGTGAGGAGCGGGCCTCCGCGCGCATGGCCACGGAGTATGCAGAGCTGCTTGCCGACGAGCTCCTTCGCTCCGGAGCGAACGTCCCGGTTTTGCTGGTGGATGAGCGTTTAACAACCGTTACGGCGCACCGCAACCTTCACGAAGCTGGCATGAGCAGCAGGAATCACCGTAAAGTGGTTGATCAGGTTGCCGCTGCCGGAATACTCCAGCACGCAATTGAGATGCAAAAAGCCAGAGGTATGGACGTCGGACGCCTGGTCGAGGCGCCCGTGAAGTCCCATGGAACCAGCAGTGCCCCAACGCTGTTGGATGACTCCGGCCACCAATCCAATTCTTCAACGAGGGGACTGCAACAGTGAGCCCGGTCAACAACGACCCCTCCATCAGTGCCGCGGGCGGCGGCATGCCGCTGACCCGAAAGGAACTGCGGGCCCGGGAGCGATTCCTGTCCACGCAGAACCACAATGTGGTACCCGTTCCCGAAGCGACCCCCGGAGAAGATGTCCAGTCTGCCGCCGGGGCGACGGAACCTGACAAGGTGACTGAACCTGACGTGGCTACTGAACCTGACGTGGCTACTGAACCTGATTCGGCGCACGCGCACCTGCCCCGCCCGGTGCCGGCAGTTCCGCCAACTCCTTCAGCGCCACCCGTTCCCGCTTCACCGCCGGCTTCCGCCAGCCAGGTTCCTGACGCGGAAACGTCCTCCGTCCCGCTGACCGTTGACTCCGGGTCTCCGAAAAACGACGCGTCCCACGCTGATGTTCCCCATGAGGACGTTCACCTTGAGGAACACCCCGTCGAGGAACACCATGCCGGTGACCACCCTGTTGATGAACACTTCCAGGCTGGAGACCACCACGACCCGGCTTACGACGAGCACCTCCATGACGAGCACGTTTACGATGATCACCATCATGATGACCACTTCCACGACGACCACCATGATGATCACCACGATCTCATTACTCCCGTGGAGGTCCCGGGTGCCAAGGCAGCTGCGAAGAAAGCCCGGCGCAGGCGTCGCGTTGTCGCCCTGCTGATCACACTGGGCGTGTTCGTTGCAGCCATCGCCATCGGAGCCCAGTTCCTGAAACCGCTCCTGGGGATGGACAAGGTCACGGACTATCCGGGACCCGGCACCGGTTCGGTCAACATCACTGTGGCTGAGGGGTCGGGGCCCAAGATTGTGGCCACCACCCTCCAGCAAAACAAGATCATTGCCGATGCCGATTCCTTCGTGAAGGAATTCATGAGCGAAGGCGCGGAACTTTCGCCGGGAACCTTCACGTTCCGCACTGAAATGAAGAACTCCGATGCCGTGGCCGTTCTGGCCAACAAGGATTCCTCGAAAGTCATGTACTTCGCGTTGAGCGCCGGACTCCGGATCACTGAATCGCTGGAGGCAATCTCCAAGGGCTCGGGCATTCCATTGCAGCAACTGAACGCCTTGAACCAAGCACCTGCCCAGTTCGGTGTGCCGGCGAAGGCAAAGAACCTGGAAGGGTTCCTCGCCCCGGGGGAGTACCGCTTCGAGCTGGGTACCTCTGCCAACGACATCCTCCAGAAACTGGTGAACACCACCCTGGATGAACTCAAGTCGCAGGGCATCACCGATCCGGCAAAGCAGTACGACACCGTCACCATCGCCAGCATCGTTCAGGCCGAAGGCGGCCAGGCAGACTATGGAAATGTAGCCGGTGCCATCTACAACAGGCTCAAGCCCAACAACGTGGAGACCAGTGGATTGATCCAGTCCGATGCCACGGTAACGTACGGCCTGGGCCGGAAGTCCTTCCACGTCACAGAGGAAGAAAAGGCTGACAAGTCCAACCCGTACAACACCTACGCCAATGTGGGACTGCCGGTGGGGCCAATAGGTTCGCCGGGTAAGACCGCCATTGACGCTGCGGCCAAGCCAACGCCGAACGACTACATGTACTGGGTGACCATCAACCTGGACACCAAGGAAACCAAATTCTCCAAGACGCTGGCTGAGCACAACACCTACGTGGAGCAATACAACGCTTGGTGCCAGGCCAACGCTGGACGGTGTGTGTGACCCGTCGTGCCGCAGTCCTGGGGCATCCGATTTCACACTCGAAGTCCCCGGCACTGCACAGTTCGGCCTACGCCAAGCTCGGTGTCACCATTGACTACTCAGCCATTGACGTCACAGTCGGTGGGCTTCCAGGGTTCATGGCGTCCATCAGGGAGGATTCTTCGTGGTGCGGGCTGTCCGTGACCATGCCCTTGAAGTCGGCAATGGTGGCGGAAGTGGACGAAGTCCGCGGACCGGCAGCGGCGTTGGGTGTCATCAACACTGTTGTTTTCGAAAACGACGGCGGTTCTGTTCGGCGGGTCGGTTACAACACCGACGTGGCAGGGATTGTTGAAGCAGTCACCTACGCCGGCGTTGCATCAACCAACCATGCGGCCATCCTCGGCGGTGGAGGGACCTCTGCTGCCGCTGTAGCTGCGGCCAAGGAACTGGGTGCCCGGAGCGTCCATGTTTTTGTGCGGGATCCGCGGCGAGCCACTGATGCGGAAGCTGCCGCGTCCGCCGTCGGCATTTCCCTGACCGTCAGGCCGCTCAGCGAAGCGGTCGCGGCGATCGCCGGCCAGGAACTGGTGATCTCCACCTTTCCTCCCCGGGCCGCTGACGAGTTGGCGGACGAGCTTGCATCATTGTCCGCGTCCGGATCCGGTGTTCTGCTGGATGTGGCCTACGATCCGTGGCCCAGCCGCCTTGCGCACGTCTGGCATGGCCAAGGCGGGGTAGTGGTGCCCGGGCTGGAGATGTTGATGTACCAAGCGGCCGAGCAGATCAGGCGCTTCAGCGGCTGTGACGTTGATGCGGCCGTCATAGATGTGATGTGCGACTCAGTCGGGCTTCCCCGGCGGGTGTTCTAGAGGCCCTACATGGCAGGATTGGTTTTATGTTGCGTTGGTTGACTGCCGGTGAATCCCACGGTCCGGCTCTGATCGGAATTGTTGAAGGCGTGCCCGCCGGTGTTGAACTCACCAGCGGGCAAATACGCGACGCGTTGGCGCGTCGGCGGCTGGGCTATGGCCGCGGCGCCCGCATGAAATTCGAGCAGGACGAGGTCACCATCCTTGGTGGCGTCCGGCACGGCCTCACTCAGGGTGGCCCCGTTGCCATCCAAGTAGGCAACACCGAATGGCCCAAGTGGGAGCAGATCATGTCTGCCGACCCGGTGGATCCTGAGATCCTGGCCGACCAAGCCCGCAACGCTCCGTTGACCCGCCCGCGTCCCGGGCACGCAGACTTTACGGGCATGCAGAAGTACGGTTTCGACGAGGCACGCCCCGTCCTGGAACGTGCCAGCGCGCGCGAAACCGCCACCCGTGTGGCGTTGGGCACCGTTGCAGCGCAGTTCCTGAAACACCTCGGCATTGAGTTGGTCAGCCACACAGTATCCATTGCCAGCGTGACGGTTCCTGAGGGGAAGCCGCTGCCGCTGCCCCAGGACATCCTGGCACTTGACGCCGATCCTCTGCGGTGCTTTGACCGTGAAACCTCCGATGCCATGGTGGCCGAGGTTGACGCTGCCCACAAAGAAGGCGAAACCCTGGGCGGCGTGGTTGAAGTCCTCGCGTACGGTCTTCCCCCGGGACTGGGAAGCTACGTTCACTGGGACCGCAGGCTTGATGCCCGGCTTGCTGCTGCCCTCATGGGAATCCAGGCCATCAAGGGCGTTGAAGTGGGCGACGGTTTCCTGACCGCGGCCCGTCGTGGCTCAGCGGCGCACGATGAGATTCTTCGCGATCAGGACGGCCGCATTGTCCGCCAGACCAACCGCGCAGGCGGTATCGAGGGTGGCATGAGCATTGGCGAGGTCCTGCGCGTCCGTGCTGCCATGAAGCCGATTGCCACCGTGCCTCGTGCCCTGCGCACCATCGACGTGAGCACGGGTGAGCCCGCCAAAGCCCACCACCAGCGTTCCGACGTCTGCGCTGTACCTGCAGCGGGCGTGGTTGCCGAGGCTATGGTCGCATTGGTCCTGGCTGAAGCTGTTACCGAAAAGTTCGGCGGTGACTCCGTTGCAGAGACGCATCGGAACCTCCGCAACTACATCGACAGCATCCCGGCCACCCTGGACTCGGTTGGTCGATAGTGGTCAACGCTGTCCTGGACGGGCGTCCTGTTGTCCTGGTGGGCCCCATGGCTGTTGGAAAATCAGCCATTGGGCAGCAGCTGGCCCAACAGCTCGGCGTGGCGTTCGTGGATACCGATGCCGTGGTTGTTGCGGCCCACGGAAGCATTGCGGATATCTTCGCCTGCAGGGGCGAGCACGCCTTCCGTGAAATTGAAGCGAGGGCAGTGGCGAAGTCCGTCGAGTCCGCACGAACCCATCCGGCAGTCATTTCCTTGGGTGGCGGGGCCGTACTGGACTCCGGAACCCAGCAGTTGTTGGGGGAGTGCACTGTGGTCTACCTGGAGTGCGACGCAGGCACGGTAGCAGAGCGCATAGCACGCAATACCGCCCGGCCCCTGTTGCAGGGGGACGCCATGCAACGCTGGGAAACCCTTTTCGCCACCCGGCGACCCGTTTATGAGCGGCTCGCCGACATTGTGGTGGACGTTCGCGCAGGCACCATCACCGAAATCGGCCTCCGCGTGGAGGAGCGGCTGCGTGAGCATGCAGCCTTGACAGAGGAAGTTGAAAAGTGAGCACCGAAGCAACAGTCATCAAGGTGACCGGCCAGTCCGCAACGGAAAACTACGACGTCGTAGTGGGCCGGGGACTTCTCGACTCCTTGCCGGTGAAACTTGGTGAACGTGTCAGACGAGTCCTGGTGATCCACCCACGCGCACTGCGCCTGACGGGAGACACCGTCCGGGACGAGCTCGAATCAGCAGGTTTTACGGCCCTTACTGCCGAGATCCCGGATGCCGAAGAAGGCAAGCACATCCAGGTGGCGGCCTTCTGCTGGCAGGTCCTGGGTCAGAACGATTTCACCCGCTCGGATGCCATTGTGGCCGTGGGCGGTGGGGCTGTGACGGATTTGGCGGGCTTTGTGGCTGCCACCTGGCTGCGGGGTGTCAAAGTCATCCACATGCCCACCAGCTTGTTGGGCATGGTGGACGCCTCTGTAGGAGGCAAGACCGGCATCAATACGGCCGAGGGCAAGAACCTCGTGGGGTCATTCCATCCTCCGGCTGCCGTCCTTGCCGATCTGGATACGCTCAAGACCCTGCCGAAGAACGAACTGATTTCCGGGATGGCCGAGGTCATCAAATGCGGCTTTATCTCCGATCCCGTCATCCTTGACCTGATCGAGCGCAACCCGGATGCCGTGATGGACGCCGGGTCCGAAGTTGTCCGGGAACTCATTGAACGCGCCATCGCAGTTAAAGCCTCCGTGGTTTCCCAGGACCTCAAAGAATCCGGGCTCCGCGAAATTCTCAATTACGGCCACACGCTGGGACATGCCATTGAGCTGGTGGAGCGTTACTCCTGGCGGCACGGCGCAGCAGTTTCCGTGGGCATGATGTTCGCGGCGGAGTTGTCCAGGAGCGTTGGGAGGCTCTCCGACGCCGACGCCGACAGGCACCGTTCCATCCTCGAGAGCCTGGGGCTTCCCATCACGTACCGCCGCGACCGTTGGCAGGGATTGCTGGACGGGATGCGTCGCGACAAGAAATCCCGCGGCGACCTTCTTCGTTTTGTGGTCCTGGACGGAGTGGCGAAGCCGGGCATCCTCGACGTTCCGGACACGTCCCTCCTGTTTGCTGCCTACCAGGAGATTGCATCATGACCATCGCTTTGCAGGACGGCGTCAGCGATTGGCCCACGGCAGGCTTCCCGGGCGTGAGGACGAATCCGGACACCCTGCTTCCAGTGGTGGTCAATGACGAAGCAATGGACTCCGCCCTTGCGGCCTCAGAGGATCCTGCGGACCGCATCATGGCGCTGCTGCTGGAGAACCAGCCCAAAGAGGCGGCTGAGTTACTGGCCGAAGCCCGTTATAAAGATCCTGAATCCTTCCGGCTCCGCATTTTCGAAGCCGAAGTTCACCGGGCCACCAACCGGCATGATCGTGCCATCCAGTTGTTCCGGCACCTCCTTCACGATGTCCAGGGCAGCACCAAGGAAGCGATTGTCCGGCAGTATCTGGGCCGGGCGTACTTCGTTGGCGGCAACCCCTTGGCGGCCTCCGAAGAATTCGCAAAAGCTCTGGATCTCCGTGTGGCTATGGCCGCGGATGCGTCCTTGATTTACTCCTCAGCAGTGGCCCTTCAGCGGGCGCGCGACGTGTTGGAGTTGGCTTCCTGAACGCACCAGGAGGCATGGCCGCAAGACCTGCAACCGTTTTGCCGGTAGAATGGTTCTTGGATTTTTGATAAAGACGCGCTGGCGGGCCAATTGGCACGCTTGCTTGGCATAGACAGCTGGCAGCCGGAACCAGTGCGATTAACCAGAGGATACGAGTGGCAACCACAAACGACATCAAGAACGGGACCGTACTGAAGCTCGAGGGCCAGCTCTGGAACATCATTGAGTTCCAGCACGTCAAGCCGGGCAAGGGCGGCGCGTTTGTCCGCACCAAGATGCGCAACGTCATGTCAGGCAAGGTGGTCGACAAGACCTTCAACGCCGGACTGAAGATCGAGACCGCGACGGTGGATCGCCGCGATTACCAGTACCTGTACCAGGACGGCGAAGATTTCGTCTTCATGGACACCCAGGACTACGACCAAATTACGGTCTCCGGTGCCACGGTCGGCGATGCTACCAACTTCATGCTCGAAAACCAGATGGTGAACATCGCCATCCACGAGGGCACACCGCTGTACATCGAACTCCCCGCGAGCGTTGTCCTCGAAATCACCTACACCGAGCCCGGCCTCCAGGGTGACCGTTCCTCCGCTGGAACCAAGCCCGCAACTGTGGAAACCGGCTATGAGATCCAGGTTCCGTTGTTCGTTGAGCAAGGCACCAAGGTCAAGGTCGACACCCGTGATGGCAGCTACCTGGGCCGGGTCAGCGACTAGTGAGCGCACGCGGTAAAGCCCGTAGCAGGGCACTGGAAGTACTTTTCGAAGCGGAGCAGCGTTCCGTCTCGGCTTTCGATGCGATGTCAGCGCGTCGGGAGAAGACTGACCTGGTCATCAATCCCTACACGGTGGAAATCGTGGAGGGTGTTGTGTCCATGCAGGCAACCATCGATGAGTTCCTGCAGACGTATGCACAGGGCTGGACGCTGGAACGCATGCCGGCCGTTGACCGCATCATCCTGCGCATCGGTACGTGGGAGTTGCTGTACAACGACGAAGTCCCGGACGGCGTGGCTGTGAGCGAAGCCGTGGCACTTGCCAAGACCATGTCCACGGATGAGTCCCCGGCCTTCATCAACGGTTTGTTGGGCCGCTTGCAAAAGCTCAAGCCCTCACTGCTCGCCTAGCTGGCAACAAAACCACAAAGGACCCGCATTCCGTGACGGAATGTGGGTCCTTTTTTGTGCATGCGGGGGAGGCACTGGCCTTCACTGGAGCAACGCGGCCCTCAGGCCGGGAACGCTGCCCAGGTGTTCGCGTTCATCCTGTTGATGGACGGCCACGTCCCTGCCACTCAAAATACGTTGCCTTGTGAAAGCCAACGCTGTGGCGCTCTTGATGAATGCCCGCATTTGGGCGGCGCGGCCCCGCGACGAGGCCCAGCGGAGTGCCTGTCGCCTGCCTCTGGCAGTTCCCAGCATGTCTACCTCGGCGGGGCTGAACCAACCGGCGCGGGCGTACTCCAGTAGGCGCTGACGGGTCAGTTTTCCCTCGGCGACGCGGAGAAGGACGATGCCTGCGGCGGCTATCAGGAACAGCGGGACCTGGACCACGAAGTACTCCACCAGGAAGTTCTGGCCCATGCTGTTCCACCGGTTGTGAAGGAACATCGCGGGGATCAGCCCCAGGAAGAACGCCAGGACGGCCAGGCCGGAGTGCCATTTGCGGGCAGCAAAGCCCATGATCAGGCCTGTTGTTCCGGTGAAAAGTGCGTGCGCAAAAGGAGACATGACACCGCGAAGAATGAAAATGCGGACCAGATCAGTGCCGGGTTCGGTGGATGACGCAATCTCCCGGCCGAAGTACAGGATATTCTCCGTGAAGGCGAAGCCAGCTGCGATGGTGAAGGCGAAGACGACGCCGTCAACGGGGCCATCAAAGTACTTCCTGGCGGCCAGGATGAGGACCAGCAGGCCCAAGGACTTGGTGAATTCCTCCACGATGGGCGCCTGGACGGTGGCCATGAAGTACGTAAAGGCTTCTTCGCTGCTGGTGGGGGCGGCCAACGCGAAGATGGGCTGAATCAGCAGGGTTCCGGCAATGGAAACGGCAGCACCCCAGGTGAAGGCGAAGCACAGGAGCCGCTTGGGCTCCGGTTCCCAACGGTCTATCAGGCGAACGGCAAGCAGCACCAGCGTCAGGGGAATCAGGGAGGCGATGAAGCCAATGACGAATCCTGTGACGCCGGTATTGCCCAACAGGAACGGCAGAACCAGCAACAGACTCGCCAGCACCAGCACCCCGCCTCCAATGAGGAGCGGCAACGTGCCCCGCGATGGCCGTGGCGCAGCGGGGACCGGCCACGGTTGCCGGGGGAGCGCGCCCGGATTGGCGGGAGCCCTTTGGTAGTTTCCGGGCTGAACGTGGCCCATCCAGGTGGGGTTGGCATCCTGTGCTGGGGCGGGGAACCGGCGGGGTTGGCCGGGCGGGTCCAAGGTCATGGAATGAGCCTATTCCACGGTGTCGGATGTGAGCTTAAACTCAGCCGTTTGTCCACGGGCGGCCGCCGGCAATTCGTGGCGCTGTGGTAGCTTGGAAAAGCAATTATTCCTTTTTTAATTCCGTCCCGTGAGGCGGGGAAAGGGGAGACGAGCGTTGACTGAAGTCACTTCAGCGCACCTGCCGTCGCGGGTTGTCCTCAACCAGGCGGATATTGACCGTGCGCTCACTCGTATCGCCCACGAGATCCTCGAGGCCAACAAAGGCTCCCAGGATTTGGTTCTGTTGGGCATTCCCAGCCGGGGGTATCCCTTGGCAGTCAGGCTTGCAGGCAAAATAGCCGCCGCCGATCCCTCCGTCAATGCGGCCGCCATCGTTGGCCAGCTGGACGTCACCATGTTCCGTGACGATCTCTCGCACCAGCCCACCAGGCCCCCGCATCACACGCGGTTGCCGTTGTCCGGCATCGACAACAAAGTTGTTGTCCTGATTGACGACGTCCTCTACTCAGGCCGGACCATCCGTGCGGCCCTTGATGCCTTGGTGGATCTGGGCCGCCCCCGCATTGTCCGTTTGGCGGTGCTGGTGGACCGGGGACACCGTGAGCTCCCCATCCGGGCGGACCATGTGGGAAAGAACCTTCCCACCTCCTCTGTTGAGAAGGTCCGCGTCCACCTGGAAGAGATCGACACTGTGGACGGGCTCCCCGTCAACGAAGTAGTGATCGAGGCCGGAAAGTGAAGCATCTCCTCTCCACTGAGCAGCTGAGCGCTGCGGACGCTATCCGGATCCTGGATACCGCCGAAGAAATGTCCGCCGTCGGTGAACGTGAAGTCAAGAAACTTCCCGCACTGCGCGGCCGGACCGTGGTTAACCTCTTCTTTGAGGATTCCACACGTACCAGGATCTCCTTCGAAGCGGCGGCCAAGCGATTGTCGGCGGATGTGATCAACTTTGCCGCCAAGGGCTCCTCGGTGTCCAAGGGCGAATCCCTCAAGGACACGGCGCAGACCCTCGCCGCCATGGGAGCGGACGCGGTGGTTATCCGCCACTGGGCGTCAGGTGCCCCGCACCGGCTCGCCGCCACCGACTGGATTGACGCTGCCGTCATCAACGCGGGCGACGGTACGCACGAGCACCCGACGCAGGCGCTGCTGGACGCGTTTACCATGCGCCGGCACTGGTCCCGGATCAGTGGCACGGCGTCCACCGGTTCGGATCTGCAAGGCATGCGTGTCGCCATCGCCGGCGATGTCCTGCACTCCAGGGTGGCCCGGTCCAACGTCTGGTTGCTGAAAACCCTGGGCGCGGAAGTCACCTTGGTGGCGCCACCCACGTTGCTGCCCATCGGCGTCGAGCACTGGCCTTGCAAGGTCAGCTACAACCTCGACCAAACGCTGGAAGCCGGAACCGATGCCATGATGATGCTCCGCGTCCAAGGCGAGAGGATGAACGCTTCCTTCTTCCCATCCACCCGTGAGTATTCGCGGCGCTGGGGCTTCGATGATGCGCGGCTCAAGGCCCTTGATGACCTTGGAATGAAGGACACCATCATCATGCACCCCGGCCCCATGAACCGTGGCCTGGAGATTTCCTCGGCCGCTGCCGACTCGCCCCGCTCCACTGTGCTCGCACAGGTGCGGAACGGCGTGTCGGTCCGGATGGCCGCCCTGTACCTGTTGCTGTCCGGGGACACCCGGGAAGCCGCCCAGACCGCCGCCGCTGCGGCTGTCACCAGCCAGCCCAGCAAGGAGAGCAACTGATGGCCCGGAACACTTACCTTATTCGTGGTGCCGCCGTATTGGGCGGGGAACCCCAGGACCTGCTGATCCGGGACGGCTACATCGTGGCCCGCGGAAAGGGACTCGCCGATGAGGACGCGACGGTCATTGAGGCCGATGGCCTCGTAGCGCTTCCCGGCATGGTGGACGTCCATACCCACCTCCGCGAACCCGGCCGGGAAGATGCCGAGACGGTGGAGACCGGTACGCGTGCAGCTGCACTTGGAGGCTTCACCGCCGTCCACGCCATGGCCAACAGCAACCCGGTGGCCGATACCGCAGGCGTCGTGGAGCAGGTCCACAGCCTTGGCCGCGCGTCCGGTTGGGTGGACGTCCGCCCGGTGGGTGCCGTGACCGTGGGCTTGGCCGGCCAGCAGCTCGCCGAGCTGGGCGCCATGGCCGATTCCCGCGCCCAGGTCCGGATGTTCTCCGATGACGGCATCTGCGTCCATGACCCGGTTCTGATGCGCCGCGCGTTGGAGTACGTCAAAGCGTTCGACGGCGTGGTGGCCCAGCACGCGCAGGAACCGCGCCTGACCGCCGGGGCCCAAATGAATGAAGGCGCCGTGTCGGCTGTCCTTGGCCTTACCGGTTGGCCGGCAGTGGCCGAGGAAAGCATCATCGCCAGGGATGTCCTTCTGGCCCAGCACGTAGGGTCCAGGCTGCACGTCTGCCACGTCTCCACCGCCGGCTCCGTGGAAATCGTGCGGTGGGCGAAGGCCCGCGGCATCAACGTCACCGCCGAGGTCACCCCGCATCACTTGATGTTGACCGACGAGCTGGTCCGCAGCTACGACCCCGTCTACAAAGTCAATCCGCCCCTGCGCACCGATGCCGATGTCCACGCCTTGCGCCAGGGCCTCGCGGACGGCACCATCGACGTCGTGGGTACCGATCACGCCCCGCACCCCAGCGAGCACAAGGAATGCGAGTGGGCCCAGGCGGCCATGGGCATGACGGGGCTGGAAACCGCGTTGTCCGTTGTGCAGGAAACCATGATCGAGACCGGTTTGATCACCTGGGCGGACTTCGCGAGGGTCACCTCGTTCACGCCCGCGGTCATAGGACGCGTGGCGGACCAGGGCCGGCCGCTGGACGTTGGCGAGCCCGCCAACGTCATCTTGGTGGACCCGGCTGCGCGTTGGACCGTCGACCCCCATAAAATGGCAACCATGGGCCGCAATTCACCGTTCAAAGGCAGGGAACTGCCCGGAGCCGTGGTGGCGACCTTCTTCAAGGGCCACCCCACTGTCTTTGACGGCCAACTCAACACTCCCTACCGGTACCCCGCCACCCAGGACGCTTCCGGTCCGGCTGGAGCAGGTGGCGGCAACTAGTGGAGACCCAAACACTCACCGTGCTCATCACCGTGCCGCTGGTCATCGTCATTGTGGCGTTGCTGTGGCTGGGGTGGCGTAGCCGGAAAAGGCGGCAGGCCGACGTCGAACGCCTGCCCCTGGTGCCACAGCAGCTGACGCCCGCCACCGTGGTGGCGGAAGGGCAGTACGTGGCCACCACGTCCGCGGGCGACTGGTTGGACAGGATTGCCGTCCAGGGGATGGGCATCCGGACCAACGCCGAGCTGAGCGTCCATGACGAGGGCGTCCTGTTTGACCGGGCCGGAGCAGCCCCTGTTTTCATCCCGCGTTCCGACCTCCGGGAGGGCCGCCTGGCCTCGGGAATGGCAGGAAAGTTCGTGGAAAAGGACGGGCTGCTGGTCATCAGCTGGAAGCTCGGCGCCCGCGAACTGGATACCGGCTTCCGCTCCCGACAAGCAGCCGACAAAATGCTCCTTCTCGCAGCACTCCAAGAATTGATCTCCGCAGCCCCTCAGGCAGATGCCGATAGTGGAAAGTAATAAAGTGACGGATAGTAAAGCAGACACCACACCCACCTCCTCAGCAGCAGTGCTGGTGCTCGAAGACGGTCGCGTATTCCGCGGACGCAGCTACGGCGCCCAAGGCACCGCGCTCGGTGAGGCTGTGTTCGCCACCGGCATGACCGGTTACCAGGAGACCATCACCGATCCCTCCTACGCCCGCCAACTGGTGGTGCAAACCGCTCCCCATATCGGGAACACCGGGGTCAACAGCGAAGACGCAGAGTCTCGACGTATTTGGGTAGCCGGCTACATTGTGCGCGACGCTGCCCGCCGCCCGTCCAACTGGCGGTCCGAGCGAAGCCTTGACGACGAACTCGTCGAGCAGGGCATCGTGGGCATCCAGGGCGTTGATACGCGCGCCATCACCCGCCACCTCCGTGAACACAAAACCATGCGCGCCGGTATCTTCTCCGGGCAGGCTGCAGAGGCATCGGACAAGGAACTGGTGGACGCCGTCCTGGCCAGCGCCCCCATGGAGGGTGCAGCGCTGGCTGAGGAAGTCTCCATTGACGAGGCTTACGTGGTGGAACCCAAGGACCACGGCTGGGAAGGTGAACCGCGGTTCTCCATTGCCGCCGTGGACCTGGGCATCAAAGCCATGACCCCGATCCGCTTTGCCGAGCGCGGCGTGCGCGTCCACGTCCTCCCGGCAACGTCCACCGTGGACGACGTCAACGCCGTCAATCCTGATGGATTCTTCATGTCCAACGGTCCGGGCGACCCCGCGACGGCCGATCACCAGGTAAAGCTCCTGCGCTCAGTGCTGGATGAGAAGCTTCCGTACTTTGGAATCTGCTTCGGCAACCAGATCCTGGGCAGGGCACTTGGTTTTGGCACCTACAAGCTCCGCTATGGCCACCGCGGCATCAACCAGCCGGTCATGGACCGCCGCACCGGCAAGGTGGAAATCACCTCGCAAAACCATGGTTTCGCAGTGGATGCTCCGCTGGATGGGGCAACAGTTGCTCCTGAGGAGCGCTACGGCCGCGTGGAGGTCAGCCACGTTTCGCTGAACGACGACGTCGTTGAAGGACTCGCCTGCCTCGACATTCCCGCATTCTCGGTCCAGTACCACCCCGAGGCCGCAGCCGGACCGCACGACGCTGCGTACCTCTTTGACCGCTTCATCGACCTCATGGCCGACGCCAAGTCCAAGGCCACTGCCGATACCACCAACGACTCCAAGACTGAGGACAAGAAGTAATGCCCAAGCGTACAGATCTCAAGAGCGTCCTCGTCATTGGTTCGGGTCCGATCGTCATCGGCCAGGCCGCCGAGTTCGACTACTCCGGCACCCAGGCGCTTCGCGTCCTCAAGGAGGAAGGCCTCCGGGTCATCCTGGTCAACTCCAACCCGGCCACCATCATGACGGACCCGGAATTCGCGGATGCCACCTACGTTGAGCCCATTACCCCCGAGGTAGTGGAAAAGATCATCGCCAAGGAACGGCCTGACGCCATCCTGCCCACCCTGGGTGGCCAGACCGCATTGAACACGGCGATCGCACTGGACAAAAACGGAGTACTGCAGAAGTACAACGTGGAACTCATCGGTGCAAACATCGCTGCGATCGAGCTGGGGGAGGACCGCGAAAAGTTCAAGGGCGTCGTGGAGCGTTGCGGGGCTGAATCCGCCCGCAGCCACATCATCCACACCATGGATGAAGCCTTTGCAGCTGCCGAAGACCTGGGATACCCCATGGTTGTCCGCCCTTCCTTCACCATGGGCGGCCTGGGCTCAGGCTTGGCGTACAACGAGGACGACCTCCGCCGCATCGTCGGCCAGGGCCTGCAGTACAGCCCCACCACCGAGGTTCTGCTCGAAGAAAGCATCCTTGGCTGGAAAGAGTACGAGCTCGAGATGATGCGCGACAAGAACGACAACGTCGTTGTTGTGTGTTCCATCGAGAACTTCGATCCCGTGGGTGTCCACACCGGTGACTCCATCACGGTTGCTCCTGCCCTCACCCTGACCGACCGCGAGTACCAGAAGCTCCGCGACGTCTCCATCGCCGTCATCCGCGAAGTTGGCGTGGACACCGGTGGTTGCAACATCCAGTTCGCGATCGACCCCGCCACCGGTCGTGTGGTGGTCATCGAGATGAACCCCCGCGTGTCGCGCTCTTCGGCACTGGCTTCCAAGGCCACCGGCTTCGCCATCGCCAAGATCGCCACCAAGCTCTCACTTGGCTACACCCTGGACGAGATCCCCAACGACATCACCCAGAAGACGCCGGCCTCCTTCGAGCCGACGCTGGACTATGTTGTGGTCAAGGTTCCCCGTTTCGCCTTCGAGAAATTCCCGGCTGCTGACAACACGCTGACCACCACCATGAAGTCCGTGGGCGAAGCCATGGCCATGGGCCGCAACTTCACCGAAGCCCTGCAGAAGGCCCTGCGTTCACTGGAACAGAAGGGGTCGCAGCTGGACTTCAGCCCTGTTCCCGAATACGAAGTTCCTGAGCTGATCGAAAAGGCCAAGCGTCCCACCACGGACCGGCTGTACCAGGTCCAGCGTGCCCTGCTGGGCGGCGCCACCGTTGAGGACCTCTTCGAAGCCACCAAGATCGATCCCTGGTTCCTTGACCAGCTGCAGCTGCTCAACGAAACAGCTCAGGAAATCCGCAAGGCCGGGGTCCTCACCGAGGACATGCTCCGAAACGCCAAGCGCCACGGTTTTTCGGACGAGCAAATCGGTGCTTTGACGCACAACAACGAAGCAGTGGTCCGCGGCGTCCGCCAAGCCCTGGGTATCCGCCCCGTCTACAAGACGGTGGATACCTGCGCAGCCGAGTTCGCCGCCTACACGCCGTACCACTACTCGTCCTACGACGAGGAAGACGAGGTTGGCCTGCACGCCAAGCCCTCGGTGATCATCCTGGGCTCGGGGCCCAACCGTATCGGGCAGGGCATCGAGTTCGACTACTCCTGCGTCCACGCCTCCATGGCCCTGCGCAAAGCGGGCTATGAGACGGTCATGGTCAACTGCAACCCGGAGACAGTGTCCACGGACTACGACGTTTCCACCCGCCTCTATTTTGAGCCGTTGACCCTCGAGGATGTCCTTGAGGTCATTGCCGCGGAAGAGCGCACCGGTGGCGTCATGGGCGTCTTCGTGCAGCTTGGAGGACAGACCCCGCTGAAGCTGGCCCAGCAGTTGGCCGATGCCGGCGTCCCCATCCTGGGCACCTCGCCCGAGGCCATTGACCTTGCGGAACACCGTGGCGCCTTCGCCCGTGTCCTGGACGAGGCCGGACTGACGTCCCCGAAGAACGGCACCGCCGTCTCCTTCGAGGATGCCAAGAAGATCGCCGATGAGATCGGTTACCCGGTGCTGGTCCGTCCATCCTACGTACTGGGCGGCCGTGGCATGGAGATCGTCTACGACGAAGCAAACCTCTCCCGTTACATCGCCAACGCCACCGAAATCACCACGGATCACCCGGTGCTGATCGACCGCTTCCTCGAGGACGCAGTGGAGATTGACGTTGACGCCCTCTTTGACGGCACGGACATGTATCTGGGCGGAATCATGGAGCACATTGAGGAAGCCGGCATCCACTCCGGTGACTCAGCCTGCGTCCTGCCCCCGATCACCCTTGGCAACAACGTGATTGAGCGCGTGCGCACGGCGACGCGTGCCATCGCCGAAGGTGTGGGCGTCCGCGGCCTCATCAACATCCAGTTCGCCCTGGCCTCCGACGTCCTGTATGTCCTGGAAGCGAACCCCCGTGCCTCGCGGACCGTCCCGTTCGTCTCCAAGGCAACGGGCGTGCAGATGGCCAAGGCTGCAGCCCTTATTGGTACTGGGGTCACCATCAACCAGCTCCGCAGCGCCTACAAGATGCTGCCGGAGACCGGTGACGGTTCCACCCTGCCTTTGGACGCGCCGGTGGCGGTGAAGGAAGCAGTCCTGCCGTTCAGCCGTTTCCGCACCCCGGAGGGCAAGGTTGTGGACTCCCTGCTCGGCCCTGAAATGCGCTCCACCGGTGAAGTCATGGGCATCGACAAGCACTTCGATACCGCTTTCGCCAAGAGCCAGGCTGCGGCGAACAACGCGCTGCCCACCGAAGGAAAAATCTTCGTCTCCGTCGCCAACCGCGACAAGCGCTCAGTGATCATGGGCGTGAAGCGGCTTTCAGATCTCGGGTTCGAGATCGTCTCCACCGGTGGCACGGCCGACGTCCTGCGCCGCAACGGCATCCAGGCCACCCCCGTTCGCAAGGTGGCCGAGGGCAGCAGCGCCGAAGGTGAGGGGACCATCGCGGACCTGGTTATCGCCGGCGAAATCGACATGGTGTTCAACACACCTTCCGGCGGAGAAGCCCGCAGCGACGGATATGAACTCCGGGCAGCCGCAACGTCCATCGGTATCCCGTGCATCACCACGGTTGCCGAGTTCAACGCGGCCGTCCAAGCCATCGAGGCCCTGCGGACCTACCAGTGGTCCGTCACCAGCCTCCAGGAACACGCTGCAAACCTTCAGGCAGCCAAAGAGTCGGCCAATGCCTGACGGCGCAGTCTCTGACGGGACGCGGCAAGCCGTGGAGCCTTTTGGCGCCCGGCTTGCCGCCGCCATGGCCCACCGCGGCCCGCTGTGTGTGGGAATTGACCCGCACCCGCAGCTGCTGGCCGCGTGGGGGTTGAACGACGACGCCGCCGGCCTGGAGCGTTTCTCGCTGACGGTTATTGAGGCAGTGTCTTCCCTCGCTGCCGCGGTAAAGCCACAGGTGGCCCTCTACGAGCGGCACGGCTCGGCTGGAATGGCCGTGTTGGAGCGCACCCTTGCAGCGGCCGCAGAGGCGGGCGTGCTGAGTATTGCCGATGCAAAGCGGGGTGACATCGGCTCCACCATGGCGGCCTATGCGGATGCCTGGCTGCGTGACGGCTCGGCATTGGCGGCGGATTCCGTGACCCTCAGTCCCTACCTTGGTTTCGAGTCCCTCCGTCCTGCGCTGGATTTGGCAGCGCAGTACGGCAGGGGGGTCTTCGTCCTGGCGCTGACCTCCAATCCGGAGGGCAAGTCCGTCCAGCACGTGGGAGGCCACGCATCCGTAGCCCGCAGCATTGTGGAGGCGGCCGGCGTCGAAAACCAGCGCTACCGGGGTGATTTGGGAGCGGTGGGCTTGGTGGTGGGCGCCACCATCGGTTCGGCACTGAAGGATCTTGACATTGATCTGGGCGCTGTCCGCGGGGCCATCCTGGCACCGGGGCTCGGCGCGCAGGGAGCTACTCCGGCGGATCTCCGCAGCACCTTTGGCCCGGCCTACCCGCAGGTTTTGGCCACCTCCAGCCGGGGCATCCTGGCCGAGGGGCCGACGGTCCAGGGCATCAGGGCGGCGACGCTCCAAACATTGGATGGCCTGCGCGCGGAGTAACTATGCTGCCTGCATTGCGCTACGGGGTCCCTGCTAGTAGGTTCAGGATCAGTCCGCGTGATCCGGATCACAATTGCGATCTGACAGGGGTTTGGCTGTGGGCCTTAAAGAGCTGACACCGCAAGAACGTTCCGACGCGCTGGAAAAGGCCGCCAAGGCCCGTGCGGTGCGTGCCGCCGCAAAGGAAAGGCTCAAGCGCGGCGAGGTGAGCATCGCGGAGTTGATCACGTCGGGGGACACGGACGAGGCGATCGCGCGCATGCGGGTGGTGGAGCTGCTCGAGGCGTTGCCTGGCATCGGGCCGGTGCGTGCGGCCGGGATCATGGCGGACATTGGCATCGCTGGATCCCGGCGGATCCGTGGGTTGGGAATCCACCAGGCCCGGGCGCTGGTAGATTTTATGGATACCCAGCAAAGCGTTTGACGCATCTCCCCGAAGGAATCCGTGAGCAAGAATCCTGGACTGACTGTCCTTGCAGGCCCCACTGCCGTTGGCAAGGGAACCGTTTCCACCTACATCAGGGACAACTATCCGGAAGTTTGGCTCTCGGTATCCGCCACCACCAGGGCTGCGCGGCCCGGGGAAAAAGACGGAGTCCACTATTTCTTCAAGTCTGCCGAAGAATTCGATGCCCTGGTGGCCCAAGGCGAACTTCTGGAATGGGCTGTTGTCCACGGACACAACCGGTACGGAACTCTCCGCAGCACCGTGAACGCGGCAATTGCTGAAGGAAAGTCGGTGTTGCTCGAGATTGACCTGCAGGGTGCCCGGCAGGTGAAAGAGGCGGTCCCGGAAGCCAACTTCGTGTTCCTGGCGCCTCCCAGCTGGGACGAAATGGTCCGCCGCCTTGTGGGCCGTGGCACTGAAACTCCCGAAGAACAGCAGCGCAGGCTGGAAACCGCTAAACTGGAACTTGCTGCTGAGCCGGAGTTTGACCACACCGTTATCAATGACGACGTTTGCCGGGCAGCAGACGAGCTTGTTTCACTCATGGGGCTTACCCCGCACGGGCGCTGAACCGCCCGCATTGTTGGCCCGCTAGAATTTGGAGAATTCGTGTCCACGAACCTTGAAGGCATCATCAACCCGCCGATCGATTCGCTGCTTGAGGCTGCCGATTCCAAGTACGGCCTGGTGATCTTCGGCGCCAAGCGCGCCCGCCAGATCAACGCCTACTACGCACAGCTGCACGAGGGACTCTTCGAGTACGTCGGTCCGTTGGTTGACACCAAGCTGAACGAGAAGTCCCTCTCCATCGCACTGCGCGAAATCAACGAGGGCCTTCTGGTTTCCACGCCGATCGAGCCCACAGAATAACAACAGGCTGCCTGTTGACGGAGGTCACGTGCGCATAGTCCTCGGAGTCGGGGGAGGGATTGCGGCCTACAAGGTCGCATCGCTCCTCCGGCTTTTTACTGAAGCCGGCCATCAGGTAACGGTCATCCCCACGGAGTCCGCCACTCGGTTCGTCGGAGTGGCAACCTGGGAAGCCCTCTCCGGGAACCCGGTCAGCAACAGCGTTTTTGATGACGTGGACAAGGTCAACCATGTCCGTCTGGGCCATGAGGCGGACCTGATGGTGGTAGCTCCCGCAACCGCCGATCTTTTGGCCAAGGCGGCCACCGGCCAAGCCGGCGACCTGCTGACCAACACGTTGTTGATGGCGCACGGGCCCGTCCTCTTCGCGCCGGCCATGCACACTGAGATGTGGCTCAACAAGGCCACCCAGGCAAACGTGGAAACTCTGCGGAGCCGAGGGATCACTGTTCTGGAGCCGGCGTCCGGACGTTTGACCGGAGCGGATTCCGGTCCGGGCCGCTTGCCTGAACCGGATGCCATTTTTGCCGCTGCCATGGCATTGGTGGACGGCGGCGCGGACAAGCCGGCACCTGCCCAGTCCTTGGCGGGCCGCGTGGTGACCATTACGGCCGGGGGTACCCGGGAAGCCCTGGATCCCGTCCGGTTCCTCGGAAACCGCTCATCGGGCAAACAGGGTGCTGCGCTGGCCTCAGCCGCCATGGCCGCCGGTGCCACGGTCCGTTTCGTCGCCGCGCACATGGATGTCCAGCCGCCCGCAGGAGTGGAGTTGGTGCGCGTTGAGTCTGCCCTGGAACTCCGGGAGGCGACGCTGACAGCGGCGCTGGGCTCCGACGTCGTCATTATGGCAGCGGCTGTTGCAGACTTCCGTCCGGCAGACGTCTCGGATACCAAAATCAAAAAGGTCGACGGCGAGGAAGCACCCGTGGTGCGGTTGGTCCGGAACCCGGATATTCTCCGCGAATTGGTCGAGGTGCGAGGCGCAAGCCAGACCCGGCAGTTGATTGTGGGCTTTGCCGCTGAAACCGGTGACGCCCAGGGCGATGTCCTGGAGCACGCACAAGCCAAGCTCAAGCGAAAAGGCTGCGACCTCCTGGTGGTCAACCACGTGGGAGTTGGCAGGGTTTTTGGACAGGACGAGAACTCCGTTGTCATCCTGTCCAGTGCGGACCCGGAGCACCAGTCAGCAGCCGGCAGCAAGGCCGACGTGGCCGCAGCCGTGATCCACAGGGTGGGGACTGAGCTGGCCCGGACTGTTCCGGCGATGTAACGGATCCCACACCCCAATTCTTAGCAAAGGGACACAAGGCCGATGCCCCCGTCCCGCAACCCAGTAAGGTGGTCGAGTGACTTTACCGCTGCAGCATGAACCTCATGGCACCCCGTCGAAACTCCGGCTCTTCACGTCCGAGTCGGTCACCGAGGGGCACCCGGACAAGATTTGCGACCAGATCAGCGATTCCATCCTGGACGCGCTGCTGGCTGCCGACCCTGAATCCCGCGTGGCCGTGGAGACCATGGCAACCACAGGACTGGTGCACGTAGCCGGCGAGGTCACTACGGACGCGTACGTGGAGATCCCCCAAATCGTCCGCGAAACAATCCTCGGGATTGGTTACGACTCGTCGGCCAACGGCTTCGACGGTGCGCGCTGCGGTGTGTCGGTCTCCATCGGCCAACAGTCCAATGACATCGCCGGAGGCGTCTTCAATTCAATCGAGGCACGCGAAGGCCGCCAGGAGGACGATTACGACCTCCAAGGTGCGGGCGATCAGGGCATCATGTTCGGATACGCAAGCGACGAGACCGCGTCCTACATGCCAACTCCTATCTGGCTCGCGCACCGGCTCTCCGAGCGTCTGACGGAAGTCCGCAAGAACGGTGAGCTTTCCTACCTCCGCCCTGACGGCAAGACCCAGGTGACGGTGGGTTACGACGGCGACCGGCCGGTTTCCGTGGAAACCGTGGTGATTTCCAGCCAGCATGCCGAAGAATCCAGCCTGGAGCAGCTTCGCGCCGACCTGGCCAGCTACGTGATTGAGCCGGTCATGGCCGCGTCCAACCTGGACATTTCCCGCACGGCCAACATCCTCAACCCTGCGGGCGCCTTTGTGATCGGGGGCCCTGTGGGTGACGCTGGTCTGACCGGGCGCAAGATCATCGTGGATACCTACGGTGGATTTGCACGCCACGGCGGCGGCGCTTTCTCCGGCAAGGATCCGTCCAAGGTTGACCGTTCCGCAGCCTACGCCATGCGCTGGGTTGCCAAGAACGTGGTTGCGGCCGGATTGGCAAAGCGGGCTGAAATCCAGATCGCCTACGCGATTGGCCAAGCCCGCCCCGTGGGCACCTACGTGGAAACGTTCGGCACGGAGACCGTTGATCCTGCACGCATCAGCGAAGCGATCGACGAGCTTTTCGACCTGCGCCCGCGTGCCATCATCGACGCACTGGACCTCAAGAGGCCCATCTACGCCAAGACTGCGGCCCATGGCCACTTCGGCCGTGAAGATCCCGACTTCACCTGGGAGCGGCTGGACCGCGTGGCGGATCTGAAGGAATACTTCAACGCCTGATCAGGCGGAGGCCTGCCGGCCTTGCGGTTGCTTTAATGTCAGAGGCCCGTGGTTGGCTTGAACCCAAGAGATGCCCGCAGCGGGAGCCATCCCGTTGCGGGCATCCGTGGTTGATGATGCCCCGTGGGGCACGGTGGCGGGGGAGCGGAGGAGACGTTTGATGCACGGACATGAAGTCCAGCCGTCGCTGTTGCAACCCTCCCTGCTTCAAGGGTTCCCGGTCCGTCCACCAGTGGACTCCCTTCCGTTGGCAGCGCACCTCCCCGTAGCCCGCGTTGTGCTGGAGTCACCATTGCCGCACCTTGACAGGCCCTTCGACTACAGCGTTCCCGCCGAGCTCGCGGAGGCCGCCGTCCCTGGTGTCCGCGTCAAGGTGAAGTTCAATGGACAGGAGCTTGCCGGCTACATCCTGGAGCGCAGTGAATCCTCCGACGCCTCCGGAGCCCTCACGCCCCTTCACAAAGTGGTCTCGCCCGTAACTGTCCTGACTCCGGCGATCGCTGATCTTGCCGGCGCGGTAGCCGCCAGGTACGCCGGAACTCTCAGCGATGTCCTGCGGACGGCCATCCCGCCACGGATCGCCAAGGTGGAGAAAGAACTCCAAGGTGGCAGCATCCAGCCGGGACCGGAAACGCAGCAGGATCCAGTGGTGCCTGCCACCCACGGCGCCCAGGCTTGGGGGATGTACACCAACGGCACGGCCTACTTGCAGCACCTGATGTCCGGCGGCTCGCCCAAGGCCGTGCTCACGGCATTGCAGGGTTACGGGCCCGGAGGCTGGCCGGCTCTGGTAGCGGCAGCCGTAGCGTCCGTCCGAAGCTCCGGACGCGGCGCTGTGGTGGTTGTTCCTGACTATCGTGACCTGGACCGGGTGGAGCGTGCCCTGGAAGAGGTGCTCCCGCCGTCTGACATCGCGCGGCTGACGGCGGACGATGGCCAAACTCCCCGCTACAGGAATTTCCTGCGCGTACTCACCGGTTCCGCCGGGGTGGCAATCGGAACACGGTCGGCCGCCTACGCTCCCGTCCGTGACCTTGGATTGGTGGTCTGCTGGGACGACGGCGACGACCTCCACATTGAACAGCGCGCGCCATATGCCCACACCCGGGAAGTTCTTCTTCTGCGGGCAGAGCGGGAAAAGGCTGCTTGCCTCATGGCGGCCCACAGCCGCAGCACCGAGTTGCAGCGCTTGGTGGAATCCCACTGGGCAGTTCCCGTGGAGGCGCCCCGACCTTCTGTACGGTCCACAGTCCCGCGTGTCCTGAACACGGCCGACAGCTTTGAGCAAGAGCGTGATCCGTTGGCCAGGATCGCCCGTCTGCCCGGTGCGGCGTGGCGGGCAGCCAAGGAGGGCCTGGAACACGGTCCTGTGCTGGTCCAGGTCGCGCGGGCGGGTTACGCGCCGTCCTTGGTGTGCGAAACCTGCCGGGAACTCGCACGCTGCAATGCCTGCCAAGGTCCTTTGGCTGTTTCCAGCGGATCAGCCATGCCCACATGCCGGTGGTGTTCAACGCCTGCTCCCCAGTGGCGTTGCAGCCACTGCAGCGGAACAAGGCTGCGCCGGGGTGCGGCAGGGGTCATGCGCACGGCCGAGGAACTGGGCCGGGCGTTCCCCGGCAAACCGGTAGTAACGTCCTCCGGTGAGCACATCAAGGCGTCCGTTCCGGATACCCCTGCCTTGGTGGTGGCCACGGTGGGCGCTGAGCCCGTGACGGAGCACGGGTATGCCGCAGCTGTTTTGCTGGACGGGAATTCGCTCCTGCGGAGGGAAAACCTCAGGGCGGGCGAGGACGCCGTCCGCCGTTGGTTCAATGCATCCGCCTTGGTGAAGCCCGCCAGGGATGGTGGCCTGGTGGTGATCACGGCTGACGACACCGCCGGGACCGGCGCCCTGCTGCGGTGGGACCCGGCCGGTTTCGCTTCCCGGGAGCTGGCGCTGCGGAAGGAGCTCCAGCTGCCCCCTGCTGTCAGGGTTGCGTCGATCACCGGTGCCAGGGCCGACGTCGATCATTTTTCCGCGGCTGTGACCGCGGCGCTCCCGTCGGAGCCGGGCAAAGCACTGCGAACTGCCGGTCCTGCGCCGGTCCAGCTGGGGCAAGGACCCGCGCATGCGTCTGCCGCCGGTGAGGAACCGGATGTGAGGACACTGTTCTTCATTCCGTATGCGGAGGCAGCGGAAGCCACCCGCACCATGAGGTCTGTCCGGGCCGCCAGCGCCGCCAAAAGGATATCCGGTCCCGTCCAGCTTCGTTTGGACGGTGTGGACGTCCTCTAACGCCTGAGTGCGGCCACTTCGTTGGCTACGTCCAGGAGTTGCCGGGCCGATTGATCCCATGAGAAAAGGGCAGCACGTTCAGCGGATTGCCGGGACCGTTCCTTCCACAGCGCGTCATTGCCCAAAGCCGTGACGGCCTTCGCGAATTCCTGCGGCGATCCGGGGTCAACATAGCTCACTGCTTCGCCGCCGACTTCCCGGAAAATGGGGATATCGCTGGCGATGACGGGCGTGCCCAAGGCCATGGCCTCAACCAGCGGTAAGCCGTAGCCCTCGGCGCGGGAGAGGCTGATGAGCGCGGTTGCTCCGAGCAGCAGGTGATCGTACTCGGCGTCGGTGACCCCGTTGTGGAACTGGACGCTGGCCCCGGCAGGGACGATCGACTCCAGTTCAGCTTTTCGTGCCGGGTTGATCCTGCTCAGAAGATGCAGGGTGTAGCCGTCAAGACCAGCCATGCCCTTGATCATGGTTTCCACGTTTTTATAGGGCATGAAAGAGCCCATGTAGAGCAAGGCTTTGTTGGCTCCGGCGTCGGGATCGCGGGGCTGCTGGCCGGGCTGGGGTGCATTGCCGACAATCCTTACCGGCTTCTTCGTCAAGCGGTACTTGGCCATGAGCGCTTTGGTGGTTTGGCTGATGGTGGCCACTGCGTCGGCACGGTTCAGCAGGAGCCGTTGCGGCCAAAAAGCCTTGTGGTAAAGCCTCCACAGCACTCTGACGGGCGCAGGCAGGAAGCCCGGCGGCGTGGGGTGCTCGTAGTAGATGAGATCGTGCAGTGTCAGCACGAGGCCGTACCGCCTGCCCCAGGTACCCATGGTTTGCATGGGGCACACCACCACATCTGCACCCAACGGGTTGATCCTGTGGGCCACGAACAATTCCATGGGGGACAGGGGACTGTTGATGAGGACGTAGGGCACGTCAGGCAAGAGTGCCAACTGCCGTTTGTCACTGATGAGCATGGTGACGTCGGCAATCCGTGCTGTGGCGGCGATGAGGCTGGAACCATAGCGGCTGATGCCATCGTGATGGTCCGTTCTGGTGAAGCGGGCGTCGATGACGATTTTCACGCGGGATGTTCCTCCAGGAAAGTGCGGATTGCTGTGGCTGCGGGTGCGGGCGTTTCGTAGTGGATGAGGTGCCCGACGCCGGGTATCACCACCAGCGTTCCGTCCGGCAGCCGTTTCATCAGTTTGTGCTGGTCCGGCAGGGTGGCGATCTCATCCTTCTCTCCGGCAATCAGCAGGACAGGCAGGGTCAGGTGATCGGCAACCTCAGTGACATTTCCGGAAACAGAGGCCTTGAAGGATTCCAGCAAGCTCTTCCTGTCGGAGAAGGCACTGAAATAGGAGTCGTGTTGTCCGTGGATGAAGCGGCGCAGATTCTTGTCTTTGGTCTTGGCCATGGTGATGCTCATGACCCGGACAATGGCCCTGTTCCGCAGCAGCCCCTGTCCCACGGACTCGGGGAGCTTGGCGGACACTTGGTAATACAGCACGGCAAGTTTTGTCATGATGCCCTTGGGCCCCTCCAACGCGGGCGCGGCGATGGGGTTGATCAGGATCAGGGGGTTGACCACGCCGGGGTGGCCGGCCACGAAATGGCTCACCACAATGGACCCGAACGAATGGCCCAGCAAAACTGTCTGCGGCCCCAGGCCAAGGGCCGCCATGAAGCCGGCGAGGAACCGTCCGTAATTCTCCACGCTGTGGACGAGGCCCACAAAAGACTCGGAAGCTCCGAATGCGGGCAGGTCAGGCATGATGATCCGCATTTCAGGAAGCTGATCGGCCACGCGCAGCAAGCCATGGTGATCGCCCCTGAATCCGTGGACCACCAGAATGGTGCGGGTCGCCGCTGTCACGGTCACGGGTTCGTACGTCCAATAGGCGATGCTGCTGCCATCAACGTCCACGCGCGCGGAAACCGTACGGCCCTTCAGTGCGGGGCTGAAAAATTCCAGGGAATTCCCCGGAACGTCGGGGGATTGGTGGGTGTCCACTTTTGTCACGGCGGTACTCCCTAGTTCACATTGTCCGGGTGCGACCCGGTTCGATGATGGCGTTCAAGGCCGGACATGGCATCCATGTCGGCGGCATCCAAGGCGAAATCCGAGACTGAATGGTTTTCCTTGATGCGTTCCGCCGAGCTTGCTTTGGGGATGACGAGGTTCCCCAACTGGAGGTGCCAGCGGATGATGATCTGCGCCGGGGTCCGGCCATGTTTTTCAGCCAGCATAAGGATGGCGGGGTCCTTCAGGATTTGTCCGCGGCCCAGCGGACTCCACGCCTCTGTTGCGATGCCCAGTTGCTGATGCAGTGTCCTTAACCGGTTCTGCTGGAGCCAGGGGTGGAGTTCAATCTGGTTGACTGCGGGGACAACTTCCGCGTCCTGCATGAGGGCATCAAGGTGGGAGGGCTGGAAGTTGGAGACGCCGATGGCCCGCACTTTTCCCTCCCGGTAGAGGGTCTCCAGCGCTTTGTAGGTTTGGACGAAGAGTCCCTTGCCGGCGCAGGGCCAGTGAATGAGGTAGAGGTCCAGGTAGTCCAACCCGAGGTTGGACATGGAGGTGTTGAAGGCCCGGAGCGTGGCGTCGTAGCCGTGGTCGTCGTTCCACACCTTGGTGGTGACGAAGATGTCCTCCCGTGAAAGGACGTGCACCGATTCTCCGGATCCTCCCGAGCCAAGGTTTGTCTCTGCGGCGTCGCCCAGGGCCCCGCCCAAGGCCCGGCCCACCCCTGTTTCGTTTCCGTACATCGCCGCAGTGTCGAAGCGACGGTAGCCTTCGCCAAGCGCGGTGGTTACCAGGGTGCCGGCGTCTTCTGGAGGTACTTTGTAGAGCCCGTAGCCCAGTCGATCCATCTGGACGCCATTGTTCAAGGTCAGGTGGGCAGGCAATCTCATAGCAACGACTCTACCTACTCAGAGCACTATTACTTCAGGGGTGGCTGGTGAAACTGACGAGGCGTCGGGCCGAGGCTTCGTCAAGAATGAGGTCCGTGGCCAGGCCGGCAGCCAGTGCGCCCTGGAGCCCGTTGATCTTGGATGCCCCTGACACAACGCAGATCCGCCGCCGCACCTGCCGCAATTGCTCGTGGCTTGGCCCTGTGGACCTCTCGTTGAGGGTGATGCCATCCGATGATCCGTCGCTTCGGAAGAAGACGGTGGCCACATCGCCCACCACGTCATCGTCGGCGAGGACGGCGAGGTCATGTTCGTCGAGGTATCCGCCGGCGTAAACATGGCTGGGGTAGTCGGAGTGGACCGATCCAACACCAAAAATAGCGATGCTCATGCGGGCTTGCAGGTCCAGAATGCGTTGAACGCTGCGTTCATTCCACATGGCCGTCTTGGTGGACGCATGATCGAAAAAGGCCGGGACTGGAAACTGTTCAACACGGGCACCGTAGGCGTTGCCGAAGCGCCGCATGATGTCGCTGGCGTAGGTGATTCCCGTGGTCTGCATGTTTCCGGCGCCGTTGAGTTGGACCACGATGCTGTCGTGGGTGACTTTTCGGGTGAGGTGCCGGCTCACCGCGCTGAGGGTGGAACCCCAGGCCACTCCGATGATCGCATTCGAGTCCACCAGGGGGCCGATGGTCCGGGCGGCCTGCATTGCCACGCGGTCCAGGGTCTCTGCTTCGTTCAGCGTATCCAGGACAGGGACCACGTGGACGTCCACACCGTAGCGGGACCGGATCTGGCTTTCCAGTTCCGGTCCGGTGTCAAACGGGCTCCGGATCTGGACCTGGACCAACCCTGTTTCCCGGGCGGAAGAGAGCAGCCGGGAAACCGTTGACCGAGACGTTCGCAGCTCTCTTGCGATCGCGTCCATGGTCAGGTCCTGCAGGTAATACATCTGTGCAGCCCGGAGCGCATCCGAGTGGCGTGAGCGTGCCATCCCATTTCCTTCCTGCACGTTTGTGCAAATAGCTTGACTCCATTTTCCACCTTCGAAAGATTAGTTGTGAACAGTGCAGCAGCGAGCGGCGCGGCGCACGAACCAAGCCCAAGGGAGCAGTTTTGGGACACAACAGGAATTCCGGCAGTTCACATCAGGCGCAGCAGCGCGACCGCGTGGTCGCTTTGCAGGAACGCCCATCAGCCAAGGTGCTCATCATCGGCGGCGGCATTAACGGCGTTGGGACCTTCCGGGACCTGGCACTGCAAGGCGTGGACGTGGCTCTGGTGGAGCGCGGCGACTACTGCCAGGGCGCCAGCGGCGCTTCCTCACACATGATCCACGGCGGAATCCGCTACCTGGAAAACGGTGAGTTCCGCTTGGTCCAGGAATCTGTTGTGGAACGAAACCGCCTGCTTCGTATCGCACCCCACTACGTCAAGCCGCTGCAGACCACCATCCCCATTTTCAGTACGTTCTCCGGCATCCTCTCAGCACCCATGCGCTTCCTGACCCACAAGCAGGGCAAGCCCAAGGAGCGCGGGGCATTCTTGATCAAGGTTGGCCTGAGCATGTACGACTTCTTCTCCCGCGATGGCGGCACCGTTCCGCGCCACCAGTTCCGCGGAAAGACCAAGGCCCTGGCCGAGTTGCCCAAAATCCACCCCGGGATCAAATATGCGGCAACGTACTTTGATGCATCCGTTCACAACCCTGAGCGCCTGACCCTGGATGTCCTGCAGGACGGCGAGAAGGCTGGCCGCGGCGGCGGCTTGCCGGGAGGCAGCGCACGCGCCAGCAACTACGTATCGCTCGTCTCGATGAACGCTGATGGCGTACTGCTGCGGGACGAACTCACGGGCAAGGAATTCCAGTTCCAGGCAGACGTGATCGTCAACACCACAGGTGCCTGGGTGGACCTCACCAACGAGGCCATGGGAGCGGTCAGCAAGTACATGGGCGGAACCAAGGGTTCCCACATCGTTCTTGACCACCCCGAACTGCTCGCTGCCTGCAATGGCCGCGAGATCTTCTTCGAACACACCGACGGCCGCATCGTCCTGATCTACCCCATGGGTGACCGTGTGCTGGTGGGGACAACGGATGTGGACGCCGACATGTCCCAGGATGCCGTCTGCACTGACGAGGAAATCGACTACTTCTTTGATCTGGTAGGCCACGTCTTCCCCACCATCAAGGTGGAACGCGAACAGATCGTTTACAGCTTTGCCGGTGTCCGGCCGTTGCCACGTCACGATGCAACCCAGCCCGGGTTCGTCTCGCGCGATTACCGCATCGAACGCAGCGTCCGCAGCGGCAGCGGTGCGGTCGCGACGCCGGGCGGCAAGGCCGCCGTCGTCCTCAGCCTGGTGGGCGGCAAGTGGACCACCTTCCGCGCCCTCGCTGAGCACATGACCAACGACGTCCTCAAGGAACTGGGCGTGGAGCGTAAAGTCTCGACGGCGAAGCTCGCCATCGGCGGCGGCGCGGACTTCCCCGCCACTGACCAGGGCGAGCAGGAATGGATCAAGAAGCACATGGGTCCGGGCCTGGATGCAGACCGTGTGGCAGTGTTGCTGACCCGCTACGGAACACGTGCGGACGCCGTGATCGAGTACCTCAATGCAGGTCACGACGTCCCCCTTCGCTCCACCCGCGAGCTCAGCACCCGCGAACTCGCTTTCATGGCCGAGCATGAGCAGATCGGGCACTTGGTGGATGTTCTCATCCGCAGGACGTCGCTGGCTTTCCGTGGTTTGGTGACCGGCGAGCTGCTCAACGAGATCGCTGCGGCGCTGGCTGGCCCCCTCGGCTGGGACGCTGCCGCCCGTGAATCGGAAATCCGCCACGCCCAGGAAGTCCTGCAGCGGTTCCACAAGGTTGACGTGCACAGCCTCGTAGCCTGAGTCCAGCACGGCAATAACCAGGGAATGCAGCACAAAAAGCTCGGCCGTTCCGGAAGATGCCGGAACGGAATGGGGTAGGTGATCCCGCCAGGGGAGCACCATCCGGGACGGTTCCGGCAACGGAACCGTCCCAACGGCCACTTCACCCGCGAGGTGGTTGATAACAGAAAAATGAGGAGTCAAAGATGTCTCTTGGAATTGTTTTCCTTTCCGAAGTATTCGGAACCATGATGCTGACCCTGTTGGGTTGCGGCGTTGTGGCAAACGTTGCGCTCAAAGGCACCAAGGGCAATAACGCTGGATTCTTAATGGTCACGTGGGGTTGGGGAATCGCAGTCTTCGCGGGCGTTTTCGTGGCCGCCAAGTCCGGTGCCCACCTGAACCCCGCCGTCACCGTGGGCCTGCTGGTCAAGGGCAGCAAAGAATACGCTCCGGATGTTGCCGTCACCTTTGGATCAACACTCACGTACTTTGGTGGCGAGCTGCTGGGCGCCTTCCTTGGTGCCGTTGTCTGCTGGCTGGCGTACAAGCAGCACTTCGATGAAGAGCCCCTTGCGGCCAACAAGCTGGGCACCTTCTCCACCGGTCCCGCCATCCGTTCCACCCCGTGGAACCTCATCACCGAAATCATCGGCACGTTCGTTCTGGTGTTCGTCATCCTGACCTTCGGAGGGACTCCCTCCGGCCTCGGCCCGCTGGCTGTTGCCCTGCTCGTTGTCGGCATCGGCGTCTCCCTGGGTGGTCCCACCGGCTACGCCATCAACCCCGCACGTGACCTCGGTCCCCGCATTGCCCACGCAATCCTCCCCATCAAGGGCAAAGGCTCCAGTGACTGGTCCTATGCCTGGATCCCCGTTGTGGGACCGGTAGTCGGCGGTGCCCTGGCCGGCATCGTGGCCCTCCTGGTACCGGGGATCATGCCGGCAGTTGCCGGCTGATAACGCGCTTGGCCCTCACAGCACAAAACACCGTCATCACCACTGAGACAAGGACGTCACCATGAACCAATACGTCATCGCCATTGACCAAGGCACCACCAGCTCACGCGCCATTGTGTTTGACCACTCGGGCAACATCGTCTCCACCGGCCAGATGGAACACGAGCAAATCTTCCCGCAGGCAGGATGGGTTGAACACAACCCGGCCGAAATCTGGAACAACACCCGTGAGGTCATTGCCTCGGCGCTGTCCAAGGCGAACCTTACCCGTCACGATATCGCCGCCGTCGGCATCACCAACCAGCGCGAAACCGCCGTGGTCTGGGACAAGAACACGGGCGAAGCGGTTTACAACGCAATTGTCTGGCAGGACACCCGGACGCAGCCAATCGTGGATGAGCTCGCCAAGGACGGCGGCCTGGAACGCTTCAAGCAAAAAGTCGGCCTTCCCTTGGCCACTTACTTCTCCGGCACCAAGATCAAATGGATCCTGGACAACGTTGAGGGTGCACGCGAAAAAGCCGAAGCTGGGGACCTCATCTTCGGCAACACGGACGCCTGGGTCCTTTGGAACCTGACCGGTGGAACGGACGGCGGTGTCCACGTCACCGACGTCACCAACGCTTCACGCACCCTGTTCATGGATTTGGAAACGCTGGAGTGGGACCAGGAGATCCTGGACGTCTTCGGCGTGCCGGCCTCCATGATGCCCGCTATCAAGTCCTCCTCCGAGGTGTACGGCCACGTCCACACCTCCCAGTTGCTGCGCGAAACCCCGGTGGCCGGCATCCTGGGTGACCAGCAGGCCGCTACCTTCGGCCAGGCGGCCTTCCAGCCCGGCGAAGCCAAGAACACCTACGGCACCGGTTGCTTCCTGATCTTCAACACGGGTGAAGAGATTGTCCACTCCAAGAACGGGCTGCTCACCACCCTCGGCTACAAGTTGGGCGACCAGAAGCCGCACTATGCACTGGAAGGCTCCATTGCAGTCACCGGTTCGCTGATCCAATGGCTCCGCGACAACCTGGGAATGATCAGCTCCGCTCCCGAGGTTGAAACGCTTGCGGCCGGCGTCAAGGACAACGGCGGCGTGTACATCGTTCCTGCGTTCTCCGGTCTTTTCGCACCGTACTGGCGTGCAGACGCCCGCGGCGCGATCGTTGGTCTGACGCGTTTCGCCAACAAGGGCCACATTGCCCGCGCAGCCCTGGAAGCCACGGCTTTCCAGACACGCGAGGTCCTTGACGCAGTCAACGCGGACTCCGGCGTACCGCTGACCGAACTGAAGGTCGACGGCGGCATGGTTGCCAACGAGGCGCTGATGCAGTTCCAGGCAGACATCCTGGGCGTGCCCGTGGTCCGTCCGAAGGTGGTGGAAACCACCGCATTGGGTGCTGCCTACGCAGCAGGCCTGGCCGTTGGATTCTGGAAGGACCTGGGCGAACTGAGCGCCAACTGGAACGAAGACAAGCGCTGGGAGCCGCAGTTGCCCGCAGAGGAGCAGGAGCGGCAGATGCGTCTGTGGAAGAAGGCTGTGACAAAGTCCATGGATTGGGTCGACGAGGACGTTAAGTAGTCATCTCCCGACAGAGGTTCCGGGGACTCCCGCCCGCCCGCTTCGCGGTGCCCACCACACCATGGCGGGGAGTCCCCGGAACCTCTTTTCGCGTGCGGCCGTCTTACCCCACCAGCCCCATGGGTTTGGTGGGGTAAGGTATTGATATGTGTGAGATCCTTCTGCTTAGCTAGCCGCCCGGCAATACATAGCCGTGCGGCCGCCCCTCCATTGTTGAGGGGCTTTTGTGTGTCCGGGGGTTTCCCGGGCCGCAGCAGGAGGCAAAACCGCCATCGAAGAACAGAAGAGGGCAGCAGTGAGCGTTCAGCCGGAGACAGAGACCGGAACAGCACCAAAGGCCGCAGCAGAAGCGCCTGAAGAAGGCGTCTACAGCTTCGCTGCGATGGAAGCCAAATGGCCTCAGGTCTGGGAAGACCTCAAAGTCTTCACGCCTGCGGACGACGGCTCCAAGGAACGCCGCTACGTGCTGGACATGTTCCCTTACCCCTCCGGCGATCTTCACATGGGACACGCCGAAGCCTTCGCCATGGGTGACGTTGTTGCCCGCTACCTGCGCCAGCAAGGCTTCGACGTCCTGCACCCCATAGGGTGGGACTCGTTCGGCCTTCCCGCTGAGAATGCGGCCATCAAGCGCAACGCCCACCCCAGCGAGTGGACGTATGCCAACATCGAAACCCAGGCAGCTTCTTTCAAGCGGTACGCCATCTCCGCAGACTGGTCGCGACGCCTGCACACCTCCGATCCCGGGTACTACCGCTGGACCCAGTGGCTGTTCAAGCGCTTCTACGAGCGTGGACTTGCCTACCGCAAGGACTCACCCGTCAACTGGTGCCCCAAGGACCTCACCGTCCTGGCCAATGAGCAGGTAGTCAACGGCGCTTGCGAACGCTGCGGAACGCCGGTCACCAAGAAGTCGCTGAACCAGTGGTACTTCAAGATCACCGACTACGCCGATCGTCTGCTCGAGGACATGGAACAGCTCAAGGGCCACTGGCCTGAGCGGGTCCTGGCCATGCAGCGAAACTGGATCGGCCGGTCAGAAGGTGCCCACGTCCGCTTCGTCATCGAAGCTGCTGGGGACCAGGCCGAACGCGAAGTCACCGTCTTCACCACCCGCCCGGACACCCTGTACGGCGCAACATTCTTTGTAGTGGCCGCCGACGCCCACCTGGCGCTGGACCTGGTCACACCAGAGCAGCATGACTCCCTGATGGAGTACCGCGAAAAGGTCAAGGGACTCTCTGAAATCGAGCGCCAGTCCACTGAACGTGAGAAGACCGGCGTCTTCACGGGACGGTACGCCATCAACCCGCTCAACGGTGAGAAGCTGCCGGTGTGGGCAGCCGATTACGTGCTGGCCGATTACGGTACTGGAGCCATCATGGCAGTGCCGGCCCACGACCAGCGTGACCTGGACTTCGCGAAGGCATTCGACCTTCCGGTCCGGGCTGTATTGGAAACCGGGGCCGAGGATCCGGCAGAGACCGGCGTGGCTTCCACGGGTGAGGGAACGCTGAAGAACTCCGGCGACCTGGATGGCCTCTCCAAGACCGAAGGCATCCCTGCCGCCATCGAAATCCTGGAAAAGCTCGGCACGGGGGAGAAGTTCGTCAACTTCCGCCTCCGTGACTGGTTGCTTAGCCGTCAGCGTTTCTGGGGTGCTCCCATCCCGATCATCCACTGCGGCGAATGCGGCGAAGTGCCGGTTCCCGATGACCAGCTTCCCGTCAGGCTCCCGGACAACCTCCGGGGTGAGGCACTGGCTCCCAAGGGAACCTCGCCCTTGGCCGCTGCCGTTGAGTGGGTCAATGTTGAATGCCCGAATTGCGGCCGTGCAGCCCAGCGGGACACGGACACCATGGATACGTTCGTGGACTCCTCGTGGTACTTCCTGCGCTTCGTATCGCCGGACTACACAGAGGGCCCTTTCGACCCCGAAAAGGTCAATGACTGGATGCCCGTAGGCCAGTATGTGGGTGGAGTGGAGCATGCCATCCTTCACCTGCTCTACGCGCGGTTCTTCACCAAGGTCATCAAGGACATGGGCCTGATCGAAGCAAACGAGCCCTTTGCCGCCCTGCTCAACCAGGGCCAGGTGCTTAACGGTGGCAAGGCCATGAGCAAATCCCTTGGCAACGGTGTGGACCTCGGTGAGCAGCTGGATAAGTTCGGCGTGGACGCCGTACGCCTGACCATGATCTTTGCCTCCCCACCGGAAGACGACGTCGACTGGGCGGATGTATCGCCGTCGGGCTCTGCGAAGTTCCTTGCCCGGGCGTGGCGCCTGGGCCAGGATGTCAGCAGCGAGCCTGGTGTGGACCCCGCCACGGGCGATCGTGCCCTCCGGACGGTGACGCACAAGACCATCGCGGATGCAGCAGACCTGCTGGACAACAACAAGTTCAACGTTGTGGTGGCGCGGCTCATGGAATTGGTCAACGCTACCCGCAAGACCATCGACTCGGGTCCCGGTGCGGCAGATCCCGCTGTCCGTGAAGCAGTGGAAGCCGTCGCAGTCATCCTGAGCCTGTTTGCGCCGTACACCGCCGAGGACCTGTGGAACGCCCTTGGCCACCCGGCGTCGGTAGCCAATGCCGGCTGGCCCCGCCACGATGAAGCCCTGCTGGTGCAGGAGACCGTCACTGCAGTGGTCCAGGTCCAGGGCAAGGTCCGGGACCGGCTCGAAGTCTCGCCTGACATCAGTGAGGACGCGCTGCGTGAACTTGCTTTGGCAGCTGAGAACGTCCAGCGGGCCTTGGACGGCCGCGGCATCCGCACTGTGATCGTCCGTGCACCTAAACTGGTGAACATCGTTCCTGCCTAGCGGGAACCGAGCGGCCGCCGGCGTGGTGCCGGCGGCCGGTCATCACCTTTGGAGGATGCGTGCCTGAGCGCGAACCACCCGCCTGGATGTGGCTTAAGGAACGGGTTGCCCGGTTAAGGCAACCCGCCGTGCGGGCCGCGGAGGCGCCATTGGCCGCCGTCGTCAAAACCGCGGTGGTCACCGATTCTGCAGCTGCGTTGCCCCGCGACTGGGTGGCTGCTTTTATCCCTGACGGGCGCTTGACCGTTGTGCCCATGCCCGTAATGGTGGGTAGCGAAATTTACGGTGAGGGCGAAGACGACATCACTGGGACCCTGTCCTTGGCATTGGCCTCCGGGAAGTCAGTGAAAACCTCCCGCCCCTCACCCGGCCAGTTCGAACAGGCCTATATGGCGGCTCAGCGGCAGGGCTACGAAGCCGTGGTGTCGATCCACATCTCTTCGGATCTTTCCGGCACAGCTGACGCTGCCCGGTTGGCCGCGGCCCGGGTGTCCATCCCGGTTGAAGTTGTCGACTCGCGGACCGTCGGCATGGCACAGGGAATGGGCGTGCAAAGCGCTGTGGTGGCTGCGGCCGATGGCCAGGACGCGGCTGCGGTCCGGGGTTTCGCCGAAAAGCGGATGGAACGCACCAAAGTCTATTTCTATGTGCCCAGCCTTGAGCAGCTCAGGCGGGGCGGGCGCGTAGGCGCCGCAGCGTCACTCGTTGGAACAGTCCTCGCCATCAAGCCCATCCTGGGGGTCGACGGCGGCAAGATCGTCCCGGTTGAGAAGGTTCGTTCCGCGGTACGCGCCATAGCGCGGCTCGAGGAAATTGTTGCAGCGGATGTTGCCTCCCGGCCCGCGGGGCAGCAACGTTTGGCAGTCCACCACTTCGGCAACAGGAGTGAGGCCGAAGCCCTGGCGTCACGCCTGCATGTTTTGTGCCCCGACTGTCCCGCTCCTCAGATCAGCGCCTTGCCGGCCGTCCTGGCAGCCCATGCGGGGCTGGGGGTCCTGGCGGTGATCGTCGGAGAAAGCAGCACACCGGGCTGACGGGCCGTACTCCCGTCGGGCGGCTTTTCCACATAGCGCACTGGGCCCGGTGCCTGTTCTCTGCCGTGCTCATAGGCTCGGAGTATGCCGCGCTGGAACCAGGATGACGCCACGGATGCCGCAGCGGAAGCATACCGGCGGCGGTTTGCCGGCCGTTTGCCGCTTGGCCCGCGTTCATCCTCTGGCCCGCGTCTGTCGCAAAGTGCGGATGTTGCGCCGCTGCTGCCCCTGACCGAGGTAGATGAACCCGAATGCGTGAGCGAAGAACGGGCGGTCCACATCCGTGCGCGGTGGCGCTCTTCGTGGGGCGTTGCCGTCCTGGTAGCCTGCTTGGCTTTTGCCGCCATCGCCGTCGGCTGGTGGACCTCCGGATCGGCTGCACCACAGGCTGTACCCCTGGCCTCCCCGGGTCTCCCGGGCGCAGCAGAGTCACCCGTGGCAACGGCCCACGGGACAGAGACAGCCGGCTCTTTGTGGGTCCATGTGACCGGTGCCGTGCAGAAGCCCGGCGTCGTGAGGTTGCCGCAGGGGAGTCGCGTATACCAAGCCATTGATGCTGCAGGAGGCGCTGCGCCAGCGGCTGACCTCAACCAGCTCAACCTGGCAGAAGCGGTCAATGACGGTGTCAGGATTTATGTCCCGGCAGTGGGTGAGGATCCGCAAAGCACGGAATCCGCCGCCTCTCCAGGGGCCACGCTTCCGGGGGAGGGACAAGCCGCCGCCTCGTCCAAGGGTGCCATGAAAATCAACATCAACACGGCATCGGTGGAGGAGCTGGGCAC
The DNA here is from genome assembly GCF_016907545.1 of Paenarthrobacter ilicis. Lineage (NCBI taxonomy): Bacteria > Bacillati > Actinomycetota > Actinomycetes > Micrococcales > Micrococcaceae > Paenarthrobacter > Paenarthrobacter ilicis. Next base: position 2,155,304 of record NZ_JAFBCD010000001.1, on the reverse strand, counting down.
CCTGCCGCGGGTGGGGCCCGTCATGGCACAACGCATTGCGGATTGGCGGAAGGAACACGGGCCGTTCGCCTCCGTGGAGGAGTTGGATGCCGTGGATGGGATCGGACCAAAACTCATGGAGACCCTGAAGGATCTTGTGGCGGTGACCGGTGGGTGAAAGCAAAGTCCCATCACGGAGGGTGGATCTGAGGCTGGTACCGGCGGCGCTGACATCATGGTTGGTTGCCTTGGCTGGCAGCAGCGTGGACGCGCAGGCGTCGTGGGTCCTGACCGGAGGATTGGCCTTGGCCGGGGCAGCGGCCCTCCTGGTTGGAACCCGGCGCCATCCGTCATTCCGCAGGAGCATCCGGGACACCATGGCCCTCGCATTCTTTGTGGGCGCCATGGTGGCCACACATTGTGCGGTATCCGCTGCGGCCCGGCAGGATGGTCCTGTGGCATCTGCTGCAGGCCACAGCGTTGCAGTGACAGTTACGGTCACAGGAAGCCCGGAATTGTCTCCTCTCCCTGGGAACAGTGGCAGCAGCCGTTGGATGGTTCCGGTAATTCTCCGGGAAATCATTGCTGCCGGGACTGTGAGTCCGGGGCCGGCGGACCTGCTGGTGACAGGCGGGGACGAGTGGGCGCAGGTGCGGCCGGGACAGCAACTGCGGACCACGGGCACCCTCAAGGAAGCCCAGCCAGGGCAACCAGGAACTGCGATTCTTTCGGCAGCCTCCGGACCGCTCATCCACGATGACTCTTTTGACATCCGTTCCACTGCGGGTGACTGGCGGAGGGCCTTTGTCACGGCAGCCAAGTGGCTGCCGGGGGATGCTGCGGGCCTCCTGCCGGGGATGGTCACCGGTGACATCAGTGGACTGCCGGAGGACTTGAACCAGGCCATGAAGGTAACGGGCATGACCCATCTGACAGCAGTGTCCGGCGCCAACTGCAGTCTTGTCCTGGGTGGATTCCTTGTCCTGGCACGGCGGATGAGGCTGCCACGGCCCATTGCCGGCGCCACCGCCCTGGCAGGGTTGGGTGCCTTTGTAGTGTTGGTGGGTTCCGAACCCAGTGTGCTCAGGGCTGCCGTTATGGGCTGCATTGGGGTGATTGCCTTGGCGGGCGGTTCAAGGGGACGGGCTTTGTCGTTCCTCTGCTGTGCAACCATCGCCCTGTTGTTGTTCGAACCCACGTTGGGTTCCAGTGTGGGTTTTCTCCTCTCCGTTCTTGCCACCCTGGGGATAGTCCTGCTGGCGGGTCGCATGGCCGGGTGGGCGCCTCCCGGTATGCCCGGGTGGCTGGCTGCCGGAGTGTCAGTACCCCTGTCCGCCCAACTGTTGTGCGGACCCGTCATCGCAGTCCTGCAGCCCCAGGTGGCAACCTACGCATTGGTGTCGAACGTTGTGGCCGGTCCGCTGGTGGCCCCGGTGACCATTTGCGGGACGGTGGCTGTTCCCCTGGCTGCGGTGGTACCCGCACTGGCGGTGGCGCCTGTTGCCGTCGCGGGTACCTGTGCAGGGGCCATAGCGTCAATGGCGCGGTTCTTTGCTTCAGCCCCCGGCGCCGCGTTGCCATGGGCCGAGGGGCCAACCGGGGCAGCTGCCATGGCGGCCCTTTCGGCGTTCACCTTCGTCGGCCTGTGGATGGGTCTTCACCCGGCAGAGGTGTGCCGGCGGGTACGGATACTTCACGCTCAACTGACCGTCCTGTTGGAAATGCTTGCGCGGCGGCTTGAGCGGCTATGCCGTGGCCCGGAAGAGTGCCAGGGCATGGCAGACTTTAAGGTGAATCCCAACCGCCGGAAGGACACCATCAGTGGCTGCTGCCCAGAACACCAGGGGCAAGGCTCCCGCCGCCAACGTCGTTGGTTGGCGCGATGCCCGGCCCGCTTCCGTCGTCCTCATCGTGGGTCCGGAAGAATACCTGGGAATCCGTGCCCTGGACCAGATCCGGGCCAATGTCAGGGAGGCGACTCCGGATGTTGAGCTGAGCCGCCTCAATGCAGGCTCTTATGAATCCGGGTCCTTGGCCATGGCAGTCACTCCCTCGTTGTTTGGCGAAGCAAAGCTCATTGAGGTGGACGGGCTCGAAGCCATGAACGACGCTTTCCTCGCGGATGGCCTTGCGTACTTGCAACACCCTGACCAGGACGTGGTGTTGGTCCTGCGCCATGCCGGGGGAGTCCGTGGCAAGAAGCTGCTCGACGCCGTGAAGGCTGCCGGGTGGCCAGTGGTCGATTGCCAGCCCCTCAAGAAAGATGCCGAGAAGACTGCTTTTGTGGTGTCCGAATTCAAGGCGGCCGGTCGCCGTATCGAGGGTGAAGCGGTCCAGGCCTTGGTCAATGCGGTGGGTGCAAACCTCTCCGAACTTGCTGCCGCCTGCAGCCAGCTCATTGCCGACGCCACCACCGCCGTCACCGCGGAGACAGTGGAGCGGTATTACGGTGGCCGCGTGGAGGCAACGGCCTTCAAGGTTGCCGATGCAGCCATGGCAGGCAACGGGGCCGGCGCTTTGTCCACGCTCCGCCACGCATTGGCAACGGGAGTGGATCCCGTTCCCCTGGTGGCGGCTTTGGCGGCCAAATTGCGCACCTTGGCAAAGGTGGCGGGTGCCAGCGGTTCCTCGGCGTCCATCGCCAGGAATCTGGGTATGCAGCCGTGGTTGGTGGAACAAGCCCAGCGTGATGTCCGCCGATGGACTCCGGAGGGCCTGATCCGATCCATCCAGGTCATTGCCGAAGCGGACGCGCAGGTCAAGGGTGAGTCGCGCGATCCCGTCTATGCAGTGGAGCACGCGGTCACCGTCATTGCGATGTCGTCAAGCCGCCGCTGACAGCGTCGGGCAACAGCCGACGGTGTGGCGTAGCAGCCAGGTGTAGTTAAACCCAAAGGCCGGCACCCCGCGGGGTGCCGGCCTTTTGATCAGCTCAGTCGAACTGGAAAACCTTAGAGTGCGCTGACCTTCTTGGAGATCGCAGACTTGCGGTTTGCAGCGTTGTTCTTGTGAATAACGCCCTTGCTGACAGCCTTGTCCAGCTTGCGGCTGGCAGCAGCAAGTGCAGATCCAGCAGCATCCTTGTCGGCAGACTCAACGGCGGTGTTGACGGCGCGGATGGCCGTCTTCAGCTCGGACTTGACTGCGTTGTTGCGCAGGCGAGCCTTCTCGTTGGTGAGGATGCGCTTCTTCTGGGACTTGATATTAGCCACGTATGAACTCTCTTTTTAATGCGGAAATGGTCTAGAGGGTTTTCAGGTTGGCCATCGACTGAGAGCGGCGTGGGGATGCCTATGGCAGCCAACCATGTGTGGACGTCGACCTGCACGCACACACAGCTATAAAGAATAGCAGAACGGTGCGTGATACGGCGACTCCGGATTCTCCGGACCCTAGCGTTGCCCCAGCGCCCGGGAAACTTCCTTGAAGCGGGGCCTGTCCAGCACCGCGCCCTCCCGGCGGATGGAGCGTGGATCAAGCCTGATGACGCGGTCGATCCTGACTTCGCTGGGCCGGCCCTGTCGGTCCCACGCGCCGGCACCGATATCCACATAATCGTCCGCACGCGCTCCGCGGTCATGGTCTTTGGACGTCAGCATGAGCCCCAGGAGCCACCGGCCATCGCTGCCCACCAACAGCACGGGACGGTCCTTGCCCTGTGAGTGGTCTTCCTCGTAGGGAACCCATCCCCACACAATTTCACCCGGGTCGGGTTGACCGTCCGGCTTGGGCGAGTAGTTGATGGCGAACTGGCCGCGGAAATCCCCGGGGTAGGCACTTGACTGCCCGACGCCGGATGGCCGGCGCCGGGTGGGTGATTGCTTTGCCGGGGCCACAGACCGGTTGCTGCGTCCACGCAGGAACCCGAGTGAACGCGCGATGAGTTTGCCGAGGGGGCCGACGTCGAAAGCCATGTGACAAAGCTACAACCCTGCAGTGGGGGAGTGTCCAAGTCGTGTACGTGATGTACGTGGAACGTCCGGTTCGTGGGAGACTAGAGGATCAGATGCGCGGCGTGTCCCCGCTGGCCTATGCCCAGCCGGAGGAACTGCCGTGTGAGTATCGACAGTAAGGATCCTGCGTGTCTCCCATGGCCCGCACCGCCCCGGTGCCCGCCGCAACAGATCCGGCCATCATCCGGAACTTCTGCATCATTGCGCACATTGACCACGGTAAGTCCACCCTGGCAGACCGCATGCTGCAGTACACCGGCGTCGTTCAACAACGCGACATGAAGGCCCAGTATCTGGACCGTATGGATATCGAACGTGAGCGCGGTATCACCATCAAGTCACAGGCTGTCCGTATGCCCTGGGAACTCGACGGCACCAGCTATGCACTGAACATGATCGACACTCCCGGCCACGTTGACTTCACTTACGAGGTCTCACGTTCACTTGCTGCCTGTGAAGGCGCGGTTCTTCTGGTGGACGCGGCCCAGGGTATCGAGGCGCAGACGCTTGCGAACCTCTACCTGGCCATGGAGAACAACCTCACCATCATCCCCGTGCTGAACAAGATCGATCTTCCGGCAGCGCAGCCGGAGAAGTACGCGGCGGAAATCGCAAACCTCATCGGTGGCGACCCCGAGGATGTCCTCAAGGTCTCAGGTAAAACCGGAATCGGCGTGGAGGCTTTGCTGGACAAGATTGTCCGCGATTTGCCTGCCCCGGTGGGCGATGCCGACGCTCCCGCCCGGGCCATGATCTTCGACTCTGTCTACGACACCTACCGCGGCGTGGTCACCTACGTCCGCGTGGTGGACGGCAAGCTGAACCCGCGTGAACGCATTCAGATGATGTCCACCAAGGCCAGCCACGAGCTCTTGGAGATCGGTGTCAGCTCGCCGGAACCCACGCCGTCCAAGGGACTCGGCGTAGGTGAGGTTGGCTACCTGATCACGGGTGTGAAGGATGTGCGCCAGTCCAAGGTCGGCGATACCGTCACCAACCTTGCCAAGCCCGCATCCCAGTCGCTGAGCGGCTATGCCGATGCCAAGCCCATGGTCTTCTCGGGACTGTATCCGCTGGACGGCACTGACTATCCCGTGCTCCGCGATGCCCTGGAAAAGCTGATGCTCAACGATGCCGCGCTGGTGTATGAGCCGGAGACGTCAGCGGCTCTGGGGTTCGGTTTCCGTGTGGGTTTCCTGGGTCTTCTGCACCTGGAAATCACCCGCGAGCGGCTCGAGCGCGAGTACAACCTGGACCTCATCTCCACTGCGCCCAACGTCGAATACGAAGTGACGCTGGAGGACAAAAAGGTTGTCCACGTGACCAACCCCAGCGAATACCCTGTTGGCAAGATCTCGGAAGTCCGCGAACCCATGGTCTCGGCGACCATTCTTGCGCCCAACGAGTTCGTCGGCGCCATCATGGAACTTTGCCAGAGCCGCCGTGGGCAGATGAAGGGCATGGACTACCTCTCGGAGGACCGGGTGGAGCTCCGCTACTGGATTCCCTTGGCCGAGATTGTGTTTGACTTCTTCGACCTCCTGAAGTCCAAGACCCGTGGCTATGCCTCCTTGGACTGGAAGGCCGATGGCGAGCAAGTGGCGGACCTCGTCAAGGTGGATATCCTGCTTCAAGGGGAGCAGGTTGATGCCTTCAGCGCCATCACCCACCGCGACAAGGCTTATGCCTACGGCGTGATGATGACCGGTAAGCTCCGTGAGCTCATTCCGCGTCAGCAGTTCGAGGTGCCCATCCAGGCGGCTATTGGATCGCGCATCATTGCCCGCGAGAGTATTCGCGCCATCCGCAAGGATGTCCTTGCCAAGTGCTACGGCGGTGACATCACCCGTAAGCGCAAACTGCTGGAAAAGCAGAAAGAAGGCAAGAAGCGCATGAAGATGGTGGGCCGCGTTGAAGTGCCGCAGGAGGCGTTCATTGCTGCCCTGACCACCGATGAATCCAAGGACAAGGCCAAGAAGTAAATGCCCAGCGTTCTCCCTCTGGGCGATCCGGCACCTGCGGACGGCGTTCTGCCCTCCCAGGTGCTGGATGGCATCGGACAGCGCAATTTCGGACTCTATGTCCACATCCCCTTCTGCGCTGTCAGGTGCGGTTATTGCGATTTCAATACCTACACCGCCAAGGAACTGGGTGGCGGAGCCTCGCAGGACGCGTACTCCGGTACGGCGATTTCAGAGCTCGGCTTTGCTTACTCGGCCCTGGATGCCTCGCGCGTTCCCCAGCGGCCCCTGGCCACGGTGTTCTTCGGTGGAGGAACTCCTACGTTGCTGCCGGCTGAGGACCTGGCCGACATCCTTCGTGAGGCTGTCAGGTTGTGGGGTCTTGAGCCGGGGGCCGAAGTCACCACCGAAGCCAACCCGGATTCCGTAACACCTGAATCGTTGAGGTTGCTTGCTGAGGCCGGATTCACCAGGGTCTCCTTCGGCATGCAGTCAGCGGTGCCCCATGTCCTGAAGGTATTGGACCGGACGCACGCGCCCAGCCGCGTGCCGCTGGCCGTCCAATGGGCACGGGAGGCCGGCCTGGCCGTCAGTTTGGACCTCATTTATGGCACCCCCGGGGAGTCCATGGAGGACTGGCGGACGTCATTGGAAACGGCGCTCTCTTACGGGCCGGACCACATCAGTGCCTATGCCCTGATTGTTGAGGCTGGCACCAAGCTGGCTGCGCAGATCCGGCGCGGCGAAGTGCCGGGAATTGACGACGACGATCACGCGGCCAAGTACGAGCTTGCGGATGAGCTGATCTCGGCGGCCGGCTTGGCGTGGTATGAAGTCAGCAATTGGTCGAAGACACCCGCTCAGGCCTGCCGTCACAACCTCGCCTACTGGCGCGGTGACGATTGGTGGGGAATTGGCCCGGGCGCCCACTCACACGTCGGCGGTGTGCGTTGGTGGAACGTCAAACACCCCACGGCGTATGCCTCCCGGCTGGCAGCGGGGCAATCCCCGGCGGCAGGCAGGGAAACCCTCGATGATGAAACCCGCGGTGTGGAGCGGATCATGTTGGAAGCAAGGCTTGGGACAGGACTGTCCGTGGAATCCCTCGATGCTGATGGCCGGCGCGCAATAGCGGGGCTTATTGCCGATGAACTGGTTGATCCGGTTCAGGCTTTCAAGGGACGTTTGGTCTTGACACTGAAAGGCCGGCTTTTGGCCGATGCCGTGGTGCGCAGGGTTCTCCCGGACTGACGGTCAGACCGCTACGGGGATTTCGCTGCTTACTTGATCCAGCGCAGATTCAGCTTGTAGCGGTGGGGCTGGCCGTGGTTGACGCGGATACCGGCGGATACTGAGAAGCACGTCAGAGCAACCCAAATTCCCGTGGCAATCACAGCGAAAATGTTGCCCACAACCGGGAGCATGACCAAGAGGTTGGCAAGCACGGCGGCGATGGTCGGAGGCAGCGTGAAGTTCAATGCCTCCCTGGATTCCTGCGCAGTGAAGGGGCCGCGGTCCCGGAAAATCAAGTAGATCAGCAGGGACGGCAGGCACCCGAGAATGCCGCCAAAGTGGGCCAGGGTTGCCCATTGCCGGTCCTCGCTTGCAGTCAGCGGCAGGGCGTTGGCAGGTGCGCCATGGTACTGGGGCCGCCCTGCGGCGCTGCCCGGTTCTTCAGGAGCGTTCTCTGCCACGGTGTCTTCCTTTTGCTGTAAAGATGCTGCTGTATTGCTGTCCCAGAATACCGGCATAAGGGCACAGCGCCGGACCACTCCCCGGTGGTTCGCCGGTTGGACCTTGGAAATGGGCGTCAGGGGGCGGTGAGGAAATCGATGACTTCCTCAACGCGCCCCAACAGTGATGCTTCCAGGTCCGCATAGCTGCGTACCGCGCCAAGCAGCCGCTGCCAGCCCAGACCGATGTCCTCTGCGGTCTCGTGTGGCCACCCGAAGGCGCGCAAAATCCCGGTCTTCCAGTCGACTCCGCGGGGAACCGTTGGCCACTGCTCGATGCCCAGGACCTTGGGTTTGATGGCCTGCCACACATCCACGTAGGGGTGGCCCACAATGAGGACGTTGCCTGCCGCTCCGGGGTAGGTCATGGCATCTGCGGCGATTCGCGATTCCTTGGAACCCGGGACAAGGTGGTCCACCAGGATTCCCAAGCGCCTGCTGGGGCCGGGGTTGAATTCCGCGATGGCCGACTTGAGGTCATCCACGCCGTGCAGGGGTTCCACCACGATGCCCTCCACGCGAAGGTCATCACCCCACACCTTCTCCACGAGCTCGGCATCGTGTTTGCCTTCCACCCAGACGCGGCTGGCCTTTGCCACCTGGGCGCGCTGCCCGTGGACCCTGACGGACCCCGAGGCGGTCCGTCCCGGCGTCGTAGCGGACGCGGCGGTCCGCGGCGCGGGAGGCATCAGCCGGATGGCCTGGCCCTCCAGGAGGAACCCGAAGCCCAGCTGGAATGACTTGGACTTGCCCCGGCGATCCTCCAGGCTGACGATGTGCATGCCCCCGGTTTTCTCCACCCGGGTGACTTCGCCCACCCAGCCTGATTGGACGTCTTCCAGGACCATCCCCCGCTGGACCGGCACTTCGGGAAGCTGTTGCTTGGCAGGGGCGGTCAGATCCCGGGGACCCCAGTCATTGAAAGCCAAAATGCTTCCTCTTTCTGCTGGCTGAATGTGGGCGGTTTCAATGCTAGCAACGAGGGTGGCCCATAATAGACTGTTAGCACTTGGGCATGTTGAGTGCTAAGACCTGGGATCCAGCCGCGGTCCCGCAGCGATGGGCCGGATGGCCCACGGCAGTTTGTCAGGAGGTGGATCGATGAGTGAGCCGCGCAAGTTGGAAGTACTGCGTGCCATTGTTGAGGACTACGTTCATTCCCGGGAGCCTGTTGGATCCAAGGCCCTCGTGGAGCGCCACCACCTTGGTGTTTCAAGCGCCACCATCCGGAATGACATGGCCGTGCTGGAAGAGGAAGGCCTCATCGCCGCGCCCCACACCAGCGCCGGTCGGATTCCCACGGACAAGGGTTATCGCCTCTTCGTGGACCGCATTTCCCAAGTGAAGCCACTGTCGGCCGCCGAACGACGCGCCATCCACTCATTGCTGGAAGGCCCGGATGACCTGGATGACGTACTGGAGCGGACCGTCAGGCTGCTGTCGCAACTGACCAACCAAGTCGCCGTCGTGCAGTATCCGCAAGCCAGCCGTGCCGTGGTCCGCCATGTCGAATTCGTACTGCTGGCCCCTCGGCAAGTCCTGTTGGTCCTGATCGCCGATACCGGCAGCGTTGGCCAGAAAGTCATCGACGCCGGCAGCGAAGTGGCCAATGAAGCCCTGATGATGCTGAGGTCGCGTTTCCTCGGGAGCATCGCGGGAACCCAGCTGGACCTTTTGCCGCAGGTTCTGCCCTCTGTTGTGGCCTTGTGCAAACCCGAGCTTCGAGGCTTGGCGCAAACCCTGGCCAATGGCCTCCAGTCACTGAGCGACAACAGCCGGGAAGAAAGAATTTTGATGGCCGGAACGGCCAACCTGGCCAGGTCCAACGTGGATTTCCCGTTGAGCATTGGGCCGGTTCTTGAAGCACTTGAGGAACAAGTAGTCATGCTTCGGTTGTTGTCCGATATGGGCGATGACCCTCGAGGCGTGACAGTGAGCATTGGCCGGGAGAATCCGTACGACGGGTTGGCCGAGGCTTCGGTAGTGGCTACGGGCTATGGATCCGGTGCGAAGGTAGGCATTCTGGGTCCCACCCGCATGGACTATCCCACCACCATGGCCGCGGTGCGCGCTGTTGCCCGCTACCTGTCCCGCATTCTGGGCGGCTAGATCCCGGCCTGAAAATTATCCGCAGTACAACAAGGAAGAGATACCGACTTTGAGCAGCCACTATGACGTTTTGGGAGTCTCGCCGGAAGCCACCGGGGAAGAGATCAAAAAGGCGTACCGCAAGTTGGCGCGCAAGCTCCACCCGGATGTCAATCCCGGCGAGGATGTTGCCGAGCAATTCAAGGCCGTCACACATGCCTACGAGGTATTGTCGGACCCCCAGAAACGCCGGGTGTACGACGCCACAGGCAACGAAAACGGAACCGAGAATGGTTTCGGAGGCGGCTACGCAGGTCAGGGCTTCGCATTCCAGGACATTTTCGACACCTTCTTCGGCGGCGGCGGTGGCCAGGGGGCACCGGCCTCGCGGGTACGCCGCGGCCAGGATGCGCTGATCAGCGTCCGCATCGACCTCAAGGATGCCGTCTTCGGCGTCAACAAGAAGCTCGAAGTGGACACTGCCGTGGTGTGCCCCACCTGTGACGGCAGCTGCTGCCGCCCGGGAACGCATCCCGAACGCTGTGACATCTGCGGTGGCAGCGGCCAGGTCCAGCGTGCCGTGCGTTCCATCCTGGGACAGGTCATGACCACCGCTCCTTGTGGTTCCTGTGAAGGCTTCGGCACTGTGATCAAGGACCCCTGTAACGAATGCAGCGGCCAGGGACGCATCCGCAGTCGTCGTTCACTGACCATCAAGGTTCCCGCGGGCGTTGCCACCGGCACGCGCATCCAGTTGTCAGGCCAGGGCGAAGCCGGTCCTGCCGGTGGTCCTGCAGGCGACCTTTACGTTGAGATCCGCGTTAACAACGATTCCATGTTCATGCGTGAAGGTGACGATCTGCATGCCACGCTGAGCGTGCCCATGACGGCAGCCGCGCTGGGAACAGAACTGCAGCTGGATACTTTCGACGGCGCCCAGGGCATTGACGTCAAATCAGGCACGCAGTCAGGTGAAGTCATCACCCTGCGTGGGCTCGGTGTGACGCACCTCCGGGGCTACGGCCGCGGAGACCTTAAAGTGCACCTGCACGTGGAGACGCCCAGCAAGCTGGACGCCGCCCAGGAGGAGCTGCTCCAGCAACTGGCCAAGTTGCGCGGTGAGCAGTTCACCGAGGGAAAGCTTGTTGCCAGCGGCGGCATGTTTGCGAAACTGCGGGACAGGCTCGGTAACCTGTAGCGGTGAGCAACCCAGTTTTCTTCGCCCCGCCTGGCAGCCTCGACGGCCTTGAGCCTGGTGCAGTGTTCGTTCTCGACGGGCCGGAGGCCCGCCATGCGGTCACCGTCAAGCGCCTGGCCGTCGGTGAGCCGGTGGATATTGCCGACGGCGCCGGAGGCAGGCTCACGGGTGTGGTGGCCGACGTCGGCTCCGGCACCTTGGCGGTTACTGCCGCCAGCGTTGGTTTCGAGGACCAGCCCCCCGTGCGGCTGGTCCTTGTCCAAGCCCTCGCCAAAGGCGACCGTGATGAGCTCGCTGTGGAAACGTCCACTGAATTGGGCATCGACTCGGTGGTTCCGTGGCAGTCCGAACGCTCCATCGTCCGGTGGAAGGGTGATCGGGCTGCCAAAGCCCACGCAAAGTGGCAGTCAGTAGTCACGGCGGCGGCCAAGCAAGCGCGCAGGGCCTACATTCCCGAGGTACGGCAGATTGTTGATACCGCTGCTTTGGCAGCTGAAGTCAGCAAAGCAGGCTTGGCCGTCATCCTGCACGAGGACGCCAAGCGGCCTTTGCGGACGGTGTTGGAACAGTGGGACGGCCCCCGCGGAGATCAGCCCGGTTCGTCGGAGATCCTGTTGATCGTGGGCCCTGAGGGTGGAATCTCGCCGCGCGAGGTGACCCGCCTCAGTGACGCTGGAGCCGTTACGGCCCTGTTGGGGCACCACGTGCTGCGATCGTCGACGGCGGGTCCTGCCGCTGTCGTGCTTGCCAGCGACGTTCTGGGCCGCTGGTAGGAGCTTCGTCAGCCGACAGTGAAGAGGCGCGTATCGGTGCTGGATTCGATGATCTTGCCCGCGCCGTCAAGCTGCGAAACCCGTAGTTCGTACTTGCCGGCCTTGAGGGTGGCGCCAATGGTGAACAATCCGTACTGGCCGGGTTCACCTGTGGCTTTGGCCTGGCCGTTGAGGAGGCTGGTCTTCTCGCCCTTGCCGTTCTCTTGGAGAACCTGCCAGGCAATCGTCTTGGAACTGTCCGTGCTGCGTCCGTTGAACTTGATGGTTCCAGGAGGCAGGGTCACGTCCTCCTGGGGATCTATGATCCACAGCGGCGCCACCAAGGAGGCGTCGCGGGCCATCGGTTGACCGAGCTTCACCTGGCCGAAGGCCATGTAGTCGGTGTGGCCATCCACAAGGATCACCACTTGGATCTGTTGTCCGGAGTTGATGAGGCCCGACGACGACGCTGCAGCGGTGGCGGTGTACACCAACTGTTGGACAGCCCTTTGAGCCATCACAGCGTCAAGGTTCGAGTTGAACGCATCGCGGGAGACGTCCACTGTAATGACGTTCTTGCCGGAGATGGACGTTGCCAGGCTGCCAGGCTGCTGCCATGGAGTAAAGAAGTCATGGTCAAGCGGCTTGTCCGACATCATGATGCGCAGGGCAGTGGTCACAGGGTTGGCATCCCCGGAAATATCCCTGAATTCGCGGTAGAGGTAGACCTCGTCCTTGCTGCGTCCGATCCAGTAAACCGGGATTTTGGTGGACGCCTGCGTGGTTTCCAGCGGAGCGTTGCTGGCCGGCGCGTCCAGGACGGTGGGCACGGGCGTGCCGGTGTTTACCTGTGTTCCCCCGCCATTGGCGATGCATCCCGTCAGCAACAGGGCAGCAAGCATCGCAGGCACAGCTGTCACGGAGCGTGTCCGTCTGCGTGCGCGATGATTTTCTGCCACTGATGTCCTGTTCCTGCTGATGCATTGGTCCCGGGTTTTGCTGACCCGGACTACAGGCGGGCATCCACCCGCCATGCCAGCTTGGCACATGCCCGACGGCGGTCGGCCGGGAATGAGGGGAGCGGGAGGCAACTGAAACGTGATTGATACCGGCTCGATGCCGAGTTGAGACAAAAGGCCGCATTTGTCCTGCGTGCCGGTGCGGACAGGCAGCACTATGCCTCTTCGGCGGCTGGCGTAGGATTAACCCATCAGAGATATTTACCCAGCAGGAGGAGAAAAGGCCCCAGGGCCGGCACTATGAGTGAATCGTTGAACGGGCGCCCCAAGGCCGGAAACGGCAATCGGCCGTCCACCGAGTTCCCGCACACGTTACCGGGCACGCGCACGGAAGTTGTCACTTTTGATGACTCCGACCAAATGGTTCACTCGCTGGGAAGCCACGATGAAGCCCTCCGCTATATCGAGGATCATTTTGAGGGCGTGAATTTCCACGTACGTGGAAACGAGTTGTCCATGACGGGCCCCACGGCAGATATCTCCCGTGTCATGCGCCTCCTGGAAGAAGTTCGTGGCCTGGTGGTCAAGGGCACTTTGGTGACTCCCGACGTCCTCCAGCAGCTCGTGTCGATGCTCCGCTCCCAATCCCTGCAGAACCCTGCTGAGGTCCTCACGCACAACATCCTCTCCAGCAGGGGCCGGACCATCCGGCCCAAGACGCTGAACCAGAAGAACTATGTTGATGCCATCGATGAGAACACTGTCATTTTCGGTATTGGGCCGGCGGGTACGGGAAAGACCTACCTGGCCATGGCCAAAGCTGTCCAGGCACTCCAAAACAAGGAAGTCAGCCGGATCATCCTGACCCGTCCCGCTGTGGAAGCGGGGGAGCGGCTGGGATTCCTGCCTGGCACCCTGAGCGACAAGATTGACCCGTACCTCCGGCCGCTGTACGACGCGCTGCACGACATGATGGATCCGGAGACCATCCCGCGACTCATGGCCGCCGGGACCATTGAGGTTGCACCGCTGGCCTACATGCGTGGCCGGACCCTGAACGACGCCTTCATCATCCTTGACGAAGCCCAGAACACCACTCCGGAACAGATGAAGATGTTCCTGACCCGGCTCGGCTTCGGGTCCAAGATGGTGGTCACCGGTGACGTGACCCAGGTGGACCTTCCCTTTGGGGCAACGTCCGGCCTGCGGATTGTCCGCGAGATCCTGACCGGCATCGACGACGTCAACTTCTCCATTCTTGAAGCGGCGGACGTGGTCCGGCACCGCCTTGTTGCCGATATCGTGTCGGCCTACAGCACTTGGGACGACGCTCACCGCGCAAATACAGACAGCAACAATCACCACCGTGGAGAGCGTAAATGAGCATTGAAGTCAACAACGAGTCCGGCGTGGAGGTGGACGAGGCCCAGTTGGTGACGCTGTCCCGTTTCATTTTTGAGCGGCTCTTCATCCATCCCCAAGCGGAGCTGTCCATTCTCCTGGTGGATGAACCGGCCATGGAGAAGCTTCATATAGAGCTGATGGACGAACCCGGCGCAACTGATGTTCTCTCAGTGCCCATGGATGAGTTGACGCCCGGGACACCGGGCAGGCCAACGCCGCAGGGCATGCTGGGTGACATCGCCATCTGCCCACAGGTGGCAGAGGTGCAGGCCCGGAACGCCGGGCACCCCACCCAGGATGAGATGCTGCTCCTCACCACCCACGGCATCCTGCACCTGCTGGGTTTCGACCACGCAGAGCCGGATGAAAAAGCGGAAATGTTTGGCCTTCAGCGTGAGCTGTTGTCCGAGTTCCTGGGCAAGGATGCCCCGATGGAGACCATGCAGTGACCTCGATCATCCTGGTCGGCATGGCGCTGGTATTTCTTAGCTTTGTTGCTTTGCTGACCGCAGCGGAAGCTGCTTTCAACTTCCTTCCCCGCCACGAAGCCGAACAATCCATCGTCCGCAGCAAGGGCAAGGCGCTGGGTGGGATCCTGAAGAATCCGGTCGCCCACATGCGCGCGCTGCGGTTCTGGCGCGTGTGGTTCGAAATGGCTGCGGCCGTGGCCGTGGCGGTCGTCCTCCACAGCCTCCTTGACAATGTCTGGCTGGCGGGTCTGGCGGCCACGGGCATCATGGCTGTTATCGGTTTCGTTCTGGTGGGCGTTTCACCCCGCCAGATTGGCAGGGCACACTCAGGCCCCGTGGTCCGGTTCACTGCTCCGCTGATCAGGTTCCTCTGCTGGATTCTTGGCCCCATCCCGGCCTGGCTTGTGGCGCTGGGCCAAGCTGTGGCGCCCGGTGCCCCGGCAGGTGATGACGCTTTCGTCAGCGAGGAAGAGTTCCGCGAATTCGTGGACCGCGCTGCGGAGTCGGACATGATCGAGGACAACGAGGCCGAGCTCATTCACTCGGTGTTCGATTTCGGAGACACCCTGGTCCGCTCAGTCATGGTTCCCCGGACGGACATCGTCAGTATCACCACCGGTTCCACCCTTGAATCGGCCATGGCGCTGTTCCTGCGTTCGGGCTACTCCCGCATTCCGGTGATTGGCGAGAACACGGACCAGATCCGCGGCATTTTGTACCTCAAGGACGTAGCGGCCGCCTTGCATCGCACCGAACCGGGGCTGCAGGCCCACGACGTCGATTCCCTGGCCAGGGAGGTGCGTTATGTTCCTGAATCGAAGCTGGTCAGCGACCTCCTTCGGGAGCTTCAACAGGAATCAACGCATGTGGCCATTGTCATCGACGAGTACGGCGGAACAGCCGGGTTGGTGACCCTCGAGGACATGATCGAAGAAATCGTCGGCGAGATCGTTGACGAATATGACGCCGCGGCCGAAGAAGCCATTGACTTGGGCGACGGCCAATTCAGGGTCAGTGCCCGGATGAGCATCGATGACCTTGGCGAACTCTTCGACATCGACCTCGACGACGACGAAGTGGACACGGTGGGTGGCCTCCTGGCCAAGGCCCTCGGACAGGTCCCCATCGTCGGGAGTTCAGTGGAGGTCGACGGTGTTTCCCTCAGAGCCGATAGGGTAGAGGGTCGCCGAAACAGGGTCAGCCATATCATTGCGGCAGCCATGCCAAAGGAAGACACTGACTTTGAGGACCTTCTCGAAGACGCCGACTCAACGCAACAGGGAGTTCCACGTGAGCAAGCTAAGTAACAAATTCGACGCCGACTCGGACTTCGGCGGCTTCCGCGCTGGCTTCTCGGTGCTGGTTGGACGGCCCAACGCGGGGAAATCAACGTTGACCAACGCGCTGGTGGGCCAAAAAGTGGCCATCACGTCAGCGAAACCGCAGACCACCCGCCACACCATCCGCGGCATCGTCCACCGCGACGATGCCCAGCTGATTCTGGTGGACACGCCGGGTCTCCACCGACCCCGCACACTCCTGGGAAAGCGCCTCAACGAGCTCGTCGCGGACACGCTTGCCGAAGTTGATGCGATCGGGTTTTGCTTGCCTGCCAATGAAAAGATCGGCCCTGGTGACAGGTTCATTGCAGCGCAACTCGCTGCCGTTGGACGGAAGCCTATCGTTGCCCTGGTGACAAAAACGGACTTGGTTGACCGCCAGGCCCTGACGGAACAACTGCTGGCCGTGGCTGCTCTGGGCCGCGAGGTCCTGGGCGAGCAGGGCTGGGCGGATATAGTTCCGGTGTCTGCCGCTGATGGCTTCCAGGTTTCCACAGTGGCCGATGTCCTGATCGGTCACATGCCGCCGTCGCCGCCCCTCTACCCCGATGGCGAACTCACCGATGAGCCTGAGGCAGTGATGATTGCCGAACTTATCCGGGAGGCGGCCTTGGAGGGCGTGCGCGACGAGCTCCCGCACTCCTTGGCAGTGGTCGTTGAGGAAATTGTGCCCCGTGAAGGGCGGACCGAGGACAATCCGTTGTTGGATGTCAGGGTAAATCTCTATGTTGAGCGTCCGTCCCAGAAAGCCATCATCATAGGCAAGGGCGGCAGCCGTTTGCGGGAGGTCGGCACCAACGCCCGCAAGGGTATCGAAACACTCCTTGGCACCAGGATCTACCTTGACCTCCACGTGAAGGTGGCCAAGGACTGGCAGCGCGATCCCAAGCAATTGGTCAAGCTGGGGTTCTGATCTCCCTTGATATTGTTCCCTTTACGTTGTAATTCGAAGGGGAATTTCCCAGTATTGGCCCGTATGATTGCGGGAATTGTGGTGTTCCAAGAAAGGTAAACCGAATAGTGCGACGTCGTGACGCCCGCCCGCAGGGCACCGGCACCGCCGGCCCCGTTGCGGGACGCCATGGGGAGGATGCCGACGGTACCCCCAGGCATATGAAGGAACGCCAGGGGTTTCCGCTGTGGCTGAAGATTGTTACAGGCGTCGTGTCCGTGACGTTGGTGGTCGGCGTCGCCTTTGCCGCTTTCTGGTTTATCAGATTGCAGTCGAATATCACCAAGGCTCCCTTGAGCGCGGCGGATAACCGCGATTCGGGCGAACCGTCTGCCAATGACAAGACCGACCGGTTGCAGATTCTCATCCTCGGTTCGGACACCCGTGACGGTAAGAATGCCGATTACGGAAGCAGCGAGGATTCCACCGGCTACGGTCACTCCGACGTCATGATGTTGTTGGATATCTCTGCGGACAACAAGCGGGTCAGCGTCATGAGCTTTCCCAGGGATCTCCTGGTGGATGTTCCGCAGTGCACCGATCGCACCAACAACCAGACTTTTCCCGCCCGCAGCGGTGTCATGATCAACGCCGCGATGGCCGAGGCTGGAATTGGGTGCGCCGTGGACACGGTCAACAAGCTCACCGGCCTGGAAATAGATCACTTCATGATGGCGGACTTCAACGCCGTCAAGGAACTTTCCAAGGCCGTCGGTGGCGTCAATGTGTGCGTCAGCGACCCCGTCTTCGATCCTGACTCCCGCCTTAGGCTGCCCAAGGGCGATTCCATGGTGGAGGGCGAACAAGCCCTCGCCTTCCTCAGGACGCGTCACGCGTTTGGCGACGGCGGCGACCTCGGCCGCATTAAGGGCCAGCAGGCTTTCCTTTCGTCCTTGACCCGCAAGTTGAAGGGCGAAGGCACCTTGGGCAATCCGCAGAGGCTCCTGCAGATAGCCGACGTCGTCACCCAGAACCTCACTGTTGACGAGGGGCTGGCATCCGTTCCTTCGCTGCTGACCATTGGCGGGCGGCTCAAGGACATTGATGTGTCAAAGGTCGCCTTCGTTGCCGTGCCCACGCAGGCCGCAGCGGTTGACCCCAACCGGCTTGAACTTGTTGAACCCCAGGCTTCACAGCTGTTCGCGGCGTTGCGGGCGGATCTGGACCTGACCACACCGGGTGCAACGTCCACTCCCACCGGCACACCCACGGCTGGTGCCACAGAGACCCAGGCCGCTCCGACGCCGAGCGCTCCTGCAGTCCCTGCCTACAACAAAGCCATCCAGCCTGTGGCAGTGGCAAATGGCAGCGGAGTAGACACCAGGGCCCAGGAAATTCTGGCAGTCCTCACCGGCAACGGCTTTACCCAGTCGGTCTCCTACCTCGCCAATCCGGTAGACAAGACCATGGTCTACTTCGGTGAGGGATTCGCCGACGTAGCAGCAGATGTTGCCACGCTCTACGGTATTCCTTCCGCGCAGGTCCAACAGGCCCAGGGAGTATCAGGGGTTCAGCTTTACGTGGGAACCGACTTTGGGACCGGGGCGGTCTATGGTGCGGCCTCTGTCCCCCCGGACGTGGTCAACCAGACTGCCAACGATGCCGTGTGCCAGCAGGTTAATCCGCTGTACATCGACCAGTAAGTCACCCAGCTGCCGCTTGCCGGGCAGGAAGCCACACAAAGCCGAGAAAAAGCCGGGCCACACCACGTGGCCCGGCTTATCCTTTACGGAATCCCGGACCTACCAGATGCTGACCCGTTCACCCGGTGACATCCACATGCCATCCCCTTCGGAGACATCGAACGCCTCGTGGAAGGGAGTCAGGTTCCGTGCAATCGCGTTGGTCCGGAATTCGTTGGGGGAGTGCGGGTCGGTGGCCAGCCGGCGGATTGCTTCTTCGGCGCGGATCACCTGGCGCCACCCCGCTGCCCAGGACATGAAGAACCGCTGTTGGCCGGTGAAGCCATCAATCACTTCGGGTTCAGCGCCGTTCAGGCTCAGGAGATACGCCTTGTAGGCGATCGTCAAGCCACCCAGATCCCCGATGTTCTCGCCAAGGGTCAGTTTGCCGTTGACTTTGTGGTCCGGGGCGGCGTAGGGCGACAGTGCGTCATACTGTGCCACCAGCTTTGCGGTCAGCGACTCGAACGCTTCTCTATCACCGTCTGTCCACCAGTTCCTCAGGGCCCCGCTTCCGTCGAACTGGGAGCCCTGGTCATCGAAGCCGTGGCCGATTTCGTGTCCAATGACGGCACCGATGCCACCGTAGTTCACAGCGTCGTCGGCGTCGGCGTTGAAGAAGGGCGGCTGGAGGATGGCCGCAGGGAACACGATCTCATTGAGCATGGGGTGATAGTAGGCGTTGACCGTCTGCGGAGTCATGAGCCATTTGGAGCGGTCAACCGGTTTGCCGATTTCGTCGAGGTGCCGGTCGACGTCGGCGTTGTGCGCCCTCTCAACGTTTCCCAGCAAATCGTGGGGGTCAATCACTACATCCGAGTAATCGATCCACTTGTCAGGGAACCCGATCTTGGGGCGGAAGGCCTGCAGTTTCTTCAGGGCTTCACTCTTTGTTTCTTCGCTCATCCACTCCAGGGAGGCAATGCTTTCCCTGTACGCCTCAATCAAGTTGGCTACCAGAGTCTCCATGCGGGCCTTGTGTCCAGGTGGGAAGTGGCGTTCCACGTAAATCTGGCCTACGGCTTCGCCCAAGGCGGCCTCCACCACTGATACGCCGCGCTTCCAGCGTTCCTTGTTTTGGGGAGTGCCGCTGAGTTTGGTGCCGTAGAAATCAAAGTTCGTGGTCACGAACTCCGAGGAGAGGTATGGTGCTGCTGAGCTGATGACCCGGAGGGTCAGCCACTCTTTCCAGGTTTCCAGCTGTTCATTGACCATCAGGGACGCGGCTTCGGCGAAGAAGTCCGGGGTGCTGACAACAATCTCCCCGCGTTTTGAGGGTTCAATGCCGGCCGCTTCGAACCAGGTTTCCAGCAGGGGGAAGAGCGCCTCCGCTTCCGCGGCCGTTTTCAGGTTGTATGTCTTCTGCGGGTTCCTCAAGGTCACGTTGTCCCAGTGGGAAGACGCCAGGGCGGTTTCGAGTGCAACAACGCGGACCGCAGCAGCGCCGGAGTCTTCAACACCTGCCAAGGTAAAAAGTTTGGAGATGTAGTCGCCATAAGCGGCAACGATGTCCGCGAACTTATCCTCACGGTAGTAGGACTCATCCGGCAGCCCCAGGCCACCCTGGCCGATATACAAGAGGATGCGCTCGGGATTTCCGGCGTCAGGTGCCGGGTAGATGGAGAAGAGTCCGGAGACATCGCAGCGAAAAAGCTTGCCCAGGAGGGCAACCAGTTCCTGGAGTGATGCGACATCCCGCACTTCCTGGAGCCGGGCGCGAAGGGGGTCAAGGCCCTTTCGCTCTGCCGCGGCCTCGTCCATGAAGCTGGCGTAGAGCGCCCCCACCTGCTGCTCAACACCGGTGGCATCCCCGGCCTTGCCTGCTGCCTCTTCAATGATTTCTTTGACAGCCAGCTCGGCCCCGTCCCGCAAAGCTGTGAAGGTCCCTTCCAGTGCACGGTCATCGGGGATCTTCGTGGTGCTGAGCCATGCGCCGTTGACGTGTTGGTAAAGGTCGTCCTGGGGCCGGACGTTGTGATCGATGTAGGAAAGAGAGATCCCCGACTGTGGCACTGTGGCTCCTTGTGTGGACGCTGCTGCCGGCTGTTCCACCGTTGCGGCGTCTGCATAGTGGACGTTGCGTGAGGTGTTGCACTGTCATCATACGCACCGTGTTACTGTGAATTTGTGCGTGCGGAAATGCTTCTTCTTAGCTGCCGCGGCGAGGCCTGAAAGCTATCTGACGCTGGGCCATCCTCGCCGCGGAGTTCCGTTGTGTCCGGCTAAGCTTTCACTTAGTTCTTAGAGAAAAGGCCACACCATGCGTAATGCACAAAAGCCCTCAGGTATGCCCGTTCACCGCTACCTGCCGTTCCAGGACCAGATCGCCGTAGACGTTCCGGACCGCACGTGGCCGGACAAGGTCATCACCAAAGCACCCCGCTGGTGTGCAGTGGACCTCCGTGATGGCAACCAGGCCCTGATCGATCCCATGAGCCCGGCCCGCAAACTGAAGATGTTCCAGCTGCTGGTAAAGATGGGTTACAAGGAAATCGAGGTCGGCTTCCCCTCGGCTTCCCAGACCGACTTTGATTTTGTTCGTCAGTTGATTGAGGGCGGCCACATTCCCGGGGACGTTACCATCCAGGTCCTGACCCAAGCCCGTGAACACCTGATCGAGCGGACCTACGAATCTTTGGTGGGCGCCAAGCAGGCTATCGTCCACCTCTACAACTCAACGTCTGTCCTGCAGCGTCGTGTGGTCTTCAACCAGGACGAGGACGGCATTCTGGACATCGCCATGCAGGGTGCACGCTTGTGCAAGAAATACGAAGAAACCCTCGAGGACACCCACATCACCTACGAGTACTCGCCGGAGTCCTTTACGGGAACCGAGCTGGAGTATGCAGCACGCGTATGCAACGCCATCGCCGATGTCTTTGAAGCATCTGCCGACAACCAGGTCATCATCAACCTGCCTGCCACCGTGGAGATGGCCACCCCCAATGTGTATGCGGACTCCATCGAGTGGATGCACCGTAATCTCCACCCCCGCGAGGGCATCATCATTTCCCTGCACCCGCACAATGACCGGGGCACCGGCGTGGCTGCAGCCGAGCTGGGTTACCTGGCCGGGGCTGACCGCATTGAGGGTTGCCTGTTTGGAAACGGTGAGCGGACCGGCAACGTTGACCTGGTGACACTCGGCTTGAACATGTTCGTCCAGGGCGTGGATCCCATGATCGATTTCTCCGATATCGACGAAGTCCGCCGCACCGTGGAGTATTGCAACCAGTTGCCCGTACCGGAGCGCTCCCCGTACGGTGGCGACCTCGTGTTCACCGCCTTCTCGGGATCCCACCAGGACGCCATCAAAAAGGGTTTCGAGGCACTGGAGAAGGACGCTGCGGCCGCCGGCAAGGACGTCAAGGACTTCACCTGGCAGGTACCGTACCTGCCGGTGGACCCCAAGGACCTGGGACGCAGCTATGAAGCTGTGATCAGGGTCAACTCCCAGTCCGGCAAGGGTGGCGTCGCCTACCTGCTGAAAAACGAGCACAACCTGGATCTGCCCCGCCGGGCACAGATTGAATTCTCGGGCGTCATCCAGCGACGCACGGATGCGGTGGGCGGCGAAGTCAGTGGCTCCCAGCTGTGGCAGATCTTCCAGGACGAGTACCTGCCGTCGGAGGAGGAACAGTCCCAGTGGGGCCGGTACACCTTGGGAAGCGTGAGCACGGAAACCGATGAATCCGGTGCCATGACCATGAACGCGAACCTGCGCATCGATGGAAATGAAGTTCGACGGACCGGGCACGGCAACGGTCCGATCGCCGCACTGCTGGACATCCTGCATCACGACGGCGTGGATGTCCGGGTACTCGACTACAGTGAGCACGCCTTGTCCGAAGGTGGCAGCGCAAGTGCGGCAGCCTATGTTGAATGCGCTGTAGGTGAACGTGTGCTCTGGGGTGTTGGTATTGATCCCAGCACCACGACCTCGTCGTTGAAGGCCCTGATCTCGGCAGTCAACCGGGCCGTTCGCGACGCCCAGGCCTGACACCTCCTCCGTGTGGTGACGGGATTTCCCGTCACCACACGGTCCGATTGTCGTGGCCGGCCCCCGCATAGTGGGAAGATGAGACGTGGCCAATCCATCGTTCGCAGCACGCTCCTACAGGGATGATGCCGTGGTGCTCCGTACCCACAAGCTGGGTGAGGCAGACCGGATCATCACCCTGCTGACAAAGCACCACGGACAAGTCCGGGCCGTGGCCAAGGGCGTCCGGAGAACCAGCAGCCGGTTTGGAGCGAGGCTCGAACCCTTCATGGTTGCTGACCTGCAGTTGGTGTCCGGAAGGACGCTGGATATCGTCACGCAGGCCGTGGCCAAGGGTGCCTACGGAAGCAGCATTGCCGCCGACTACGGCAGGTTCACTGTTGCGGCCGCGATGACGGAAACAGCTGAGAAGTTGACTGATGCTGACACCGAGTCCGGGACGGCCCAGTACAACCTGCTGGTGGGCGCGCTTGCAGCGTTGAGCCGATCAGACCATCCCCCTGAGCTCATCCTTGATTCGTATCTCCTCCGTGCTTTGGCCACGGGTGGTTGGGCTCCCAGTTTTACGGACTGCGCCCGTTGCGGCCGGCCGGGTCCCCACACAGCCTTCGCCGCACCGGTCGGTGGCATGGTGTGCAGTGACTGCAGGCCCCCTGGTTCACCGGCGCCCGCTCCGGAAACTGTCCGGTTGCTGGGTGCGCTGTTGACCGGAAACTGGGGCGTCGCCGATATTTCGGACCCACGCCACCGTCGCGAGGCGGCCGGTCTGGTGGCCAGCTACCTTCAATGGCACTTGGAACGCGCCCTGAAATCCCTCAAACACGTGGAGCGAAATTAACCGTGGCACTTGGTAAGAAGAACAGGCCCGCAACGCCTCGAAGCACGCCCGTGGTGGTTCCGTATGGGCACCCTTCCGGAGCCGTTCCACCCGTCATTCCACGCGAGCTCATTCCCCAGCACGTCGCCATTGTGATGGATGGGAACGGTCGATGGGCCAACCAGCGCGGACTTCCACGTGTGGAGGGGCACAAAGCGGGGGAACCCGCATTGCTGGATGTGATGGCCGGAGCCATCGAAATGGGAATCAAGTACGTCAGTGTCTACGCCTTCTCAACAGAGAACTGGCGGCGCTCCCCGGAGGAAGTCCGGTTCCTCATGGGATTTAACAAAGATGTGCTACGCCGGCAACGCAACCAGCTTGATGAGTGGGGTGTGAGGATCCGCTGGGCTGGCCGTCGTCCCCGCCTCTGGGGCTCGGTTATCAAAGAACTGGAAGAGGCAGAGGAATACACCCGGGCCAATGACACCTGCACACTAACCATGTGTGTTAATTACGGCGGACGTGCTGAAATTGCCGACGCCGTGGCAGCAATTGCCCGGGACGTGGCCGATGGGCGCCTGAAGCCCGGTGCTGTTTCGGAAAAAACCATCCAGAAGTATCTGGATGAGCCGGACCTCCCGGACGTTGACTTGTTCCTTCGCAGTTCGGGGGAGCAGCGGCTCTCAAACTTCCTTCTGTGGCAATCTGCCTACGCAGAATTCGTCTTCATGGATACCTTGTGGCCCGACGTCGATCGGCGGACCCTGTGGGATGCCGTCGAAATCTACGCAAAGCGCGATCGCCGCTATGGCGGAGCCGTGGACGCCGCTGCCACCACGAGTTAGCACATTCGTGCTGGTTCAATATGGGTAGGCCGCCAACCACGCAGCCACGTCACGGTAGGCCTGCTGGCGTACTGTCCGCCGGGACAGGAAGATGTCATGAAGGGCGCCGGGATATCGGAAGACCGCGGTTCTCCGGCCCAAACCGAGTGACCTTCTGGCGGTCTCTTCCACGTCAATCACTGCGTCGGCCCGCATCAGGTCCGGCGTCCATTCGCCTTGGATCCTGGTCCGACCGGAGAGGAGCACCAGGACAGGTGCATCGATGCTGAGCTTTCGCTCCACGGCAGCGTGCCCGGCCAGGACAGCTTTGGTCCAGCCAGCCCTGATGGGAAAAGATGCCCTGGGCCGCCAGACGGGATCAAGCATCCATTCTCCGTGCGCTTCATTGCTGACGCTCTGCCAGTAGGCGGGCATTTCGGGAAACCTGAAAGGACGTTTGGGGTCTGTGCGTGCGAACGGTTCCACCAAGTGCATGGCAATACTCCTGACCAGGCTGCTTCCCTGCAGCTCCAGCCACGGGGAATTCAAAACCAGGGTTCCCACCCTGCCGGGGTTTCGGTCCGCCCACAAGGCAGCGATGAGTCCTCCCAGGGAGTGGGCAATCATGTGAATGGTGGGTGCAGCGGTATTGTCACTCCGCTCAGCCACATCCCATTCTATCGCTGCCAATGCTGCCGCGAGGTCTTCGTCGTAGACTCCGAGGTCCGCGGCGTACCCGGGGGTTTGCCCGGGGGAGAGGCTACGCCCGAATTTCCTGAGGTCGACGGCATAAAAGTAGAAACCGGAGGCTGCCAAATACTCAGCCAACTCGGTCTGAAGGAAGTAGTCCGCCCAGCCATGCAAATAGAGGACAACCTTGGGCGCACCGCCGGGGTCTGCCGGCGCGGCCCGCCGTTTTCTCGTGGTGAATGAGGCAAGAAAGTCCAGCAGTCCATGCGGCGGTGGGTTGGCCGAGGGTGGAGCGTACCGGACAAGTGTCGCCTTGGCCGGACCTTCTTCATCCGGAGCCAGCGGCAGGTCGAGGTATTCATAGCCGTGGCCCAGGACGTCCGGCTGCCACTGTGGCGCGGGTAGCCCGGGATCAGTCATCATTCCCCTTGTTCAGCGTTCCTGGTGAAGTGTTCAGTGTGCCTGGTGAGGGTTTCATGAATCCACCAATCCACCGTTCCAACCTGCGGTAGGCGTCCTGCCGGACCTCCGGCGCGGATAAGAAGACATCATGAAGGGCGCCGTCGATTCTCTCCAAGGTCACGGTGCGTCCCAAGGACATGGCTCGCAAGGCAATGATGCTGACGTCCAGCACGGCATCAGCACGTCGCATGGACTCCTGCCAGACCATGCCGTTGGCGCTGTCGGCCGATGTCAGTACCAGGACCGGCATCTCCAGCTTCAAACCACGTGCCACCGCCGCGTGGCCGGCAAAGACGGCATTAAGCCAGCCTGCCCGGACGGGAAAAGCCAAGGGTGGCCGGTACCTCGAGTCCAAGGTCCATTCGCCTTCCTCAGTACTGCTGATACTGCGGAAGTAGAAGCCACGCTCGGGCAATCTCAACACGGCTTCCGGACGGAACCGCGCCAAGGGCGCCACCATGGCCTGCGCAGTCCGGCGCACCAGGGCGTTCCCGTGCATTTCCAACCAAGGGCTGTCCAGGATCAGATGGTGGACCTGACCTGAGTTGCGGCTTGCCCACAACGCGGCTACGAGGCCTCCGGTGGAATGCCCCATCAGCGCCAGACTCGCCGGCGGCGTCTTTCGATCTCCCCGGATAACGTCCACGGCCGCCTGGATCTCCGGATCGTAGAACGAAAGATCGGCAACGTAGCCCCCGGGGGAGTTATCCAGCAGGCTCCGTCCGTGGTTATGCATATCCAGGGCGTAGAAGTCATAGCCTTGTGCCGCCCAGAAGGTGGCGAGCTCGGTATTAAAGAAGTAGTCACTCCACCCGTGCAGGAACAGTACGGCACCGGTGTGTGGAATCTTGGATGGCTGGGTCCGCGACTGGTTGGTGCCCGATTCCCAGCACGCCCTGTGCCTGATCAACGTAGCGTGGCGGACCACGCCATCAGCACCTTCGGCATCTATGGCGCAGGATTGGAAGTCCGCCCCCAAAAAGTCATCCGTCCACTCCATGGCATTAGCTTAGACAGTTCCGGCGGCACTCTGTCCCGCGGATCTGCCGGTGAACATGCATCCTCCGAGGAACGTTCCTTCCAAAGCCCGGTAGCCATGGATGCCCCCACCGCCGAATCCAGCCGCTTCCCCTGCCGCGAAGAGTCCCGGGATCGGAGTGCCGTCGTCGCTGAGGACACGCGAGCCCGCGTCGGTCTGGAGTCCACCCAGGCTCTTCCTTGTCACCACGGAAAGCCGGATGGCAACCAACGGGCCATGGGCGGGGTCTGTGAGTCGGTGAGGGGGTGCAACCCTCATGATCTTGTCCGTGGCAAAGCGGCGGGCTGACCTGATGGCGGCGAGCTGGGGATCCTTGCCCAGCCCGGTCGCCACCTGCCGGTCCCGGTCAAGTATCAGGGCTTCCAGGGTGCCTGCATCGATCAGTGGATCGTCCACAAGCTGGTTCATGGCGTGGGCAAGGGCCGCCGGCTTTGCCGCCGAAACAAAATCAGCGCCGCGATCCAAAAATCTTTGGATCGGCGTGTCCATGCCGGGCCTGACGCGGGATAGCAGGAGCTTGACGTTCTTGTCCGTGAGGTCAGGATTCTGCTCCGAGCCGGACAAGGCCAGTTCCTTAAGTGCGATGGTTCGGTTCAGGACAAACCATGAATAGCTGTGCCCGGTTGCCACGATGTGCCGCAGCGCCCCTTGGGAATCAAAGCCCGGAAAGAGTGGAGCAGGCAGTTGTTTTCCCTCCGCATCCAACCACAGTGACGACGGCCCGGGGAGAATGCGGATGCCATGGCGTGGCCACACGGGATCCAGGCTCCTGATGCCTTCCGGGTAATGCCACATCCTCTGGCCGTTCACCAGGGCTCCGCCGGCTTTCTCTACCACCGACAGAAAGTCGCCATCAACCGAAGCAGGCACGCCGCTCAGCATGGATGCAGGTGCGTTACCGCCGGGCCACTGTCGGCGGACCTTTTCATGGTTGGCTCCGATTCCACCGGTGGTGACCACCACGGCTCCGGCGGATGCCTCGAAGTCACCAACAGCCAGCCGGGACGAAGCCTGGCCTCGGGCCGCCGTCGAACCTTCCAGCAAGTCACCGCTGACCCCGGTAACAGTGTCCCCGGTCATCACCAGGGCCCGGGCCCTATGGCGGAAATGCAGGGAGACCTTTCCCCGTTCGACGCCTTCCATGACCTTGGCAAGGAAGGGTTCGACGAGGCCCGGGCCGGTACCCCACGTGACGTGGAACCGCGGAACGCTGTTGCCGTGGCCTTGCGGCCCATAGCCACCACGCTCCGCCCATTGGACCAAGGGAAAAATGCCCACACCAAGGCTCTTGAGCCATGCCCGCTTCTCACCGGACGCGAAGTTCACGTAAGCCTCTGCCCATTGCCGGGCCTGCTTGTCCGTAGCCTGATCGAATGCGGCGGAGGCCAGCCAGTCGCTCAGCGCAAGTTCCGGGCTGTCCTTGACGCCGAGGCGGCGCTGCTCCGGGGTGTCCACCATGAACAAGCCACCGAACGACCAGTGGGCCTGCCCACCCAGGGAGGCTTCGGGTTCCTGATCCAATACGGCAACTGACTTGCCGGCGGCATAGGCCGTCGCTGCGGCAACCAATCCTGAGAGGCCAGCACCTACCACAAGAACGTCGGCGGTGATTTTCAGGCGTGCATGATGTGTGTCACCAGGATCCATGGGCATTGCTACATGGTAGCGGGCGGCATGGTCATGGGTTTGGTCCCTTGACCCGGAACAGGAAAACTAGGAACATGCGTTTCTACCCCACTTTCTTCAAGGTGGCCTTCTCCTGGATGGATGCCGAGAAGGCACACAAAATCGGCTTCCAAGGGATCCGGGCTGCCCACACGTCGGGCGCCGGAAAAATTCTGGCCCGGATGACCGCACCCCCGGAATCACTGCGCACAGAGGCGTTGGGTCTGACATTCCCTTCGCCTTTCGGCCTGGCAGCCGGCTTCGACAAGGAAGGTCACGGCATCGAGGCCCTGACTGAGCTCGGATTCGGGCACGTGGAGGTAGGCACCATCACCGGACAGGCCCAGCCTGGGAATGACAAACCCCGGTTGTTCCGCCTCATCGAAGACCGGGCGGTCATTAACCGTATGGGGTTCAACAACGACGGCGCTGCTGCTGTGGCGCCTCGGCTGAAGTCCGCCCGGGCTGCCTTGCAGCGGACCCATGGTGGGGTGCGGCCGATTATCGGCGTCAATATCGGCAAAACCAAAGCCGTGGATCTTGATGCTGCAACGCAGGACTACTTGGTCAGCGCACGGAGCCTGGCCCCGACAGCCGACTATCTTGTGGTCAATGTCAGCTCTCCGAACACCCCCGGCCTCAGGCTCCTGCAAAACGTAGAAACACTGCGGCCACTGTTGCGTGCGGTGGGCGACGCGGCCGACGAAGCCGCCGGCCGCCACGTTCCGTTGTTGGTCAAGATCGCGCCGGACCTGTCCGACGAAGATATCGACGACGTCGCGCGGCTCGCCTTGGACCTCAAGCTGGACGGCATTATTGCCACCAACACAACCATCTCCCGGACAGGCCTCGTTTCCGATGCCGGCAAAGTGGAGTCTCTGGGAGCAGGCGGTCTATCCGGCGCGCCCCTCAAGCAGCGATCCCTCGAAGTCCTGCGACGGCTCAAGGCGGCCGTGGGAGACCAATTGGTCCTCATCGCTGTAGGGGGAGTCGAAACCGGCCGCGACGTCCAGGATCGCCTGGACGCCGGCGCAACCCTGGTTCAGGGCTACACAGCATTTCTCTACGAGGGTCCGTTCTGGGCCTCCCGAATCAACAAGGACCTGGTGAAGTTGCGTCGGGGCTAGCCGGGCAGTGGATAATGCAGAACGGCAAAAGACCCCGGACCAATGGTCCGGGGTCTTTTTGGTCCAGGAGAATGTGGGTCAGGCCGGGTACTGGCCGCGGGAGACCTGCGGTTTGGGCAGGCGGAGCTTGCGGAACTGAAGGGACCGCATGCAGCCGTACCAAACAGTGCCCCGCTCCACGTCGCCGAACTTCTCGGTGAGCTTCTTCCGCAGCTTGCGGGAAAGAATGAAGACGTCGACAAACACGGCCAGGAACATGACCCAGAAGCCCACCAGGACGTAGCTGATGCCGGCGCTGGTGGTGGGGATGATCAGGGAAATGACCACGAACAGGAGTGCGCCAAACATCAGGTACTCGCCAAGGCTGAAGCGGGCGTCAACGTAATCGCGCACATACCGCTTCTGTGGGCCCTTGTCCCGGAGCGGAAGGTATTTCTCGTCGCCGGTATCCAGGGCCTGGCGCATTTTCTGCCGCTGGTCATTGATGGCCACCCGTTCAGCAGCCTTGGAGGCCTTCCGGTCGGTGGGTACCAGCGGGCGCTTGCGGGCTGCCTCCTGATCCTTCCGCTTGGGAGTGGGGGAACCCTTTCCGGGGCCGGCCTCCTGGGCAGCGGCGTAGGCCTGGTCAACTACTGATTGAGCGCTGGGCTCTTCCTTTTTGCGTCCGAACACCCATACAGAATACCCCGCAGAAGGGTGGCCCACGTTACGTGTCCGGATGCCGGAGGGGCCTGCTCCAGGCTTTTCCTTCCACACCCACCGCGCGCCCGGCGGTACAGTGTGGCCATGACTTCAGCACATGCGGAGATCCCGCAGGACAAGCACATTCATTCCGGCGACCTTCCCGTGGAGGCCCTTACCGAGGCCGTACGGGAGTCGTTCGCCAACACTTTGGGCTCACTGAAGGAACTCGTCGCCATTCCCGGCATCGCGTGGCCCAGCTTTGATCCCGCGGAACTGGATAAGAGCGCCGGCGCTGTTTCCGACCTTGTTAAGGCAGCGGGCATGGAGGACGTCCGGATCCTGCGGTGCGACAAAGCGGACGGTACTCCCGGTGGTCCGGCCGTCGTCGCCCGTCGTCCTGCAGCGGATGGCAAGCCAACCATCCTTTTGTACGCACACCACGATGTCCAGCCTCCCGGGGACCGGAGCCTCTGGGACTCGGAGCCGTTCGTCGCGGAAGAAAGGGACGGCCGGCTGTACGGGCGCGGCGCGGCGGACGACAAGGCAGGCATCATGGCCCACCTGGCTGCCTACAGCGCCGTGACGAAGGTGCTGGGGGATAGGTTCGGCCTCGGTGTGACGTTCTTCTTCGAGGGCGAAGAAGAAGCCGGCTCTCCCACGTTCCGCCCCTTCCTGGAAGAGCATCAGGAGCTTCTGCGGGCGGACGTGATCGTTGTGGCGGACTCCAGTAACTGGAAGGTTGGAGTGCCCGCGCTGACCACCAGCCTCAGGGGGCTGGTTGACGGTACGTTCGAGGTACGGGTCCTGGAGCACGCGGTGCATTCGGGGATGTTTGGCGGTCCCGTGCTGGACGCGCCCACCCTGCTGTCCCGTTTGATAGCCACACTGCATGATGACCAGGGAAACGTTGCTGTTTCCGGTCTGGTCAGCCGGGACGACGTCACCGTGGATCTCACCGAAGAGGAGTACCGGGCCGACGCTTCAGTGCTCGACGGCGTTCGGCTGGCCGGGAGCGGAAGCATTGCTTCGCGGATGTGGACCAAGCCCGCTCTTTCGATCATCGGTATGGACGTCCCCGCCGTCGACGTCGCCTCCAACACCCTGATCCCTTCGGCCAGGGCAAAGTTCAGCATGCGGTTGGCCCCCGGACAGGATCCTGAAGCCGCGATGGAGGCTCTCAGGAGCCACGTGCAGGCCCACGCTCCGTTTGGTGCAAAGGTGACGTTCACGCCGGGGGAGAGGGGCGACGCGTTCTCTACTGACACATCATCCGCTGCCGCCCGGGTGGCCCTGTGGGCCCTTGCTGAATCCTGGGGTGTCCAGCCCGTGGAGATGGGCATCGGCGGCTCAATCCCGTTCATTGCCGACCTCATGGAGGTCTATCCCGAAGTGCAGATTTTGGTCACGGGAGTCGAAGACCCTGATTCAAGGGCACACAGCGCCAACGAGTCTCTCCACATCGGCGACTTCCAGCATGCTGTGCTGGCCGAGGCCCTGATGCTGGCGCGCCTCGACGCTGAGGGCCTTCAGGACTGATATCCGGTCCATGCGGGAACAAGCAGTTGTTGTTCGGGGTTACGTCAGGAGTTACAGCTAAAGGTCTGCGCGACGTAGCATTGGCTGTAACCCGTAAGTAATTGGGTAAGGGCAGGCAGCGTCCAGGCGCGGCCGCCAAGAGCGTCATAAGAAGGTAGGCCAATGAGCACTGCAACCAACGAAAACAGCACCGGAGCACAGGTCGTCGACAACGATGGCCTCGCTGCACACGAGGTCAACTTGACCGACGTTGCCGCAGGCAAGGTCCGCAGCCTCCTCGAGCAGGAGGGCCGCACCGACCTTCGGCTGCGCGTCGCCGTCCAGCCCGGCGGCTGCTCAGGCTTGATCTACCAGCTCTACTTCGATGAGCGCCTCCTTGACGGAGACGCTGTCCGCGATTACGACGGCGTTGAAGTAGTGGTCGACAAGATGAGCGTCCCGTACCTCAGCGGTGCAAGCATCGACTTCGAGGACACCATCTCCAAGCAGGGGTTCACCATTGACAACCCCAACGCCGGCGGGTCCTGCGCCTGCGGAGATTCGTTCCACTGATATGAGCTTTCGCTGCACGTCGGCGCCACTTCAAGCGGAGTCAAAACCGTTTGGAGCCACGGCGCCGACATGTGCGCGAAAACCGCGCGATAGCGGTAAGCTCTACATCGGGTAGTAAAACGTTTAGTGTGCCCGGCGCGCCATAGGCATGCCGGGAGACAGCATCAAGAGGAAGGGCCGTCTGTGAGTTCGCAGAACCGAACCGGCAGCCGACGCATAAAGATCACCTCGATCACTGGCTTGGCAGTTGCCGGCGCGTTGGTTTTGACCGGATGTTCACCAGAGGTAGAGAAGGGTTGGTTGCCGACAGAGCGCGGCACGACCAACCACACTGACCGGATCATGGACCTCTGGGTCAACTCATGGATCGCCGCCTTGGCAGTCGGTATCATCACGTGGGGCCTCCTGGTCTGGTGCATCGTCGCTTACCGTCGCCGCAAGGGCACCACTGGTTTCCCCAAGCAGTTGAGCTACAACCTGCCGCTTGAGGTCTTTTACTTGACCATCCCGCTGTTCATGGTTTTGGTGTTCTTCTACTTCACCGACCAGGACCAGCGCGCGATTGATGACCGCTCACAGCCCGCTGACGTCGTCGTTGACGTCCGCGGAAAGCAGTGGGCGTGGGACTTCAACTACAAAAAGGGCGAGGTCATCAATGAAGACCTCCACGAAGCCGGCGTCCAGGCCCACCTGACCGGCAACGACGTCAACAAGGAACTCCTCCCCACCCTGTACCTGCCCGTTGGCAAGTCCGTGGACCTGGAGCTGAACTCCCGCGACGTCATCCACTCATTCTGGGTTCCCGCGTTCCTCCAGAAGCGCGACATGATCCCCGGCAAGACGAACTACATCAGGTTCACCCCCACCAAGGAAGGCACCTTCGATGGTAAGTGTGCCGAACTCTGCGGTGAATACCACTCCGAAATGCTCTTCCGCGTCAAGGTTGTCTCCGAGTCTGAATTCCAGGCCCACATGGACCAGCTCCGCCAAGAGGGCAACACGGGTCTCCTCGGTGCGGAATACGACCGCAACCCGAACCTGAACGAATCCAAGTAAGGGGAGCGACGTGGCTACGTACACTCAATCCGCGCCGGGGGTTCTTGAATCTCCGGTAGTACCCAAGTCCAAGGGGCGCATCGTCGTCAACTGGATCACCTCCACCGACCACAAGACCATCGGGTACATGTACCTCATTGCGTCCTTCGTGTTCTTCTGCCTCGGTGGCGTCATGGCGTTGTTGATCCGCGCCGAGCTCTTTGAGCCCGGCATGCAGATCCTGCAGACCAAAGAGCAGTACAACCAGATGTTCACCATGCATGGCACCGTCATGCTGCTGATGTTCGCTACGCCGCTGTTTGCCGGCTTCGCGAATGTCATCATGCCGCTGCAGATTGGTGCACCTGACGTTGCCTTCCCGCGTCTGAATGCCTTGGCTTTCTGGTTCTTCCTCTTCGGTTCCACCATTGCCGTCTCCGGATTCATCACCCCCCAGGGTGCCGCTTCCTTCGGTTGGTTCGCTTATGCGCCGTTGTCGAACACCACATTCAGCCCCGGCGTCGGTGGTGATTTGTGGGTCTTCGGCCTCGCACTGTCCGGCTTCGGAACAATCCTTGGTGCTGTCAACTTCATCACCACCATCATCTGCATGCGCGCACCGGGCATGACCATGTGGCGTATGCCGATCTTTACCTGGAACACGCTGGTTACGGCGATCCTGGTCCTTATGGCCTTCCCGCCGCTTGCTGCTGCTTTGTTCGCACTCGGTGCAGACCGACGCTTCGGTGCACACATCTTCGACCCCGAAAACGGCGGCGCAGTTCTGTGGCAGCACCTGTTCTGGTTCTTCGGTCACCCTGAGGTGTACATCATCGCCCTGCCGTTCTTCGGCATTGTTTCCGAGATCTTCCCGGTCTTCAGCCGCAAGCCGATCTTCGGCTACAAGGGCCTTGTTTACGCGACGATCGCCATTGCAGCCCTCTCCGTAACTGTGTGGGCACACCACATGTACGTCACGGGATCCGTGCTCCTTCCGTTCTTCGCCTTCATGACCATGCTGATCGCGGTCCCAACCGGTGTTAAGTTCTTCAACTGGATCGGAACCCTGTGGCAGGGATCCATCACCTTTGAAACCCCCATGCTGTGGAGTATCGGCTTCCTGGTCACGTTCCTCTTCGGTGGTCTCACGGGTATCATCCTGGCGTCCCCGCCGCTGGACTTCCACGTGTCCGACTCCTACTTCGTGGTGGCTCACTTCCACTACGTGGTGTTCGGTACCGTTGTGTTCGCGATGTTCGCAGGCTTCTACTTCTGGTGGCCCAAGTGGACCGGCAAGATGCTCAACGAGCGGCTTGGCAAGATCCACTTCTGGCTGCTGTTCCTCGGCTTCCACGGCACATTCCTGATCCAGCACTGGCTGGGCGTCGAAGGCATGCCGCGTCGTTACGCCGACTACATGCCGCAGGACAACTTCACCTGGATGAACCAGTTCTCGACAATTTCCTCGTTCGTACTGGGTGCCTCGCTGCTTCCGTTCTTCTGGAACGTCTACATCACCTGGCGCAGCAACAAGAAGGTTGAAGTTGACGATCCCTGGGGCTTCGGCGCCTCGCTTGAGTGGGCAACCTCCTGCCCGCCGCCGCGTCACAACTTCACTTCCTTGCCCCGTATCCGCTCCGAGCGCCCGGCACTGGACCTTCACCACCCTGAACTGGCACAGGTCCACACTGCCGAAGCTCCGTCACCCGCAGCAGCTGTTTTGGGTAATGCAGACCAGAGGGACGTCAGCAAATGAAAATTGAATCGTGGCTCTTCGGAGCCGGAGTCTTCTTCTTCATCCCCGTGACCATCATTTATGGTTTCCTGACGGAATGGACCGAATGGGTCGGCGTCCTGGGTATTCTCCTGGTGGGCGGCCTGGCAGGCATGATCGGTGCCTACCTCGGGTTTACCGGTAAGCGCATTGGTCTTCGGCCTGAAGACCGCCCCGACGCTGAAATCCACGAGGGTGCTGGAGAACAGGGCCACTTCAGCCCTTGGAGCTGGTGGCCGCTGGTACTTGGCCTCTCCTGTGCAGGCGGCTTCCTCGGCTTGGCCGTGGGTTTCTGGATCACCTACGTAGCCGGTGGCCTCGCGGTCATCGCCCTGGTTGGTTGGGTCTTCGAATACAGCCGCGGCGACCACGCTCACTAAGTTCCGAACAGTTTTTACGCTGACAGGTCCCACCTCCTGGTGGGGCCTGTTTGTGTTTAACGCTGCTTTGGTTTTGAAGTAGTGCGGATCAGGGTAGTCGGGGGTTGATGATACTCAGGGCGCTGGGGGCCACCAGAGGGGCTTCAAGGGCGCCAGAGGCTCCCAACGGGTTCCTGGAAGGGTTCCAGGAGGTCGGGCGTTTCCGACACGCAGGGAGGGGCTCCGGGGGGATCGAGGCAACAGAGGGAAGCGGGAGAGCACGATGCGTCCCTATGATGCATTGGGAAGGTGGTCTAGACCTGCCGCGGCGTTCAACTATCCTTGGACCATGACCTTGGACCCGAATCATGCCTGAGGCAGCGAACATCGAAGGGACCATAGACAGGTCCAGCCCCGTACCCATCTACGTCCAGCTTCGGGAGATCCTCAGGTCTTTCATCTCTACGTCGTGCCCTCCGGGATCCGCGTTGCCATCGGAACGCGATCTGTCGCTGAGGTTTGGCCTGGCTCGAATGACTGTCCGCCAGGCGATTGATGCCTTGGTGGGGGAGGAGGTCCTCGAACGCGTCGTCGGTTTGGGGACTTTCGTCCGAAAACCCAAGTTGGACCTCCAGGTAAAACTGACGTCCTACAGCGAGGAAATGCAACGTCGCGGCATGGTCCCGGCGGCGAAAGTCCTGAGCTTCGAGCAAATTGCCGCCAGTGCCTTTCTTGCGCGGGAACTGCAACTTGAAGAGGGAACGCCTCTTGTACGCTTTAGGCGATTGCTCTTGGCGGACAACGAACCGATGAGCGTTGATGAAAACTTCATACCGGCCCACAGGGTCCCTGGCTTGCTGGATGACGCACCGCCAACATCCCTGTACAACGTCCTCAATGAGCGGTACGGGCTGATCATGGAGTGGGGCGAAGACATGATCGAAGCAACTGCTGCGTCGCCGTCCACGGCGAGACTCCTCAACGTTGATGTGGGATCGCCACTGCTGAAGATCCAGCGGCACGCCTTCGTGGCCCGGGCTATGGTGGACTACTCAGTGTCTTACTACAGGGCGGATCGCTACAAGCTGTGGGTTCCTCTGCAACGTCCTGGCGTACGGCCAACCCGTAATTACTCAACCGGTTACCGAACGCAGTAGCCAGTCGTCGTTTGAGCTGCTTGCAACGATCAAAAAGAAAGCCCGGTCCGTGTGGACCGGGCTTTCTTTATGTCGGAGTATGAGCTGGTTAGTGGCTCAGGCTCTTCTGGTCTTCGCTTGAGATGATGGCCTCGTGGTGACCGTGCGCATGCGCGGCTTCCAGCTCGGCCGGCGTTGCCGGGGCAACACGGTCCTCGAAGAACCACTTGGAAAGTGCCGCACGGCGCTTTTCCTTACCGGTCACAACGCCATGCTCGTTCGGTTCGGCCGGAAGCGGAGCCGGGGATTCGAAGCCGACAAGCTTGTAGCGCTTGTAGTCGTCCAGGGGCGCGTGGACTTCAATGAACTCACCGTGCGGGAGGCGAACGATACGGCCCGTCTCGCGTCCGTGGAGGGCGATTTCACGGTCCTTGCGCTGCAGAGCCAAAGCGATGCGCTTCGTCACGATGAAGGCAATGATCGGGCCAATGAAGAACAGGGTCCGCAGCCAGTACGTGACGTCGTTCAGCGATACATGGAAGTGCGTGGCAATGAGGTCCGAACCAGCAGCGGCCCACATGACGCAATACCAGGTGAATCCGGCGACGCCAATCGCGGTACGGGTCGGAGCATTACGGGGACGATCAAGAACGTGGTGTTCCCGGTTGTCCTTGGTCACCCAGCGTTCAATCCACGGGTAGGTGAAGAGAACGGTGAAGATGATGCCAGCCGGTACAAGTGCCGGAAGAAGCACGTTCAATGTCAGCACGTGTCCGAAAATGACCCACTCGAAGTGGAAGTCATTGATGACACCAGGCATCAGGCGCAAAGCGCCATCCACGAATCCGATGTACCAGTCAGGCTGGGTGCCTGCAGATACCGGGGAAGGATCATAGGGACCGTAGTTCCAGATCGGGTTGATCGTGAAAGCGGCCGCCATGAGTGCAAGGACACCGAAGACGATGAAGAAGAAGCCGCCGGCCTTCGCTGCGTAAACAGGACCCAAGGGGTAGCCAACAACGTTTCCGTCATTGCGACCCGGACCGGGGTACTGGGTGTGCTTGTGGACAACCACCATGAAGAGGTGGATGACGATCATCAAGAGGATGAGCGCAGGAACAAGCAGGATGTGAAGAACGTAGAGCCGCCCGATGATGGCAGTTCCCGGGAATTCTCCGCCGAAGAGGAAGAACGAGATGTAGGTGCCGATCACGGGGATGGACTT
Source organism: Paenarthrobacter ilicis (assembly GCF_016907545.1). Taxonomy (NCBI): domain Bacteria; kingdom Bacillati; phylum Actinomycetota; class Actinomycetes; order Micrococcales; family Micrococcaceae; genus Paenarthrobacter; species Paenarthrobacter ilicis. Next base: position 2,117,905 of record NZ_JAFBCD010000001.1, on the reverse strand, counting down.
GATAACGCCGTCGATGATGCGCAGGCCGTTGCCGGACAGCAGGTCATCGGGGAGCGAGTAGCCGGTGAAGCCGGCTGCCATGGCGAGGATCAGCAGAACACCGCCCACCACCCAGTTCATCTCACGCGGCTTGCGGAATGCACCCGTGAAGAACACACGGAGCATGTGGACACCCAGCGAGGCCACGAAGAGCAGTGCTGCCCAGTGGTGGACCTGGCGCATGAACAGACCGCCGCGCACATCGAAGGAGATGTGCAGCGATGAACTGTAAGCCACGGACATTTCGACGTTGTACAGCGGCGTGTAGGAACCCTGGTAGTGGGTTTCAGCCATTGAAGGATCGAAGAAGAATGTCAGGAAGGTTCCGGACATGAGCAAGATGACGAAGGAATACAGCGCCACCTCACCAAACATAAATGACCAGTGGTCCGGAAAGACTTTCCGGCCGAATTCGCGCAGGATGCCTGAGCCACCCACACGTTCGTCAACGAAGTTGGTGATGCCACCAACCTTGGTCTTCGGGACGAAGGGGGTTTCAGCTGTTGATGAAACGCTCATGCTCGTCACGCTCCCAGTAACTCGGTCCTACAGGTTCTCTGAAGTCGCTGGTGGCGACGAGGTAGCCTTCTGCGTCCACTGCGATGGGCAGCTGGGGGAGCGGACGGCTGGCCGGTCCAAAGATGACCTTGCATTCCTGCGTGAGGTCGAACGTGGACTGGTGGCAGGGGCACAGGAGGTGGTGCGTCTGCTGCTCATAGAGAGCAACCGGGCAACCAACGTGCGTGCAGATCTTGGAGTATGCAACGATTCCGTTGTAGCTCCAGTTTTCCCGGCCCTCTGAAGGGTTAAGGGAGTTCGGGTCCAGGCGCATGAGGAGAACCACGGCCTTGGCCTTTTCGTTCAGTTTTCCTTCATGCAGTTCGTTCAAGCCCTCGGGGATGACGTGGAATGCCGAGCCGATGGTGACATCCGATGCCTTGATGGGGGTGCCATCGGGGTCGCGGGTGAGTCGCTTGAGTTTGTCACCTTCCGGAGCCCACATGGTATGTGCCAGTGCCTTGTCCGGGCGGGGGCCCAGGTCTCCGAAGATTGCGAGTGCCGGGAGGGGAGCCAAAGCTACAGCTCCGAGCAGGGTGTTCCGGATGAGGGGACGGCGCTTGATACCCGTCTCTTCAACAATGTCATCCACGATCCGGACAGCTGCTTGGCGGTCTTCCTCGGTGCGGATTGCGTGGCGCTCTTCCGAGACCTCGTGGTCCGGCATCAAGGCCTTGGCCCAGTGCACGATGCCCGTTCCGATGCCCAGCATGGCGAATGCCGTGCCGAGACCCAGAAGGAGATTCTGGGTACGAATGGTCGCAATGCTGGTGTCGCCGCCCAAATCAATGGCAAAGTACGCCACCAGGAAGACCAAAGTACCAATGACGGAGGTGCCAAACAGAATGGCTACCTGACGCTCGGCGCGCTTTGCGGCTACCGGGTCCGTGTCAGCCAGGCGCAAACGGTGCGGAGGAAGTCCAGGATCCTGGAACTTCTCCACCTCATTCTGACCAGCCTTAGCTACGGTGCCCGAGGTGTTCGGACTGCCGTCACTATGGTTGCCCATAATTCGCCTCATCCTTCTCTCGTTGTCTCGACCGGGGTCGAGTTGTTATCAGTTTCAAACTGCTGACTGTGCAGCAGAAGTTTTTTCAAGCCTGCGGCTAGGACGTACGTGACGTCAGCCAGATGGTGAAGGCGATGATGACACCCAAGCCAGCCACCCACACGAACAGACCTTCCGATACCGGACCCAGGGATCCGAGCTCAGCACCACCTGGAGAGCCGTTGGCCTCGATGGTCTTCAGGAAGGTGATGATGTCGCGCTTGTCTTCAGGAGTGATGTTTGAATCGTTGAAGACCGGCATGTTCTGGGGGCCGGTGACCATGGCCTCGTAGATGTGGTCTGCGCTGACGCCAGCCAGTCCCGGAGCGAACTTGCCGCGGGTCAATGCACCGCCGGCAGCAGCGGCGTTGTGGCACATGGCGCAGTTCACGCGGAAGAGTTCGCCACCCTTGGCTGCGTCTCCCTTGCCGTCGAGGAGGCTTTCCTCGGGAATGGCAGGACCTGCGCCGAGTGATGCAACGTAGGCGGAGAGCTGCTTGGTCTGCTCTTCATTGAACTGGGCTGGCTTCTTCTGGGCTTGGGGGCCGCTCATCTGCATGGGCATACGGCCGGTACCAACCTGGAAATCAACAGCAGCAGCACCTACGCCGACCAGCGAGGGTCCGTCGTTGGTTCCGCTTGCACCCATTCCATGGCAGGTGGCGCAGTTGGCGGCAAACAGCTTGCCGCCCTCTTCAACATCACTGGCGCTGTAGCTGGTGGTGTCGGCCTTGGCCTGGTTGACGGTTGTGGCAACGGCGTAGAGCCCACCAGTGAGGAGGAGCCCCATCAACAGCAGCGCAATGGCTGCCAGTGGGTGACGTCGCTTCTGCGAGAGTGCCTTCACGTGGTGGTTCCTTTTTTCGATCCTGCGTCGGCTCCGAGAGCCGCTTCTATAAATTCTGCCTCTTGTAGAAAAAGAGTCAATGCTGGGTCACTTCAGGACGTAGATGACCAGGAAGAGGCCGATCCACACAACGTCCACGAAGTGCCAGTAGTAAGACGTGACAATCGCCGACGTCGCCTCAAAGTGTCCGAACTTCTTGGCAGCGAATGCGCGGCCGATGATGAAGAGGAACGCGATCAGACCACCGATGACGTGAAGGCCGTGGAAGCCCGTGGTCATGTAGAAGGCTGAGCCGTAGGCGTTGGACGACAAGGACACGTGCTCGGAGACGAGCATGGCGTATTCCGTGGTCTGGCCGGCAACGAAGAACGCACCCATGATGAAGGTGAGGACAAACCATTCGGTCATGCCCCAGCGGGTGAATTGCAGGAGCCGGCCTGTGCGGCGCGGTTCAAGCCGCTCGGCAGCGAAGACGCCCATCTGGCAAGTGAAAGAACTTGCCACAAGGACGATGGTGTTGACGAGCGCAAACGGGAAGTTGAGCTTGGCCGTCTCCTCGGCCCACATCAATCCTGATGTGGAGCGCAGGGTGAAGTACATGGCAAAAAGACCGGCGAAGAACATCAACTCACTGGACAGCCAAACTACGGTTCCAACAGAAACCAGGTTGGGGCGGTTCAGCGTCGGGTGCGCCGGGGTACTGGGGGCATGGGTCGCAGATGTCACAAGGACATTATGTCTGTAAAAGTCCAGAGTTCCCAATGCAAACCACCGATTCGGGAGACTTTTTCTACAAAGACGCGAAATCGCGCGGAAAAGTTCCCGACCCTGTTCACATTGGTCATCAGCGCGGCGGGGTGGATAGCATCAGTGGGTGACTTCTCCGGCAACGGCCAAAGCAGCCAGCAACACCTGGCCCGGCCTCATCTCAGCATTGATCAATGGCGATGACCTGTCCGTGGACAATACCGAGTGGGCCATGAACACCATCATGTCCGGAGAAGCGACTCCAGCCCAGATTGCCGGCTTCCTGGTTGCCTTGCGCGCCAAGGGGGAGACGGTGGAGGAGCTGGCCGGACTGGTAGCTGCAATGGTCCAGCATGCCAACCCCATCAGCATTTCCGGTGAAAAGCTGGACATTGTTGGAACGGGCGGTGATCGCCTCAACACGGTGAATATCTCCACCATGGCCGCGTTGGTAGCTGCCGGCGCCGGAGCGAAAGTGGTGAAGCACGGCAACAGGGCCGCTTCATCAACGTCGGGTTCCGCGGATGTCCTTGAAGCACTCGGGGTGCGTTTGGACCTGTCCATCGACCACGTTGCCCGGAACGCCGAAGAGGCGGGAATCACCTTTTGCTTTGCCCAGGTATTCCACCCTTCGTTCCGCCACACGGCGGTTCCGCGGCGTGAGTTGGCCGTACCCACAGCGTTCAACTTCCTGGGTCCCATGACCAACCCGGCTCATGTCCAGGCTTCCGCCGTAGGTGTTGCCAACAAGCGCATGGCGCCCCTGGTGGCGGGAGTGCTGGCACGGCGGGGAAGCCGTGGATTGGTCTTCCGGGGTGATGACGGTTTGGATGAACTGACCCCTACGGGCCCGTCAACAGTGTGGGAGTTCCGGAACGGAGCTGTGACGGAACAGGTATTTTCGCCCAGCGTTCTTGGTATTGGTCCTTCCACCGTGGGCGATCTTCGTGGAGGGGACGCCAGCGCCAACGCAGAGGTGGTCCGGCAAATTCTTGACGGTAAAACGGGTCCCGTCCGGGACGCTGTTCTTCTCAATGCAGCGGCTGGGCTGGTGTCGGCCGATCTCACCGCGGAAGGTTCATTGGTGGAACGCATGCAGGCCGCATACCAGCGGGCAGCAGAGTCCGTGGATTCCGGCAGGGCAGCGGCAGTCCTTGCCAAGTGGACGGCGCTGAGCCAGTCCTGATTCCGCTACGGCCGCCGGCTGGCAGCCGTTGCCTTCCTACTCGAAGCCGAGGGCGAAAGCGGCGTCCAGGTCGTGTTGCGAGTAAGCGCGGAACGCAATGTGGGTTGTCGTGTGGACCACTGAAGCAACCTTGGACAGCTTGTCGGCAATGACGTCCGCGAGCTCGTCGTGCTTGGAGACGCGTGCTACCGCGATCAGGTCCCACTCGCCGGTGACCGAGTAAACCTCGCTGATTCCCTGGATGGCGGAAATCTGTTCCGCGGTTTCCGGAATGCGGGAAGCATCGGTCTTGATCAGGACAAAAGCGGTGATCACAGGCGGCCTTTCCGAAAGCATCATCACAAACTACTTTCAGCCTAGTGCATCGGCCACGACGTGTGGTGGTGGCTGGTCAAGGGCTCAGCTGCTTCTCTGCGCTCAATTGCGTCCATTCCGCGAGGCGGACCAGCGCCTGATCAGAAGTATTAGGCCCCGGTAGCCCACCAGGAACAGTCCGAGGCTGATGGTTGCAACCACGACGAATGCCGGGACCACGGTCTGCCCAGTGATGCTCCGGAGGATCATTCCGAGGAGGACTGCCCCAATCCAAACGCCAACTCCGGCCGGCAAAAGACCAAGTGGGAAGCGCCACAGCCGAAGGGCCAGCCACGCCACTCCTGCGCCGGCGAGGAAGGGCCATGCTGTGGAAAACACCCCGGTGATGATGTCCCCTCGTGAGTGTGCATCCCGGCCAATGGCCGCAAAGAGAAGAATCAGGAGAAAGTCCGCCGCGGCAGCAGCAATCCAGTGTTTGGAAGTGAAAAGCATGCTTCGACAGTAGCCGGGCGGGTGCAGAGCCGGGCATTGTGTGAGAAAACTCACCGTACTAGCCTCGGATGGGGAACGTCCCGCTAACCGTGAGGGAGAGCCAGTGCAAAAAATATCCACGTGTTTGTGGTTTGACGGGCAGGCTGAGGAAGCCGCCTTGTTCTACACGGGCATTTTCGACAACTCGTCGATGGGACAAACGATGCCAGGTCCGGGCGGCGTGCCATTGACCGTTGAGTTCGACATTGAGGGCAGGCACTTCATGGGCCTTAATGGTGGCCCGGCCTTCAGTTTCAATGAGGCCGTCTCCATGGTGGTGAACTGTGAAACCCAGGAAGAGGTGGACCGCTACTGGGATGCCCTGCTGGAGGGAGGGCAGGAAAGCCAGTGCGGTTGGCTGAAGGATAAGTTCGGCCTCTCGTGGCAGGTTGTGCCGCAGGGGATGGGGGAGTTCCTGGGTGGTCCGGATCCCGAAGGATCCCAGCGGGCCATGGCGGCAATGATGAAAATGCGGAAGCTCGACATCAACGCCTTGCGCGCCGCGTACAACAGTGACCAGGTCACCGGGAATCAGCAGCAAGTGAAAGGACCAGGAGAATGACCATTCGACTCAATCCCTACATCTCGTTCAGGGATAACGCCCGTGATGCCATCACCTTCTATGAATCGGTATTTGGCGGTGAACTCACCATCAGCACCTTTGCCGACTATCAAGCCAGCGAGAATCCCGCCGAGGCCAACAAGGTGATGCATGCGATGCTGACCACCGCCGGAGGACTGACGCTCATGGCCGCCGATACGCCGGAGGGCATGGAATACAACCCGGGGGACAACGTGTCGGTCTCGCTCAGCGGCGAGGCGACGGATGACGCCGAGCTTCGGGGCTATTGGGACAAACTGGTCGACGGCGGTTCGGTCACCGTGCCGCTGGAGACTGCACCTTGGGGTGATGCCTTTGGCATGTGCGTCGACAAGTTCGGTATTGCCTGGCTGGTCAATATCGCCGGTGGACAGGGCTGAGCAGGCTCACATAAGCAGCCGGCCATCGGGCGTCAGCCTCTTTCCCATGTGTTTTGGCGTCCGCCACACGATGGAACGGTCCATGATCTCGGCGAAGGGGAGTCGTTCGCCCAATTGCCGCTCCAGCAGGGTCATGTCTTCGACGCGGCGCAGCCAGACCAGCATGAGGATCGAATAGTGACCAGCTGTGGTGGTGACCAAACGTACTTCCTGTAGGCCCACCAACCGACCGGCGACCGCTTCAACTTGAGTGACGGGCACCCTCAGGAAGTACCAGACAGCGATCGGCCAGGGGGTATAGAGGCGGGCCACTTCGGTGCGGACGATAAGCCGTTTTTCCGCCAAAATGGTGGCAAGCGACTCCCTGGCCCGGGTGGGGCTGATCGTTGCTTCCTCGGAAATGCGGGAGACTGAAGCCCTCGGATCTGATCTGAGGATGGCGGCAACCTTGCTTTCCGTCTCGGACGGGATGCCTCGACGGGCGGACGCCGGCTGGGGGAGTGCTGCTTCCAGCTGCTGGATTTCCCGTTCCAGAAGTGACCTGAGGCGCCATTGCTGGGCATCGGCCAGCAACTTGATGCCGCGGTGGGTCCGGGAGCTTGTGATCCCGGCAATGGCAGGAATCCTATCCAACACATACCGGCCAAGATCCGCGTCGTCGCGGCACAGCAGGGTGACTATGAGGTCCCGCGCGCCCGCTGTTTGGTCCACCGACAAGACTTCCGGATCGTTGGCGAGCTCCTCCGTGGCCGTTGCAATACTGGCGGGGGAGCAGGCGATCTCCATCAGGGCCCCGGCATACTTGGTGCCTGGTCCGGTGTAGGTGGTGATCCATGCCAGTCCCGCGGCCTGAAGGGCACTCCAGCGTCGGGCAAGTGTGACTGCGTCCGCGCCCACCACCGGCGCCAACGCCGCCCACGTCGCTCGTGGGCGAATTTGCAAAGCATGGAGGAGCCGGAGATCCCGCTCGTCGAATTCGTAATCCTGCATGGTTGGTGCTCTTTCCGGAGAAAGCCTGCATTTTGAGAGTATTCAACCACCAGTTGCCTATGTTGAGGGCTCACCCCTTCCAACGAGAGGCCGACATGTCCGGTATCGCCCTGATTCAGGAGCCCGTCACCACAACAGGCGTCCAATCCCAGGAATCCGAAACAGACCCGGATCTGGTGGATGCTGTTCGATCGGGGGATCTTGCGGCCTTCAGCCGGCTTTATCAGAGGCACCGTGCTTTGGCCGGCTATGTTGCTCGCGCCGAGTGCGACAACCGCAGTGACGCCGACGACGTTGTCGCGGACGCCTTCGCCTCTGTTCTGGACTCTCTGGTGGCAGGACACGGACCACGTGATTCCTTTCAGGCGTATCTCACAACAGCAGTGCGGCGGCTTGCCTATCGACGCAACGTCAAGAGCCGGCGTGCCCCCATACTCGGTTACGGCAGCGCGATGGATGCGCTGATCCTGGATGACGACCAAGGAATAATGGCCCTGGAATCAACGGTCTTGATGAAAGCCTTTCAGGCCCTGCCACTGCGGTGGAGGGCTGTCTTGTGGTGCGTGGAAGTTGAGGGCTTGAAGCCTGCGGCTACGGCGCGGGTGATGGAGTTGACTCCCAATGGGGTGTCATCGTTGTTGATCAGAGCCCGCGAGGGCCTTCGCCAGGCATATCTGCAGGAACATGTCCCGCCGCCAATAAGTGGCGCATGCACCGACATCTCCAAATACTTGGGAAAGTTCGTCAGAAATGCTGTCCGCCAAGCTGCCAAGGCGCGCGTGGATCAGCACTTGGCTGCTTGCACGCGCTGCACGGAAGCGTTGGTGGAGCTGAGGGAACTGCAGTCAGTGATGCCCGGCAGAAGCGCTACGGCGTAGCTTCCCACGCTTCGGGGGACCTCCGCTTTCGCATTACTTTACATAATGTAGATTATCGGCGTTATGGACAGGGTCCCGAAAGTGGTTGATCCAGCAGGATTTCAAGCACCTACGTAAGCTGCCAAGTGTTTACCCGTGAGCGTGGCTTTCCCTGCCACAAGATCAGCGGGAGTTCCGTCGAAAACTATTGCGCCGCCGTCGTGACCTGCGCCCGGACCCAGGTCAATGATCCAGTCAGCGTGTGCCATCACAGCCTGGTGGTGTTCGATCACAATGACCGATTTCCCTGAGTCGACAAGCCGGTCAAGCATTCCCAGCAGGTTCTGGACATCGGCCAGGTGGAGTCCAGTGGTTGGCTCGTCCAGGATGTAGATGTCGCCCTTTTCGGACATCTGCGTGGCAAGCTTCAGGCGTTGGCGTTCACCGCCGGACAACGTGGTGAGCGGCTGTCCGAGGGTCAGGTATCCGAGCCCAACGTCAGCAAGCCTGGTGAGGACTTTGTGTGCAGCGGGAGTCTTTGCGTCTCCTTCACTGAAGAACTTTCCAGCTTCGTCCACAGACATTGCAAGCACTTCTGCAATATTGCTGCCACCGAGCCTGTATTCAAGGACGGCCGCTTGAAAGCGCTTTCCATCGCATTCCTCGCACGTGGACTCCACCGTGGCCATGACGCCCAGATCGGTGTAGATCACGCCTGCGCCGTTACAAGTTGGGCAGGCGCCTTCCGAGTTGGAACTGAACAGGGCCGGCTTGACACCGTTGGCTTTGCCGAAAGCCTTTCGGACCGGCTCCAGCAAACCCGTATACGTCGCCGGATTGCTTCGCCGGGAACCACGGATGGCTCCCTGGTCTATCACCAGGACGCCCTCGCGTTTGGCCGCCGAGCCATGGATCAGTGAACTCTTGCCTGAACCAGCCACGCCGGTCAGGACACACAGAACGCCCAGCGGGATGTCGACGTCCACATTTTTCAAATTGTTCGTGGAGGCGCCCCTGATCTTCAGCTTTCCGTTGGCCGGACGCACGCTCGCCTTGATGGAGGCACGGTCATCCATATGGCGGCCGGTGGTGGTGCTGCTCCCCCGCAAACCTTCAACGTCGCCTTCAAAGCAGACTGACCCTCCGCCGCTGCCTGCGGCTGGTCCGAGATCCACCACGTGATCGGCGATGGCTATGGTTTCGGGTTTGTGTTCCACCACCAGGACAGTGTTTCCCTTGTCCCGCAATTGGAGCAGGAGTTGGTTCATCCGCTCGATGTCATGCGGGTGGAGCCCTATGGTGGGCTCATCAAAGACATACGTGATATCCGTCAGGGACGAGCCCAGGTGGCGGATCATTTTGGTCCGCTGGGCCTCTCCCCCGGACAACGTGCCGGCGGGGCGGTCCAGGGAAAGGTACCCCAGGCCGATGTCCGCAAAGGAATCCAGCAGGTGCTGGAGACCCGTGAGCAAGGGAGCCACAGAGGGCTCATCCAGCGTACGTATCCAGGCTGCGAGATCACTGATCTGCATGGAGCAGACGTCAGCAATACTCTTCCCGTTGATCTTGGAGGACCTGGCCTCGGGACTGAGCCGGGTGCCATCGCATTCGGGACATGTCGTAAAGGTGATGGCCCGCTCCACGAACGCGCGGATGTGGGGCTGCAGGGCATCCACGTCCTTGCTGAGCATGGACTTCTGGATCTTGGGGATCACCCCTTCGTACGTCAGGTTGATACCCTCAACCTTGATTTTGGTGGGCTCCCGGTACAGGAGATCGTGCATCTCCTTCTTGGTGAACTTGCCGAGGGGCTTGTCCATGCTGAAGAAGCCGGAGCCACTGAAAATCCGCCCGTACCAGCCATCCATGGTGTAGCCGGGAATGGTCAGCGCCCCCTCACTGAGGGATTTGCCCGCGTCAAAGAGGGCGGTGAGATCAAAGTCGTTGACGGAACCCATGCCCTCGCAACGGGAGCACATCCCGCCGAGGCGGTTGAAACTTGCCTTCTCCGTCTTGGTCTTGCCTTCGCCCCGCTCCACGGTGATGGCACCGCTGGCTTTCACCGTGGGGACGTTGAAGGAGTATGCATTGGGCGAGCCAATGTTTGGCTGGGCCAGGCGGCTGAAGAGAATGCGGAGCATCGCATTGGCGTCGGTTGCGGTTCCAACGGTGGACCGGGGGTTGGAGCCCATGCGCTCCTGGTCAACAATGATGGCCGTGGTGAGTCCTTCAAGCATGTCCACATCGGGGCGGGCAAGGCTGGGCATGAAGCCTTGGACGAACGCGCTGTACGTCTCGTTGATCATGCGCTGGGACTCTGCGGCGATGGTGGCGAACACCAGGGAACTCTTGCCTGAACCGGAGACGCCCGTGAAAACAGTCAGGCGCCTTTTCGGAATGTCCACGCTGACATTCTTCAGATTGTTCTCGCGGGCGCCTTGAACCCTGATGAGCTCATGAGTGTCGGCTACATGCGATGCCGGATTGTGCGTCGCCGGGTTCCGGACAGTACTCATGGTTGCTCCATCTATGCAGCGGCGGAACCGCAGTATCCTGACGGCTTTCGCCGGGCTCTCTCCAGCCACCTTCGGCCGGTAGGTACGATTCTGCCATTGTCATCCTTGGATTACTCGCTAAGAATGAAGCATGCCGGTATACATGAGGTCCCTCGAAACCGCAGTCCCGCCAACTATCCTCGTCCAGCAGCAGGCCCGCGACGTTTTCGCTTCCCAACCTAACCTGACCAGGCTGGGCACCCGACTCGTTTCCACCTGTTTCGACTCAGCCGCCATTGATACCCGCTACACGGCAGTTGCGGAACTGAGCCTCGATGCCCACCCGGAGACCCCGCTGTTCTTCGACCCCGCCACCAACCAGGTATTGAGCCCCAGCACGAAAGTCCGCAACGAAATTTTCGCCACGGAAGCCACCAAATTGTTTGTGGAAGCCGGCAAGACTGCCGTGGCCAGCGCTTCGGGGATCGACTTGGACGACATCACCCACGTCATCACCGTGAGTTGCACAGGCTTTTTCAACCCGGGACCTGACTACAAGGTGGTCCGCGCGCTCGGTTTGAGCCCCTCAGTCCAGCGCTACCACCTGGGGTTCATGGGTTGCTATGCCGCATTTCCTGCCATGAAAGCTGCCAAACAATTCTGCGTGGCGGATCCCCAAGCAGTGGTCCTGGTGATCTGTGTGGAACTGTGTTCGCTGCACGTCAGGACCTCCAACGACCCGGACACCATCATGGGTTCTGCGATCTTCGGCGACGGAGCGGCCGCAGCGATCATCACCGCCCGTGAACCCGAAAGCGATGAGCCCGTGATCCGCCTGGACCACTTCGAAACGGTCCTGACTCCGGTGGGCGAAGAAGCGATGGCCTGGAACATCGGCGATGAGGGGTTTGAAATGGTGCTGGGCACCTACGTTCCCCACATCATTGAGGAGCACATCACCGGTGCCCTTGAGCCCCTCCTTGCCAAGGATCCGCAGTTGTCGGGGGTCCCTTACCGGGACATCACCCACTGGGCCATCCACCCTGGGGGCCGGAGCATCCTGGACAAAGTTGAATCCAAATTGGAACTCACGGAGAAGCAGCTCATACCGGCCAGGGAGACGCTGAGGGAATACGGCAACATGAGCAGTGCAACGGTCCTGTTTGTCTTGAAATACATGCTGCAAAGGAAGGCTGAGCAACCGGAGGAACGGATCTGTTCCATGGCTTTCGGCCCCGGCCTGACCGTGGAAACCGGCCTCTTTACATTGGTCTCCCCCAGCTTGTGAGGCCTTGGGGCTCACTGGCCGGACGGGCTGCGGACGCAGAGGAGGAGATGGACAAGGCCGATTGCGATGCGCGGCGGCTTGACCGGACCTACATGCGGTTTCCAGTGGTCAACAGGCTCCTGTCCGGTTGGCACGCGGTTTATCGGGAACGGATCAAGCCCGTGCTTTCAAGGACAGGCGAGGCCACCCTGCTGGACATAGGCTGCGGCAGCGGCGATGTGGCCCGCAGCCTCGCGCAGTGGGCACAAAGGGACGGTTTCAGACTTGCCATCACAGCGGTTGATCCGGATGAGCGCGCCTTCCGCTTCGCTGCCGGTTCAACCGCCGTGGAGGGTGTTGCCTACCGCCAGGCCCACAGTTCGCAGCTTGTTTCCGAAGGACTCACCTACGACGTCGTCATTTCCAACCACATCCTCCATCACCTGGACAGCGGTCAGCTGGCGGAGGTTCTGCGCGACTCGGAACGCCTTAGCCGTGGCGTGGTCCTTCATAACGACCTGAGGCGCAGCAATGTCTCCTATGGTTTGTTCTGGCTGGGCTTCTGGCCGTTGGGCGTGGGGTCCTATATTTGGCGGGACGGTTTGACCTCCATCCGACGCAGCTTTACTCCCCAGGAGTTGACGGCCGTGGTCCCCGCTCGGTGGACGGTGGAGCGCAACGGTCCCTGGCATTCCTTGCTGACCCACTACGCAACGGAGGAAGCGGACCGTGCTTGACGTCGTCATCGTGGGAGCAGGTCCGGTAGGGCTGTTTATGGGAACACTGCTGCTCCAGCGAGGTCATTCAGTACGGATTTTGGAACGTCGCGTAGAGCGTAGTGAACGCTCAAGGGCCATAGGCATCCACCCGCCGTCGCTCAGGGAGTTGGCGAGGGCCGGTGTCGCCGAGACTTTGTCGGCTGCCGGCGTTCGGATCTCCCGTGGCCTCGCCTACAGTGGCGGCGAGCCCGTGGCGGCATTGCCGTTCGATGGTGCTCCCGACTTCCCTTACATCCTTGCCGTTCCGCAGCCTGTCACCGAAAGAGTCCTCGAGGAGGCTGTGAACAACCTGGACGCCGATGCTCTGGTGCGCGGAGCCGAGGTTCAGGAGCTGGTCCCTCATCCGTGGTCAGTGACGGTGCCGACCGCCGGGGGTGTGGAGTTCAGGGCCCGCCTGGTGATCGCTGCCGATGGCGCCCATTCGAGGATCAGACGTTCATTGTTGCCGCACCAGCCGTCGCGCGGCTATCCGGACAGCTACATCATGGGCGATTTCAAGGATCAGACCCCGCACGGCACCGATGCTGTTTTGTACCTTGAACCGGGCGGCATTGTTGAGTCTTTTCCCCTGCCTGACACCATACGGAGGTGGGTGGTGCGCTTGGCAGAACCGGACCGGGGCACGACGCCGGTTGGGTTGGCGGAGTTGGTCCAGCGGAGGACCGGTGAGGTGCTGGACGCCTCCAGCAACACGATGCTGAGTGCTTTTGAGGTTCAGTCACGGCTTGCGCGGAGGATGGTGCATGGCAGGGTTGTCCTCCTGGGGGACGCAGCGCATGAGATCAGTCCCATCGGAGGGCAGGGCATGAACCTTGGGTGGCTCGATGCCGCCGCCTTGGCTCCTATCATCACTTCATCACTCAGCGGAGCGGACGTTGGCCGCCAACTCAAGGATTTCGAGAAGTCCCGCCGTGGTTTCGCTGTCCGGGCGTCGCGCCAGGCGGGGTTGAACATGGCACTGGGGCGCCCTCTCCCCCGCCCTGTCTTGGCAGGCAGGAACAAGATCTTCGCCACTGTTCTTGGTGTTCCTGCCGTGTCCGCGTACGTTGAACGGCGCTTTACGATGCGCTAGCAGGGCTCTCCATTGGGCTGACGTCCACGGGCGTCGTGTAATAGCAGTCGTAGGTGTCCTGGCTGACGATCAGTCCGTCCCTCAGCTCAAAGACGGCAGTGCTCCGGGCGCGGATGGTATCGCCCCGGTCCCAATGCGGCAGATCCAGAAGCAAGGTGGCAGACCAGTTCATTTCCAACACCACTCTGTCGCCTTCGGTGGTGGACCGGACAACTTCGAAGCGCTGGTTCGCCACGATGTCCTTGCTGTGGTCTGCCCCGGACAACGTCTCCGCCAGATTCCGGGTTGAGCCGGTTTTTGAGAGCACATGCGGCCACTCGGTCAGCGTGAAATCCTCGGCCAGGAACGGCCGCAACTCGGCGGAGCCGCCACCGGCCTCCACGGTCCTGACGAAGCCAAGTACACAGTCCAAGGGTGTGGAATCACTCATTCACCGAGCCTAGTCCATGGGTCCCGGTGGTTCGCCGCGCTAGGCTCAAGCCATGACACATCAACCGGTTCACGAGGGGTCCATTCCTGCCACTGACTTCAACCCGATCCAGATCAGGGATGCTGTCCGGCGGCTGCTTGATGCGGAGGCGCTCCCGGCCATCGTCCAAGCGGGACACCCGGCACTGCGCCAGGTTTCGGCCCCTTTTGATGGGCAGGTTGACGACGTTGAGCTGATGGCCCTGGTGGACCGGATGCGTGATGTCATGCATGATGCGCCGGGTGTTGGCCTGGCCGCACCGCAGCTGGGCATCCCCTTGCAGCTGGCCGTTCTTGAGGACCAACACGCCGTGGACCCGGACTCAGCCGCAGTGCGCCACAGGGAACCCTTGGAGTTTTTCACCATCATCAATCCCGGCTACAGGCCGCTGGGGGCGGAAACTGCCTCGTTTTACGAAGGTTGTCTTTCCGTTGCCGGCTACCAGGCGGTGGTTAGGCGTCACCGGAATGTCGAGCTGAGGTACACCACCACAGCCGGTGAAGCAGTCGAAGAGTGGTTTTCGGGGTGGCAGGCCAGGATCGTCCAACATGAAACGGACCACTTGCACGGCACGCTGTACCTGGACCGTGCGGAACTGCGTTCCCTGACAACCAATGCCGAGCACTCTGCCCGTTGGTCTGCGCCAGACGTAACCGATGCCCGCATCTCCTTGGGATTCCTCCCAAAGGAACACTAACCCCGCGTCGGGTTGGCACCAGTCGGCAAATACTTGGACCACCAACCCAGCAGGTGCTCAAACCTCTGCTTTCGGTGGTGCGGCGTCCCGGCCCGGGACAGCTCATGGTTCTCGCCGGGAAAAACCAACAAAGCAGTTTCCACGCCCTGCGACGCCAGATGATGGTAGTACCTTTGCCCTTGTTCAAGAGGGCAGCGAAGGTCATTCTCGCTGTGAACCACCAGCGTAGGCGTCGTGACCTGCGATACGACGGCCATGGGGCTTTGTGCGGCCATTTGTTCCGCTGATCCGCCCGTGTACTCGGCACCGAAGAACCAGCCGATGTCCGCCGAACCGGCAAAGCTCACGGGATCCAGGAAACCGCGCTCAACAACAGCTGCCTTGAAGCGGTGTTCATGGGCAATGATCCACGCCGTCAAATACCCGCCGTAGGAGCCACCCATGATCCCTACGCGTTCCTTGTCCAGCCTGCTGGAGGATTCCAGCACGGCATCGAGGAAGAGAAGAACGTCTTCCATGTCCACCGTGCCCATGCGTTCCTTGATGGCCTGGGCGTGGGCCTGCCCATAACCGGCGGAACCGCGGGGATTGCACATCACCACCGCATATCCAGCGGCGGCATATACCTGTGCTTCATCGAAGAACGCGCCGGTGTACTGGGCGAACGGTCCGCCGTGGATGTTCAGCAGAACGGGGTGGGGGCCGGGTCCTTCGGGCAACACCAACCACCCGTGCACCTTGTGCCCATCGTCTTTTACCGCCTCAAAATCCAAGGGCTCGGAGACAGTGGAGTTGTTCCGCAATTCGCCGGAAAAGTCGGTGAGGAGGCGGACTTCCCCGCGTTCGAGTGCTGCCACATCACCAACAGTGGCGGCATCGGAATAGCTGATGGCCACCTCCCCGTTGGCGGCGACGCTGGCGCCGATCACCACCCGGGCCCCATGCACCAAAGGCGTGATTTCTCCTTCTGCCGGCACGTCCAGCAGTTCGACGCTTCCCAACGCTGTGTTCAGCACCAGCATGCTTGCAGGGCCGTTGGGCTCCAACGGACCGGAAACGTCCAGGAGTTCGACGTCGGTCAGGGCCAGCGCTTCTCCCCCATCGATCGGCATTGCGTAAAGGACACCGTTCCGGCCTACAAAGTCCAGCCCGGTGGTGCCCAGGCCCTGGGCTATGTAGAACAACCACCGGCCATCGGCCGACACGCGGACATCCGTGACCGTCTGAGGGACAAGATGTGAAGGCTCGACGGCGGCCGGCCGGCCTCCGCGCGCATCAACCCGGTAGACGGAGGTGACCAGGTCCTTGTCATGGCCTTCGTGGAGTGCGGCGATGAAATAGAGATGAGAGCCATCCGCTGAGAAACAGGGTGATTCGTGGTCCGAGTCCCCACAAGTGATCTGCTCAGCTGCGGGAACATCCGTAAAAGCGTTGCGGCCCTCTTCATTGGCAGCCCGTCCCTTGGGGGCCACTGCTGGCTCGCTTCCCAGCTCCGGCACTTCGACCACAAAAACCTGAAGCCGCTGATCCGCGGTGTAACCCAGGCCGTTCATCCTGTATTGATTGGCCGTGATCAGCCGTGGATCCTCCTGCCCGGACGCAACGCCGTCCACTGTTCCGTACCGGCCCTCCTCCGCAACGCGGGAGGTGAAGGCCAACCGGTGTGAATCGGGTGCCCAGGTGAAATCTTCCACCCCTGCATGTTGATGGGTGATCCGCTGGGGTTCGCCTCCCGCCGCTTCCACGACGTGGATTTGTGCCTTGCCGTCAGGGTCGCTGCGCAGGAAGGCCAGGACGAGGCCATCGGGCGAAAATGCCGGAGACGTATCCCTGAACCCGCGGGTGATGCGGCGGGGATGCTTGGTGGGGTCCATGGGAACGGACCACAACTGGCCGACGTAGCTGTCAGCAGCAAAGTCCGGCCTGGTAACAGCGACCACCGCCTTTGAGCCATCCGGGTGAATGGCCGGGGCGGATACGGAATTCAGCAGGGGCAGTTGCTCTGGTTTCACGTTGGTGAGCCTAGCCCGGCGTTTCCACAGCAAGTACCAGACACTCCGGCCGCCGTAGGATTGAAGCCATGTTGCTTGACGCCGTTGCTGCCCTCCGCTGTCCCGTATGCCGAGAGGCTTTACAGCTTCAGGATGAAGGGCAACAGGGGCTGGCTTGCCACAACGGACACGTCTTTGACGCCGCGAAGCAGGGGTACTTCAATCTGCTGACAGGCAAGGGCACGGCCTTCGAGGCAGATTCTTCGGACATGGTGGCAGCCCGGCATCGTTTCCTCGAGGCCGGTCACTACCGGCCGTTGGCTGAGAAGGTGGCTCAGTCGGTTGCCGGATCGTTGAGGGGACCCGACGCGCGGGTCCTCGATGCTGGGACTGGAACCGGGTACTACCTTCACGCCGTCCTGCAAGAGTCGTCGGCCAGCGCCATCGGACTGGATATCTCCAAATTCGCCCTGCGCCGCGCTGCCCGGAAAAACCCGCAAGCGGCGAACCTGGTGTGGGACATTTGGCGCGACCTCCCCCTGGCGGACAACACTGTTGACGCCATTGTTGTGGTCTTCGCGCCCCGGAACCCTCCGGAATTTGCCCGGGTCCTCCGCCCCGGCGGAAAGCTCACAGTCGTCACCCCGTTGCCCGGTCACTTGGCAGAGATTGCTCAACGCGCCGGGATGCTGTCCATTGAGGAGGGCAAGGCGGAGCGGTTGGCCGAAAGCATGCGGGGGCACTTCACGCCCGTTGGGGGATCTAACTTGGAGATCCCCCTGAAACTCAGCGGCCACGACGCACGGGACCTTGCCTTCATGGGGCCGGCCGGGCACCACCTCTTGCCTGAAGACCTTGATGGGCTGGCGGAAAGCAGCGGCACGGTGACCGCGACGGCGAGGTTCCGACTCTCCGAATTCATACTGTCCTGACGCTTCAAAGGCGGCGCGGGCTAGGATGGAAGAACAGCGACTGTGATCCTGCTCGCGGGATCCGGGACCAAGGGGGATCTGATGTTTGAATGGCTCGGCGAGAACTGGTGGGCTCTGTGGCTCACGGCTTTCCTCGCGTTCGCAGTGGTTGAGATGCTCACCCTGGACCTCTTCTTCATCATGCTTGGCGGAGGCGCCTTGGCCGGCCTGATCGCTGACTTCGCAGGTGCCGACTTCTGGCTCCAAATAGTCATTTTCTGCGTGGTCTCCCTCCTGATGGTGGTCTTCCTTCGGCCTGTTGCCCTGAAACACCTGCACAAAGGGCCGGAAGAACAACGCTCAAACATTGATCGTCTTATCGGGCAGCCGGCCCTGGTCATTGAAGCCGTGACGGGCACCAGCGGCTTGGTGAAAATCGGCGGTGACGTCTGGACCGCACGCAGCGTGGGCGGCGTTCTCGACGCAGGTGCCACGGTTCAGGTCACCAAAATTGACGGAGCGACGGCGGTAGTCGCCTCCTCCGCCGACAACAGCCCGCGCTGACGCAAAGCAACAAGATTTTAAGTCGGTTCCCGGGCCGGTGAGGCCCGGTACGGACGCATCAGACCACGCAATTGGGGAACGAAGGAGATGTATGAACGGCTTAGGAGGAACAGCAGCAGCAATCGTGCTGATTGTTCTTATTATTTTTGTGATCATAGTGTTGGTCCGCTCGGTAAGGATCATCCCGCAGGCGCGTGCCGGCGTCGTCGAGCGACTTGGTAAATACCAGCGCACGCTCAACCCCGGACTGACCATCCTGATCCCGTTTGTTGACCGGCTCCTGCCGTTGCTCGACCTTCGCGAGCAAGTAGTGTCCTTCCCGCCGCAGCCCGTCATCACCGAGGACAACCTGGTGGTGTCCATTGATACGGTGGTGTACTTCCAGGTCACAGACCCCCGGGCAGCCACCTATGAGATTGCCAACTACATCCAGGCTGTCGAACAGTTGACAACCACCACCCTGCGAAACGTAGTGGGTGGCTTGAACCTCGAAGAGGCACTGACATCACGTGACCAGATCAACGGCCAATTGCGCGGGGTGCTTGACGAAGCCACCGGCCGGTGGGGTATCAGGGTTTCCCGCGTTGAGCTCAAGGCTATTGATCCGCCCCACTCCATCCAGGATTCCATGGAGAAGCAGATGCGTGCAGAGCGTGATCGGCGTGCGGCCATCCTGACTGCGGAGGGCACCAAGCAGTCGCAGATTCTTACCGCGGAAGGTCAGCGGCAAGCCGCCATTCTGGCAGCAGAAGGTGATGCCAAGGCGGCCATCCTGAGGGCTGATGGTGAAGCCCAAGCCATCCAGAAGGTCTTCGATGCCATCCACAAGGGGAATCCTGACCAGAAGCTCCTGGCTTACCAGTACCTGCAAACCCTCCCCAAGCTTGCTGAAGGAAGTTCCAACAAGTTGTGGATCATCCCCAGCGAAGTCGGCGAAGCCTTGAAGGGCATCGGCGGTGCACTCGGCGGGACCACCACGGACTCGCCCGTGGCTGGCCTGTTTGGTGGCAATGGTTCCGGTAGCCACACGGAGTCGGCGTCGCCCGCGGAAAGCACCCGGACAACGGAATAACGCCAAGGACCACTCCAGCGGGTGGCCGGCCGAAACGGCTGGCCACCCGCTGTGCTGTAGCTGGGCAAGCTCGTGCTTTGGGCGATATGACGCCGTCAGCGTATAATGGGATATTTGTCCGGCCCGTTCACGGCGGATGGAACATAAAGGCTTTGCCAGGCGTTGCAATGAGTGATGCAAGGTGTGCAGAAGTAGTCCGTAGGGAACGTGAAAACGGCTTACGGTTAGCGCGGGGTCCAGCCCCGCGAACAGACAGAGGGAGTAATCATGAGCGATCGCAGCCTGCGGGGTATGCGTCTTGGCGCCCAAAGCATGGAAACTGAATCCGGCGTCGAGCCGGCACCGCGTCAGCGGGTCGAGTACCGTTGCGAGGACGGCGAGCAGGTCTTCGTCACCTTCTCCTCCGAAGCCGAAATTCCTCCGGTATGGGTGTCCAAAACGGGCAAGGAAGCGCTGCTGGTTGACGGTGAACGCCCCGTCGACGCCAACGAAAAGGCTGTCCGTACCCACTGGGACATGCTCTTGGAGCGCCGCAGCCTTCCCGAGCTGGAGCAGATCCTTGAGGATCGCTTGAACATCCTGCGTGAGCGCCGCGGAGAGCGCCGCTCCGCCTGAAAAACAGCGATCATACCGCCTGTACACAGAAAGGCCGGGCCGGGTTCCTTTGAACCCGGCCCGGCCTTTCTGTTTTCAAGAGCTTCGGAGTGCTAGCGCTTGGACTTGCCGGTGAGCTTTGCCCAGCGGGCGGCGAGTCCCCACTTAGTGACGTTGAGCATGGCCTCAACCACAATGTTGCCGCTCATCTTGGAAGCACCAAGTTCACGCTCGACGAAGGTGATGGGGCGCTCTTCGATGCGCAAACCAAGTTTGGCTACCCGCCAGGCAAGATCAACCTGGAAGCCGTACCCCACCGATTCGACTTCATCGAGCTTAAGGGCTTCGAGGGTGCTTCGACGGAAAGCCCTGTATCCGCCCGTGACGTCCTTGATTTTCACGCCAAGCATCAAACGGGCATACGTACTGCCTGTGCGCGAGATTGCCTGCCGGTACAGCGGCCAATTCACGACACTGCCGCCCGGGACCCAGCGGGAGCCCATGGCAAGATCGGCGCCATCCCTGACGGCATCGAGGAGCAATGGCAGCTGCTCCGGCTGGTGCGAGCCGTCCGCGTCCATCTCAACCAGTACGTCGTATCCGGCCGCCAGTCCCCACTTGAAGCCGGCGATGTAGGCCGCGCCGAGACCCTCTTTGCCCTTCCTGTGGAGGACATGGACGTTGCCGTCCTCTGCTGCGAAGCGATCCGCCAAGCGTCCCGTGCCGTCAGGGCTGTTGTCGTCAACCACCAGGACGTCGGAGTCAGGGACTGCCGCGCGGAGCCGTCCCAAAGTGACAGGGAGGGATTCGAGCTCGTTGTAGGTGGGAATGATCGTCAGGACACGCAAGAAGAGGCCTTTCCTTGATGGAGCGGTCAGTGTGCCGGACCAGCCAAGCAGCTGGGTTTCTGGCGCAACTCCCCATTATAGGGCGCTGCGGGAAGCGTTGTGGCTGGCTGTGGTCTGGGACACGGACCCGCGTCGGGGATCCGGTGCTGATCCCCTCTGCGCTACCGGAGGGAATCGTGGGCGAACAGCTCCCGGCCTTCATGTACCGTCTGCAGGCAGCGGGGATCGCTTCCTGTGTCCAGGGCCGGCAGCAAGGGGGTCCTCGCCCGCGGATCGGTGCTCCATGACTGCACCCGGCTGTCTGCCACCTGAACCATGAGTTCGTCAACTTCCCAGACCGCGAAACTGGCGGGTGCGCCGGGAACCAACTGGCCCATCAGTGGGTTCCTGCTCTTGGTGGCACGCCAGCCCGCACGGGTGTGGCCAAGGAAAGCCGCGCGCGCAGAAATCCGCTGGTCCGGGTTGTTGTGCTCCAGGCAACTGCGGACGCTGGACCACGGGCGCAAGGGAGTAACGGGGCTGTCACTGCCGAAGACAATCGGCACGCCGCTGGAATAGAAGGACGCCAGAGGATTCATGGAGAGGCTTCTGGCACCCACACGCTGTTCGTATAATCCGCCCGGTGAACCCCAGGCCGTGTCAAAGGCCGGCTGGGCACTGACGGTAACGGAGTATTTTGCCAACCGCTCGATGGCCCCTTGATCGGCCATTTCCACGTGTTCAAGCCTGTGTCCTGCTGCACGGATCCGTTGCTCCCCCACCTCAGCGGCGGCAGCATCCAGCGCATTGAGTACAGCGTCCAGTCCGGCGTCCCCAATAACGTGGAAACCGGCTTGGATGCCGAGTTGCGACGTTGCTGCCAGATGCTTCGCTGCATCGTCAACGCTCAAGTACAGGGTGCCCGTCTCCCCCGGCGCATCGGAATAGTCTTTCTTCAATGCGGCCGTTCGCGACCCCAGGGAGCCGTCCATGTTCAGGTCACCGGCGAGGCCCAGTACGGGCGTGCCCAGTGACTCAAGGATGCTTTCCGCGTGTTCAACTGACGAAGCGAGCTCACCCCAGTAGGGCAGAACCTGGGGCAGGTTCTGCTCATCGTTCCACGACGTCGCCATCCTCAAATCTTCTGGTCCGCAGATGTGGGGCGCCGACATCTCGGTCACGGCAACGTATCCGTTCCGTGCTGCTTCCTGGAGCGCCAATTCCTGGTAGCGGCCCCTGTCTGTCCAACTGAATTGGCGCGCCGCCAGGCGTGATGCTGTGTGGGCCGATCGGAGCACGTGGGCCGAGCCGGTGAACCCGTCCATGCCGTTGAGGGCGGCAGCAGCGGCCAGGGAGGCCGAGACCAGCGCGGAGTGGACGTCGATTCTGGACAGATAGACAAGACGCCCTGTGGCGGCACGTTCGAGTTCCTCGAGGGTTGGAAGCGTGGCATTGTTCCAACGGGTCTCATCCCAGCCATGGCCCAACACCGGTCCTGTGCCGGCCGAGGCCGCCACGGCGTCAAGAATATCGCCCGCGGAACGGGCTCGGCTGAGATCAAGGCCGTCCAGTGCCACACCCGTCTCCGTCAAGTGGACATGGGAATCAACGAATCCCGGCGCCAAAAGTGCACCCTTGAGGTCGATGATTTCCATGGAGGAATCCGCGATGGAGGTTGCGGCCTGCTCAGAGCCCACCCAGGCGACAGTGTCCCCATCAACCACCATGGCTGTCGCGAAGGGATCCGCAGCTGTGTAAATCGATCCGTTGCGGTAAAGAGTGACCTTCCGGCTGGCGCCGTTCCGGTCCTGGCCGGCTGTTGCGCCTGGCTGGTTCATGCTTTTGCGCTCCTTGAGCGTTGAAAGGGATAGGTGATTACTGGCTGGGCCTAGGAGACGGTGGAGTAGGCCACGACGCCCCGACGGACCAGCTCGATGGACTCGCGGCAGATCCTTGCCACCCGCGGGTCCAACTGAGGAATTTTGGCGAGTTGATCCAGCAGGTCCACCACTTGCTTGGCCCAGCGGACAAAGTCGCCGGCTGCGAGGTCGGTTCCATTCAGGACCTCCTGCAGATGCCGCCCCTTGGCCCATTTGTACATGGGCCACATCAGGCCGAGCTCAGGTTCGCCGGTCAGCGGAAGCCGATTGTGCTCCTCTGTATCCTCCAGCCGGGACCACTCCCGGACCACGATGTCGACGGCCGTCTCCAGCGACACGGAAGGCATCTTTGGCCTGAGGCCCCGGTCCTCCCGCTTGGCTTGGTACACCAGGGTGCTGGCGAAGGACGCCAGCTCGGCGGCATCAAGGCCGTCGATCGCACCTTGCCGGACTGATTGGGAGATGAGCAGGTCCTTTTCACCGTAAATCCGGCGCAACCGTTGGCCATCCGCGCTGATGGTGACCTGTCCGGCGTCGTTCATCTGCAAGTAGCCGTAACTGGAAAGGACTTCACACACCCGGTCGAAAGTCTTGGCAATGGTGTTGGTCCTCCCTTGGATCTGCCTGACCAATCCATCAGTTTCCTTCCGCAGCTTCCACCAGCGTTCGGACCAGCGGGCGTGGTCCTCCCTTTCGCTGCACCCATGGCAGGGATGCGCACGCAGGGCACGGCGGAGGTCCGCAATCTTTTTCTCCTGGTCCGGCAAGCGGGCGCCCAGGCCAAAGTCCTCGTGCCGGATGTTGCGCTTGTTGTTGGGCACGTCCTCGGATACAGCATGCCGCATTGCGGAAGCCAGATCCCGGCGCGCTTTGGGAACCTTTGAGTTGAAAGATTTGGGAATCCGGATCCTGGTCACGGGTGAGACGGGACCGTCGAGGTCATGAACACCGATGCGCCGCAGTTGGTTGTCCGATGTGAGTACAGAAGGTCTCGGTTCGCGGGCGTTCCTGTCCACTTCCAGGACCACTGCGTGCCCCGCCAGCCGCCCGCTGAATATGGCGATGACGTCGCCGGGTATCAGGCGGGTCAGTGAGTCAGCCACGTGGGATTTGCGCGCGCGCTGGTTGTCGCGGGCCGCAAACGTTTCAGCATCACCGAGTTCGCGCCGCAAGCGCGAGTATTCGGCGAAGTCGCCGAGGTGGCACTGCATGGACTTGGCATACCCCGCAAGTGATTCCTCGCGTCCACGCACCTGCCGGGCCAGGCCAACCACGGACCGGTCCGCCTGAAATTGGGCAAACGAAGATTCGAGAATTTCACGTGCGCGGACCCGGCCGAACTGGGCGATCAAGTTGATGCTCATGTTGTACGTAGGCCTGAAGCTGGAGTTCAGGGGGTAGGTCCGGCGTGAAGCCAGGCCCGCTACCGCTGTGGGATCTGTGCCCGGCTGCCATAACACCACGGCATGGCCTTCCACATCGATGCCACGCCGTCCGGCCCGCCCCGTCAGCTGCGTGTACTCCCCTGCCGTGATGTTGACGTGTGCTTCGCCGTTGAACTTCTCCAACTTTTCCAACACGACGCATCGCGCAGGCATATTCACGCCCAACGCCAGGGTTTCTGTTGCGAAGACTGCCTTTACCAGGCCATCGGCGAACAGCTTCTCCACCACTTCCTTGAAGGTGGGCAACATGCCGGCATGGTGGGCAGCAAAGCCGCGCACCAGCCCGTCCCTCCAGCCCCAGAAGCCCAGGACATCGAGGTCGTCGGCCGGGATTTCGTGGCTGGCTTCGTCCACCCGCTGCGCAATGATCTGTTGCTCGTGCTCGGTGGTCAACCACAGGCCGGAAGCGGCGCACTGCGCAACTGCTGCATCACAACCCGCCCGGGAAAAGATGAACGTGATGGCAGGGAGGAGATCCTGGCGCCGGAGGCTCTCGATCACCTGGGGCCTGCTGGCCTTGCGAACGGGGCTGCGTTGCTCGGTTTTTGAATGTTCGTCCCGGGAGCGGTCCTGGCGGCGGCGGCTTCTTCCTCCATGGCCGAACCGGCCTGCGGTGTTCATCCTGCTTTCGGAACGCGCCATGGCCAGGAGTTCCGGATTGACCTCGAATTCCTGGGTGGACGCCCGGGCAGTCACACTCTTTTGTGACACGCGGCCGGGCAGCGATTTCCGCTGGCGGGTATCCGCCGGTCCAGCGGAGACGTCGTCCGTTTCCGATAGATCCGGGGCTTCGGTTTCCACAGCATCCGGCACGGCGGGGGCAATTTCATCGAATGTGGTGTCCCCGGCAAAGAGATCAACTATCTGCCGTCCCACCATGACGTGCTGCCACAGGGGAACCGGGCGGTGCTCGGAGACGATCACATCCGTGTCGCCCCTGACAGTGTCCAACCAGGCACCAAACTCTTCGGCATTGGAAACCGTGGCACTCAGTGATGCAACCTGGACCTCGCTGGGCAGGTGGATGATGACTTCCTCCCACACAGCTCCCCGGAACCGGTCTGCCAGGTAGTGGACCTCATCCATGACCACGAAGCCCAGGTCTCCCAGGGTTTCCGAATCGGCATACAACATGTTCCGGAGAACCTCAGTGGTCATCACCACCACGGGTGCATCACCGTTGATGGTGGTGTCTCCGGTCAGCAAACCAACATTGGCTGCCCCGTACTTGGCGGCCAGTTCTGCGAACTTCTGGTTGCTCAAGGCTTTGATGGGCGTCGTGTAAAAGGCCTTCAGGCCCCGTTCAAGGGCCAGGAAGATTGCGAACTCGCCAACGATGGTTTTGCCGGCCCCCGTGGGAGCGGCAACCAGAACTCCGCGCCCCTCCTGAAGCGATCTGCACGCCTGCTTCTGGAAGTCATCGAGTTCAAAATCAAGCGACCTGGCAAACGCACCCAAATAGGTTCTGGACTCAGCTGCGCGCTGGGCTGCTGCCTGATAGCGATCCGACGGTGATGGAGACCCGGAGATGGAGGACATGTCTCCAGCCTAGTCCGCCAAACTCTAGAGATTCTCCAGATCAGAAGCAGAGGTGGCGGTATCCGCCATGGCCTCGGTCTCAGCGACGCGTTTCTGGTTCCTGCGCTCCCGGCGGCGGTCGTTCAGGATACAGATCCCGATCGCTGCGAAGAACAAAACAAGCAAAGGCCCAGCCAGCAGGAACATGGACAACGCATCTGCGCCCGGCGCTGCAACGGCAGCCAAAACGAAGACCAGGAACACCGTGAGGCGCCACGCTTTGAGGATCGTTTTGCCGGATACCAAGCCGGCCATGTTAACTCCGACAAGCACTACGGGCACCAGGAAGGCCAGTCCAAGGAAAAGGACCATGCGGGTCACGAAGTCGATGTAATCGCGTGCGTCGATGATGTTGGCAACACCGGAGGGGGTGAATTGCGTCAAGGCCCGCACCACCTGGGGTGTCACAAGCCAACCGACCCACACTCCGGCCAGGAACAGCGGAACTGCCGCTGCCATGAATCCAAGCGTGTAGCGGCGTTCCTTCTTTGTGAGGCCTGGCGTGATGAAGGCCCACAGCTGGTAGATCCAAATGGGACTGGAGATGACCAGGCCAATGAGGATTGATATCTGCAGCTTGAAGTCGAAAGGCGAAGCGATGCTGTTGAAGTTGATGGTGGCAATCGCGCCAGTGTGGCCACCGATGGAGTCCACCGGAGCCTTCAGCGCGTTGATCACCGGGTCGTACAGGAACCAGCCCGCGATTGCCGCAATAACAACGCCGATGGCGGCCTTGATCAGCCTGTTCTTCAGCTCCCTGAGATGGTCAAGAAGCGCCATCCGGGCTTCAGGATTGGCCTTGCGCCCCTTTGCTTGTGCCACTGCCTTCTACTAGAGGCGGGTTGAAGGCGGAACGTCGGTCTCGCCTTTGTTCTTGGCCTTCAGGTCCGGGTGTTCCACCACGCGGCCTTCGTATGCCTCGGAATTCTCGCCGGCATCCTTGGCTTCAGGCTTGCCGTCGTTCTTCATTTCCTTCACTTCGGACTTGATGATGCGCATTGACTGTCCAAGGCTGCGCGCCATCCCGGGAAGCTTGGGTGCTGCGAACAGCAGCAACGCAACGATGATGATAATGACGATCGGCCACGGCCCGTCAAATAGTCGTCCCATGTGGGGAAGTCCTTTCCTTTTGGATACATCCTACGTCTAACTGAATTCTATGTCGCGCAGGGATTGGGGCTGGCCCCGATCTGCCTTGCGCTGTATCCGCCGTTGGCGGCGGACATCCTGCCGCATGGCTTTGGCCGTCACGTAATCATGACGTATCTCATCCGGCGAGGCAAAGACGGCAGAGCCCGGAACAGGGCGGTCATCCGCCTCAGCGACGGCCGCAGCATCCGGAGCCGGAGGGAGGGTGCTGAAACGCTGCCCGGCCTCTCCCAACTCACGGACCGTCGTCATGAACTTCCGGAACAAGCGGTACCCCAGCGTCACATGGAGAAGCAACGCAAGGGCAATAAGCGCGATCCACAACAGGACCCAGAACCACCAAGGCATTTGAGTAGTCTAGCCAGCCGAAGCTGGAGTCGAAGAGTCGTAGGCGGCTAAAGCGCTGTCCAGCCAGGAACGTACCGCCTCTTTGACGGTCAGCGGTTCCAGGATCCGCGCGGAACCGCCGTGCTGGGAGATAAACATGGGAACCCAGTCCGCGTTGCCGAACCGCACCTCGGCGAGGAGGCCGCCGTCGGGCAGTCCAGCGGTTCTCTCTGCGTAGTAGTCGTCAGCCAATCCCGCACCCTGCCTGGTCAACTGCAGCACCACCACTGCGTCATCCTCTCCAGGGGTGAACAGTGCAGCCGGGAAGTCTCCCCCCACACTCGCCACACCCGAGGCCGGGCGGCCATTCGCCTCCAAGGACTCCACCCTGTCAAGACGGAAATTGCGGAGGCCGGACTTGCTGTGGCAGTAGGCCTCGAAGTACCACGTGTCGTCCATGGAGAACAAACGCAAGGGGTCGATGTCCCGTTCCGTGACCTCGTCGCGTTGTTGGGACAGGTATCGAAGCCGCAGTTGACGGCCATCCCGAATGGCGCTGGTGATGAGCGCAAAGTCCTTGGACTGCCGGGGTGCCACGGATTGTCCGGCCACGGCTCCTGCCAATCGACCGGCCGTACCCGCAGCGCCGGTGAGTTTGAGGGTGACCGATTCGAGAACGCTCCCCGGCTGCTCCTCCGGCATTCCGGCCAATTCCGGGAGGTCCCCCAGCATGGCCAACCCGGTCAACAGGGCCGCTGCTTCGTCCTCGCTGAAACGGACAGGCCGGTTCAGGTCAAGGTGCTCGGAGATGTACACGTGGTCGTTTTCCCACTGGATGTCCAGGAGGTCGTCCGGGTACCCCTCCGGGAGTCCGGAGCAGATCAGGATCTTGAGGTCATCAATCAGCGCTTTGCGGGTGATCCCGAAACGGTCCGCTACTTCCTGGATGTGCAGGCCCTGGTGGTGGACGAGGAAGGGCACCAACTGAAGCATCCTGGCCAGCTGGTCCTCGGAAGTGCGCTTGCGCGCCCGAGGGGCCGGTCCTGCCTCCGGGAAAGCCACGGGGACGGGTGGGGCAGAGTCGAAGTCGGCGGCGGCCCTCAGGCGGCGAACGACGGCGGCACGGAGGTCGGCGGGTCCAACGACCCTCACGTGGGGTCCGTAGGAGGCCAGCTCTTCGGCAAGCTGCTCCGGGTCGCGGAACTCAACGGTCACCACGTCGCGTCCACGTCCACGAGGATCGGGATCAACCGAGACGGCCCTTCGCCGCAGCGCCAACACCCTGTCCGGCTTGACCGCCAAGGAGGCCTGGCGAAGGGGCAGCTCGTTCAGTGCTGCCAGTTCAGCGCGGGCATCGAAGCCGGCGGGCGGTTCAAAGGTGGTGCCGGAGAGGACGGTCACGGCGGTGGTCATGCGGGTGAGCCTGAAGAGCCGCTTCGCTTTCCGCGCCGTATCGTGGCCCACCAGGTACCACTGGCCGAACCGGTTGCCCAAGCCCCACGGTTCCACCACGCGGACTTCTTCCTGCCCGGTACTGACGGCGAGGTAGCCGAAACTGACCGGATGTCTTCCGTGCATGGCGGCCACGACGTCGTCGAACGCCTGGCCGGGAGGCCTGACCCGCGGTTGCACCCCCGCGGGGAGTTCGACGTCGGTGAAGCCGCCGGCCGCTTGAAGCTTCCGCACGGCGTTGGCAGCTGCAGAGCCCAATGCCGCGCGTTCCCACAGCTGGGCGGCCAGGAGCAACACGGTGCTTTCGGCCGGTGTCAGCCTTACCTCGGGAAGCTTGTTGGAATCTTTGCCGATGCGGTACCGGGTGGAAGCGGGATCATCAGCGCCGAAGCTCCGGGGGTCGGTCAAGGTTTCAATTTCAAAGCCGAACTGCCGCAGGTCCACTTTGTCGCGCTCGAACATCCGCCCAAAAGCGACGTCGCTTTCCGCAGAATCATGGTAGACCTTCTCGCGCAAAACGGCGCGCGACAACCCCACCTTGGTGTTGAGCAGGGCCAGGAGGAGGTTCAAGAGCCGTTCAGTGCGGGATGCAGACACGGTTGCTACGTTACTAAAGTCCGGCCGGAAACCAGCAAGGCGCGTCACCGTCCGGTGTTCCGGACAGTGACGCGCCTTGTGCGTGGTTGTGCTGGTCCTAGCGGACGCCCACCAGATCCACAACGAAAATCAGGGCTTCGTTGGGCTTGATGGCTCCGCCGGCGCCACGGGAACCGTAGGCAAGCTCCGACGGGATTTCCAGGCGACGGCGGCCGCCCACCTTCATGCCCAGGAGGCCCTGGTCCCAGCCCTGGATGACCTGGCCAACGCCGACGCGGAAGTCCAGGGGCGCTCCGCGTCCCCAGGAAGCATCGAATTCTTCGCCGGTGGACCAGGCGACGCCAACGTAGTGGGTGGAGACGGTGTCTCCGGCCTTGGCCTCGGTGCCGGTGCCCTCGATGAGGTCGGTGATGACGAGTTCGGTGGGGACATCGCCCTCAGGGAAGTCGATTTCAGGCCTGGTGCGGTCAAAGTCACGCTGACCAAATGACATGGTTGCTCCTTTGGGAGGTAGAGGAAGAGTTGCCGGGAAACAGCCTATGACAGTGCCCGGACTCTTGCAGAAGTATTGGGAAGCTACTTGACGCCGAGGATGTCGACGACGAACACGAGATCGCCCTTCGCATCGCCCTGGCCGGCTGCACCGTAGGCAAGATCCTGCGGGATGACCAGAAGAACGCGCGAACCAACCGTCTTGCCTTCCAGCCCCTGGGTCCAGCCCTTGATGACGCCGGTGAGCGGGAAGCTGGTGGACTGGCCGCGATCGTAGCTGGAATCGAACTTGGTGCCGCCGGCCAAGGTGACGCCCACGTAGTTGACCGTCAGGGTGTCAGTGGCCTTGACGGCAGCGCCGGTGCCCTTGATCAGATCCTGGGAAATCAGTTCCTTGGGAGCTGCAACGCCGTCTACGGAGATCTGCGGGATTCCCTTGTCGTCTTCCTTGACAGTGGGCAACCCGGCCGGCGGGGTCACGGTTTCACCTTCGGGTTTCTGCAACACGGGTGCAGCGTCCTTGGCGGTTACCAGCTTGAAAACAATCAGCTTGGCCGAAGCTGCGGGAGACGCTGTTGCATCACCGGGAGCGGCAATAGCTATGTGGCTGCCAACCTTGGCTCCCACAATGGCGTTGTACATGGCGGCATTCTGGGTCTTCAGCTGATCGTTGATGTCCAACTTCTCAGGATCACCCGTGAATGTGTCTTCGAGCGATGAACCATCGTTCCCGTCCAGCACCACGTAGGAAAGCTCGACCGTCTGCCCGGCCTTGACGGCGTCGCCGCTTCCCTCGCTGACCATTTTCACGGTCGGCTGGGAGACAGTAAGGGGCTTGGCGAACTCGACACCGGGGGTCTTCTTGTCCCCATTGTCTGTCACCTTGACGGAGTCCAGCTTGGAAACATCACCCGTGGACTGGCTGGTGGGCTGGTTGGCCGGGGTTGCCTCTCCCCCACAAGCGGTGATGAGCAGCAGGGCAGGGAGAAGGATTGCTAGGAGTCGGCGCACAAAAAGACACTTTCGTCGGGGCAAGGGACACTCGGAAAGACGCGTCGCGCATCCAAGATCTGGGCCACTTTGGAAGAGACCGTTAATCAGGATAGCCCGTGAAGCTGGGAGTCAGCTCATAGAGTCAAGCAGTGCATCCACCCTCTCGTCCACGCTGCGGAAGGGGTCCTTGCAGAGAATTGTCTGGTGGGCGCGGTCATTGAGCTTCAAGTGCACCCAGTCCACCGTGTAGTCCCGGCCCAGCTCCTGGGCGCGCCGGACGAAGTCGCCGCGAAGCTTGGCCCGCGTGGTCTGGGGCGGGGCATCCACAGCATCCTTGACGTCCGTTTCATTGACCAGGCGGCGTGCTGCGCCCCTGGCCTGCAACAGGAAGAAGATGCCCCGTTGCCGCGAGATGTCGTGGTACGTCAGGTCGAGCTGGGCGATGCGGGGAGAGTCAAGGCTGAGGTCGTGCCGGCGCATGTACCCATCCATGAGCTTCTTCTTGATGGCCCAGTCAACCTCGGTGTCGATGCTGGTGGTGTCTTGGCTCTCGATCGCGTTCAGTGTCCGCTCCCACAGATCCAGGATCAGTGGCACGTGTGGGTTGTGTGCACCGTTGGCCGCGACGAACTCGGTGACCTTGGAGAGGTACTCGCGCTGGATGTCCAAGGCTGTGAGTTGCCGCCCGTTGGCCAACCGGACCAATGCGCGGCCGGTGAGGTCGTGTGAGATCTCCCTGATGCTTCGGATCGGGTTCTCCATGCGCATGTCCCGCATGATGACTCCGGCTTCGATCATGCGCAGGATGAGGTCCACTGTTCCCACTTTGAGAAGTGCAGTGGTCTCGGACATATTGGAGTCCCCCACGATCACGTGCAGTCTCCGGTAGAACTCGGCGTCTGCATGTGGTTCGTCGCGGGTGTTGATGATGGGCCGTGACCTGGTGGTGGCTGAGGAGACACCTTCCCAGATATGGTCTGCGCGCTGCGAGAACGCGAAGGTTGCACCATGCGGGGTCTTCAGGACCTTGCCCGCACCGGCCAGGAGCTGGCGGGTCACCAGGAAGGGAATCAGGATCTCTGCCAGCCGGGAGAACTCGCCCCGGCGTGGAATCAGGTAGTTTTCGTGGCTGCCGTACGAGTTGCCGGCAGAGTCCGTGTTGTTTTTGAACAGATACACCGTGCCGTTGAAACCTTCGGCAGCAAGCCTGGTCTGCGCTTCATCCACGAGGTCGTCCAGTATGAGCTCTCCGGCACGGTCGTGGGCAATGAGCTGTGCGAGGTCGTCGCACTCTGCCGTGGCGTACTCAGGGTGCGATCCCACGTCCAGGTACAACCGGGAGCCGTTGGTGAGGAAGACATTGGAGGACCTGCCCCAACTCACTACCTTGCGGAACAGGTAGCGGGCCACTTCCTCAGGGGCCAAAGGACGGGAATCCGGGCTGGAATAGGAGATGCCGAATTCCGTTTCGATACCAAATATCCGTTTGTCCATCTCAGATCTCCTCTGTGAGCAGCCGGGCAGTGTCTTCCGGCAACAATCGCCGGAACGCCCGGCGGGAGCCCAGGCTGCTTTCCGAATTCCGGTACAGGACAGCGGCCTCGACGGCTGTGGCCTGTAGCGGGCCTTGTTCCGGGTCCTTGGCCAGCGCCTGGAGCGCCAAGCGGATGGCGCCGGCAAAGGTAAGTTCCCGTTCCCAGGCCCCGTCAATGATTTCAGTAATTTGTTCGGCGAGACCGCCCATCACCACAAAGCCGTTTTCGTCGGCGATCGAGCCGTCGAAGGTCAGCCGGTACAGATGATCCTGTTCCTGCGTCCGGCCCACTTCGGCGACGGCCAGTTCCACTTCAAAGGGCTTCTGTTCCGCCGTGAAAACCGCGCCGAGGCTTTGGGCGTAGACGCTGGCGAGACCGCGCGCTGAAACGTCCTCGCGGTCATAGGAATAACCGCGAACATCTGCGTAGCGGACGCCGGCCTGCCTGAGGCTCTCGAATTCGTTGTATTTGCCAACCGCGGCGAAGGCAATTTTGTCGTAGATCTCACCCAATTTGTGCAGGGTGGGCGACGGATTCTCGGCAATGAGGGCAATACCCTCTGCGCAACTGATGACGATCACCGAACGGCCGCGGGCTATGCCTTTCCGCGCGAAGTCCGCACGGTCCTTCATCAGCTGTTCAGGAGATACATAGAACTGTTGTGTCATCTCAGGCCTCCCGTCCGGCGATTGCCCGTGATTCCACGATGTTTCCCGCTATGGCAGCGAGGTCGTGTTCGGGTACCCGGCGGTTCCCTGCCCGGTTGACTGTGTAGACCACCGGCCACAACTGCCGGACGGGATCCGGCCCGCCTGTTGCCGAATCGTCGTCGGCTGCGTCGTACAGTGCTTCAACTGCCACGGAAACGGCCGCCTCTTCCGTGAGGTTTGGTTTCCACAGTTTCTTCAGTGCGCCCCTGGCGAAGACCGATCCTGAACCTACGGAGTGATGTTCCTGCTCTTCGTAGCGGCCACCGGTGACATCGTAGGAGAAGAGGCGCCCGATGCCGGACGATTGGTCGAATCCGGCGAACAACGGCACCACGGCCATGCCCTGCATGGCCATGGGAAGGTTCCCGCGGATCATGGCGCCAAGCCGGTTGGCTTTGCCCACCAGGCTTAGGAGAGTTCCCTCAATTTTTTCGTAGTGTTCCAGTTCCACCTGGAAAAGCCGGGTGATATCTATGGCCAGGCCAGCGGTTCCGGCGATGCCAAGCACGGAATACTGGTCAGCCGGAAAGACCTTTTCAATGTGCCTGCTGGCGATGATGTTGCCCATGGTGGCCCGCCGGTCCCCTGCCATCAGGACGCCGCCTGCATAGGTCAAGGCCACGATGGTGGTGGCGTGGGGCGACGGTGGCACCATCCCGGCGGGAAGTGACTGGCTGAAAGGCAGAAGCTCGGGGCGCGAACGTTGGAGGTGTTCCGTAAAGGACGATGTCGCCTGATTGGCCAAGGGGCCAGTGGATGGTTCCTGCAATGGTTGCGCTCCTTCGACTCTGCTGTCAGCTGCCCGGCGGCCTCGCGCCGCCCAGGCATTACCTCCGTGGGTGGACGCTTATTGCCCACCCTTTTGTACAAAAGCCCTGACGAATTCCTCAGCGTTGGATTCCAGGACTCCGTCGATTTCATCCAAGAGGTCATCCACGCCCTGCGTTGCATCCGATGCTTGCGCTGCGGGTGCGGCCGGCGGTGCCTCGGGGATGTCCACGTCCGTGTCGGATTCCCGTGACTGCGGTTGTTGCTGCTCCTGACCTGCCATTTTCTTTCTCCCTACTTGTCAGCCTCCTTGGAGATGGAGACTTCCTACTGCCATACTGCCACGCTGCGCGCCGCCTGGTACGGCTTTGCGCAAGCATCGACACCCGCGTGCCGGAGGGCCCTCAGTTCTTGGCTTGCGGGGGGTTCTGTCCCATCAATTCGGACAGGAATGATCCCGCGTCCTGATGCCGGTCGAACAATGCGCCCGTTAACGTTTCCGTACCCCTGAGCGGTTCGCGGGTAGGAACTCTCTGGAGTTTCCCCAGCCCCGGAACATCGAAGATCACCGAATCCCAACTGGCGCCCACAACGTCCTTGCCGAACCTCGTCACACAGCGGCCGCGGAAGAACGCACGGGTGTCGGTTGGTGGTTCGCCAACTGCCCGGGCAATCTGTGCGTCATCGACTATGCGCTGCATGCGCTCCCTGGACAGCAGCTTGTAGTAGAGGCCCTTCTCGGGGCGGATGTCCGCCCACTGCAGATCGATCAGGCCAAGCCTGGCATCGTCCCAAGCCAACCCGTCGCGGTTCCGGTAGCCGTCCAACAATGACTTCTTTGCCACCCACTCCACTGACGAGGCTGCGGCCTGCACGTCCGTTCCCAAAGTGTTCAGCGTCGACTCCCAACGCGCCAGTACCTGGTACGTGTGGCCGTCACCGGTGACGGAGTCTGCCACCCCGGTTTCCTGGGCGAGCTTCGCAGCTGCCTCAAAATACATCCATTGCAGGTTCAGGGCTGTAACCCGCCGCCCGTCCATGAGCCTGACAGTCGCAGCCAGTGTTGGGTCGTGGCTGACTGTTTGCAGCCCCTGGACGGGTTCGTGAACCTCAATCCGCGGAGCCACACCCGCCTCGATAAGGCTCAGCACCATGGCCGTGGTCCCGAATTTCAGGTAGTTGGAAACCTGGCTCAGGTTGGCATCCCCAATAATGACGTGAAGGCGACGGTACTTGTCAGCAGTCGCGTGGGGTTCATCCCTGGTGTTGATGATGGGACGGCGGATGGTGGTCTCCAGGCCAACCTCGGCCTCAAAGAAATCCGCACGCTGGCTGATCTGGAACCCCGGCGTGGAACTGTCCTGGCCGAGTCCAAGGCGCCCTGCGCCACAGATCACTTGGCGGGACACAAAGAACGGCGTGAGCCCGCGGATGATATCCCCGAACGGAACACTGCGGGGCATGAGGTAGTTCTCGTGTGAACCGTAGGACACCGACTTGTTGTCAGTGTTGTTCTTGTAGAGGTTGATGGCAGGAAGGGTGGGGTCCGCGGCGACTTTGCGGACGGTTGCCAAGGCAACCAGGTCTCCCGCGGCATCCCACGCCACAGCGTCCCGTGGGTTGGTGACCTCCGGGCTGGAATATTCGGGGTGGGCGTGGTCCACATAGAGCCGGGCGCCGTTCCCCAAAACCATGTTCATCAACAGTGATCCCGACTCATCGGCACCATCGAGCTCCAACTCTTGGCGCCCGTATGCCAAGGCCACTGTCTCGGCGTCGAGGACAGGCGGTTGGTCCGTAAGCTGGCTGGGGTCCGCGGCGCCCCGGTCCATGGTCCAACCCCGGGCATCGTGGAGCGGTTCCTCGTCCGTGTAATCCCAACGGGTCTCCGCTCCACCCGCTGCCCGTTGCCTGGTCACGGCCGAATAGGCCTGGATGATCCTGGCGGACATCATGGTGGCGTTGGCCCCGGGTGCCGCAGGGGCATGGATCCCGTATTCAGTTTCCGACCCCATGACGCGCATGGCGCCACCAACAGGCAATGCCCCGGCGGGTGTTCCCTCGGTCCTTGCTGTCACAGGTACTGGCCCGTGTTGGCGGTGGTTTCAATCGACTTGCCGGGTTCTTGGCCCGCCTTGCCCTGCACGATGGTCCGGATGTAGGTGATGCGCTCACCCTTTTTACCGGAAATCCGTGCCCAGTCATCAGGGTTGGTGGTGTTCGGCATGTCCTCGTGCTCACGGAATTCGTCCACCACTGCCCGCAGCAGGTGATCGATCCTGAGGCCCTTCTGTTGCGTTGTCAGAAGGTCCTTGATGGCGTACTTCTTGGCGCGGTCCACCACGTTCTGGACCACAGCGCCGGAATTGAAATCCTTGAAGTAGAGCATTTCGGTGTCACCGTTGGCATAGGTGACTTCCAGGTACTCGTTGGACTTCTCCGTGGAGTACATGGCTTCGACTGTCCGCTGGACCATGGCGTCAACAGTCGCCTGAACGTCACCGCCATATTCGGCCAGATCCTGCGAATGGAACGGCAGGTCAGTGGTGATGTACTTGGCGAAAATGTCCGCGGCTGCCTCGGCGTCCGGCCGTTGGATCTTCACCTTCACGTCCAAGCGTCCAGGACGCAGGATGGCGGGGTCGATCATGTCCTCGCGGTTGGAGGCGCCGATCACAATGACGTTGTCCAGGCGCTCAACACCATCGATTTCGCTGAGGAGCTGCGGGACGATGGTGGTCTCGACGTCGGACGAGACACCTGTTCCACGTGTCCGGAACAGCGAGTCCATCTCGTCAAAGAACACCACCACGGGGCTGCCGTCCGAAGCTTTCTCGCGGGCACGGGCGAAAATCAGCCGGATATGGCGCTCGGTTTCGCCCACGTACTTGTCCAGGAGTTCCGGACCCTTGATATTCAGGAAGTAACTCTTGAGGTCGGTGTTTCCGGCACGTTCCGCGGCGCGTGCTGCCAGGGAATTTGCCACGGCCTTGGCAATGAGCGTCTTGCCACACCCCGGAGGGCCATACAGCAGGATGCCCTTGGGGGCCTTGAGCCCGTGCTCCCGGTACAACCCCGGATGCAGGAACGGCAGTTCAACGGCATCGCGGATCTGTTCAATCTGGGGACCCAGGCCACCGATGTCCTGGTATGTGATGTCCGGAACCTCTTCGAGGACCAGGTTCTCCACCTCGGCGCGGGGTACTTTCTCCAGGACGTAGCCGGTGCGGGAATCCAGCGAAAGGGCATCGCCAACCTTCAGGTGGAGACCCTGCAAGGCGCCGGAAAGCCTGACCACCCGTTCCTCATCGGCACGTCCCACCACCAGGGCCCGGTCCTTGCCCAGCATCTCTTTGAGAGTGACCAGCTCGCCTGCCCGCTCGTAGCCGAGGCCGGCCACCACCAGCAAGGCCTCGTTCAACAGGACTTCCTGGCCAACGGCCAACTGGTTGATGTTAACCAAGGGGCTGATGCCAACCCGCATCTTGCGGCCGGAGTTGAAGATGTCGATTGACTCTTCCGTGGCTGCCTGGCCTGAACTTCCGGCCGTGGCTTGCCTGCGGGGATTGATTTGGATCACGGTCCCGAAGCTGTAGGGCGGCTGGCCCTCCTGCTCCAAAGCGCCCTTGAGGCGAAGGATCTCTGCCTTGGCCGCCTCCAGCATGCTGACCAGCTTGCCGTTGTTCTGGGTGGCAGCGGCGAGCTGGCGGTCGATGTGGCGGAGCTTGTCCCGGAGGATGTTGATCTGCCGCTCAGCGACAGTTACCTCACTGGTGGATTCCGGTGGTTGTACCGGCTCGAGCCCCCGGCGTGCGGCCTCACCTGCTGCAGCGTGTGCTTCGTCCGGCATCTGCCGGCCACGGTCGTTGTTTGACGTATCCACGATTCATCAGCCCCTTCCTGCGCTTAACAAGACCTTAGTCCCGAAAAGCGCGGGGTGCCGGATGACATCCGGAATGCGGACCCTATTGTGACCTTGGTCAGTTTGTGACTGACGGACCATCCTGAACGTTGGTTCCAGCGATTGCGTCACGGGCGGCCCGCCTGAGCTTTTTGTCCGACACGGCACGCTCCCCCACTGCACCGGGGGTCCAGGCGTTGAGGTCTTCTTCCCTGAACTCGGTCTTGGAGGGGCGTCGTTTGACGGAAATGCCGGTGACGCCGTCAGCCAGCCGGCGGGTGACCAGCAGGAAGCCGGTGTGTGCCACCATGCGGTGGTCCGGCCGGACTGCCAGGCCTTCGAGGTGCCAGCCGCGGACCATGGATTCCCACGCGTCAGGCTCGGTGAACCGGCCGTCAGCGCGGATCGCTTCGGCAGTGCGGGACAGCTGGGTTACCGTTGCCACGTAGTTGATCCACACTCCACCGGGTGCCAGGACAGTTGCCACGGCATCAAGGCATTCCCAGGGAGCGAGCATGTCCAGGACCACTCGGTCAACGGATCCTGGAGCTTCAGCCTTGACCACTTCCTCCTGGAAGTCTCCCAGGGAGATCTGCCATGCCGGGTGGGGGCCACCGAAGATGGTTTCCACATTTCCGCGGGCGATGTCCGCGAATTCTTCCCGGCGCTCGAACGAGTGGAGGTAGCCGCCGTCGCCCACAGCACGGAGCAGGGAGATGGAGAGAGCACCGGAGCCCACGCCTGCTTCCACCACACGTGCCCCAGGGAAGATATCGGCCATGGTGACGATCTGGCCGGCATCCTTCGGGTACACCACAGCGGCACCTCGCGGCATGGACAGAACGAAGTCCGAGAGCAAGGGGCGGAGGGTCTGGTACTGCTGGCCCACGTTGTTGCTGACCACTGAGCCATCAACCTTGCC
Organism: Paenarthrobacter ilicis; assembly: GCF_016907545.1. Classification (NCBI taxonomy): domain Bacteria; kingdom Bacillati; phylum Actinomycetota; class Actinomycetes; order Micrococcales; family Micrococcaceae; genus Paenarthrobacter; species Paenarthrobacter ilicis. The sequence continues at coordinate 2,079,319 of NZ_JAFBCD010000001.1, read as the reverse complement.
GATGATTTCATCATGGTTGAGGAAGCCGCGGTGAGTGTGGAACGCGCCGCCCACTTCCAAGGTGACGGTGTTCATCCGCCCGCGTTCGTCCGTGAGCTGGACCCGCTCGCCAACACGGAACGGACCACGCCGGCGCGCTGCACCGGTCGGCTGGACTGCCGGGGTTTGTGCCGGGTCATTGCCGTCGATTGCTTGGTGGGCGGCGGTTTCGCTGCTCATGTGGTGTTCCTCGCTCCTGTACGGCATAACCGCGACGTATTGCTGGCTGGGCGCCAAAAATTCAAGGTGTTCTGTAAAACCACCGGCAGTCACTCTACCGGCAATGGACTCAGGCGTGCCCGTTCCTGCGGGGTTCCTTGCCTGTAATGGCAGTCACCACGGCCTGTTGCCGCAGCAGACCGGTGACGGTTCCATTGTGGTCCACCACCGCATATTCGCCACCCTCCAGGCGTGAAAGGTACTGGATCAGCTCTTGGCCTTTGGACCACTCGGGCACATAGGCGCCAGCGGCCAGTGCGTGGGCGACTGCCACCACAGGCGTGCCGGCAGCAGCCGCGGCTGGGACTGAGGCAACAGCTGAATGGTCAACCACGCCTTGCGGCTTGCCATCCGGACCACAGGTCACGACGGCGGGACTCCCGGCCGGGGCGATGTCCAGGACGTCCGCCACGGAAGCCGAGTTGGGGATGCCCACAGCGCGTTCGGCCAGTCCAGCGGCGGTAACCAGATACAGCCGGCTGCGGAGTTTTGCGTGGTGGATGGAGCTGGACGCGCCCATCCACAGGAAGCCGCAGACCAGCACCGTAATGCTCAGGAACAACAGGTCAGGCAGTTCTCCGGTGGTCAGGGGCCGTACCACCAGCCAGAGAACCAAGGCGACGGCGATGATGCGGCCGGACCAGCCCGCGGCAACAGTGCCCTTGTCCTGGCTTCCCGTGGCTTTCCAGACGGCAGACTCAACCAGCCGGCCGCCGTCGAGCGGCATGCCGGGGAGGACATTGAAGATGCCAATCACCAGGTTGGCCAGCATGAGGATGTCCCCCAAAGCTCCCCAGATTCCGGTCAGGGCTCCTGTGGACTGGACCAGCCACATGACTCCGGCGATCACGAAGTTGGACGCCGGGCCGGCCAGCGCCACCACCACGGAGCGGCCCGGCGTCGCGGTGAAGTTCTCAAACTGGGTGTGCCCGCCCCAGAGATTCAGGACGATCTTTTCCGTGGGCCACTTGTAGGCGCGCGCGCTCAGGGCGTGCGCGAGTTCGTGGACCAGAACGGAGATTGCCAGTAAAAGCGCAATCGCAAAAGCGGCAACATAGGCCCAGATCCCCAGTTTGGGGAAGTATCCGGACAGGACGGGGCCGTAGGCGATCACGGTAAAGGCTGCGATGACAAACCACGAATAAGCGAGAAATACCGGGATGCCGGCGATCCTGCCGAGGGGAATGCCCTCTTTCTTGGCGACGGCGTGGTGCGGAGTGGACGGGCTGGTCACCTAGTTGGCCCCTTCAAGCAGTTCTTTGGCAGCAAAACGGTGATCCACCAAGCGCCTGAGGTCCGCTGCGGTCCGTCCCACCAAGGTGTCCCATTCGATCAAGCGGGGATCCTCAGGCAGGGGCACTTGATGCGGGACGCCCACTGTAACGACGCCGGAGGCCATTGCGGAGGTGGCACCAGGAATGGAGTCTTCCAGGGCCACGCAATGGTGGATGGTGAGTTCGTCGTCATCCGCGCGGAGGCGCTCAACAGCCGTGAGATATGCCTCTGGGTGCGGCTTGCCGTGGGTCACGGTGTCACCTGTGACCATGAACTCAAAGAATGGTTTGGCGAGGCTCTCCACCACAACTCCCGCCAGGGGCCCTTCGGACATGGTGACCAGGGCGCAGCGGATCCCTTCCTGGTGAAGGTCTTCCAGGAGCTCGCGTGCACCAGGCCGCCACGGAACCTCCCTGCGGACCTGCTGTATCACCTGGGCGCTGAGGGTGTCGACGATTTCGCGCGCCTCAAGGTCCACTCCGGCCTCTTGGAGGACACCGGCAGAGTGCATCAGTGACTGTCCCACCAACTGCATCGCTTGCTGGTGGGACCACGTGCCGCCATGGGACTCCACCAGGGCATGCTCAGCTGCGATCCAGTACGGCTCAGTATCCACAAGGGTGCCATCCATATCCCAGAGCACGGCTTTGAGGGAGGGCTGGCTGGGTGAAGAATGCATGGCTTCAAGTCTACGTGGAACGGAACCGGCAGCCGTCCGCGCATTGCGCTGTGGGCGAATACCGGCGGCGCACCGCCGTGAAATGCCATGCATCGGAAAGGGTCTTGGACGTAGGGTGAGTGGATGAACAGTGTGGAAGGGATCCCCGAAGGACAGGACAGTGCTGCGGAGCCCGAGCGTTTCCTCAAGGAACCAGCGGCGGGTCAGCGGGTGACCGTGATGATCGCGGCTTTCGAGGGCTGGAATGACGCCGGTGAAGCCGCAAGCGACGCGCTGCACTACCTGAACAAACTGTGGGACGGCAAGAAAGTGGCCACGGTGGATGCTGAGGAGTACTACGACTTCCAGTTCACCCGGCCAACAGTACGGCGGACATCGTCCGGCGTCCGGAAGGTCAAATGGCCGTCGACGCGGATGTACAAGGCGTCAGTGCCCGGCACCAACGTCGATGTGGTGCTGGTCATGGGCACGGAACCGTCCTACAGGTGGCGGGCCTACACCACCGAATTGCTGGTTCACGCCGAAGCCTTGAAGGTTGATTCCGTGATTCTGGTGGGCGCCTTGCTCGCAGACGTGCCTCACAGCCGGCCGATTCCCGTCAGTACCACAACGGAGGACAGCCCGCTGCGGGAACGGCTGAACCTGGAAGCTTCCCAGTACGAGGGCCCAGTGGGAATCGTGGGCGTGTTGGGCGAATTTGCCCTGCTGGCAGGTCTGCCCACTGTTTCGCTATGGGCCGCCGTGCCCCACTACGTTGCCCAGCCGCCCTCCCCCAAAGCCCAGCTGGCCATCCTGCACAAAATCGAGGACCTGCTCCAGGTTCCGGTGGACAGCCTGCCCCTGGCCGAGGAGTCGGAAGCCTGGGAGCGTGGCGTGGATGAGTTGGCCACGGAGGACCCGGAAATCGCTGCCTATGTGCGCCAGCTCGAGGAAGCCAAGGACACCGCGGATCTCCCCGAAGCCTCGGGGGAATCAATCGCCAGGGAGTTTGAGCGCTACTTGAAGAGGCGGGGAAAAGAGCGCCCGTAGCCTTGCGCACCATAAGAGAATGGCCCTGACGCGCAGTCAGGGCCATTCTTCGTTCATAAGGGTTTTCGCGGGTTCTAGAGCTCCACACCAAGCAAAGCATTGATGGCATCGCGGACACGCGCGGCATCCTGGGCCGAAGCCGGTGAGTCGTTCTTCTGCGCTTCGCCCGCCCAGCGATCCACGGCGGCTAAAGCCCCTGGGGCGTTCAGGTCATCGGAGAGCTCAGCACGCATGGCCTCAATCAGCGGCAGGGACGAGCCCTCGTGGGCAGTATCCAAGGCTGAGCGCCACTGGCGAAGGCGGGTTTTTGCTTCAGCGAAGCCTTCCCCGGTCCAGGACCAATCAGAACGGTAGTGGTGGGCGAGGATGGCCAGGCGGATGGCAGCAGGTTCCTCCCCCGCAGCCCGGAGCTTGGAGACCAGCACGAGGTTGCCCTTGGACTTGCTCATTTTTTCGCCGTCAAGCCCCACCATTCCTGCGTGGGCATAGTGGCGGGCCAAGGGAACTCCAGAGAGGGAGTACGCGTGTCCGGCGCCCATTTCATGGTGCGGGAATACCAGATCCGATCCCCCACCCTGGACGGTGAACGGAGCGGGAAGATACTTCTGGGCGATCACGGTGCACTCGATGTGCCAACCGGGCCGGCCGGCACCCAGGGTCGCGCCGGGCCATGAGGGTTCGCCGTCGCGGGCCACCCGCCACAGCAGGGGGTCCAACGCATTGCGCTTGCCTGACCTGGCAGGATCGCCGCCACGTTCAGCGAACAGCTCAAGCATGTCCGTCTCGCCCAATCCCGACACGTCGCCGAGCTTCCAGGCGTCAGAGGCATCTGACTTCTTACCGGCCGCTTCGACGTCAAAGTAGACGTCGCCGTCGGGTTCCCCGTTGGCGCCCTTCACGCGGTACGCCACGCCGTCTGCCACCAGTTGCTCAATGGCAGGGACAATATCCGGAATGGCTTCCACCGCACCGATGTAATGGTCCGGCGCCAGGACATTCAAGGCATCCATGTCGCCGTGGAACAGGTCGATCTGGCTTTGGGCCAGCTCCCGCCAGTCCACTCCGGTGGCGGTGGCGCGTTCCAAGAGGGGATCATCCACGTCCGTAACATTCTGGACGTAGGAGACGCGCAGGTGGGCATCCCGCCACGCACGGTTGAGGAGGTCGAACGCCACGTAGCTGGCGGCGTGGCCCATATGGGTTGCGTCGTAGGGGGTTATGCCGCACACGTACATCGACGGTTCCGGTTGCCCATGGACCTCCACCACCCGCCCAAGAGCGGTGTCGAAGAGACGGAGCGTCGGCATGGTGCCGGGCAGTTCGGGTACAGGGCGGGAGGTCCACGATTTCACGACTCAACCTTAGTGCTAGGCACTGATGACACCGAAACCGAGCAGGACATACAGCGCGAGGCCCAGCAGGATCCGGTACCAGACGAAGAGGCGGTAGCTGCGGGTTGAGACGAACTTCAGGAACCAGCCAATGATGACGTAACCCACTACGAAGGCGATGACCGTGGCCAACGCGATCTCAGGCAAACCGTAGGGTCCGGCCAGTCCTTCATTGGAGACGGTCTTGTACAGCTGGTAGAGCCCACTGCCGAACACGGCCGGGATGGCCAGGAGGAACGAGTAGCGTGCCGCGGCTTCACGGGTGTACCCCATCAGCAAGCCGGCCGTAATGGTGCCGCCGGAGCGGGACACTCCCGGAATCAAGGCCATGGCCTGCGCCAGCCCATAAAGGATGCCGTGCTTATAGGTCAGCTGGGTGAGATCCCGTTCCTGCCGTCCGATGGCGTCCGCAACGGCCAGGATCATGCCGAACACGATCAACATGGTGGCGACGATCCACATACTGCGCAGCACCGATTCGATCTGGTCCTGGAAGAGCAGGCCGAGCACGATGATGGGCAAGCTGCCCAGGATGACCAGCCACCCCATTCGGGCGTCGGGGTCGTTGCGCTCCACCTTCCCCGCCAGCGATCCAATCCACGCCTTGACGATCCGCACGATGTCCCGCCAGAAGTAGACGATGACGGCGGTTTCCGTTCCCAACTGCGTAATGGCAGTGAATGCTGCACCGGGATCGGAAGCGTTCGGCAGGAATGAGCCGACAATCCGCAGGTGCGCACTTGAGGAGATGGGGAGGAATTCGGTCAGGCCCTGCACAAGGCCCAGGAAAGCAGCTTCAAACCAGTTCACGTGAATAGACCCTACGTCATGAAGTCTGGAATCTGCCCGTAAGCTAGCAGCTATGCAGCAGCGTTATGTCGGAAACAGCGGGTTCCGCGTCTCCTCTTTGTCCCTTGGAACCATGTCTTGGGCACAGGAAACCGACGAACAGGATGCGGCTGAGGTCCTGCATGGCTTCATTGCCGGCGGCGGGACCGTCATTGATACCGCTGCTTCCTATGGCCAAGGCCGCGCCGAAGCCATGCTGGGCTCCATGCTTGGTGATGTGGTGGCCCGCTCCGAGGTGGTCATCTCCACTAAGGCAGGAGTGATGTCCACAGATTCCCGCCGGAGCGTCAATGCCTCCCGGGGCGCTATGTTGTCCGCCCTGGACGCCAGCCTGGCCAGGTTGGGAACGGACTACATCGATGTGTGGTTTGCCCACGAGTGGGATCCGAATGTACCCCTTGATGAGACCCTGTCCGCCCTTGAGCTGGCCCAAAGGAGTGGCCGTGCCCGCTATGTGGGCATCTCCAACTTCAACGGCTGGCAGACGGCCAAAGCCGCCGCGGTGGCGGGATTCACCCTGGTGGCAAACCAATCCGAATACTCCTTGGTCCAGCGCAGCGCGGAAACAGAACTGATTCCTGCCGTGGAAGATGCAGGACTTGGTCTGATGGCTTGGGCGCCGTTGGGGCGCGGGGTGTTGAGCGGCAAGTACCGGGGCCAGATTCCGGCTGACTCGAGGGCTGCCCAGGGCCGCTTGGCCGGCTACGTGGAGCCCTACCTTGAAGCCAGGCCCTCGCGGGTGGTGGAAGCCGTGGCAATGGCCGCGCGCGGTTTGGGACGTTCCCCCATGGACGTGTCATTGAGTTGGTTGCTGTCCCGCCCGGGGGTAGCCACGGCCGTGATCGGTCCACGGAACGCGGTCCAGCTCAAGGAGTTGCTGGATTCACAACTCACGGACCTGCCTGCCGAGATAGCGCGGGCGTTGGAAGACGTTTCGGCCGGCTGATCCAAGCCCGTCTGACGCATGTGGCTTCTAGCGGCGGTCCAGAATGTCCAAAAGGTACGTTCCGTACCCGCTCTTGGCCACCTTGGCAGCTTGTTGGCGCAGTTCGTCGTCCGTCAGATACCCCATGCGCCACGCCACCTCTTCCGGAGCCCCGATTTTGAGGCCCTGCCGGTTCTCGGTGGTCCGGACGTAGTTGGAGGCATCGTTGAGATCGCTGAACGTTCCTGTGTCCAGCCACGCAGTGCCCCGGGGAAACTTCTGCACGTGCAAGGTGCCGCGTTCCATGTACAGACGGTTGATGTCAGTGATTTCCAACTCCCCCCGTGGGGAGGGTTTCAGGGCCTTCGCCATGGCCACTACGTCGTTGTCGTAAAAGTACAACCCCGGGACGGCGTAATTGCTCTTGGGATTCTGTGGCTTCTCCTCAATGGAAACGGCCATGCCGTCGTCGTCGAATTCCACCACGCCGTAGGCCGACGGATCCTTTACCCAATATCCAAAAATCGCACCGCCTTCAACGTCCGCGTATTTCCGGAATTGGTTACCCATCCCGGGGCCGTTGAAAATATTGTCGCCGAGGATCAGGGATACTTTTCCGTTCCCGATGTGCTTCTCCCCCAGGATAAAAGCCTGCGCCAAGCCGTCGGGAGTGGGCTGTTCGGCGTAACTGAGGTTGATGCCGAACTGTGAGCCATCCCCCAGCAAACGTTGGAATTGGGCAGCATCTGCCGGGGTGGTGATCACCAGGATGTCCCTGATACCGGCCAGCATCAGGGTGCACAGCGGGTAATAGATCATGGGCTTGTCGAAGACGGGAACCAATTGTTTGCTGATTCCCAGCGTGATCGGATGAAGCCGCGAGCCCGTGCCACCTGCAAGAATAATTCCCCGCAAATCTGCTGTCCTCCTGTCTGCCCAGTCCAGCCGCGGACGGCTACTCTTGGGCCATGCAGAGAATCCTTGTCACCGGCGGGGCCGGATTCATCGGATGCAACTTTGTCCACTTCATCATGGAGCACACCCGCCTGCATGTCACGGTGCTGGACAAATTGACATACGCCGGGAACCGGGAATCGCTCAATGGCCTGCCCGGCCACCGCTGTGAATTCATCCATGGTGACATCTGTGATGCCGCCCTTGTGGAGGCATTAGTGGCCTCAGTGGATACGGTGGTCCATTTCGCCGCGGAGTCCCATAATGACAACTCCTTGGATGAGCCGCGGCCTTTTCTGGATACCAACCTCATGGGGACTTTTACCTTGATTGAAGCCGCCCGGAAACATGACACCCGGTTTCACCACATCTCCACTGACGAGGTTTACGGTGATCTGGACCTGGACGATCCCGCGCGGTTTACCGAAGACACTCCTTACCGGCCAACCAGCCCCTATTCGGCCACCAAGGCGGGATCGGACCTGTTGGTCCGGGCCTGGGTCCGGTCCTTCGGGCTGCGAGCCACCATCAGCAACTGCTCCAACAACTACGGCCCTTACCAACACGTGGAGAAGTTCATCCCCCGGCAAATCACCAACATCCTGGATGGCAGGCGCCCCCGCCTCTACGGTTCCGGGCGAAACGTGCGCGACTGGATCCATGTTGAGGATCATTCATCTGCGGTGGTGGCCATCCTGGAGCGTGGACGGATCGGGGAAACCTACCTTATTGGGGCGGACGGCGAACGGTCCAACCGCGACGTCGTGGAAAGGCTCCTGGCGCTCGCCGGCCAACCCCCCGGAGCTTTCGACACGGTCGGGGACCGCCCGGGCCATGATCTGCGCTACGCGATTGACTCCGGGAAATTGCGTCGTGAGTTGGGCTGGACGCCTGGTTTCCGGGATTTCGACGCCGGATTGGCTGACACAGTCCAGTGGTACAGGGACAACGAAGCGTGGTGGCGTCCGCACAAGACGGCCACGGAAACCAAGTACGCCGGCCAAGGCCACTGATCCATGGAACCTGCACCCGCGCTCAGCTCACGCACCACCTCCATTCCCGGCCTGCTGCTCTTCGAGCTGCCGGTCCACGGCGACCAGCGTGGTTGGTTCAAGGAGAACTGGCACCGGCAGAAGATGATGGACGCGGGTTTGCCGGACTTTGGCCCCGTTCAAAACAACATCTCGTTCAATGCTGCCCGCGGCACCACCAGAGGCATCCACGCCGAGCCCTGGGATAAGTTCATTTCCCTGGCCACCGGGCGGATCTTCGGTGCTTGGGTGGATCTGCGCCAGGGCCCCGGCTTTGGGCAGACCTTCTGCGCCGAACTGACGCCGGGCCAGGCGATATTTGTGCCCAGCGGCGTAGGCAACGCCTTCCAGACGCTCGAAGAGAATACGGCGTACACCTACCTGGTCAACAGCCACTGGAGCGCCGAGGCCCAAAAGGATTACACGTTCCTGAACCTGGCCGATGAGGGCGCAGCAATACCTTGGCCAATCCCCCTGGACCGGGCCACGGTTTCGCGGCAGGACATTGACCATCCCCGCCTCCCTGGGGTCAAGCCGGTTCCGGGCAGGGAGAGCCTCGGCGGACGCACCCTGGTGTTGGGTGCGGACGGTCAACTGGGGCGCGCGTTGAGGAAGGTCTACGCAGACTCCAGCACGGTGGACTTTGCCGGGCGGGCACAGTTCGACGTCGGCTCCGAGGCATCGTTTGGGGCGTTGGACTGGCGGAGGTACTCCACGGTCATCAACGCTGCTGCCTTCACTGCCGTTGACGCTGCGGAGACGGAGTCGGGACGGGCTGCCGCGTGGCGCATTAACGCAGCGGCCGTCGCACGGCTGGCGCGCGCCGCCGTCGACCATTCACTGACTCTGGTGCACATCTCCAGCGACTACGTTTTTGACGGAACAGCGGACGTGCACGCTGAGGACGAGCAGCCCACACCACTGGGTGTCTATGGCCAAAGCAAAGCTGCAGGCGACGCTGCAGCAGCCGTTGTGCCGCGGCACTACGTTGTCCGCACCAGTTGGGTTGTGGGCGACGGGGCCAATTTTGTCCGGACCATGGCCGGGCTTGCTTCCAAAGGCGCTGCTCCGTCCGTGGTGGCTGACCAATGGGGGCGGCTGAGCTTCACGGAAGACATCGCGGCGGGCATCAGGCATCTCCTGGAGTCCGGTGCAGCGTTTGGAACCTACAACATCACCAGTTCCGGGGAGCCGCGCTCCTGGGCCGATATTGCCCGCGAGGTGTACCGCTTCTGTGGTGCCAATCCCGGCGACATCAGCCCCATCAGCAGTTCGGCCTATGGTGGGCCAACAACAGCTCCACGCCCACGCAGCAGTGTCCTGGACCTGCGAAAGATCCAAGCCACTGGATTCCAGCCCCCGGCCATGACGGAGTGCTTGGAGACCTATGTTGCAGGCCTTGAACCATGGCGTCGGTGATCCAAAAGGAATAAAGTGACCCTACGGCAGCCCTTCAGAGGCAGGGCCGGGAGACAACTCAAGAAAATGCAGTAAGGGCAGCGACAAGCTGTCCGCGGCGATCCAGGCAGTGCAGCGGCCCCGGATCGCCGGTTGTTGTGCCAAGGCGTGCACTGAGCCTTGACCTGACACTCTGCCTTGACCTGAGTTGACCCTGAGCCTGGAGAGCCCCAATGCTGCTGCCGAAGACCGCGATCCGTCAACGCCCCGCGCCCCACCGCGTGCCTCGTCACCGGACATCACGTGGCACCCCGCCAGTGCAGCGGCCAGGATTCCCTCCACCACCGCCGCCGGCACCCAGTGGGGATCAGCATGTTCAGCTGGGCGGATCCCTGGTGGCCCTGATGGAGCAGGAAGACGCCATTGCACGCATCTGCACCAGGGCTTCGGACGGCGAAGGGAAACCGCTGGCTGTCTGTTCAGCCAACCTCGACCACATCCGTCATTTTGGTGCCGGCAGCCGCTGGGCCGGTGTGCTGGATCAGCCTCCGGGCCTGGAATGGATGACGTTAATTGATGGTGCGCCGCTGGCAGCGCAGGCAGCCCGGATGACCGGTCACGCCTGGCCACGGCTTGCAGGCAGCGACCTCATGGGGCCCTTGCTGGATGAGTTCGAGCGTCGGGGGCTGCGCGTGGGCTTCCTGGGTGGATCGCCCGGAGCCCAGGAACAACTCCGCCGCAGGCTTTCCGAGGAGCGGCCTGGGTTGGTGACGGCGGGATGGTGGTCTCCGGAACGCCCTGTGCTGACGGACAGGGATGCCTCCCTGCAGCTTGCAGCGGACGTGGCGGCCCGGCACATCGATGTCCTGGTGGTGGGGCTGGGCAAACCGAGGCAGGAGCTGTGGATTGCCGAATATGGAGAGCTGACAGGTGCCCGCGTCCTGCTGGCCTTTGGTGCCGCAGTTGATTTCCTTGCCGGCAGGATCAGGAGGGCGCCCGGCTGGGTCAGTTCCCACGGCCTGGAGTGGGCGTGGCGATTGATGCTGGAGCCCAGGCGTTTGGTTCGCCGCTACATCGTGGAAGGACCCGGGGCGTACGTGACCCTGCGAACCCACAGCACCGCCTCGGTGGAAACCGCCGCTGCCCCACGTCCGGCATCCGAGGGTGACGTCCCGGGTACCGCCTCGGGCACCGAACCGGGCCGCTTTGTACCCGCGACGGATACAGCCGACGTGGCGGTGATCGTGGTGACCTACAACAACGCCGAAGACATTGACGGTTTGGTGGCAGGGCTGCGTGGTGAGACCGCTGGCCAAACCATCAAGGTGGTGGTGGCTGACAATTCGCCGGACAACAGGACCCTGGACGAGCTGCGAAAGCACACTGACGTGATCGCTGTGCGGACCGGGGGGAACCTCGGTTACGCCGGCGGGATCAATAGGGCCATGCAGGCTGCAGGACCGGCGCGTTCCTACCTGATACTCAATCCGGACCTACGGGTGGAAGCAGGGGCGGTAGGCGCACTGCGCAGAAGAATGGCCGCCTCGGGGGCAGGCGTGGTGGTCCCTGTGCTGCTGGACGACGACGGAAGTGTCTACCCGTCCCTGCGGCGGGAACCGGGCATCCTGCGAGCGCTGGGGGACGGGGTGTGCGGTGGGCGGCTTCAGGGCAGGCCCGGGTGGTTGTCGGAGATGGATTTTGCTGCTGAAAGTTACTGTCATGCGCACGTGGTGGAGTGGGCTACGGGGGCTGCGTTGTTGATTGACGCCAGGGCGGTGGGCGAGGTTGGCGATTGGGATGAGCGGTTTTTCCTGTATTCGGAGGAGACGGATTTTTGCCGGCGGGTGCGGGAGGCCGGGTTTGCTGTGTGGTTTGAGCCGTTGGCGCGGATGTGGCATGAGCGTGGGGGGTCGGGGTCGTCGCCGCAGTTGACGGCGTTGATGGCGGTGAATCGTGTGAGGTATGCGGCGAAGTATTTCGGGCGTGGCTCGGTGGGGGTTTTTGCGTCAGTTGTGCTGGCGGCTGAGGTGGTGCGATCGGCTGATCCGGGGCATCGGGAAGCGGTGTGGTCTTTATTGAGGCCTGTGCGGCGGAGGGCTTTGCCGCGTGCGGTTCCGTATGGGGCAACCTTGCCTGTGGTGCCTCCCCCTGTGGGGGCTGTGATCATTCCTGCCCACAATGAGGAGTCGGTTATTGGCCGAACCCTGGACTCGTTGGTGGAGGTTGTTGGCTGGGGAACCGTGGAAGTGGTGGTGGCCTGCAATGGCTGTACTGACCGCACGGAAGAGATTGTGTCCGGCTACAGGGGTGTTCGTTGCCTGCATGTGGGGGCTGCGTCCAAGCCGGCGGCGTTGAACGCGGGCGATGCTGCTGTGGGGTTGTGGCCCCGTTTGTATCTCGACGCCGATATTGAGGTCAGTGCCGGTGCGGTGCGGCAGACGCTCGTGTCCCTGGCGGATGGTCCTTTGCTGGCTGCACGCCCTGCTTTCCGGTACGACACCCGTGGTGCCTCGTGGCTGGTGCGTTCCTATTACCGTGCGCGTTGCAGGGTGCCGTCCACGTCCCGGGCGCTGTGGGGGGCTGGTGTTTATGCTTTGAGCCGGTCCGGCCATGAGCGGTTGGGGGTGTTCCCGGAGTTGAGCGGGGATGACTATTTGGTGGACAACTTGTTTTCCGAGTGTGAGAAGGCGGTGTTGGCTGGTGGGGATGCGGTGGTGGTGAGGACGCCCCGCACCCGGGGTGCCTTGGTGGCTGTTCTCCGCCGTTCGTACAGGGGCAATGCGGAACAGGACTCCGCAAAGGGCGGCAGTTCGTCGTTGCGGACGCTTCGTGAGGTGGTCTTGTCCATCCGGGGGCCGTTCTCGGCAGTGGACGCCGCGGTGTACCTGGCCTTCGCGGCGGCAGGCCGTCGTCGTTCCTTCCGGCGTGGTGGGCCGGAAGCTGAACCGGTGTGGGAGCGCGATGACAGCAGCCGCTAGTCAGCGGCCGCAGCCGTCGCCGCCCTCCACACGGTAGAGGTGGACGGCGTTTCCGTCTGCGAAGGTATCTGTGAACCGACCATCCACTACGGGAATGGTCCGGTTTTCGTCGATGACGACGGCGGTGCTGCCGCCGCAGGTGAGCGTGAAGGTTGCGGTGCCTCCGGTGTACTTGTTCGCCCCGGCGAAGAGATAGACGGTGTGGTTGTGGATTTTGGTGGTGATGTCCACCGGGCCGGTGGCTGTGACGGCGCCGTCGAGGAAGGGGGCGTTGAGCACGGGGGCGAGCGTGGTGATTTGCTGGTTGAGGGCTTTGACGGTTGGCCGCACCTGGGTTCCGCAGTCACGCAGGACGTGTTGGGAGATGCAGTCGCCTCCGAAGTTGTGGTTGAAGTAGATGACGCCCCGTGCGCCGTGGATGAGGCTGCTCCATACTGCGGCACGGATTTGGGGTCCGGTGATGGTGCTGGCTCCTGGCGAATCCTTGAAGGGATGTCCGGCTTCCACGAACGCCCAGATGGGGGTGGCATGTCCTGATGGCTGGAGTCCCCTGAGGCGGTACACTGTCCAGCCGTAGTTGGCGGCCAGACGGCATTCGGGTTCGGTCAGGTCCCTGGTGTATCCGTTGAGGGCCCCTCCTTCTCCCTTGGCGCAGATGTTGGGGTCGGTGAACCAGTAGGTGTCGGCTGAGACCAGGTCCTGGGTGTTGCGGAAGAAGCCTTGGGATTCCTCGTCAGAGAGCCAGAAGGCCACACCTTTGCCATAGTTTGCGTAGAGCATGGACCCTTGTGGTGCCACTGCACGGCGTTCCTTTTGGACCGTGTAGCCGCACTTGCTTTCTTCCGGGACGCAAAGGGCCCCTTCCCCGGGGTATCTGCCAGTCCAGGGGGTACTGCCGGGCCCCGCCCACATGTCCACTTCGTCGCTGAGTGCGAATCCTGAGGCATCGGTGGATTCGAAGGTGGGGATGGCGTACATACCGGAGGCTTTGACCAGTTGCAGGTCCGAGTTGGCGGTCAGTTCCACGTAGGTGTTCAGTGCTGCGTCGGTGTCGAGCGCAATGTTGCCTTTGTCCAGGACGCTTTCGAACCAGACGGCAAGGGGAAAGTACGACGGGTCCGTTGGCAGGCCGTTGGTGAACTTGGCGTAGTAGTCCGGACCGCCGTCCACGGGGCGCACGGTGACTCCGTCATGGGGCGCCGGGGTTGAGGTGGACGTGGCGGGTTTCGGTGTGGGAGCAACGGCGTTGAGTGGCGGAACCCCGGTGGCCAAGGCTATTGCCATGGCAGCTGCCGCCACTGTGGAGGCTGCGAGGATGGCAGGGGTCTTCGATTTCACGGGTCACTTCTCACGATGTGGTCTCCTTGACGGTTTCCTTCCGTTTGCTGCGTGAATGCAGGGGTGCACTGAGTGGAGCCCCGAGGACGTCCTGGATGGTGAGTTCCGTTGTGGCCTCGCGGGCCTTCCGGCGGGATGTTTCCAGGCCACGGGCAATGGAGACAGCACCGAAGGTGAGGACCACTCCGGCCACGAGCACTACGATCAGGGATCTCAGCCGGCTGGAGAACTGCTCTGTGGCGTTGTCAGGGGCGGAGACCATCAGCGAGGTGTAAAGGTACCGTTCGTCGGCGCCATTGGTGCTTTGGATGTCCCGGAGGTCGTTTTCGAGGCGGGTGCCCAGGAATTTGACCGTGGCAATCGACGTGTCTTTACTTTCAGAGGCGGCCGTCAGCTCAATGAGGAAGGATGCGGGCGGGCGCTGGACCGTGAAGTCGGTGCTGAGCCCATCACGGAGCAGGGCGTCGCCGGTGGCATCATCGCTGAGCCTTGTTCCCACCACCTGGGCGATCAGCGAGGAATCCGCGGAGCGCAGGTAGGGGTTGTCACTGTTCAATGAGTTGAGTGCGGGATTCTTCTCCAGCTCTGCAGCGGTGGGAATCTTGGGGTTGACGATCGCGTACGTTGCTTTGGCTTCGTAGGACCTGGGCGCAAACGAGTACACGTACAGGGCTGCCAGGGCTGTGATCAAGAGGACCGGCAGAACGATCACTTTGTGGTGCCACAGAGTTTTGAAGACTGCTATCGGGTCCATGGGGTCGCCTCACTGTTTGAAGGGGTGGAGTCTTCCAGGTCGTTGCCGGGCAAATACGGTCCCGTCTGCCTCCGGGGGTCTGATTCCTTCCGGAGTTCAATTTCGCGGCGGATCATGATCCAGGTACCCCCTCCGAGGCCAACAATGAATGGGTAGGTCAAGGCAAAAACGGGGAAAGCCATGGAATCGAACGTCAGCGAGCAGGCTGCTGCCACCGCTCCCCCGGCTGCTATGGCTCCGGCGAGGGCCCGCAGGGGTGGGATCCGGGAGGCCCGGGCAGCGATGACTGACGACGCCGCCGGGAACACCAGGTAGGCCACCATGCCGATGAACCCCACCAAGCCCAGGGTCACCAGTGAGTTCAGGTATTGGTTGTCCAGGATGTACAACGCGTTGTCCGGGAGGTAGTTGCCGGGTCCCAAGCCCAGGAAAGGCAGCTCCCCGAACATTTTTGCCACCCGCGGGTAGTTGTTGGTCCGTGTGGTCAGTGAAGGGTCGGTTGAGCCTGCCGTGAAGGAGGACATCAGGGTTCCCACCAGGCCCGGGATGGCGACAAAAAGCGCTGCCATGGCTGCCGGAGCGGCCAGCACAGCCCAACGGCGTGCCACCTTGGGCAGGAACGGGATGAAGACCGCCATGCCGATGGCCAGGCCAAGGACACCTGAGCGCGAGACTGTTGACGCGATGGCCACCACAAGGAGGGCTGTTCCTCCCCAGTGGATCCACTTGCGGCCGCGGGGATCATAAATGGCGCGCCAGATGGACAGCGGCAACAGCATGGCGCACACCACAGCCAGTTCAATGGAGTGGAACGTGCTGCCCGCCACCCGGGTGAGGAACCCCCGGACCTGGAAGGCTGTGTTTCCGCCGTTGTCCGTAAAGCCGAGCATCGCGTCTTGGATCCACAGCATGGGATTGACCCTGAACACGAATTGCACCAAGGCAACCAGGCAACAGAAGAGCGCGCCGGCCAGGATTGCCCGGACCAGCGACATTGCGTTGTTGATGCTGCGCACCGCCTCAGTGGTGACCAGGACAATTCCTCCGCTGGCAAGGATAAGGATCAGCCACCGGTCCGCTGCCGCTTGAGCCGAGACGTTGGTGTCGCCCGTGAACCCGGAGAACAACGCAACATAGGAGGCGCACGTGCCCACCCACAGCAGCCCCAGGCCCAGGCGTCCCGGGTTGCTGGTGGCAAAAGGATTGCGGATCCCGAACATGGCGGTGCAGAGCCAGAAGGCCAACAGCATCACCGCGACCATGATGGGGACAGTTCCCACCGCTCCGATGGGTTTGATGATCATGTTGGAGGGAAAGAAGAATACGGCAAAGGCGGAGAACTTCAACAGCAGGCTGACGTTGCCGGGCTTGCTGGTGTCTACCTGAAGGTCCGTGGCTGTCACTGCCGCCGGAACGGAGAATGCCAGCAGCCGCCTGGATTTTCCCATCACAGGCCGCCTTCCCCGGAAGCGGGTGCCCATCCCCGGAGAGACGGTGTGCCACAGGCTTGCTCGATGAAGCCAGCGAACGCATCCTTCGACTCCGACCAGTCGGTTCTTCGCTTCCGGGATATCGCGGCCGCACGCCCCTGGACGTCGGAATGCTCCACGACCTTGGAGAGCGCCTCAGCGACGGCCGACGGGGTGGAATCCGCCCACACGGCCCCATCGTCCTGAAGCAGCCCGGAAGCAAAGGCAGCCCGGTTGAGAACCGGCACAGCGCCGGACGCCAGGAGTTCACCGGGCACCAGGGAGATGTTGGTGAAGGAGATCGCCAGCCCGGCAATCACTTTGTTGTACAGCCGGTTCAGGTCTCCGGGGGGAAGATTGCCGTGGTTGGTGACAGGAATGGACCAGCCCCTGATGACATCTCCATAAATATGGATCTCCTGGTCCGGATGGGAATGGTGGAACATCTCCAACGCCATTTTCGCCAACAGGTAGCCGCGACGATCCACGTTCCTTTTGGCGTAGTACACCACGCCGGTGCGCCGTTGCGTGGTGAGCAAAAGCCGGTATGCGTCCGTGTCACACCCAAAGGGAACAGTAAACGCGGGTTCCTGCCCGAGCTCGGCTTTCATTACCTCGCCGATCATTGAACCAAGGGCCATGGCCGTCAGCCCCAGCTTGTAGCTGTCCTCGGCCAGCGAGTAGAGGAACCCCCGGGGGTGGAAGTACGGCTCGTAGTCCTGGATGAAATAGAAGGAGCGGACGCCCACAGGCGCCCGGGCAGCCACCACGTGCGCGGTCTGCCACGAGCTTGCCACCAGGGCGTCCACTCCTTCCATCCCTTGTGTGGCGCTGCGAACCCCTGCACCCAGCGCCGGCCAGTTGCTTCTGATGGTCTCTTCGTGGCGGTCCACGTCATCTGCATTGCGGTCATAGAGATAGAGCGTGCACTGATGCCCTCGCTCCTCCATGCCGCGGACCATGCGGAAAAAGGTGGTGTGGCCGCCGGAGCCCGGAGCGGGTGGCGTGCACACCCAACCAAGCCGCAAGGCACCTCCACCAGGCAGAGCTCCGGACCGTTGCCCGTTGACGTGCCGCACCTGTACCCGCTGCGGATCCATGATGTCCTGTTCGCGCAGTGGCAACACAGGCTCTTCCAGGTTCCATTTCCCGCTGACAGCCGCCAGGGCCCTGGCAGCCACCAAGCGCGACACCGTAGGCATGCCATCCCTGCTGAGACGGTCGCCGAGCGTCCGGACCCTGCCCCTTGAGGACGTGATCCACTGGGAGTTGGCCCACTGCGATTTGGCCCGCTGCGAGTTGGCCCACTGCGAGTTCATCATGAGCGTCCAGCTCCTGGCACAACCCGGCTGGCCAACCCGGATGGTGCAGGCGATGAGTCCCGTTGGCCCAGCAGCGCCCGGACTTCCCCGGCAAGGCGCTTCCCCGGGACGAACATCAACAGTGCATAAAGAACCACGCCAACGATCGCCCCGGCCGCTACGGCTGCGAACGGATCCGTCATGGTGCGGCTGACCAGCCAGGCGCCACCGCCCGCCGCAGTTGCGGCCAGGAACGCCGGTACGCTCCCCCGCAAAAGGTCCCAGGCGCTGATACCAAGCACCGACGTCAGGGCAACGACATACAAAGGGATCACTACTGCACACGCCACAACAGCGTGGGCCACACCAGCACCGGCAATCCCCCACCGGGAAATACCGATATACAGGGCAGGAGCAAGCGCAACAAGCCAGGCGACCTGAACCCAGAAAAGCCAGACGGTCCGTCCGGCGCCAACGCTGAGGTCAGCGAAGAGCTCCACCAGGATACGGCTGGCGCCGAAGACTCCCAGTGTTGCCAAGGCAACGCCCGCAGGGGCCCAGGCCTGCCCATAAGCGGCAACCACCAGCGGATGGGCCAGAGCCACCACCATTGCCGAGATGGGGAAGGCACAGAACGACACACCGGCCACGAATCGTCCAGCTACCAACCCCAACGAGCCTTCGGTGAAGAGCCTCCCGAAGGTGGGGACCGCCGTCGCCCTGATCACCGCAGTGATCACCGAGCTGGGCAACCCGGCCAGGTTGAAGGCCAACAAGTACAACCCCAATGCCGCGGGATCAAGCATCCGCCCGATCAGTACGTAGTCCGCGTTCAAAGTGATGAACACCACCAGGTTGGCCATGGCCAACGGCATCCCCAGGCGTAGGATCTCCTTGGCCACGGAGCCATCAAAACCCGGCGCATACCGTCGCGGGGTGATGATCCAATAACCCACCAAGGAAACCAACTGCCCGCCCACGCGGGACCACGCAAGAGCCATGGCACCCCATCCGTCCAAGGCCATGGGGATTACCAACACCAGGATGGCCAGCACACTGCAAAGATCGACGACGACCCTGGGCTTCTGCAGGAACTCCCGCCACACCATGGTGGCCGGGACAGCAGAAAGGCCCTGCAGGAAGATGGTGATGGATAGGACCTGGATCACCGGCGTCGCTGCGGGGTCATTGAAGGCCCCTGCGAGCGCCGGGGCCAGTAGGAGAGCGGCAGCGGTCATGGTGGCACTGGTTACCAGGGCAATGCTGAATACGGTGGGGGCTATCTTGTCCGGGTCGCCGTTGCCCCTTGCCAGTGCAGCAGTGGCGCCCAATTCAGCCATGTTGGTTGCGATGGTCTGAACCACGATGGCAACCGCGAGCGCCCCGAAGTGCTCCGGGGCGATCAGCCTGGCCACAATGATGGTGGTGGCGAACTGGACGATCCTGCCCAGCGCCATGTTGACCGCGCCCCACACGGTGGCGCTTGCGGCACGGTTTCCCAGGGTGCGGGCAGGACTGCCGGAGGCCGTCACGATATTCCTGTCATTGCCCACAACCGCCAGCGGATCCGGTCGAGCTGCCCGCGAACATAGCGGGAGGCCGTGATGTCGGCCCTTTGTTTCCTGCCGTTCGAGGCACGGTTGATCCGTGATTGCAGGCTGTTGGCCCTGCGGACAGCCCCGGGAACATCGTGCAGGGATTCTATGAAGTGCCGCAGTTCAACCGCGGAGTCCAGGGAGCCTCCCGCAGTTTCCGTGTAACCCAGTTGCGCGGCCTCCCTGCTGAGTGCGTGCTTGGCCCTGCGAAGCTGCCTGACCCGCTCAGGGGACTTGCCTGGGAAGCGCGGATCTTCCAGGACACGGAAAGCCTCCAGCCGGTGCGCCAGGTCAACGGCGGCCGCTGCGAAGTCCACCTGGTGCATGTTGGAGCCATGCACCCGGTAGAACGCCTGGACCGGTCCGTTGATGCGGCCAACGTCCCATGAGCCGGCGGTCCTCAACCAGTACTCCAGATCGCCCGAGTGGGGGAGGTCGGACCTGTACCCGCCTGTCTCCAGGACAGCGGCGGTCCGCATGACCACTTCCGGCGAGAGGATAAAGTTCCGGCCGCGCACGCAGGCCAGCCGTATCCAACTGCTCCCACTCCATACTGTCCAGGTGCTGCGCTGGTGTTTGGGAAGGGGCGGTGGTTGATCTGTGAAGTCCTTCGGCAGGCCGTACACCATTCCCACGCCGGGGTGGGCTTCCATCAGGGCAGCTGCCCGGGCCAAGGCTCCCGGCGCAATCAGGTCATCGGCGGACAGAAGAGTCACGTAGCGGCCGTTGGCCCGGGACAGGCCGTCGTTGTAGGTGGCGATGTGGCCTTTGTTCACGTCGTGATGGACCACGGAGATCCGGGGGTCTCCCGAGGCCAGCCGCGTGGCTACTGCGAGGCTTCCATCAGGGGAGGCATCGTCAACCACAATGACTTCCACCTCAACGCCCTCCTGGGAGAGTGCACTCCCCACGGCGTCCGGCAGGAAGTGGCCGTAGTTGTAGCAAGGGATCACTACTGTGACCAGCGGACGGCTGGCCAGGGGTGCAGGACGCTCCAGCTTCATAGGGCGCCCTCCAACGCAGGGAAATCGCCGCGCCGTATGACCCGTGCAGGAACCCCGGCCCACGTCTCATTTCCGGGAACATCGGTGAGTACTGCCGCTCCCATGCCGATGGTGGCCATGGGGCCGATGGTCCGGCGCTCGCGGACGCTGGCGTTCATGCCGATGTAGGCGGCGCGCCCAATGCTGACGTTTCCTCCCAGGGATACCCCTGAGGCGAAGGTTGCGAAGTCGGCGATCACATCGTCGTGGGTGAAGGTGACTCCCGGCATGGCCACTACGTGGTTGCCTATGGTGACTGACGCCGTCATGCTGACGTGCGCCAGGATAATGCTTCCCTTGCCGATCCGGCATCCTTCGGGCACGTGGACGGAGGGATCGATGGCGGTGGCATAGCGGTCCTCGGCCAGTCCCAAGGACCGCAGCCTCATCACCACGCTCTCCCTGCCGGAGCCGGACCCGATGCAGACCAGAAGCAACGCGTGGGGGAACTTCAAGGCGTCGCGGATGGGGCCCAGCACGTGGGCGCCGTCCACCACGCGCCCGAGCTTGTCCTCGTCGTCGTCGAGGATCCCGATGACGTTGAATGGTCCGCTGCTCCTCACCATTGCCAGGACCTCCCGCGCCAGCCCGCTGGCGGCTATCAGGAGAAGTTCGCTCATTGTCCCTGTCCCGCCGCTCGAAGTACCGAATCGATGACCCGTACCTGGTCGCCCAATGCGAGCTGGTGGTACAGCGGAAGGATGAGGGTGTGGTCGGTCAGCCATTCCGTGGCGTCCAGTGCTGCGCTGCCGGTGTCTTTGGTGCTGTAGGCGGGCTGCCGGTGCGCTGCCATGATGCCGCGGCGGGCGGAGATGCCGTCCTCCGCCAGGTGGCTGATGAGGGCATCGCGGGACAGCGGGAACTGCGAGTCAACTTCCAGCCAGCATGACTGGAAGTTGGTGATCCCGTACTCCGGATCTGCCACCAGCCGCAGCCCGGGAACTCCGGCAAAGGCCTCGGCGTACGTGGCCGCAAGCTCCCTCCTGCGCTGCACGGCCTGGTGCAGCCGGCCAAGCTGGATGATTCCGACGGCGGCCTGAAGGTCGGTCATGCGGTAGTTGAACCCGACGTCGAGGTACTCTTCGGCGGGTGCAAGGACGCTGGCGTGCCGATCGGCGGCGGATACGCTCATGGCGTGCTCCCTGAGGAGGCGTGACCTGTCTGCTATGTCCTGGCGGGAGGTGGAAAGCATTCCGCCCTCACCTGTGGTGAGGATTTTCCGGGGGTGGAAGGACCACGCCACCACTTCGGCTCCTGCACCCACGGGGCGCCCATGGTAGCGGGACCCAATGGCGCAGGCGGCGTCTTCCACCACGATGATGCCCAGTGGATCGCACAAAGCCCGGATGGGTTCCAGATCCAGGGGAACCCCGGCCTGGTCCACGGCGATGACCGCGGTGGTTGCCGGTGTCAGCGCAGCCTGAATGGTACCGGCGGTGACGCAGCCGGTGCGGATGTCGACGTCGGCAAACACCGGCCGCGCACCCACGTAGGTCGCCGCGTTGGCAGTGGCTATGAACGAAAAGGACGGAACCACCACGTCATCGCCGGGACCTACCCCGGCGGCCGCGAGCGCCAAGTGCAGGGCGGACGTGCAACTGGAGGTGGCAACAGCAAACGTCGCCTGCTGTTCCCTGGCAAAGGCTTCTTCGAATTCACGGACTTTGGGGCCCTGGGCAACCCATCCAGAGGCAATCACCTCCGCCACTGCCTGCGCTTCCTCTGCCCCCAGCCACGGCTTCATCACGTCAATCCGCGCCAGGCTGGTCCTGGCCCCGGTCATCGTGCACCTGCTGCGGGAACTTCTGAAGCAGAAGCCGTCCGGCCGGCTGCTATCTCCCCGCGGAGGGGACGCCACCATGACACCAGGGACCTCAAGCCGTCTTCAAGCCCAATTGCTGCTTCGAAGCCCAGGTCCCTGCGTGCGGCAGAAGTGTCGGCCAATCGTCGCGCCACACCGTTGACGGCCCGTTCCGGTCCGTGCTCCAGATGCAGGGGCGAGTCCATGACGTGAAGCAAGGTCCGCGCCAGTTCCGCCAGGCTGGTTTCTGTTCCGCTGGCTACGTTGTAGGTGCCCTCGTTGACGTCGCTCATGGCTGCCAGGACATTGGCGCGCGCTACGTCCGCGGTGTGGATGAAGTCCATGGTCTGTTGGCCGCTGCCAAAGATCAGTGGCGGCAGACCATCAACGATCCGTTCCATCCACCGGACAAGGACCTCCGTGTACAGGCCGTGGACATCCATTCGGGGACCATACACGTTGAAGTAGCGCAGCATGACGCAGTTCAGGCCGGACATGGCACGGAAGCTTCTGGCCATTCCTTCGTTGAAGGACTTGGCGGCTCCGTAGAACGTGTCGTTGTTGTGATGGTGGTGGTTCTCCGCGGTGGGGAATTCCTCGGCCATGCCGTAAACGGAGGCACTGGAGGCGGCGATCAGCTTGGACACCCTGTGCTCGGCCGCGGCTTCGAAGACGTTGAAGCTGCCATCAACCAACACTTCAAGTGCCAGTCGCGGCTCTTCCGCGCACTGGGTGATGCGGATGGCCGCCTGGTGGAAGACGAGGTCCTTTCCGCGCGTCATGTCATGGATCAGGTCACGGTCGCGCAGATCTCCTTCCACCAGGTTTACCCGGCCGCCGTCGAGGGCGGGCCCGAGGTTGGCACGGCGACCTCTGACGAGGTTGTCCACAATGTCAATGTGCCCCGCACCGGCGTCGAGCAGTTGATCCACCAAGGTGGAACCTATGGTGCCGGCTCCACCGGTCACCAGGATGGTGGCACCCAGCAGCTCTTTCACCGTGCCACCTGCAGATTGACCTCGTTGCCGGCCACCACTGTGGATTGTCCGTCTGAGCTGAGGCTTTGGTTGACAGCTTCGAGGACCGACAGGACACGGAGTCCCGATTCGCCGCTGGTCCGGGGAATGGAGTGGTTGCGGATGGAGGCAGCCAGTTCAGCCACCACCTGTCCCAACGGCTCACGTTCCTGAAGGGCAGGCGACCACGTATCGCCCAGGCGGTAGGAGATGGCGGTGGTACGTTTGTCCGCTGCAGAGCGGGGCTGGTGTTCCAGGCTGACCCCGCGATCGTAGACGCTGAGGCGCTGTTGGGGATTGAGGTCGTCCCACACCAGGGTGCGTTTGGATCCACCGATGATCATTTGCCGGATCTTGGTGGGACTGAGCCAGTTGACGTGGATATGGACCATCGCGTCGTTGGGCAGTCCAAAGGTCAGGTGGCCAACGCAGTCCCTGCCGGTCCCCAGTGGGTCCGCGCCATGGGCTGCTATTTCGGTGGGGTGCAGGCCGCCGGGAAGCACGAAGTCCAGGATGGCGAGATCGTGCGGTGCCAGATCCCAGAAAACATTCACATCCGGTTGCACCAGGCCCAGGTTAATCCGGACTGAATCCACGTACAGGATGTCCCCCAGTGCGCCAGTGGCCACGAGTTCCTGGATTTTGAGGACAGCCGGCGTAAAGCAATAGGTGTGGTCAGCCATCAGGACCAGTCCACGCGCCTTGGCTTCCTCCACCATTTCCATGCCCTTGGCGCGGCTGTCAGCCAGGGGTTTCTCCACCAACACATGCTTGCCGGCACGCAGCGCTGTCATCACCACGCCGTGATGGGTGTGCGCCGGAGTCGCCACGGCTACTGCGTCCAGGTTGTAGGTGTCCAGCAGTTCATCCAGGGATTCCACCACGGGGACATTCCCCACCGCTTCGGCGAGCTTCATGCCGCGTTCAACGTCAAGGTCGCAGATGGCCACGAGTTCCCAGTCCGGGCTGGCTTTCAGGTTCCTCGCCAGATTGGGTCCCCAGTATCCGGCGCCCACCACTGCTATTTGCAATTTTTGCTTCAGGACATGGCCGTTCAAGGGTCCTGACGGGATGGTTCGTATGCTCATTTCCCACTCAACTTCTGTGCTGGTTGCCGGGCCTGGTTTTGCTTGTTGCTCTGTGTTTCGGTGTGACTGCCGCTAGTAGGCGCCTGCGGGGCGTGTCATGGCCCGGAAGGTTCGCCACATGATCATCAGGTCCCCGGCAATCGACCAGTTCTCCACGTAATAGAGGTCCAGCCGGACGGCCTCATCCCAGGGGAGATCGGAGCGGCCATTGATCTGCCACAAACCGGTGATTCCGGGTTTGATGAGGAGCCTGCGGTGGGTGTGCTGTTCATAGGCGTTGACTTCGCGGGACAGCGGAGGGCGGGGGCCAACGAGGCTCATCTCACCCCTGAGCACGTTCCAGAACTGGGGAAGCTCGTCCAGCGAGTACTTCCGCATCCAGCGGCCGCACCGCGTGACCCGCGGATCGCCGCGGATCTTGAAGAGAACCCCGGCGCCCTCATTCTGCTGGGCCAGGTTTTCCAGGTGGGACTCGGCGTCGACCACCATGGACCGGAACTTCAACATGGTGAACGTTGTGCCACGCCTGCCGATACGTTCCTGGCGGAACAGGACCGGGCCGGGGCTGTCCGAGCGGACAATGACCGCCAAGGCAAGCAGCAGCGGCGCGAGCAGCGCCAGCGCCGTCGCCGCCACCGCCATGTCCATGAGCCGTTTCAAGGTGTGCTTGCCGCCTGAGTAATGGGGAATGTCCACGTGCATCAGCGGAAGGCCTTCCACCGGCCGCCAATGAATCCTGGGACCGGCAACATTGGTCAGGGTTGCCGCCAGGACCAGTTCTGCGGCGTTCTCCTCCAACCGCCACCCCAGTTCCTGGATGAACCGGTGGCCGCCCGGCACAGGGCCGGCCACGATGACCGCATTGGCGCCGGTTTGTTCCACCGTCCGGGCGATTCCGTAGATGGAGGACAGCACAGGTACCCGAAGGTGGTCAACGGAGATCACGGTCCCCCGCCGGGCGCCGGGAAGGCAGGCTCCCACAATGCTGTAGGCCGCTCCGGACTTCTTGTTGATCTGCTTGATGACATAGCGGACATCCTGGGCTTCACCAACCACCAAGGCCCTGGACAAACAGCGGCCCTTGGATTTTTCCCGGCTCAACCACCGGCGGAAACTCCACCTGCTGGCCGTCAAAGCCGCCAAGCCAACCGGCAACGACACCACCACGAAAGTACTGAAAGCCTCGATCCGGACAATGACGGCCAGCAACGCCAGGAAGCCGAAAACCCGGACGGTGGCGGAAAGGACCCGCTTGTACTCCTCCGGCCCAATGCCCAGGACTTTAGGATCGCGGGTCCGGTAGATCTCCAAGGCCGCCATCCACGCAGCCCCCAAGAGCAGGGCGATGGCCGGATGCACCACGGGGCCTGCGTCAGAGGTGTTGCGGGCGGTGTCCAGAAGCATTCCGGCCGTGACGGCAGCCGCCACCAGCACCGTGTCTGCCAGGCGAAGGCTGTGGGTCAATACCAGCGTCCATGGTTTCCGGACTTTGTCACTGCTGGTGGCAGAAAGGTCACTGGGAACGGCAGCAGCGCTGGCTTGGGTGACTGACGGCGCGGGGTCCATGGTGATGTCCGGTCCCCGCGCCGCCAGTCCCGCCTTTTCAGTCCGCTGTGCAGCAGCGGACTTGTCAATCCAGGGAGACAACGGCGGATTGACGTCGATGGCAGCAGGGACAGCAGGGAGGGGCGTAGCGCCATGGGGGACCCTTGCACCCTTGGATGCCGTGGCCCTGCCCAAATGCAAGACGGGAACTTTTACCATGTCAGCCTTCTCCTGCAGACCTGCCATTGCCTACCTATCAGTGAAGCTTTGGCCTGGTGACGACGCACCAGTAGTCGGTACTCAAATTTGCCGGTATTTACCTGCAGTCCCTACGTGCGAGTACTCGGCTTGGTGGGCAGGGACTACGTGTTCCGGTACCCGGACGGAGCCACGGCCATGGCGGTTCGGGGCCTGGTTCCAGGGCCTGGCGAGCCGTTTTTGGGCAGAAGAAAACCGGCCACATCATGTGGCCGGTTTGGGGTGGTCCTAGTCCTCCGCTGTCTCCAGGTCTTCGTCCAGCGATTCGTCCTCGTCTTCGTCTTCATCGTCAAAAACCTGAAGCGGGGTCACCTCGGAGAATGCCTCGTACAACGCGTCCTCGTAGACTTCGAAAGCATCCGCTACGGCGAAGAAAGCTGCTTCGACAGTGGGGTCGCCTTCTCCCCTCCGCGCCGAAGCTGCGGCAAGATGTTCTTCCAAGGCGGCGGTCAGTGATTGAAGCGCGACACGCGGATCGATGCTCATGACTTCACGTTAGCCCGAAAAAGACGAAAATGGAGAGGGATGAGAGAACAATTTCCGGGCAGCTCCGTGGAGCGCCAACGAGATTACGCCCGTCAGTACGAGTACCTCGTACTGACGGTTGGACCTGACGACTCACTGCCCGACGCCAGGCGAAGGCTTGCCGAGCACTCCGAATACGGGAAGTGGGAACTCGAACGCAGCGTGCTGTACTTGGGCGGCGGCCGGCGTTTCTGGCTCCGGCGCAAGGTCTACTCGGTGCAGCGGACCGTCTAGGCCTTTCCGGCGTCGGGCTGGGGCTCCAAGGGGCCCAGCCAAGCACTGGCTACGGTGTTGTGCGCGGATTCGTCATTGGAAGGATGGAAAATCCCTGCCAGGACGTCACGGTACAAGCGCTCCATTTCCGAACCCCTGAAGTAACTCGAGCCACCGGTGACCCGGATGGACAAGTCCACTACGTAGCGGGCGTTCTCCGTTGCCCTGGATTTGATGCCCACCAACTTGGGGAACCACTGCGCCCCATGATCCACCAGGGCATCCACGTCCCGGGCCACGCTGGCGATCTGCGGCTGGATCCCGTCCATGGCAAGGGCAGCGTCGGCTACCTTCCACCGGATATCCGGGTCCTGCGCCAGGCTCCGTCCCCCGTACTTGGCGGACACCCGCCGTTTGACGTTGTCCACTCCCAGCCAGAAGGCGCGCTGGGCCACTCCTGTATAGACTGCAGCAAGCAGGGTCTCGAAGCAGGCGAAAATAGCGAAGATCAACAGGTCCCTGTTGGGGCCCACCGGAAGTTTCCGGAAGATGCGCTCCGCCGGCACCACTGCACCGTGGAGCAAGGTGGTGTTGGAAGCACTGGCCCGCATGCCCAGGGTGTCCCAGTCGCTGAGGGTTTCATGGCCCGGGTCCTCGCGATGAACGAAACCGAACACCAACTCCCCCGCACCGTCCCGGGCACCGGCATCTTTCCCGAAGGTGCCCAGGCGGGTCCACCCTTTGGAGAGGCTGGTGAAAATTTTGCGGCCGGTGAAGCTGTAGGCGCCATCCTCCAAGGGCTCGGCCACGGTGCCGGAGTCAAACAACATGGAGTCGTTGCCGGCTTCCGATATGCCGAAGGCAAAGATTTCCCCCTTGCCGGCCTCGCTGAGGACAAAGTCCAGGGAGTCGTCGCCCCGCGCCGCCATGACACGCGCGACGCCGGTCCACACCAAGTGCATGTTCACCGCCAACGCGGTGGCCGGCGCAGCCGTCGCCAGGCGCTGCTGCAGCGCCGCTACCGCTTCGAGCCCCAGCCCAGCACCGCCGTCGGACTCCGGCACGAAGACCTTGAGGTAACCGACAGCAGCCAGCTCCTCCAGGTCCTCATGGAAGAACTGATTGTTCTGGTCATAGCCCGCTGCCCGCCCACGGAGCCGTTCGAGCAGTTCGTCGGGCAGTATTTCTTCGGGTGCCATGGTCGGACCCCTAGTAGTTGGTCAGGAGGGTGTTGAGCACCCGAGCGCCGAACTGGAGGGACTCCGCCGGAACCCGCTCGTCAACGCCGTGGAACATGCCCGTGAAGTCGAGCTCATCCGGCAGCATCAAGGGTGCAAAACCGTATCCGGTGATGCCGATCTTGCTCAGTGACTTGTTGTCCGTGCCTCCGGAAAGCGTGTAGGGCAGGACCTTGGCGCCGGGATCCTCGGAGTGGAGGGCATCGATCATGGAGTCCACCAGGTTGCCCGCGAACGGAACTTCCAAGGAGACGTCCTTGTTGACGTAACTGATGTCGATTCCATCGCCGGCGAGCTCCTTGATGGTCTGGAACACCAGTTCCTGCTGCCCGGGCAGGGTGCGGCAGTCAACAAAGGCTTCGGCAGACTCGGGAATGACGTTGTGCTTGTAGCCGGATCGCAGCAAGGTGGGGTTGGAGGTGTTTTGCAGGGTGGCGCCCACGAAGCGCGCAACTGTGCCCAGTTCCTTGAGGAGGATATCCGGATTGTCGGGGTCGAATTCGACGCCGGTCAGTTCCGTCACGCCGTCCAGGAACTGGCGGGTTGTGGGAGTCAGTTCAACCGGCCAGTTGTACTCCCCGATCCGGGTGACAGCAGCAGCGAGCCGGGTGATGGCGTTGTCCGTGTTGATCTGCGAGCCGTGGCCGGCCCTGCCGTGGGCAACGAGCCGCAACCAGGACAGCCCCTTTTCTGCCGTCTGCAGCAGGTAGGTGCGTTGGCCGCCGATGGTGGCGGAGAAGCCGCCCACTTCGGAAATGGCCTCCGTTGCGCCGTCAAAGAGCTCTCGGCGATGCTCCACTGCATACCGGGCGCCGTAAGTGCCTCCTGCTTCTTCGTCAGCGAAGAAAGCGAAAATGATGTCGCGTTTGGGCTTGCGTCCGGTCCGTGCGAAGTCGCGCATGACGGAGAGGATCATGGCGTCCATGTCCTTCATGTCCACGGCTCCGCGGCCCCAAATCAGTCCGTCCTTGAGTTCCCCACTGAACGGGTCAACGCTCCATTGATCCTTGAGGGCAGGAACAACGTCAAGATGGCCGTGGACCACCAGGGCGTCAGCTGATGGGTCCTCACCGGCCATTCGTGTCACCACGTTGGCGCGGCCCGGGGCGGACTCGAAGATTTCGGCCTCCAACCCCACCTCCGTGATCAGCCCGGCCGTGTACTCGGCGGCAGCGCGCTCACCCGGGCCGGTATCGTCACCGAAGTTTGAGGAGTCAATGCGGATCAGTTCCTGGCAGATCCGTACGACTTCGTCTTCGGGGCGGATGACAGACATGTGGAGATCTCCTTGCTTTGCCGGGGTGCAGCTTCCCAGGACGCACGCCAAGGATTGGCGCTGCTATCCCTGTTTCCTCCAGCCTACTCACCAGCGGCGGCCCGCGTCAGGACTTCGTTGCGCTGTGGGTCATGTCCCGGGATTCGTCAAGAGCCGATTTTTCAGCCACCCGAAAGCGTGTTAGAGTTTTTCTCGCTGCTTCGGAGGAATGTGAAGTGCTTTAGTGCACGGAATGCTTCATCTGAACACCACCTGCGCGGGTGGCGGAATGGCAGACGCGCTAGCTTGAGGTGCTAGTCCTCGAAAGGGGGTGGGGGTTCAAGTCCCCCTCCGCGCACCACAACAAAGTCTGGGATCCACGGATCCCAGGCTTTGTTTCGTTAAAAAGAGTGGCTGGCGGCCCGGGCCGCCAGCCACTGGACGGGGCGGCCGACTGAACAGGGCGGCCGACTGAACAGGGCGGCCGACTGGACAGGGCAATCGGCCGGACAGTTGTCAGGCGGCCAGCGCAGTCACGCTTCCCGTAAAGTGCCGCCGTCCACTGCGTGGGTTCCACGCCACGTAGTCTGACCGTTCCCAGGTCCCGGACGCTGTCTGTGTGGTGGCGATGTCCAAAGCGACCCGGGCCGGAAGAAAGACGGGCGCCTCAAAAGCCACGGTCCACGTGAAGGGGCCGCTTTTCGCCGACCCTACGTCCGCCAGGGCCCGTGACGCCAAGTACATGCCGTGGGCAATGGACCCCCGCAGGCCCAGGGCCTTTGCGGAAAGCACGCTCAGGTGGATCGGGTTGAAGTCCCCCGACACGGTGGCGTAGCTCCTGCCGGTGTCCAGGCCCAATTGCCACAGGGCAGTGGGATTGGGCGGCCTGAAATCCGCCGGCGCACCGGTCACGGCACCCGCCTTGTCGATGCCCGGCAGGAACACGCCCTTCGCCAGGTACGTTGACACGCCGCGCCAGAGCAACTCACCGCTGCTGCTGGAACGCACCTCAGCCAGAATGTCCACCTGCGTTCCGGCTCTGTGCGCTGACAGGTTCTCTGCCCAGGATCTGATGTCCAGGGTTTCCGGGAACTGGATGGGCACCAGTTGATCCACCGTGTTCCTCAGGTGGATCATTCCCAGGAGGGGAAGGGGGAAATCGTCCCGGCTCATGACGCTCATGGACACGGGAAAGGCCAAGGCGTGCACATAGCCTGCGGGAAGCACGTCACTTGCTGTCTCCCCCACCAAGTGCTGGAAAGCCGTGAGGTTTTCGACATCCGCACGAATGCCCTTCACCTCGTGGCTGAAGGACGGCAGCTTCCGGCTGCCGTTCGAGTTGCCCAAAACCCGACGACGGGCGGCGGCTGCGGCGGCATTGACGTACAGCTTGGGCAGGGACGGCAACTCCCCCAGCAGCAGGGGCTCGGGGACGGTCATGCCCCCACCAACTGCTGGCCACAAACGCGCAGTACACCGCCGGAAATTCCCCCGGCAGCATCGCTGGCAAGGAAGGCGATGGCTTCG
Organism: Paenarthrobacter ilicis; assembly: GCF_016907545.1. NCBI lineage: Bacteria > Bacillati > Actinomycetota > Actinomycetes > Micrococcales > Micrococcaceae > Paenarthrobacter > Paenarthrobacter ilicis. The sequence goes on along the minus strand of NZ_JAFBCD010000001.1, from coordinate 2,048,586 downwards.
GCAACATCCTGTGGTTGGCCCCCCTGCTTGAGGGAGTTCAGCCTGCGGGCTGCTTCACGGATGGCCACCGGCATTTTGGCAGTCATCTCGGTCTCAATGAATCCGGGGGCAACTGCGTTGATGGTTCCGCCACAAGCGGCCAGGAGTGGCGCCGTGGCCCTGACCATGCCCATGACGCCGCCCTTGGAGGCCCCGTAGTTGGTTTGGCCCCTGTTGCCGGCGATGCCACTGGTGGAGGCAACCGACACGATACGCGGCGAATCCTTGAAGTGTTCCGACGCCAACAGGGCTTCATTGATTCTGAGCTGGGCCGCGATGTTGACGTTGATCACGGTCTGCCACCGCGATTCGTCCATGTTGGCCAGGAGCCTGTCGCGGGTGATGCCTGCGTTGTGCACCACGATGTCCAGGCGGCCGTGGCGTTCCACCGCGTGGTCGATGATGCGGTGGCCGGCGTCGTCCCTGCTGATGTCCAGTTGGAGGGCTGTACCCCGGATCTCGTTGGCCACCGCTGCCAGATGATCGCCTGCTGCAGGGATGTCCACGGCAACCACGGTGGCGCCGTCCCGATACAGGGTCCGCGCAATTGCGGCACCGATTCCGCGTGCTGCCCCCGTCACCACAGCCACCTTGCCTGCCAGGGGTTTACCGGCGTCGGCGGGCAGATGACCGGAGGTGGTGCCGACCGTCAGGAACTGACCGTCCACATACGCCGAGCGCCCGGACAGCAGGAACTGCAAAGCTCCAAGAACGGACGGGCTGGTGGTAGCGAGGTCTTCGGCCAGGAGGATGCCGTTGGCAGTCGCTCCCGCCCGCAGTTCCTTTCCGAGCGAGCGAACCATGCCATCAATCCCCTGCCGGGCTGCAGCGACAGCCGGAGTGGCCGCCGACTGCGGGGTCCGCGAAACAGTGATGACGCGGCCGTTGGTGGCCAGGTCGCGAAGCGAGGCGGCCACCGGCAAGACGGTTTTGCCGAGGTCGCCGGGGTGCTGGACGGCCTCGAGGACCATGATGATGGCTCCCAGTTTTTCCTTCGGCAAGGCGTGGCGCCTGATGTCCAGGCCCCAGCCCACCATGGTGGTGGCCAGGTCATCAGCGCCCGGCCCATCGCCTGCCACCAGGACAGGCCCGGTCACCAGGGGCGCTCCCGGCTGGTACCGGCGGAGCTCCACTGGTTGCGGCAAGCCCAGTTTCCTGGCAACGCTCTTGCCAAGCCCGCGGTTGACGAGTTGTGTATAGGTATCAGTCACTGCTCCCCCTCAGGCCGCTTCCAGAATGGCAACGACGCCTTGGCCGCCTGCTGCGCACACGGAGATCAGGCCGCGGGCAGGGCGGCCGTCAACGGTGCCCTTCTCATGCAGCATTTTCGCAAGGGAGGCCACAATCCTGCCACCCGTGGCAGCGAAAGGATGGCCCGCAGCCAAGGACGATCCGTTGACGTTCAGCTTGGCCCGGTCCACCTTGCCCAAGGCACCGTCGAGTCCCAGCCTGGTACGGCCGAATTGTTCGTCCTCCCATGCTGCCAACGTGCTCAGCACGGTCCCGGCGAAAGCCTCATGGATTTCAAAGTAGTCAATGTCCTCGAAGGTCAGGCCGTGGCGGGCAAGCAACCGCGGCACGGCGAAGACGGGAGCCATCAGCAGGCCGTCCTTTCCATGGACGAAGTCGACGGCGGCCGCCTCGCCGTCCACAACCGTAGCCAGGGCGGGCAGGCCGTGGGAGTCTGCCCAGTCCTTGCTGGCCAGCAGGACCGTGGAGGCACCGTCCGTCAACGGTGTGGAGTTGCCGGCGGTCATGGTTGCCTCTGCTCCCAGGTTCTTGCCGAACACAGGTTTCAGGGCGGACAGCTTTTCCAGCGAGGTATCGGCGCGGAGGTTGGAGTCCTTGGAAAGCCCCCGGTAGGGCGTGATCAGGTCATCAAAGAAGCCCCGCTCATATGCAGCCGCCAGATTCCGGTGGCTGTGGAAAGCCAGCTCGTCCTGGGCCTCACGGGCGATTTTCCATTCAGCCGTGGTCAGCGCCTGGTGTTCGCCCATGGAGAGTCCCGTCCGGGGTTCCCCGGTGGAAGGAGCATCCGGCGCAAGATCCTTGGGCCGGAGGCGGCTGAGAACTTTGATCTTCTGCACGGGCGTCTTCGCGCGATTGAGGTCCAGCAGGATCTCGCGGAGCCCCTCGCTGACGGCGATCGGGGCATCGGAAGCTGAGTCCACGCCGCCGGCAATTCCGGAGTCAATCTGGCCCAACTTGATCTTGTTGGCCAGGCCCAGGACCGTTTCAAGGCCGGTGGCGCACGCCTGTTGGAGATCGTAGGCAGGGGTTTCGGGAGACAACGCGGATCCCAGTACTGCTTCACGGGTGAGGTTGAAGTCCCTTGAGTGCTTCAGGACGGCGCCGGCGGCGACTTCTCCAATGCGTTCATCCTGAAGGCCGAACCGTGCAACCAAGCCGTCCAAGGAGGCCGTGAGCATGTCCTGGTTGGAGGACTTCGCATACGCGCCCCCGGACCTGGCGAAGGGAATACGGTTGCCGCCTACAACCACTGCGGCCCGCAGCGGCGTGGTGGTGGCTTGTTCCCGGGGTGCGCCCTGGGTGGCATCTGCTGCAGCCATGGTGGTCTCCTTCGATCGTGGCCAGTTACTGATACCCAGCGTACCTGATACGCTGGGTATCGTGAACATCCCCCACGAGATATCCAGTCCCCTGAAGCCGGCCGGCGAGGATGCGGCAATAGACGGCCGCACGGCGCGCTGGAATTCACACCGCCAGGAGCGGCGTGGAGAACTCATCAAGGCGGCCCGCAAGGCAGTCCACCGGCTGGGCAGCGAGTCTTCCATGGAGGACATCGCCAGTGCCGCTGGAACCTCCAAGTCAGTGTTCTACCGCTACTTCGGAGACAAAGCGGGCCTCCAGCAAGCCATGGGAGAAGTGGTACTGGGGCAAATGCAACGGCGCCTCCAGGAAGCTGCGCAATTGGCGCAGACTCCCCGGGAAGGACTGTTTGCCATGGTCTCCGCGTACCTTCAAATGGCCGAGTCCAGCCCCAACGTCTATGCCTTCATCACCAGGCTGACTCCCGGAGAAGCGTCAGCGCAGGACGCCATTGCGGCCTCGGGCGCCCTGGGAAACTTCTTTTCGCAGATCACCGGCATGCTGGCAACGCCCATGCGGGAACATCTGGCCCCGGAAAACCAGGCCGTACTGGTCTACTGGCCAACGGCTGCGATCGGGCTGGTCCGGAATGCCGGGGAAATGTGGCTTGGCAGTCCGGAGAGCGCTGACAAGCCGGACCAGGCCACCATGGCCGCAAGGATCACCGACTGGCTTTGCCTGGGCATAGCCCCGGAACTCAAGACCACCACCTGAAATTCAACAACTTATCCCCTGTCCGGAACCACAGAAGGAAAACACCATGACTGACGTAGTGGCCAAGGCCGCATCGGCCTCCCAGTCCACCAGCAGCGATGACGCTGCACCCGGCGCCGAACCCGCCGTTGATGTGGCCGCCCTGGGCGAGCAGCTCTTGGGCAAATGGGCCCACATCAGGCACCAGGCACGTGCCGTTGCCGGCAATCCTGCTGTTCAGAAGATCGAAGGACTCCACCACACTGAACACCGTGCGCGGGCTTTTGAGCAGCTGAAGTTCCTGGTGGAAAACAACACCGTGCACCGCGCCTTCCCCACCCGGCTGGGCGGCGCGGATGACCACGGCGGAAACATTGCGGGTTTTGAGGAAATCGTCACCGCTGATCCTTCGCTGCAGATCAAGGCAGGAGTTCAGTGGGGGCTCTTCGGCTCTGCCGTCATGCACCTGGGCACCACTGAGCACCAGGACAAGTGGCTTCCGGGCATCATGAGCCTTGACATTCCGGGCTGCTTCGCCATGACGGAAACCGGACACGGTTCCGACGTTGCCAGCATCGCCACCACAGCAACCTATGACGAAGCCACCGGCGAGTTCGTCATCAATACCCCCTTCCGTGCGGCCTGGAAGGACTACATCGGCAACGCTGCCAACGATGGCCTGGCCGCCGTCGTCTTTGCCCAGCTGATCACCAGGAACGTCAACCACGGTGTGCACGCCTTCTATGTCGACCTGCGGGATCCCGACACCAAGGAATTCCTTCCGGGAATCGGCGGCGAAGACGACGGCATCAAGGGCGGACTCAACGGCATCGACAACGGGCGCCTCCACTTCTCCAATGTCCGCATCCCCCGCACCAACCTGCTCAACCGCTACGGTGATGTTGCCGCGGATGGCACGTACTCATCGATCATTGCCAGCCCGGGACGCCGCTTCTTCACCATGCTGGGCACGTTGGTCCAGGGGCGCGTGTCACTGGACGGAGCGGCTGTGGCAGCAAGCAAACTTGCGCTGAAAACCGCCATTCAATACGCCACCGAGCGTCGCCAGTTCACTGCTTCCTCAACCACGGATGAGGAAGTCCTGCTGGACTACCAGCGGCACCAGCGCAGGTTGTTCACCCGGCTGGCCACCACCTATGCAGCCAGCTTTGCGCACGAACAACTCCTCCAGAAGTTCGACGACGTCTTTTCCGGAGCGCACGACACAGATGCCGACCGCCAGGACCTGGAAACCCTCGCCGCAGCGCTGAAGCCGCTGAGCACGTGGCATGCCCTGGACACTCTCCAGGAATGCCGTGAAGCATGTGGCGGCGCGGGGTTCCTGATCGAAAACCGGTTTGCGTCGCTTCGCGCCGATCTTGATGTCTACGTGACGTTCGAGGGCGACAACACCGTGCTCCTCCAATTGGTGGCCAAGCGTCTCCTGGCGGACTACGCCAAGGAGTTCCGCAGTGCCGATTTCGGTGTCCTGGCCCGCTATGTGGTGGACCAGGCTGCAGGCGTGGCGTTCCACCGGACCGGCCTGCGCCAGGTTGCGCAGTTTGTTGCCGACACCGGCTCAGTCCAGAAGGCGGCGCTTGCCTTGCGGGACGAAGAAGGCCAGCGCACGCTGCTGGCGGACCGCGTGCAGTCCATGGTGGCTGAAGTGGGTGCTGCCCTCAAAGGTGCCAACAAGCTTCCACAGCAACAAGCTGCGGCATTGTTCAACCAGCACCAGCATGAGCTCATTGAGGCCGCCCAAGCCCATGCCGAACTCCTGCAGTGGGAAGCCTTCACTGAGGCCCTGACCCATGTTGCCGATGACGGCACCAGGCGCGTCCTGACCTGGCTCAGGGATCTCTTTGGCTTGTCGCTGATTGAGAAGCATCTCTCCTGGTACCTGATGAACGGGCGGCTCTCCATGCAGCGCGGCCGGACCGTGGGTGCCTACATCAACCGCCTGCTCGTGAAGATCCGCCCCCACGCAGTGGATTTGGTGGATGCCTTCGGTTACGGGCCCGAGCACCTGCGTGCGGCGATTGCCACGGGGGCCGAGGCCAAACGCCAGGATGAAGCCCGCGAACATTTCCGCCACCAACGCGCCAGTGGTGACGCTCCCGTCAACGAAAAGTCCCTCCCGGGAGCCAAGGCTCCCCAGCAGGCCAAGTAACTGACATCAGACGACGACGGCGCCGCTCCCACCAAAGGGGGCGGCGCCGTCGTCGTTGGCTGGACCGGCCGAAGCGGCAGGGTCAGCGGAGAACCGACCTGTACACCTCAAGGGTTGTTTCGGTGATCGATTCCCAGGAAAAGTGCTCCTCCGCCCGGAGGCGGCCGGCCCGTCCCATCTCGCGTGCCCGCGCGGGATCGGCTACCACCTCGTTCAGGGCGGCGGCGAAATCGCTGACGAACTTTTCCGGATCCAACGGCGTACCCGTGCCATCCGTTACCTGCTCCAGTTCCACCAGAAGGCCCGTTTCGCCGTGCTGGACAACCTCGGGAATGCCACCCGTGGCGCTTGCCACAACAGCGGCTCCACAGGCCATGGCTTCAAGGTTCACGATTCCCAGCGGCTCGTAGATGGAAGGGCAGGCAAAGGCCGTGGCGTGGCTGAGGACCTGGATCAGCTCCCTGCGCGGCAGCATGCGTTCGATCAGCACCACGCCCTCGCGCTGGGACTGGAGTTCCTCGATCAGGCGTGCCGTCTCGGCAGCAAGTTCCGGCGTATCGGCCGCACCGAGGCACAGCACCAGCTGGACGTCCGCCGGCAGGCTCGAGGCGGCGCGCAGGAGATAAGGGACACCCTTCTGGCGGGTGTTGCGCCCGACGAACACCACGCTGGGCTTCGCCGGATCAATGCCCAGGGCCCGGATGGCATCGTCCTCTTCGTCGCGCTCCCAGAGGGAAACATCAATGCCATTGTGAACAACCCGCACCTTGGCCGGGTCCACGTCCGGGTAGCTGCGCAGAATGTCCTGTCGCATGCCCTCGGAGACGGCGATGATGGCAGCGGCGGCCTCATAAGCGGTCTTCTCCACCCAGGAAGACAACGCGTAGCCGCCTCCCAACTGCTCAGCCTTCCACGGACGCAACGGCTCCAGGCTGTGGGCGCTGAGCACATGGGGAATGCCGTGCAGCAACGAAGCCAGGTGTCCGGCCATGTTGGCGTACCACGTGTGCGAATGGACAAGGTCCGCGCCGGCAACGTCAGGCACGATCCTCAGATCCACGCCCAACGTCTGGACGGCAGCGTTGGCCGAGCCCAGGTCCTCAGGTGTCCCATAGGACTCAACAACCGCACCGTGGTAATCCGTGTCACGCGGGGCGCCGAAGGCCCGCACGCGAAGATCGACGTGCTTTGCCAGCACCCGGCTGAGCTCGGCCACGTGGACACCGGCACCGCCGTAAATTTCCGGAGGGAATTCTTTAGTCACAATGTCTATTCGCACGCTAACCAACGTAGTCGTTCCGGCGTATGTGTTCTAGTGTGAAGGGGTCCGGAAAATCGGACTTTTGGGGGATACGAAGACGTACGGGGAGCAGTGACCATGGCGTTGAAGAAAGTATTGGCAATAGTTTTGGCAGGCGGAGAAGGCAACCGCCTCATGCCGCTGACGGCGGACCGGGCCAAACCCGCGGTTCCGTTTGCCGGCGGTTACAGGTTGATTGACTTTGCACTGTCCAATCTTGTCAATTCGGGATATTTGAAAATTGTTGTCCTGACGCAGTACAAATCACACAGCCTGGACCGGCACATCTCCGAGACCTGGCGGATGTCCACGCAACTTGGCCGCTATGTGGCCTCGGTTCCTGCGCAACAGCGGGTAGGCAAAAGCTGGTTCCTTGGCAGCGCCAATGCCATATACCAATCACTCAACCTCATCCACGATGACGCCCCGGACATTGTGGTAGTGGTCGGTGCCGATCACGTTTACCGCATGGATTTCTCCCAAATGGTGGAGCAGCACATAGCCAGCGGAGCCAAGGCCACAGTTGCCGCGGTGCGCCAGCCACTCTCCATGGCAAACCAGTTCGGCGTGATCGAAGTGGACCAAAACGACCCCCAGAAAATTGCGGCCTTCGTGGAAAAGCCCGCCAGCACCCCCGGACTGGCAGCAGATCCCACGCAATTTCTGGCGTCCATGGGCAACTACGTTTTCAACGCGGATGCCCTTGTTGAGGCCCTGCATGTTGACGCCGAACGACTCGACACCAAGCACGACATGGGCGGGGACATCATTCCGTACTTCGTGGACCAGGGCGAAGCCGGGGTCTATGACTTCACGCTCAACGACATCCCCGGAGCCACGGAGCGGGACCGGACCTACTGGCGCGACGTCGGCACCATCGATTCTTTCTACGACGCCCACATGGACCTTATCTCCCCCGTTCCGGTCTTCAACCTCTACAACTCCGAATGGCCGATCTTCACCCGGCAGAGCATTTCGCCGCCCGCCAAGTTCGTGCGTGGCGAAAACAACACCGTGGGTACCGCCCTGGACTCGATTGTTGCCAGTGGCGTGGTCATCTCGGGCGGCATTGTTGAAGGTTCCGTGTTGGCTAACGATGTCTACGTCGCTGCGGGAAGCCGCGTGCATGACTCGGTCCTGATGGACAAAGTACGCGTGGGTGAGGGTGCCGTCATCCGTCGCGCCATCCTGGACAAGAACGTCAAGGTTCCGGCAGGTGCCGCGATCGGGATCGACCCCGCCCTGGACAGGGCCCGTGGCTACAAGGTCACCGAGTCAGGGATTACCGTCCTCGCCAAGGGCCAGACCGTTCCTGAGCCCGGCGAGGCGGAACTTGCCCTCTCGGCCGAGCACCGCAGAAGCCTGCCCGAGGCCGTGAAGGCAGCAACCCACGATGATCCGGACATCCGCGGCTCCGCCGAGCGGGTGGCAGCAGGTATCCAGTCACGGGTGGCTGACGCGGCCTCGCAGGCAGCGTCACGCTAGCCACGTTGCCTGCGGGGGCGGTTACTGACTGTTCCCGCAGGCAAACCGGCGTCCAGGGTGCTTCCAAGGCTGTAAAATCAGGTCAATGAGCTCCACCGATCTGACGCCTGAAGAGATCCAGGCCTGCCTCAAGGTTCTGACCACGATCCACGTCTACGACGAAGAGCACCCGGACTATGTAGCCGTCCGACGTGCTACCGGAAAGATGTTCAAGGCCGTCAAGCGGCACCGGCGGGTCACCAAGCGGGATTCCATTGCCGAGGCGGACCGCGCGGTCCTGGCGCTCACTGCAACTGCCGCTCCTGACCGGATCGATGACGAGACCCGCGGCAACAAGCTCGCCACCTCGGCCACGGGAGAGATTGCCGGGCACCTGATCCGCTCCCGCCCGTGCTACATCTGCAAGACCCACTACACCCAGGTGGATGCCTTCTACCACCAGTTGTGCCCGGAGTGTGCAGCCTTCAGCCACAGCAAGCGTGATGCCCGCACCGACCTCACTGGTCGCAGGGCACTGTTGACCGGTGGGCGGGCCAAAATCGGCATGTACATCGCGCTGCGGTTGCTCCGGGACGGCGCACATACCACCATCACCACACGTTTCCCCAAAGACGCAGCCCGGCGCTTCGCCGCAATGGAGGACAGCGCCGAGTGGCTGCACCGCCTGAGAATTGTGGGCATCGATCTCCGCGATCCCGCCCAGGTCATGGCGCTGACGGACTCCCTCAACGAGGCCGGCCCCCTGGACATCATCATCAACAATGCCGCCCAGACAGTGCGCCGGTCAGGCAACGCCTACAAGCCCTTGGTGGACGCCGAGGATGAAGCGTTGCCCTCGGCCTTGGAGCCGGCCAACGGTGGCCCCGAACTGGTGACGTTCGGCCATGCCCATGACAAGCACCCGCTGGCCCTCGCCAGCAGCGTCACCGAGCACCCGGTGCTTGCCGGAGACGCCATCACGTCCCTGGCCCTTTCCACGGGATCGGCGTCGCTGGAGCGGATCGAGTCGGGTACAGCGATCGACGCCGGTGGCCTGGTTCCGGACCTTGCCGCCATCAACAGCTGGACCCAGGTGGTGGACGAAGTGGATCCCCTGGAAATGCTGGAGGTCCAGCTGTGCAACGTTACCGCGCCGTTCCTCCTGGTCAGCCGGCTTCGTGGAGCGATGAAGCGCTCCACAGCCCACAGGAAGTACATCGTCAACGTGTCCGCGATGGAAGGCCAGTTCTCACGCGCCTACAAGGGCCCCGGGCACCCGCACACCAATATGGCCAAGGCCGCCCTGAACATGATGACGCGCACCAGCGCCCAGGAAATGCTGGACTCCGATGGCATCCTCATGACCGCTGTAGACACTGGGTGGATCACCGATGAGCGCCCGCATTACACCAAGGTCAGGCTCATGGAAGAAGGTTTTCATGCACCCCTTGACCTGGTGGACGGTGCTGCACGTGTCTATGACCCGATCGTGATGGGCGAAAACGGCGAGGACCAGTACGGTGTCTTCCTGAAGGACTACAAACCGTCCCCCTGGTAGACACCGCCTGGTCCATGATGGCCCGATCCTAGGCCAGCCGGGTGATCTCCACCGACACGGAGAGGCCCGAGCCACCGCCACCGGACAAGATGCCCTTCAGCGGTGGTACGTCGCGGTAATCCCGCCCCTTGGCGACGGTGACGTGGTAGTCCCCTGCCGGTTTGTGGTTGGTGGGATCCCAACTGCGCCATTCACCGTCCCACCACTCCAGCCAGGCATGTGATTGCCCGGCAACGGTCTCGCCGATGTCGGCCGAGGCCCGGGGGTGGATATAACCCGAAACGTAACGGGCCGGGATGCCGCTGCAGCGCAGGGCTCCGATGGCCAGGTGTGCCAGGTCCTGGCACACACCTTGACGCTGCAACCACGCCTGCTCGGCATTGGTGGTCACACCGGTGGTTCCCTTCATGTAGGTCATCTCACCAGCCATCCAGCCGAAAACCGCCATGGCTGCCTCGTGGGGATTCTTGCCCTTGACGATCTCCGGAACGATGCCCAGCACTTCCTCGCCGGGACCGCTCAGCCTGGACTGCGGCAGCCAGTCACTGAATTCGTCCTGGATCTTCCCTGAAGCGATGACGTCCCAGCCCACAATGTCGTCCTCGGAGGCAACGCGCTCGGTCCGGTGGACCTCCACGGTGGCTGTTGCCAATACCTCGAGGCTCTCGTGCGGCATTTGCATGTCAAAGGCGGTGACCCTGGTACCCCAGTAGTCCCTGTAGGTACTCACGGAGGCTTGGTTGGGCGAGACCTTGGTGGAGGACTCCAGGACAACCTGCTGGCTGTCGGTCAGCGGAGTCATCCGGGCCTCGTTGTAGGACAACGTCACGCGGCGGTTGTATTTGTAGGCCGTCTTGTGGACGATGCTCAGCCGGGTCATGAAACTTCTCCCACCCAGGCGTGTTCGTCAGCCTGATTGAAGTACTTACGGGAAATGGCATCGGATGCCTGGGTCACTGCCTTCTGCACGCGTTCCATGTGCTCGGGAAGCTCCGACATGAGATCGTCCGTGCGATGGAACTCAAGGAAGGTGCGCGCTTGGCCCACGATGCGGCGGGCATCGTTAATGAAACCAACACGCTGGGCCGAGGGGTCCAGTTTGGCGAGGCATTCATCGGCGTCGCGCAACGCGTACACGATCGAACGGGGAAACAGGCGGTCCAGGAGGAGGAATTCCGCAGCGTGCTGATCCCCGAAGGCTGCCCGCCGTGTGCGGATGAAAGACTCGTAGGCGCCGGCGCACCGGAGCATGTTCACCCATGACATGCCTGCTGATTGCACGTCGCGCGTGGAGAGCATCCGAGCCGTCATGTCGGCGCGCTCAAGGGAGCGGCCCAGCACCATGAACAGCCAGCTCTCGTCGTGGCTGACAGTGGTGTCCGCAAGGCCGCGAACCATAGCCGTCCGCTCCAGGACCCAGTTGCAGAAACGGTATGTTCCCACCACGTCTTTACGGTGCTGGTTGAGTCCGTAGTAGGTGGTGTTCAAGCTTTCCCACAAGGACTGGGAGACGGTTTCGCGTGCACGGCGGGCGTTTTCCCTGGCTGCGCCAAGTGAACCGGCTATGGAGGACGCGCTCTGCTTGTCGTAGGCCAAGGCGTGCAGCAGTTCAGGAAGGCCGAAGTCTTCGCTCTGCGGCTTGGCGCCCATGACGGCCAGGAGCTCACGGGCCACGCTGCGCTGCTCATCCAAGGGAAGGTGGTTGAGGCGCTCCAGGTGCACATCCAGGATGCGCGCGGTACCGTCAGCGCGTTCTACGTAGCGTCCAATCCAGAAAAGGGACTCAGCAATACGGCTCAGCATGGAACTGTGCCTCCTTTGCGTGGTGCGGGTGAAGGATCAAAGTGGGTAGGGGCGGCGTTCACTGCTGTTGCTCCGACTGCCTGTCGCGCCAGTTGCTTTCGACCGGCCACACGGACACCTGCTCACGGATGGTGACGCTTTGGCGGGGAATTTCTTCCACCGGCATCTGGGGCGAGTTCGCCAACACCCATGTATCCTTCGACCCGCCACCCTGGCTGGAGTTCACAATCAGGGATCCCTCTTTCAACGCAACGCGGGTGAGGCCGCCCGGCAAAACCCAGACGTCGTCGCCGTCGTTCACTGCGAACGGCCGAAGGTCCACGTGCCGGGGACCGAACTTGTCGCCGGAGAGCGTCGGCACCGTTGAGAGCTGAAGGACGGGCTGCGCGATCCACCCTCGCGGATCGGCAATGACTCGCTTGCGCAACGCGTCGAGTTCTTCCTTGGAAGCATCCGGACCGATCACCAGGCCCTTGCCGCCGGAGCCGTCAACAGGCTTGACCACCAGTTCATCGAGGCGGTCCAGCACATGTTCCCTGGCTTCCTTTTCCTCGAGCCGGAAAGTGTCTACGTTGGCAATGATCGGCTCTTCGTGCAGGTAGTACCGGATCAGGTCAGGGACGTAACTGTACACGAGCTTGTCATCGGCCACTCCGTTTCCCACGGCGTTGGCGATGGTCACTCCCCCGGCGCGTGCTGCGTTGACCAATCCCGGGCACCCGAGCATCGAATCGGAGCGGAACTGCAGGGGGTCCAGGAAGTCATCGTCAATGCGCTTGTAGATAACGTCCACCCGCTGCTCACCCGCTGTGGTCCGCATGTAGACGCGGTTGCCGCGGCAGATCAGGTCCCTGCCTTCCACCAGTTCCACACCCATGAGGCCCGCCAGGAGGGTGTGCTCAAAATAGGCGCTGTTGAAGACACCCGGTGTCAGGACCACCACGGTGGGATCGTCGACGCCGGCAGGTGCGGTTTTGCGAAGGGCCGACAGGAGACGGCGCGGGTACTCCTCCACGGGACGGATGTGCTGCTGGCCGAAGGCTTCGGGGAGGCCCTTGGCCATGGCCCTGCGGTTTTCCAGGACGTAGCTGACCCCGGACGGAACGCGGACGTTGTCCTCCAGGACCCTGAAGGTTCCCGCGGCGTCCCGGACCACGTCGATGCCGGAGACGTGCACCCGCACGCCGCCGGAGGGCTCGAACCCGTGGACGGCGCGGTGGAAGTGCGCGCTGGTGGTGACCAGTTGCCTGGGTATCACCCCGTCCGCCACCACTGCCATGCGCCCGTAGACGTCGTTCAGGAAAGCCTCGAGGGCTTTGACGCGCTGGGCGACCCCGCGCTCCAGGACATCCCATTCGTCAGCCGGTATCACGCGGGGAACAATGTCCAGGGGAAACGGACGCTCCTCGCCGGCATAGTCGAACGTGACACCACGGTCGAGGAAGGTGCGGGCCATGGAATCCGCCCGGGCGGTGACATCGGCCAGGGACAGTTCGTGCAGGGCCTCCGATACCTGACCGTAGGATCTCCTTGCTTCGTGGCCCTGGGTGAACATCTCGTCGTAAGCGCCGCTGCGGGCAGCGGCCTCGGAGTAATCCTGAAATAGGTCAGACATGGGAAATAGACAATCACCTTTTTGGGTCCAGCGCATTTCGTGCTGATTATGTCGCCGTTTCCAGGGGTTCCCGGTTCGCCTTCCGGGCCCGTGTCCGGCAGGGTTGTGGCATGCCCTTTTCCAACTCCGCGCACCCCGTGTTCCGGCTGGGGGCCGGACTGGCGACGAGTGCCGTCGCCACTGCGCTGGCGTTCGCCCTTCACGCCGTCCTGCCGGCCATTCCCGCCATGACGTCAGCTGTGGCCTTGGGCCTCTTGGCCGCCAACATGCCGGGTACGGCAGTATTTACCGCCGGACGGGCAAGGCCGGGGTTGGATTTTGCCGGCAAGCACCTGATGCGTGCCGGAATTGTCCTGCTGGGCCTCAAAGTCAGCATTGGTGACGTCCTGGGCCTGGGCGTTCTGTCTTTGCTGCTTATCGTCGTCATTGTCCTGGTGAGTTTTGCAGGGACCTACGGCCTGGCCCGCCTGCTGCGGCTGCCCGGTGATGCTGCCCTCTTGATTGCCACGGGTTTTTCCATCTGCGGTGCTTCCGCCATCGGAGCCATGGCAGCTGTCCGCAGGATCAAGCATCAGGACACCGTCTTGCCCGTTGCTTTGGTGACCTTGTGCGGGACTCTGGCCATTGGCGTGCTGCCCTTGCTGATGCATCCCCTGGGCCTGAATGCGGAGCAGTTCGGAGCATGGACCGGCGCTTCCGTGCACGATGTGGGACAGGTGGTTGCCACGGCGCAAACTGCCGGGACAGCGGCGCTGGCTGTCGCCGTCGTGGTCAAACTGACCCGGGTAGTACTGCTGGCGCCCATTGTGGCGGCGGCTGGGCTGCATCAGCGGTACGTGCACCTGCGCCGGCGCAATGGCCGTGGGCTGGAAGGGGGCGGGGCCGGACAGTTTGAGGCAGCGGAAGGTAAGTTCCCGCCAATAGTTCCCCTCTTCGTGATCGGGTTCATTGCCATGGTTGCTGTCAGGTCGTTGGGGTGGGCCCCACCGGGAGTTCTGGAAGCCGCTGCCACGGTGCAGGACATCCTCCTGGCCATGGCGCTGTTCGGCCTTGGCTCGGCAGTGCGTGTCCGGCATTTGGTCCATACCGGCGGGAGGTCCGTGGTGGTGGCCTTGGGCTCCTGGCTGCTCATCGGCTCCCTCGGCCTGGGGGCCGCGTGGATCATGATTAGATAGCTGTGTGTCGAATCACAACCTGTCACGCGACGAAGCCGCCAGCCGCTCATCCTTGATCACCACCCACAGCTACGACGTCCTGCTCGACGTCCGCGATGCTGAAAATCCCGCCACCAGCGGATATCCCAGCATCAGCACGATCGTGTTCTCCGCGGACCCGGGAAGTTCCACTTTCCTGGACTTCATCCACGGCTCGGTGGCTTCTGTAACGTTGAATGGCCGGGAACTGGACGTGGACCACGTGGTGGACCAGGACAGGATCGTCCTGGAGGAACTGGCTGCCCACAACACAGTGACGGTCAGTGGCACAGCACTGTACAGCCGTTCAGGTGAAGGGATGCACCGTTTCTTTGATCCCGCGGACGGCCAGTGCTATCTGTACACCCAGTACGAACCGGCGGACAGCCGGCGGGTCTTCGCCAACTTCGAACAACCGGACCTGAAGGCGGCCTTCACCTTCCACGTCTTGGCCCCCGCTGAGTGGGAAGTGGCGTCCAATGGCGTGGAAGTGGCCAGGACACCGGTGGAGGGAGACCCCGCATCGGCGCGGTGGGACTTTGCCACCACGGAGCGGATGTCCACCTACATCACCAGCGTGTTGGCCGGTCCATACTTCAAGGCCACTGATCACTGGGGTGCAACGCTCGACGGCGGTGAGCGGCTCGAGGTTCCGCTGGCCCTCTACTGCCGTGCATCCTTGGCTGAATTCTTCGACGCCGACGAGATCTTCAGGCTGACCAAGAACGGCCTGGCCTTCTTCAACTCACTGTTCGCCTATCCCTATCCCTGGGGAAAGTACGATCAAGCCTTCGTCCCCGAATACAACCTCGGTGCCATGGAAAATCCAGGGCTGGTCACGTTCACCGAGAAGTACGTCTACGCATCCCGGGCAACCGACGCCCAGTACCAGGCCCGCGCCAACACCCTCATGCACGAGATGGCCCACATGTGGTTTGGCGACTTGGTGACCATGAACTGGTGGGATGACCTGTGGCTCAAGGAGTCCTTCGCCGACTTCATGGGAACACTTGGTGTGGACCGCGCCACCGATTGGGATACGGCCTGGATCACCTTTGCCAGCAAACGCAAGGCGTGGGCCTATGTGCAGGATCAACTGCCCACCACCCACCCCATCGTGGCGGACATCCCTGATCTCGAAGCGGCCAAACAAAACTTTGATGGAATCACCTATGCCAAGGGCGCCTCGGTCCTGAAACAGTTGGTGGCGTACGTCGGGTTCGAAGCCTTCATTGACGGCTCCCGCCAGTACTTCCGTGACAACGCTTTCGGCAACACCTCACTCGAGGACCTGCTGGTGGCACTCAGTGCAGCGTCCGGCAGGGACCTCACGCAGTGGGCCCGCCAATGGCTGCAGACCTCCGGAATCTCCACCATTTCACTGGACATCGTGGACGACGACGGTGTCCTGGGAACCGTCGCCGTCAACCAGGACGCCGTGGACCCACTGACCGGCGATCAGCAACCGCGGCCCCACAGGATGCGGTTGGGACTCTACGACGCAGATCAGACGGGGGCTTTGGTCCGCACTGACAGCGTGGAAGTGGACGTCACCGGACCCAGCACCGTTGTGACAGAGCTGCAGGGGAAGAAGAGGCCGGCCCTGTTGCTGGCCAACGACGACGACCTGAGCTATGCCAAGGTGCGGCTGGACCCTGTTTCCGAGGCCACGGTCCGTGCGGCCCTGGACAGGATCCAGGACCCCATGGCGCGCGCCTTGTGTTGGACGGCGCTCTGGGACTCAGCCCGGGACGGCGTCACGCCTGCCGCGCGCTACGTGTCCGCAGTGGAGCAGTTTGCCGCCTCCGAATCAGGGATCGGGGTGCTGCTCAACGTATTGGGTAACGCGGCCGCGGCCATCGAGAAATTCGTCCCGGCTGAAGGGCGGGAAGGAGTCCGCAGCGACTTCCTGGGCGTCGTCGCAGACCGGCTGCATTCCGCTGAACCGGGCTCGGACCACCAGGTGGCGTGGGCCAGGACGTTGGCCGATGTTTCCCGCCACGGCGGCAGCCATTTGACGCTGGTCAGGGCCATCCTGGATGGCACCACGGTGGTCCCTGGCCTGTCTGTGGATGCCGAGCTGCGGTGGAGCTTGTGGCAAGCGCTGGCGGCCAACGGCAAGGCCACCCCGTCCGAGCTGGACAGCGAGTTGGCCAAGGACCGGACTGCGACCGGCAGGGAGGGCCACGCCCTGGCATCGGCCGCGTTGCCTGAAGCAGCCGCCAAGGCCGCAGCCTGGGAAGCGGCAGTCACTGATGACCAGCTCTCCAACGAGATCCTGAGCGCCACCATTTCCGGCTTCTCCCTGGGTCCGGCCGCGTTGCGGGAACCCTACCTCGAACCCTATTTCGAATGCCTTGACCGGGTGTGGACCGAGCGCAGCATCGAGATCGCCGGGAGGATCGTCCGCGGCCTCTACCCGTCATCCCAGGACCTGGATCCCCGGCACTCTCCCGAAGGCCACCCCCTGGTGGTCAGGACAGACAGCTGGCTGCGGGATCACCCTGATTCACCGCGGGCGCTCAAGCGCATCCTGATAGAGCAGCGGAGCCATCTGGTCCGGGCACTGACGGCGCAGGCCGCTTCCTGAAGGATCCGTTCTAGGGGACGCGGTGCAGCCACTCTTCTGTTCCGAACTTCTCCGCTACCCGCTTTCGTCCATCAGCAAGCTCGGCCTCGGTCAGAGTGGACACGGTAGCGCCGTAGCGCTCGGTGAAGACGTCCTGCATGGCCTGGATGATCGCTGACCGGGCCACACCGGTTTGCCGGCGAAGGGGGTCCACGCGCTTCTTGGCGCTGCGGGTTCCTTTGTCGGACAGCTTCTCCTTGCCAATGCGCAGCACCTCCACCATTTTGTCGGCGTCGATGTCGTAGCTCATGGTGACGTGGTGCAGCATGCCACCGTTGGCGAGGCGCTTTTGTGCCGCTCCCCCGATCTTTCCCTGGTCTGTGGCAATGTCGTTCAGAGGAACGTAGAAGGCTTTGATGCCCAACTTCTCCAAGGCGGCCATCACCCACGCGTCGAGGAAAGCGTAGGAGTCCGCAAAACTGATTCCATCCACCAAAGTCTGCGGCAAGTACAGCGAATAGGTGATGCAGTTGCCGGCTTCCATGAACATGGCACCGCCTCCGCTGACCCTGCGCACCACATTGATGTTGTGCCGTGCCACGCCATCAGGGTCCACTTCGTTGCGGACGGACTGGAAGCTGCCGATCACCACGGACGGTTCCTCCCAGTCCCAGAACCGCAGGGTGGGGTTCCGCAGGCCTGCCCCTACCTCTTCAGCGAGAACCTCATCCAGGGCCACGTTCAGTTGCGTGGGAAGGACCGACGGTGGGATGACTTCCCACTGGTGGTCCCCCCACCCGGTAGCCTTCGACAATGCCCGCCGGACAGTCACAGCGATAGCCGCCGCGGAGAAACCGAACAGGACAGCATCCTTGGGGAGACCCGATTGAACGGCATCTGCAATCTCGGCGGCGGTGGAGGATTCCGGCAGGCCCGTCAAGGCGGCGTTGATGTCAGCCAAGGCCTCATCGGGTTCCAGGAAAAAGTCGCCGCTCAGGGACACGTCGGAAAACTTTCCCTGGTCCACTTCCAGGTCCACCACCACCAATTTGCCACCGGGGACTTTGTATTCGCCGTGCAGCCGGTCTGCGCCGTGGTGGTTCTGGATTTCTTGGTTCGGTGTTTCCTGCGGATCCTGGGAAGTCATGGTTTCCATCTTGCCGGAAAACGCAAAAGCCCGCATTGCCGGTGACGGCAATGCGGGCTTGAAAGCTGTGGGGCGAAGTGGTTACTTCTTGCCGCCGAAGCCCTTGAAGCGTGCATTGAAGCGCTCGACGCGGCCAGCGGAGTCCATGATGCGCTGCTTGCCCGTGTAGAACGGGTGGGACTCCGAGGAGATTTCGACATCGATGACCGGGTAGGTGTTTCCGTCTTCCCACTCGATGGTCTTCGAGGAAGACACGGTGGACTTGGTCAGGAACTTGGTACCGGAGGCGAGGTCGTTGAAGACAACAGCTTCGTACTTCGGGTGGATATCAGACTTCATAATGGGACCTTTTGTTCACGCAACTGGATTTTGCCAGTTGCCAGGTATGAATGGAGTGGGCCGGCTGCTGCAACGTCAATTCCAGCTTCCGGGCCAACAATCAAGCATAGCCGATGTCGCACGCCCGCACGAACCGGCGTTAATCGCGGTGGCGCAGTTCCCAAAAGGCCACGGCAGATGCTGCAGCAACATTCAGGCTGTCCACTCCAGGCCGCATGGGGATCTTGACGGCAAGGTCGACGGCGGCCAGCGTCTCGGGGCTCATCCCGGCACCTTCGGTACCAAGCACCAAGGCAAGTTTGGGAATGCGCTTGCCGGCCACCTCATCAACATCCAGGGCGTCATCCGTCAGCTCCATGGCAGCCACCCGGAATCCATGGTCCTTCAACACCTGGAGATCGTTGGGCCAGCTTTCCAGCCTCGCCCAGGGGACCTGGAAAACCGTGCCCATGCTGACCCGTACGCTGCGCCGGTAAAGCGGGTCGCCGCACCGGGGGGAAACAAGTACTGCGTCTACGCCCAGAGCAGCAGCTGAACGGAAAATCGCTCCCACGTTGGTGTGGTCCACAATGTCTTCGAGCACGGCAACCCGGCGGGCAGCGTCAAGGAGTGGCCCCAAGGCCAGTGGGGCAGGCCGCTGCATGGCAGCCATTGCACCCCGGTGGAGATGGAACCCCGTGATCTCCTCCAGCAATGATGCCTTGCCGATGTAGACCGGAACATCGGGATGGAGCTGGAAGATGTCGTCGAGGTCTTCGAGCCACTTTTCTGCCAGAAAGAATGACCGTGGCCGGTGCCCGGCAGCCAATGCACGCCGCAGAACCCGGGACGATTCAGCGATATACATTCCCTCGGCCGGTTCCCTGAGTTTCCGAAGGTGCACGTCCGTCAGCGAGGTGTAGTCGCTGACGCGTGGGTCCGAGGCAGATTCAAGGTAGTGGAAGGTCACGGGTGACTATTTCATCAGGTTGGCGATCATGAAGCCCAAGGCAACAATGCCGAGGACAAAAATGACTGACCTGAGGATTGTGGGCGAGAGCTTCCGTCCCACCTTGGCGCCAACAAGCCCACCAATCGTGGAGCTCACTGCGATCAGCAGGACCACCAGCCAGTTGATCCTGTCGAAGGCAAAAATCAGGTAGGAAAATGCGGCCACCAGGTTGACGCCCAGGACCAGGATGTTCTTCATTGCATTGGCGTTCTGCATTGTGCCCGCAAGGAAGACACCGAGGATGCCCACCAGGAGGATGCCCTGGGCGGCCACGAAGTAGCCGCCATAAACACCGGCCAGAAACACCAGGACCACCAGGAGGACCCCGTGGCTCTTGTCGCGGACGGCGTGCTCGGGGTTTTGTTCCCTGGCACGTACCCAGGCTTGAAGTTTTGGTTGGAAGACCACCATCAGCAGGGCTACCACCAACAACACCGGGGCGGCGTAGTGGAAGACGGTCTCCGGAAGGTGAAGTAGAAGCCAAGCACCGGTGATACCGCCCAGCAATGAGGCCGGAAGCAGTTTCATCAATTGCCTGCCGCGGCCAGCCAATTCACGGCGGTAGCCCCACGCGCCGGCAGCGTTGCCGGCCACCAGGCCCATCGCGTTGCTCATGGAGGCCACCACCGGGGTGATGCCCAGGGCGATGAGTACCGGGAAGGTCACCAGGGTGCCGGAACCCACCACGGCATTGATGGTGCCGGCCCACAAGCCGGCAAAAAAGATCAGGATGCTGCTAAGAATCTCCATGGTTTTTCAGGCCCGTTTCTTAGCGACGCGCAGTGGCCGTGTAGCGGCCTGCATTTTCCGTGATGGTGAGCGGAAGGCCGAAAGTATCGCTGAGGTGTTCGTCCGTGAGGACCTCGGTGATGGGTCCCGCGGCCACAACTGCTCCGTCGCGGAGCAACATCGCGTGGGTGAAGCCCGGCGGAACTTCCTCAAGGTGGTGGGTCACCAGGACCATGGCGGGAGACGCTTCATCGCTGGCCAACTGGCCCAGCTTGTGGACCAACTCCTCGCGTCCCCCGAGGTCAAGGCCTGCGGCAGGCTCGTCCAGCAGCAGCAGTTCGGGATCAGTCATGAGGGCACGGGCAATCTGCACCCGCTTGCGTTCACCTTCCGAGAGGGTGGCAAACGTGCGGTTCAGGAGTGGTCCCATTCCCCAGTCGTTGAGAAGTCCGAAGGCGCGGCGCTCATCGTCACGCTCGTAGCCTTCGCGCCACCTGCCGGTGACGCCGTAGGCCGCAGTGACCACTACATTCAGCACAGTTTCGTGTTCAGGGATCTGGGTGGCCAGGGCTGCGGAAGATAGGCCAATGCGCGGGCGCAGTTCGAAGACGTCCACCCGCCCCATGACTTCGTCCAGGATCCCGGCTTTGCCGCTGCTGGGGTGCAGGCGTGCCGACGCAACTTGAAGAAGGGTGGTCTTGCCCGCACCATTGGGTCCCAGAATGACCCAGCGCTCCCCTTCGCTGACCTGCCAGTCAACTTTGTCCAGCAGGGTCTTTTTACCGCGGACAACGCTGACGGAAGCCAAATCCAGAACATCACTCATAGCAGTAGACACTAGGTCAAAAATCCATGCGACTAAAAACGGAGTCAACCGTCCGGGCACGCGACGAAATGAATTCGGGCGGTTACCAGTGGCTCAGTAGGATTGAAGCCATGATCCCTCACGCGGCCGCGGTTAGTTACGGCCTGAATCTGTCCCCGGAGAATCTCGACGCAGTCCGCGCAGCGCTTACCGGCGCCGGCGCAACGGTGACTTCCGAATCAGACGATGGAAACGGCCACTTCCAGGTCCACACCGCCGAGGTGAGCACCCCCCAGGACCTGCAGCGGGTGCGCCGTCAGGTTGCGGAAGCGGCAGTCACCGATGTCGATACGGCGATCGTCCCCGCAGCATTGCGCCAGGCGGGACGCAAGTTCCTGATCATGGACGTGGACTCCACCCTGATCCAGCAGGAAGTGATTGAACTTCTGGCGGCCCATGCAGGAAAACGCGAAGAGGTCGCAGCTGTCACTGAAGCGGCCATGCGGGGTGAGCTGGATTTCGCCCAGAGCCTCCACGCCCGGGTTGCCGTCCTGGCAGGGTTGCCGGCCGCCGTCGTCGAGTCCGTACGCCACGAGGTTCGCCTGAGCCTTGGGGCGGCAGAGCTGGTGGCCGCCTTCAAGGATGCAGGCCACGTAGTGGCTGTGGTGTCCGGTGGGTTCAATCAAATTCTGGCACCCATCGCAGATGAGCTGGGGCTGGATTACTGGATGGCCAATGAACTGGAAATTTTTGATGGCCATCTGACCGGCAAGGTCCTTGGCGACGTCGTTGACCGGGCAGCGAAGGAAAAATATCTTCGTGCGTGGTCGGAGGCCGAGAGGATCGACCTTCAGCACACCATCGCGGTGGGCGATGGCGCGAACGATCTTGACATGCTGGGCGCAGCAGGGCTGGGTATCGCATTCAACGCCAAACCTGCTGTCCGCGAGGCGGCCGATGCCGCCATCAACATCCCCTACCTGAATGTGGTGCGGTACATCGCTGGTGTTTAGCTTGTGAATTCTCCTTAGTGTTCTTGGTCCTGTAATCGTGACGCTGAATATCGATTAATTTTCGGAATTGATACATTTGAACGGCACTTCCCGGGTGGAATATGTCAGGGTCTCTTAATATGTGAATATAAGAGCTCCGAAATGACACTCCAGAAAAGGAAGAGTCCTAATGAGCTCACTAGATGATGCCATGAAGCAGCTGCTGTCCATTGAAGGCGCCACGGGTGCCGCAATCGTCGACTACTCCAGCGGAATGGCACTCGCCCAGGGTGGCAGCCCGGGCTTTGACCTTGGTGTTGCCGCAGCAGGAAACTCCAATGTGGTGGCCTCCAAGTTGCGGACCATGGCTGACCTGAAACTGGACAGCACCATTGAAGACATTCTGATCACGCTGGACTCGCAGTACCACCTCATCAACGTCCTGAACTCAGAGGGCTCCAAAGGACTCTTCGTCTACCTCGTGCTGGACCGCACGTATGCCAACCTTGCGTTGGCGCGGCATAAGCTCAAGGGCATCGCCAACGGCGTCAGCATCTAAGCCGGGACATTCCCGGCGCATGGAAGGGGCGGTCGCGCAGTCGACCGCCCCTTCCATCTGCCGTTTCGGAAATCGCAGGGACTCCTAAGCCTTCAACCTCCGTGCGTCGCTGGCCTCCGTTTCAAACTTCCGCCCCAGCATGTGGTGCACCAGCACGTCCTCGTTGGTGTTCTCATTGGCCTCGATGGTGACCATCCCGCCGTCCCTCATGACTCCGATCCTGTGGCACCACCCCACCAGCTCGGACAGGTCCGCGGACAACAGAATGATGGCAACCCCCAACTGGCTGAGTTCCTTCAGCATCCTGTAGACCACCTCCCTGGCTCCAATATCGATCCCGCGGCTTGGGTGGCTCAAGATCAGCACATCGCATCCAGCGGACATCCACTTGGCCAAGTGCACCTTCTGCCGGTCGCCACCGGACAGGGTATCCAGGGAACCGTGGATGTTGGTTGTATTGATCCGCATTCGGCGCACCACGTCAACCACTTCGCGGAGCCTCGAGATTTCGTCGTGAAGGGAGGTCCCGGTGGGATGTCCGGCGGCCTGGATTCCTTCGGTGATACTCAGGTGTTCGTCCAGTAAGTCGTCGTCGGACAAGAAGCCAATTTTCAAGCGCGAGGCGTCCTGGACGCTCCGTAACGTGGCTGGCTGACCCTGAACGTGGAAGCTGCCGCTGGTGCTGGGCCGAATGCCTGCCAGGGCCTCCACCAGCTGGTATACGCCTGAGTGGTGTGTACCCGCCAGGCCAAAAAGCTCCCCTTTGCTGACGGCAAAGGAGACACCCCTGACGGCGTTTCCCACACCCAGGTTGGTCACGCGCAGCGCTTCCTGGCCTGTGGCGTTATCACGGGGTCTTTCCACTGGATCCAGCTTCTGCTGGAGCAACAGGAAGGCAAGTTCGTCGACGTCGGTCGTGCCGGCTTCCAGGATGCGGTGGACTTTTCCGTTCCTCAGGACGGCTATGCGGTTCGCGATGGAGCGGATCTCGTCCAAGCGGTGGGTGATGTAGATGATGCCCCGGCCCTGTGCGGTCAGCATCCGGAGCACCCGGTGGAGAATGGCAACCTCATGGTCAGGCAGGGAGGCGGCCACCTCGTCCATGATCACCAACTGCGCCTCCTCGGCAATCATCCTGAGGATCTCCACCAGCGCTTGGTGGGCGCGTATCAGCGTACCCACCTTGGCGTCAGGGTCCACTTCTACCCCGGCATGTTGGATCAACGCAGCAGCTTGGTCCCTGAGGGCAGTGTGCGGTTTTCCCGCCTGGAAGGTGTCCCGGAAGATCGCCTCGGCCACTGTCAGCCGGGGATCGAGCCGGAAGTTCTGGGGAATCAGTCCCACACCGCAGGCACGTGCCGCTTCCGGACTATCAGGCGAGTACTTCTCCCCCGCCAAGGTAATGCGCCCACCGTGGTGCGTTTGCGCGCCGGCCAGCACCCCCATCAGCGTCGACTTCCCTGCCCCGTTGGTGCCTATGAGGCCCAGGATCTCCCCACGGTTCAAAGAAAAGGTGACTCCTTTGAGGATGTGCCGCTGATCATAGGAAGCATGAATGTCATCAGCATCCAGTAAAAGGTCCATGGAAACTCCTGATATTTCGTGCGGTGCGGTGAGGAATGGATCATCCGGCACACGGCGGATGGTGCACCACAAGGGAACCAGCAGAGTCAATCAGACAGCGAACTTTAATGCAAAAGAATTTCTATGAAACGGTTTTATGTATTTCGTGACGCCAAAATAGAAAGTTTTATTGAATTGACATAATGGTCACTGCACCAAGGAGCTGGGGGCTGTTAAACGAAGAACGACCCGGGCAGGCCCGGGTCGCTCTTCACATCAGCTGACAGGTGCTATTCGGACTTCTTGAAGTAGTCGGACCCACCGACGTATTCCGTGTGGCCGGAGGGGACGTCAGCCGTCACCATGGCGGCCACCTCGGCGGCGAACTCCTCCACCGAGTAGAGCTTTCCTGCCTCGGCGCGGCGGGCCTCGATGGCGCCCGGGTTGGAGCGATCCAGCAGCGTTGCCGTGACCGTGCCCTCGATCATGTCGCCGGAGACCACCACCAAGGAGATCCCCTTGTCCGCCAAATGCGGCAACAGGTCCCGGAGCGCGTCTTCACCGGCACGCTTGCTCTTGGCCACGGGCTCATACTCAGGCATGGTGGGGACTGTCTCCACAAAGTGGGCCTGGTGGCTGGTGACGAAGACAACCCGTGAACCTTCCGGCATCAAGGGAACAGCAGCATTGAGCATGTTGACCTGGGCATCACGGTTCAGCTTGAGGGCATAGCCCTCTTCCATGCCGGACTCCATGCCGCCGGAGGCGTTAAGAACCAGGACATCAAGGGAGCCAAATTCCTCCATGGCTTTGCTGGCCAAAGCGTGCACACCCTCATCGGTGGTGAGATCCGCACCCACAGCAGCAGCGCGTCCACCTGCTGCCTGGATATCGGCAACAACCTTGTTGGCGCGCGGCGCCTTCTGGCGGTAGTTCACGACGACGGCTGCACCGTCGCCGGCGAGGATCTTGGCAACTTCGGCGCCGATACCGCGGGATGACCCCGTGACGATCGCGGTCTTGTTATCCAGCTTTCCCATTCGAGCTCCTTTTGTTCACTTCGTCCAAAAATCCGGGACCTGGGTTCCATCATGCCAGCGCATTGTTGGAATCCAGTTGTAGTACCCGGACAAAAAATACCGCGGCCTGCAGTTTTTAGTGGCCCATCCCCAGGCCGCCGTCCACCGGGATCACGGCGCCGGAAATGTAGGCGGCTTCGTCACTGGCGATCCAGCGGACTACGTCAGCAACCTCGGACGCTTCAGCGAAGCGGCCCGCGGGGACGTTGGCCAAGTAGGACTTCTGGGTTTCCTCCGGCAATTCGGCGGTCATGTCCGTGTTGATGAAGCCCGGAGCAACAACGTTCGCGGTGATGCCCCTGCTGCCCAGTTCCCGGGTGAGGGAGCGGGCAATGCCCACCATGCCTGCCTTGGATGCAGAGTAGTTGATCTGTCCGGGGGCACCGTAAAGGCCCGAAACGGAGGAGATCAGGACAACACGGCCCTTCCGCAAGCGGATCATGCCTTTGGACGCACGCTTGATGACCCGGAAAGCGCCCGTGAGATTGGTGTCCAGGACAGAGGTGAAGTCGTCCTCGCTCATGCGCAACAACAGTGTGTCCTTGGTGATGCCGGCATTGGCCACCAGCACTTCAACCGGGCCATGAGCGTCCTCGACAGTCTTGAATGCGGTATCTACTGACGCCTCATCAGTGACATCGGCTTTGACGCCCAGAATTCCTTCAGGCAGTTCTGATTCACTGCGGTAGGTGACAGCAACCTTGTCTCCGTTGGCAAGAAAGGATCGCGCTATGGCCAGGCCGATGCCTCGGTTGCCGCCGGTGATGAGAACGCTGCGTGCGGCAGGTGTTTCGGACATGTATATGCTCCAGGTTCCGCGGCAGCACGTGCCGCTGTGACAAGGGATTTCCTTGTCGATCCTATCTTCCATGGCTGGAAACCCGCAGGTAGCTGCGGCCTACGTACGGTTTGGGCGGGCAAGCAGTTGGTGAGAGAATTGAAAGAGGCCTTTGGAGCGTGATAAGTCAACTGTGACCCCAGACAGCAGTCCCTTGCAGCGAGTGCCCGGAGAACCGGACGCTGTTTCCAGTGACCCTGAAGTGCACAGCATCACAGATGCTGCCGGTGCCCATTCAGAGGACATGCGCCAACGCATGATCAAGTACGCGGTAGCCATGGGCATCCGCATGGTGTGCATTGTCATGATCTTCGTGGTGGACGGGTGGTTCAAAGTCATCGCGATCGCGGGGGCCGTTTTCCTGCCCTGGTTTGCGGTGGTCATCGCCAATGGGAGCGACAAGGCCGAAATCCACAGCGACTCTTTGCTGGACGACGTCGCAATGCCCGAAATCCAAGGTCCGTCCCAGCCCGCCCGGACTTCCGCGAATGCAGCAGCTGACGAGTCCCCCGTGGTGCTCCAGGGCGAACTCGTTGAGGACGACGACACCATGAACCAACCAGCTCCCTCCGGGGACGGTGCAAGCGATGCCGGCGGGGCCGGCGATGAACGGGCAACACGATGAACATCTTCAACCTCGCCGCAGCAGGCAGCACCGGCCAGGAATCCATGGGGGCGGCGGACCACGCCATCTGTTCGCGCAAGGGATGCAAGGACCAGGCCCAGTGGCAGCTTCTGTGGAACAACCCGCGCATCCACACGCCTGACCGCCGGAAAGTATGGCTCTCCTGCAGTGAGCACCGTCCTTGGCTTGAGGACTACCTGCAGACGCGGAGCCTATGGAAAGAGACTCTCCGGTTTTCGGCGGAAGCCACCACGAACGAGGCCAACTGAATGTACCGTTTCCTCTTCTCCAGCAAGTGGCTGGGGTACTTTGTCCTGGCCGTGATCTTCGCCACCGCGTGCGTCTTCCTGGGGCGTTGGCAGATGGATCGACGCGCAGAGACGTTGGCTGAAATCAATCGTGTGGTCAGTAACTACTCGGCAACGCCTGTCCCTTTCGCGGAGGTCAAGGAGCAGTTCGCCACCCTGGATCCAGAAAAGGAATGGACGCAGGTCCAGATGCGGGGCACTTACGATTTGGACGGCCAGCGGGTTGTACGCAACCGTCCGCTGAACGGACAGCCGGGCTACGACGTCGTGGTTCCTTTCAGGCTGACCACCGGGGAAGCCGTGGTCATCGACCGCGGGTGGCTCCCCATCGGCAACAACACCCCCGGCCGGCCCGATGTGATTCCGGCACCGCCAACAGGCGAAGTAACCGTGGTGGCCCGGCTTAAGCCCGCGGAGCCCAAACTGGACCGGGGCGCCGTCGACGGTCAACTTGCCTCCATCGACCTGGCAAGTTTTGCTACGGAGCTGCCGTACGGGATCGCCACCGGAGCGTACGCCCAGCTCGCCAGCGAGAACCCCGCTGTCCAGCCAATGCCCACGCCGTTCCCCAAACCCGCCACCGAAGAAGGCACCCATCTGTCCTATTCGTTGCAGTGGTTCGCGTTCGGGGTGTTGATGTTCATCGGCTTCGGCTACGCTGCCAGGCAGCAGGCACGCAACGCTGCAATCGACGCCGAAGATGAAGAGAACGAAGTGATTATTGCCGCAGGAGGCACGCCGAAACCCCGCGCACATGCTCCGCGGCGGAACAAGCGGCCAACTGCTGAGGAAGAAGAAGACGCAATCCTGGATGCCCAAGGATACTAAGAACCGCGGTCCTGCCTTGAGGGCGGGACCGCGGCGATGGCCTTAGGCCCGGGTGAAGCGGCGTCAGGCGAGCGTGATCAGGTCCAGGTAGTCTTCGTTCCAGTGGTCCTCAACGCCGTCCGGAAGCAGCACTACGCGTTCGGGGTTCAGTGCTGACACCGCACCTTCGTCGTGGCTGACCATGACGACGGCGCCACTGTAGTTCTTGAGGGCGCCGAGGATTTCCGCGCGGCTGGCGGGGTCCAAGTTGTTGGTGGGCTCGTCAAGGAGAAGGACGTTGGCGCTGGAAGCCACGATCGTGGCAAGTGCCAGACGTGTCTTCTCGCCACCGGACAGGACGCCCGCCGGCTTGTCCACATCGTCACCGGAGAACAGGAACGAGCCAAGGATCCCGCGGACCTCGGCATCCTTCATGTCGGGAGCCGATGAGCGCATGTTCTCCAGGACCGTCCGGTCCACGTCAAGCGTTTCGTGCTCCTGTGCGTAGTAGCCCACCTTGAGGCCGTGCCCCGGAATGATATCCCCGGTATCGGGCTTGTCCACGCCCGCAAGCATCCGGAGAAGGGTGGTTTTGCCGGCACCGTTGAGCCCCAGGATGACCACCTTGGAGCCGCGGTCGATGGCCAGGTCCACATCGGTGAAGATTTCCAACGAACCGTAAGACTTGCTCAAACCCTCGGCCGTCAACGGTGTCTTGCCGCAAGGGGACGGATCCGGGAAGCGCAGGGCTGCTACGCGATCATTCTCACGAACAGCTTCGAGTCCACTCAGCAACCGCTCGGCCCGCTTGGCCATATTCTGGGCAGCCACGGCCTTGGTGGCCTTGGCGCGCATCTTGTTCGCCTGGTCGATCAGGACCTGGGCCTTCTTTTCCGCGTTCGCGCGTTCGCGCTTGCGTGCACGCTCATCGGTTTCGCGCTGCGAGAGGTAGCGCTTCCAGTCCATGTTGTAGTAATCGATCTGGGCGCGGTTTGCGTCGAGGAGGTACACCTTGTTGACGGTGGCCTCAAGCAGTTCGGTGTCGTGGCTGATCACAATCAGTCCACCCTGGTGGTTCTTGAGGAAGTCCCGGAGCCAGGTGATGGAATCAGCGTCCAAGTGGTTGGTGGGTTCGTCAAGGAGGAGCGTCTCGGCATCGGAGTACAGGATGCGGGCAAGTTCCACGCGTCGTCGCTGACCGCCCGAAAGTGTCTTCAGCGGCTGGTTCAGGAGCCGCTCCGGCAGTGCCAGGTTGGAGGAGATAGCCGCGGCTTCCGCCTCGGCTGCGTATCCGCCGCCGGAGAGGAACTCGGCCTCCAACCGGTCGTACCGATTCATGGCCTTGCGCTGGACGGAAGCGTCATCGCTGGCCATGTCCTCGTGCGCCTTCTTGAGCTTCCCCACCACGACGTCCAGGCCGCGGGCAGAAAGAATCCTGTCCCGGGCCAGCTGCTCCATGTCCGGGGTACGCGGGTCTTGGGGCAGGTAGCCGATTTCTCCGCTGCGAGTCACTTTGCCGGCGGCGGGAAGTCCCTCTCCGGCCAGAACGCGGGTGAGGGTGGTCTTACCGGCACCGTTGCGGCCCACCAACCCAATCTTGTCCCCTTTGTCCACCCGGAAATTTACCTGGTCCATGAGCAGGCGTGCGCCGGCGCGTAGTTCGAGGTCCTGGACGGTAATCAATTCGGGTGATGCCTTTCAATGGGGAACGCCTACGGGGACCGGTGGGTCCGGGAAGTGCGGCGGAGGCGGCCGTGAGAACGGCCTGTTTAAGTCTACCGGTCCCCCGGCCACACCCAAACACGGGCCCTTGCACGCGTTGGTGTGGCCTCCATCAAAAATCCATCTCCTGCTTTGTGGAGAGGCTCCAAAAACGGCCGTTCCAGGCGAACGTAATCTCAAAACAGCTGAAACAGCAATCTCATCACCCAGCTCCACTCCCGAACAGGACCACCGTCATGCAGAGCAATTCCGTCACCGATCCACACAGCACAGTCCAACGGCATCGGTGGACTGCCACGGACATCGGGCTCATCGCGGTCTTCGCAGCACTGGTAGCGGCATCGGCCATTGTCCCCGGCGTTCCCGTGGGAGCCCTCGGAGTCCCCATTACGCTGGTGACCCTCACCGTCATGCTCAGCGGACTGGTTCTGGGCGCCGGGCGCGCATTTGCCGCCGTCGGATTGTATGTCCTGCTCGGACTGGCGGGGCTGCCGATCTTCAGCGGCGGCCGCAGCGGCCTGGGCATCCTGGCAACAGCATCCGCCGGATATATCATTGCTTTCCCCCTGGCAGCGGCCGCCACGGGCTATTTGGCAAGCGTCGTCATTCGGAAGACTGTCCGTCAGCGGGGACTCTGGCTGTTCGCATCGGCCATGGTCAGCAGCGTTGTGATCATCCACGGGCTGGGCATCCTGGGGATGATGATCAACGGCAAGCTGGATTTCAGCAAGGCTTTCCTGGCGGACCTGCCCTTCTATCCGGGAGACATTATCAAGAATGTGCTTGCCGTCATCATCGCGCTGGCTATCCACAAAGCATTCCCGGATGTGTTGGTAAGGCGTGCCAAGTAAAGCGGGCACAATCAGTTGATGAACTCGATCAGACTCAACAACGTTTCGGTGCGCGTGGCATTGGACGGTTCCCCCGAGCCCAAGACCCTGCTGCACGAGCTCACTCTGGATCTCACCGAGCGACGCATCGGAGTGATTGGCGCCAACGGGTCCGGAAAGTCCACACTGCTCCGGTTGCTCAATGGATTGGTGATGCCGAGCCAAGGGACTGTGACTGTTTATGGTGACACCACTGTCTCCGCGGTCCGCCGTGTCAGGGCGAACATCGGGTTTGTCTTTACCGATCCACTGTCCCAGTTGGTGATGCCCACGGGGCGCGAGGACGTTGAGCTTTCACTACGCCGTGCCGTAAAAAACTCCCGGAAGCGGGCCTCCCGGGCAGCGGACGTTCTGGCACGCTTCGGCTTGACCGGCGTGGCAGATCAGAGCATTTATGAGCTCTCCGGTGGAGAGCGGCAACTCCTTGCCTTGGCAGCCGTCCTGGCTGTGGATCCCAGAGTACTCGTGCTGGACGAGCCCTCCACCCTCCTTGATCTCCGGAACCGTGAACTACTGCGCAGGACCTTGGCCGGACTGGACCAGCAGATCATCATGTCCACCCACGATCTTGACCTGGCCCGCGATATGGACCGCATCCTGGTGGTGGAAGGGGGCAGAATCGTTTTCGACGGCGAAGCATCCGCGGGCGTTGACCGTTACAGGGAGCTGTGCGCGGCGGACGTTGATCTGCCGGGCACTCCCGGGGGTGGCGGGGTGGCGATATGAGGGGCCACGGCTTCCTGATCGCCAATTACATTCCGGGAAACTCCGTCATCCACCGGACGCCCCTGATGGCTAAGTTCCTCCTGGTGGCAGCCTGCGGAGCCGCGTCCTTCCTGATCGTGGAGTGGGCAGTATCCCTGATCATCTTCGCTCTCATGTGTGGCCTGTTTTTGCTGACGGGGGCCGGTATCCGCCGGCTGGCCCGGGCTGTCTGGACGGTGGCGCCGATCTTGCTGGCAATCGGGCTGTTCCAGTGGTGGCAACTCGGCGGACCGACAGCGGCGCGCATTGTGTTGAACGTGCTGGTCTGTGTTGTTGCCGCCTCTGTGCTGACTGCCACCACGCCGGTACAGGATCTGTTGGATGGCGTGGTGTGGTTGGCCAAGCCATTGCGCCGCTTCGGTGCCGACCCCGAGCGGTTCGCCCTGACCATCGCCGTGATGCTCAGGAGCATTCCGTACATTGCAGGCGCCTTCGCCGATGTCCGTGACTCTGCGCGTGCCCGGGGCCTCGAACGTAACCCCAGGGCGCTGGTTCTCCCCGTGTTCATCAGCACCGTTGCGTACGCCCGGCAGACCGGTGACGCTTTGGCTGCCCGTGGCCTCGGGGAGGCCGAGGACACAGACGGCAACAGCTAGAGCGGTGCGTACCGCAGCAAGGCAGCGGTTCCCATTCCGCCGGCGATGCTGATCATCGCCAATCCCAGGGATTCTTCTCCGGAAGCCCGGAAACGTTCCCGCGCTTGGGCGAACAAGCGCGTCACCAGCACCGCCCCCGATGCACCGTAGCCGTGGCCCAAGGCCAAAGCTCCGCCTTCCAGGTTTGCCCGTGCCGGGTCAAGGCCCAGATGGTGCAGGCAGGCGATGGTCTGGGAGGCGAAGGCCTCGTTGAACTCGATCAAATCGAGGCAGTCCGGGTGCACCTCCCACGCATCAAGCAATCGTTCCGCTGCGATGGCTGCCCCTATGCCCAGAAGCTCCGGATCCACCCCGGCGGTATCTGCGCCCAGAACCACCAAGGCGTCTGACGCGCCCAGCTCACGTGCACGCCTCAGGGAGGTGACGACGACGCCGGAGGCGGCATCGGCGTCGAAGCACGAGTTCCCTGCCGTGACCGAACCGCCGGGGACGAAGGCAGGCGGGAACCTCGCCATCATGGACTCCCGCAACGAAGGGCGGGGACCGTCGTCGGCCGTCACAGCTACTCCACTGTCCGTGAGCGGAACGATCTCCCCATGGTGTTTTCCGGCGGCAGCCGCCGCCAACGCACGGCTATGGCTGCGGAAAGCGTACTCATCCTGCTGTTCCCTGGTAACCCTGAACTTTACGGCGACGTTTTCCGCGGCAACCCCCATGTCCGGATCTCCAAACCCAGGCGGCACGAAGGTGGCCCTGGAGTAGAAGTCCAAGCCGCCGTCGGCGTTTCTGTTGGCACGTGCGGGCGCCGTACTGATGCTCTCGACTCCGCCGGCCAGGAACAGCGGGTCACCCCCGGCAGCCACCAATGTGGCGGCCAACGCGATGGCGTCCAAGCCTGAGCCGCATTGGCGGTCCACGGTGAGGCCGGGGACCGTGATGGGAAGTCCCGCCTGGAGCGCAGCAAAGCGCGCTACGTTTCCGCCTCCACCCACGGCATTGCCGATGATGACGTCTTTCACCCCTGAAGGATCAAGCTTTGCCCTGGATAACAGCTCGCGAAGGACCGGAGCCAGGAGGTCGGGTGCCTTCAGGTGCCGGAATTGCCCGTTTGCCCGGCAAATCGGGGACCGGACCGCTTCAATGATCACCGGCTGCAGGGATTCGTCAATGACTTGTATGGGTCCCGTGGTGTCAGCCAAGGATCTGCGCCCGGGGATCGTGGTTCTTGATCCAGTCCAGAAGGACCTTCCGGCTGACCTTCCCGCGGTCGGTCATGGGCAGTTCGGACAAGAGGTAATACTGCAACGGCCACTTGTCCCGTGCCAGGAGGCCGTCGAGCCCCGTCCGCAGTTGCGTTGCTGTTACCGCGCCGCAGGCAGGCACGACGCCGGCAATCACCTTTTGTCCGCGGATATCGTCCGGGGCTCCAGCAGCGACGGCCGCCTCGACTCCCGGTACGGAGGCGACGGCCAGCTCAACCTCGTGGGGATAGACGTTCCTCCCTGATGTAAGGATCATGTCTGACCTGCGGCCCAGGATGTGCAGGACTCCGTCCTCCAGGTAGCCCTGGTCACCTACGGTGTACCAGCCGTCAAGGCAGCGGAACGCGCGGCCATCGTCGCCCCATAAATAGCCGTTGCTCACCATGCCGCTGCGGACGCTGATGTTGCCGTGGCGCCCGTCCGGGAGGAGGGAACCCTCGTCATCAAGGATGGCCAGCTCTACTCCCGGAAAAGGCGAACCTATTCCGGTGCCCCCGGCATCGAGGGGCTGACCCGCAGCAAGCCGTGTTCCCGATACGAAACTCAGCTCCGAGGCGCCGTAGTACTCATGGATGGCAGCGTGGGGCGCCCAGCGGCGGGCCGCCTCCAGTGTCCGGGCATCCAACTTTGAACCAGCGCAGATGATGCTCCGGATACCGGAGGCATCAACGTCCCCGGCCAGGCCACGTTCACTCAGCAAGCGGAGCATGGTGGGTGCCAGGACCAACCGGGTGATGCCGTCATGGCTGATGGCCGCGTGTGCGTCGCCTACATCGAAGGATTCCAACGTATGGAAAGCGGATCCGGCATAAAGGCATTCGGACAGGGCATAAAGGTTCAAGCTGGCAGAAAGGGGTCCAGGCGCCAAGGTCCTGTCTTCGGGCAGCAGGCCAAAAAACTCCATGGACGCTTGGAACGACAACTGCCACGAATGACGCGAGCGGGTGAAGGCCTTCGGAATGGAGGTTGTACCGGATGTCAGGCCAATGAGGAAGGTGCTGGAAGGCTCGCCGTCCGTAAGTCCGGTTTCGGTGACCTGACCCTTATCCACGATGCGGGATGCCAGCTCGTCAATCATCGCCCCGGGCCATTGCGGGTCCAGGACCGCGCAGCGCCCCTCCCCCGCCACGGCTGCTGCGAAGGCGGCCACGAAGTGCGTTGAGTTCGGCTCGGCAAGAACCGTAGTACCCGCTGCTCCGCCAAGAAGGCCCGCGGCAGCGTCACGAAGTCCGGCCCAGGTGAGCCGGGCGTTACCCACCACGACTGCGGTGTCGTGGGGGCGCTCATCGGCCCAGAGCTGAAGTTTGTCCAGGAAAGGCATCCCCGTAATTTTACGGCAGTGTTCGGCACCGGGCAGCAAAAGTGACGTCTATTCTGACTGTATGAGTTTCAATGACGGTGCACAGCTTGACCCTTCCCAAGTGGAAGACCGACGCGGCAGTGGGATGGGCCGCGGGACCAAGATCGGCGGGGGCATAGGCGGCGGCATTGTTGTGCTGCTCTTGGCCCTGTTCGGCATCAACCCCAGCATTCTTGGAGACCTGACGGGAAGTGGAAGCCAACCGCCCGCCGTCGGGGGCAGCAGCCCCGGTGCGGGAGGCGTCCAGGAATGCCAAACCGGCGCCGATGCCGACAAACGCCTGGACTGCAGGATCACGGGAACGGTGAACAGCCTCAATGCCTTCTGGCCGTCATACCTTGCCGACTACAACGTGAAATATACCCAACCAGGCACTGTCATCTTTGATCAGGCCACCAACACCGGTTGCGGCCCCGCCACCACCGCAGTAGGCCCGTTCTACTGCCCCGCCGATGTGAAAGCGTATTTTGACCCCGGATTCTTCGACGAACTGGTGACCCGCTTCGGCTCTTCCGGTGGGCCCTTGGCACAGGAATACGTGGTGGCCCATGAGTTCGGCCACCATATCCAGAACATCCTGGGCAACCTCGACAAGGCACAGCAGGACCCCCAGGGCCCCCAGTCCGGCGGTGTCCGCGTGGAGTTGCAGGCCGACTGCTACGCGGGCCTGTGGGTAAGGCATGCCACGTCCCAGACAGACGCCAGCGGGAAACCATTCCTTGATCCGATCACCCAACAGGACCTGCAGGACGCTTTGTCCGCGGCCTCCTCCGTGGGTGACGACCGGATCCAGCAAGCTGCCACCGGCCGTGTTTCACCGGAGTCATGGACCCACGGCTCCAGTGCACAGCGGCAGAAGTGGTTCTCGCAGGGTTACAACACCGGCGACATCAACAAGTGCGACACCTTCGGCGTGGCCAACCCGTAGCGGGCTGATTGCTTAAAAAGAATGGTTCCGGGCGTTGCGCCCGGAACCATTCTTATTTGCCGATATTCCCGCTCAGCGGGGAAGGAAACGAATCAGATATTGAAGCCGAGGGCCCGCATCTGGTCCTTGCCGTCGTCGGTGATCCGCTCGGGACCCCATGGCGGCATCCATACCCAGTTCAGGCGCCAGTCATCAACAACGCCGTCAAGGGACTTTCCTACCTGCTCCTCAAGCACGTCCGTCAGCGGGCAAGCCGCTGTGGTAAGTGTCATGTCGATCAGGAGGGCACCGTCCTCTTCGGAGTACTTGAGTCCGTAGAGGAGCCCAAGATCCACGATATTGACGCCCAGTTCGGGGTCGATGACGTCCTTGAGGGCCTCTTCGACGTCCTCAAGGCTGGTACGCGCCGCATTGATTTCGGTCATGGATTGATCCTAACTAGGCCTGTACGGCAGGAGCAACGGCAACGCCGGCGCCAGGCGCGTAGCGGTCGTAGCCCTCTTCTTCGAGGCGGTCGGCCAACTCGGGACCGCCCTCTTCAACAACCTTGCCGTCAACGAACACGTGGACGAATTCAGGCTTGATGTAACGCAGGATGCGTGTGTAGTGGGTGATGAGCAGCGTGCCCATGTTGCCCTCGGCGTGCGCACGGTTGACGCCCTCCGAGACAACCTTCAACGCGTCGACGTCCAGACCGGAGTCGGTCTCATCGAGGATGGCGAACTTCGGCTTGAAGAGTTCCAGCTGAAGGATCTCAACACGCTTCTTCTCGCCGCCGGAGAAGCCCTCGTTGACGTTGCGCTGAGCGAAGTCGGCGTCGATGCGCAGCTGCTGCATGGCAGCTTTGACGTCCTTGGTCCACGTGCGCAGGGCCGGTGCTTCGCCGTCGATCGCAGTCTTGGCGGTGCGGAGGAAGTTGGTCATGGTGACACCAGGAACCTCAACCGGGTACTGCATGGCCAGGAAGAGGCCGGCGCGGGCGCGCTGGTCCACGCTCATCTCCAGCACGTCTTCGCCATCCAGGGTGATGCTGCCGCTGGTGACGTTGTAGCGGGGATGTCCGGCAATGGTGGAAGCCAAGGTGGACTTGCCCGAGCCGTTGGGGCCCATGATCGCGTGGGTTTCGCCGGTCCTGATGGTCAGGCTGACGCCCTTCAGGATCTCTTTGGTGCCCTGCTCCGTCTCAATGCTGACGTGCAGATCCTTGATCTCAAGAGTAGACATGCTCTTCTTTCTTTTTCGTTCGTAAGTCTGGCAATCCGGGCGCGCTCAGTAGTTTTGGACCGAAGCGCCGTTCACAACATTGGTCACGTCCACGTAGACGTCGTCACCGTCGATAGTGACGGCGAAAACGGGCACGGGATCGTAGGCAGGCAGCTGAAGGGGTTGTCCGCTGCGCAAATCAAACTGGGAACCGTGCCCCCAGCACTCAATGGCACAGCCTTCAACCTCCCCTTCGGACAAGGAGATATCCGCATGGGAGCAGGTGTCTCCCACGGCGTGGATGACGCCCATGGAATCCTTGACGATTGCGACCGGGTAGTCATCGATCAGTACCCGCAGTGCCTGCTTGACCTGGATGTCATTGGCATTGCATACCAGTTCACCCTTGGTTTGTTCGCTCATGTTGTGTCCGGACTGCCTGTCTTGGTAAGTGGTGGACGTTAGTTGTCGGTCTCGGAGAACTCGCGCTCTACGGCCTCGGTCAACCGGTCCTCGATCGCAGGAACGTTGATTTTCTGGATGATCTCGTTGAGGAAGCCACGGACAACCAACCGGCGGGCAACATCCTCGGGGATGCCACGTGCCATCAGGTAGAACAGGTGCTCATCGTCGAAACGGCCGGTTGCACTGGCGTGCCCGGCGCCGGCAATGAGGCCCGTCTCGATTTCGAGGTTGGGCACGGAGTCCGCCCGGCAGCCATCGCTGAGGACCAGGTTCTGGTTCTTCTCGTAGCTGTCGGTGCCTTCCGCGTTCTTCTGGATCAGCACATCGCCGACCCACACGGTGTGGGCACCCTTGCCTTGGAGTGCTCCCTTGTACAGAACATTGGAAACACAATTGGGCTGCCCGTGATCAACGAATGTCCTGTGTTCAAGGTGCTGTCCGGCATCAGCAAAGTACAAACCGAAAAGCTCAACCTCGCCACCCGGAGCGGCAAAGCGTGCGGTCGGCGTGACGCGGACCAGGTCACCGCCCAGGCTGACAACAATGTGCTTGAACTTGGCATCACGGCCGATTTTGGCCTGCTGCGAGGAAGCGTGGACCGAGTCGTCGTTCCACTCCTGCAACGAGACCACCGTGAGCTCGGCTCCGTCCTCAAGAATGATCTCAACATTCTCGGACACCACTGCTGTTCCTTCGTGGCCAAGTACCACCAAACCCTTGGAGAACTTCCGGGCCACAATAACCACATGCTGGGCAGAAGCTTCAGAGCCAGAGCCGGCAAGGGTCACGGTGATTTCGGAGTCCAACGGCGTCTCTGAAGGAACCGTGATCACGGTGGCTTCCTTGAAGTTGGCCCAGGCGTTGGCAGACACGCGGTCCTCAGGGATGCCGGCCTGACCAATCCGCTGATCGTCGCGACCCACGGTCTCCACAGTGACTCCTGCCGGAGCCGTGACAGAGACAGTCGGAGCTGCGCCCGTGAGTGCTTCCGAGTGCAGGCCGCGGAGACGACGAAGCGGTGTGAAGCGCCAGTCCTCTTCGAGCCCGGTCAGGGCTGTGAAGTCCTCCAGGTTGAAAGACGTCAGGCGGCCCGCACGCGAACTGTCGGGAACACCGACGCCGCCACCGTGCGAGTGGCTCTTGGCCGACGCCCCGGCGAGAGGACCCGCGGAGGGCTGTGCCGCCGTCGAGCCTTTTGCGTTGATGGGCGAGAGGTTCTCGCCCTCTTCGGTGAAGCCATCAATGAACGGCTGTGCTGAAGGAGCGCCAATGCGCGCCTTTTCAGTAGTGATATCAGTCATTATTAACCGACGGATCCTTCCATCTGAAGTTCAATCAAGCGGTTCAGCTCAAGGGCGTATTCCATGGGCAGTTCGCGGGCGATCGGCTCAATGAAGCCGCGCACGATCATGGCCATGGCCTCGTCCTCGGGCATGCCGCGGGACATCAGGTAGAAGAGCTGCTCTTCGCTGACCCTGGAAACGGTAGCTTCGTGCCCCAGCACAACGTCATCTTCACGGATGTCGATGTACGGGTAGGTGTCGGAACGCGAAATGGTGTCCACCAGAAGCGCGTCGCAACGGACAGTGTTGGCGGAGTGCTTGGCGCCTTCACGAACCTGAACCAGGCCACGGTACGCTGCCCGACCGCCGCCGCGTGCCACAGACTTGGACACGATGGAGCTCTTGGTGTTCGGAGCGATGTGCACCATCTTGGAACCGGTGTCCTGGTGCTGGCCCTCGCCTGCGAAAGCGATGGACAGGGTCTCACCCTTGGCGTGCTCGCCCACAAGGTAGACGGCCGGGTACTTCATGGTGACCTTGGAACCGATGTTGCCGTCAACCCATTCCATGGTGGCGCCCTCTTCGCAGATGGCGCGCTTGGTGACCAGGTTGTACACGTTGTTCGACCAGTTCTGGATGGTGGTGTAACGGACGCGGGCGCCCTTCTTCACCACGATCTCCACAACGGCAGAGTGCAGCGAATCGGAGGTGTAGATCGGTGCCGTGCAGCCTTCGATGTAGTGCACGTAGGAATCTTCATCGGCGATGATGAGCGTGCGCTCGAACTGGCCCATGTTTTCCGTGTTGATGCGGAAGTAAGCCTGAAGGGGGATATCCACATGGACGCCCTTCGGCACGTAAACGAACGAGCCGCCGGACCACACAGCCGTGTTGAGTGAAGCGAACTTGTTGTCGCCCACCGGAATGACCGTGCCGAAGTACTCCTGGAAAATCTCCGGGTGTTCCCTCAACGCGGTATCGGTGTCCAGGAAGATGACGCCCTGGGCCTCGAGGTCCTCGCGGATCTGGTGGTAGACAACCTCGGACTCGTACTGCGCTGCGACACCGGACACCAGGCGGCTGCGCTCAGCTTCCGGGATGCCCAGCTTCTCGTACGTGTTGCGGATGTCCTCGGGAAGGTCTTCCCACGTTGCAGCCTGCTTCTCCGTGGACCGCACAAAGTACTTGATGTTGTCGAAGTCAATGCCCGAAAGGTCTGCACCCCACGTAGGCATGGGCTTGCGGTCGAAGTACTTCAGACCCTTCAAGCGGAGATCGAGCATCCACTGGGCTTCACTCTTCTTCGAGGAGATGTCACGGACAACCTCCTCGTTGAGGCCACGACGGGCGTTGGCGCCGACGTCGTTCTTGTCAGCCCAGCCGTACTCGTAGTTACCGATTCCGTGCAGTTCGGGATTCTTCTCCAGAATCTCCGAGATCACAGTGCCGTCGGCTACTGCATTCTCTGCTGTTCCTTCAGCTATTTGACCCGTCATTACGGCCTTTCTTGCTGGTTGTTGGATTCCTGGTACGGGTTGCCGGACTGCACTTCGGTGCCCGAAGGCACCGGGGCAGCCAAGCGCCCGGTAGGTATGTGGGTGGTGCAGACGTGTCCGCCCTGAGCCAAGGTGGAAAGGCGCCGGACGTCGACGCCCACCAAACGGGAAAACACCGTGGTCTCGGTGTCGCAAAACACCGGAAACTCTGCTGCCAGGCGCTGGATGGGGCAGTGACCCTGGCAGAGCTGCACGCTGGACAGTGCGGCAGGCAGTGGAGCCTTCGCGTCTATGGAATGCGCCGACGCTACGAAGCCGTCCCGGCTTAGTGCTTCTGAGAGCGCCATGGCGCGCGCTGTGATGTCCTCGCCTGCGGCTTCCACCTCGGGGGCATAACGGCGTTCCATGTCCGCGAAACGCTCTTCGGCGTATTCCCGGACGGATTCCTCGCCGGCGACTTCCTGGAGGCGGCGCAACGCAGAGCTGGCAATGTTCAGGTAATCGTCGCCGAGAGTGGATTGCCCCTGGGAACTGAGGACATAACGGCGGGCGGGACGTCCTGCGCCCGAACCGGCTTTGGCCACCCGTTTGACCTCAATCACGCCATTGCGTTCCAAATGATCGAGGTGGCGGCGGACTGCTGCGGGTGTGAAGCCAAGGAGGTCGCCCAGCTCGGCTGCGCTCACAGGACCGTTTTCCAGGACGGCATTGAGTACGCGGTCACGGGTGCGGTCATCCGCGTCCGGCAGTGCCGGCGGAGCTACGATGGCTCCCGCCGCTGCAGCATGCCGATTTGTGGGCATGGAAAGTGGACTGCTCATGGAATACACAACACAATCATGTCGTAATTTGTTTCATGCATCCAGTAAGGCGAGGCTGACCTCTGCTGGCCACGAAGTGTGACCGTACTACTTCACGTAGAATACTCTGGTGCGATCCACTGATTCCCCTGTCCTCAGCATAGAAGGACTCATTAAGGATGTAGGCCCCCTGGCCTCCCTTGACGGCAAAATGCTCCGGGTGGTCAGTGGCCTGTCCCTCACGGCGGAGCGCGGCCAGGTCACAGCGCTCCTGGGCGCCAATGGTGCCGGCAAAACCACCACCCTGGAATGCGCCCAAGGACTCCAGAAGCGTTCCGGTGGAGAGATCCTCCTGCTCGGCGCCGATCCGGATACGGCCGGAGCTGAGCTGAGGTCCCGCGTAGGTGTGATGCTCCAGGATGGTGGCCTGCCGCCGTCGGCCCGGCCCATCCCGCTCCTGAAGCACGTAGCGGCAATGTACAAAAACCCCATGGATCTTGACGCGTTGATCCATCGGTTGGGAATCGACCAGTTCAGCAGGATCAACGTCCGCCGCCTCTCCGGTGGCCAGAAACAGCGGCTGGCTTTGGCCGCTGCCTTGGTGGGCAATCCCGAAATCCTGTTCCTCGATGAGCCCAGTGCTGGGCTGGATCCCCAATCGCGGCAAATGGTCTTCGATCTCATCGCGGAGCTCCGTGACGCGGGGATGGGAATTGTCCTCACAACACACTTGATGGACGACGCCGAGCGCCTGGCGGATTACGTCTACATCATCGATGCCGGGCACAACGTTGTTGAAGGCACCGTCGGCGAACTTCTGGCCCACGACCACGCTGCGGACACCACGGTGGCCGAGCGGACCCTGCATTTCGATGCGACGCCCGGGCTCGATTTCGGCGCTGTACTTCGGAACGGCCTGCGCGTCTCGGAAACCCGGCCCGGCAGCTATGCCGTAACAGGTGAACTCACCCCGGGGGATCTGGCAGCACTGACCGCCTGGTGGGCGGAACGGAACATCATGCCTGCGTCACTTCGGCTCGAAGCGAGAAGCCTCGAAGACGTATTCCTGGACATTTCCGGAAGGGACCTCCGATGAGCAAGCTGCTCTCCCCCAACGCCGGCCCGGCTTCGCTTCCGCGCCGTATCCTGCAGCAAGGCCGCTACGAGACCGGCACCATGCTGCGCAACGGTGAACAACTCATCCTGGCGATCGTCCTGCCCCTCATGGCCCTGATCGGACTGGTGGTGACACCTTTGCTGGACGGTCTTGGCGGCTCACGCATCGACGTTGCCACCCCTGGCATTCTTGCACTGTGCGCCATGTCCACGGCCTTCACCGGGCAGGGCATCGCCACGGGCTTCGATCGCCGCTATGGCGTCCTGAGGTTCCTGTCCACCACTCCCCTGGGGCGCGGCGGACTGATCGCCGGCAAAATCCTGGCAGTTCTTGTGGTCCTGTTCCTGCAAGTGATTGTGGTGGGCGCGATTGCCGGACTGCTGGGATGGCACCCACGAATTGAGGCGTGGCTGCCCGGCCTGGGCCTGCTGATCCTGGGGGCGGCATCGTTCACCGCCCTTGGACTGCTGGTAGCGGGCACCGTTCGTCCGGAGGCCACCCTGGCAATCACCAACCTTGTATGGATTCTCTTCGGCGC
The DNA here is from genome assembly GCF_016907545.1 of Paenarthrobacter ilicis. Taxonomy (NCBI): domain Bacteria; kingdom Bacillati; phylum Actinomycetota; class Actinomycetes; order Micrococcales; family Micrococcaceae; genus Paenarthrobacter; species Paenarthrobacter ilicis. The sequence goes on along the minus strand of NZ_JAFBCD010000001.1, from coordinate 2,006,365 downwards.
CTTGGGCGGAATTGTTGTTCCGGCTGAGCGTCTGCCCGCCTTGGTGCAAAGTGTGGTGCACTTCCTGCCATCCGGCGCTCTTGGCGAAGCGTTGCGTGAAGCATTCCTCCACGGGAGCGTCCCGTTCCCGGCCGTCCTGGTCCTCCTGTTGTGGACCATCCTGGCCGGCGCCGCAGCCGTCCGCTGGTTCAAGTGGAACTGAACACCCTGGTTCAAGTGGAACTGAAACCCAAGAAGAACTGAGAGTAGAGAAACTGTGAGCACGGCATCGCGCCTCCCAAAGACCGTCCAGCGTTTGACGTCCAAGCTGCCCACCGAGGTCAACAAGGCTGTTCGTCGGCTGGCTTTGCTGTCACTCATCGGGCAGACACTGCTGGTGGTGACCGGTGGCGCAGTGCGCCTCACCGCTTCAGGCCTGGGATGCCCCACGTGGCCGCGATGCACAGACAACTCCCTGGTCAACACTCCGGAGATGGGCATTCACGGATTCATTGAGTTCGGCAACCGCCTACTGACCTTTGCCCTCGCCGCCGTGGCCGCACTCATGTTGGTGTACTTGTGGAACCTCCGCAAGGAACGCCGCGACCTTTTCCTGCTGGCACTCGGTCTTCTGGCCAGCATCCCGGCCCAGGCCATCATCGGGGGCATCACTGTGCTCTCCGGCCTCAATCCATGGGTTGTTGGCCTGCACTTCCTTGTTTCCATGGCTCTGGTGGTTTTCGCTACGCTTTTGTTCAACAGGGCCTACGGGCGCACCGGCAGATTCATGAACCGGACGTTGCCTGCACTTCCCCCAGTAACCCGGCCGCTCACCATGTCCGTTGCCGTCTTCTCGGCCCTGTCCGTCATGCTCGGAGTGGTTGTCACCGGCGCCGGTCCACACGCCGGCGATGCTGATGCTCCCCGTAACAACCTTGACTGGGACCTCTTTTCCCACATCCATGCCGTTCCCGCCTACCTGATCACAGCCGGCACCCTGTTTGCCCTTTACCTGGTGTTCCGGCACAAGCTGGCTGGGCCATTCCGGACGGCGGCATACCTGCTGATGGGGGTCACGTTGCTGCAAGCCGTCATTGGCTTCACGCAGTATTACAACGGGATTCCCGCGCTGTTGGTGGGCGCTCACATGCTTGGCGCTGCGGTGCTGATGAGCGCCTCAACCAATGCTGCCGACGTCGCGCGTTCCAGCCCGCTGCGTTAGCTCCGGATGAGCTGGGCGGGGTTCGCCCGCGAGGCCACCACTGCCGGATAGACCGTCGAGAGGGTGCCGCTCAGCAAGCCCGCCGTGATTCCCAGGATGGACGCATCGGCAGGTATCACGGGGATCCACCCCTCATTGGCCGAATAGGCAAGGGCCGCGCCCATACCTGCGGCAGCCCCGGCAACCCCGCCCAGCGCGCCCACCAATGCGCCCTCCACCAGAAACATGGCTGCCAACGCGCCCCGGCGCATACCAAGGGCCAGTCTCAGCGCGATCTCCTGCATCCTTGCCAATACCCCTACATACATCGTGGTGCCCGCGCTCAAGCCGGCGATTGCGAGGAGGATTATGGAGACCATCGCAACCATTCGGCCCAGATCCGAGTTGATCCCGTGCTTGAGATCCCTGAGATCAGCCACGGTCTGGACCTCGATTACTTCCGTAGCTGCGGGACTCAAGGCCTTGGGGAGCGCTTCTGCTATGGCGGCCGGCGCGCCCGTCCGGGTTCGAAGGACCAGGGTGGCAGCCATTTTGTTTGAAGCTATTGGATAAGACCCAACCCCCACCACCACAGCACCGTCAAGAACGGGGTCCCGTCCCGGATTGTTGATTATTCCCGCCACCGGGACGGGTTGCCCGTACAACCAGATCACGACGCCGGGACCTGGCTTCGCCACGCCAAGTTGACGGGCTGCGTCCCGGCCGAGGAACGCCACGGGACCGCCGAATGAATGATCAAGGAGTGCCACATCGCCTGAGGACAGAGTTGCGCCCTGGAGGCGGATGTAAGCAGCGTCTGCGATGCGGACAGCGCCACTGAAAGGCGGGACTTCCGGGACGGTGCCCGGCCGAAAAGTCGAAGGCTGTGCCTCGCTGGCAGGTATGTCAGCAACAACCCCGGCATCCGTCACCCCGGGGAGCAGGCTCGATGCCGCAAGATCCTTCGATACAGCCGTCCAGGATTCGTAACCGCCTGCCCTCGTGGCCCGGACTTCATCGTTGGCCGCCGCGTCGATGCGCGACGAAACCTTGACGGCGGCACTTTCACTGAGACTGACCGCGGCAACCAGCCCGCCGCTGCCCAAGAGGAAGGCAAGTATCAGCAGCAAGGCCTTGGCTGGGCGGGTGGTCAGCGCCGACAGGGCGTCAGCAATGATGTCCATGACTTCATGTCGCCGGCGTCGATCCAGGCCGGGAGGTACTTCACCGCCAGCCTCGCTTGTCTCCTCGCTTTGCTCTGCCGGGGAAGCCTGTCCCGTGTCGTCAACAATCCGACCGTCCCGCATGGTGATGGTCCGGTCCGCGGAGGCTGCGATGGCAGGATCATGAGTCACCATAATTACCGTGGTGCCGCCCTTTTGAAGCTGGCGGAGGTGATCCACCACCACCTGCCCGTTGGCGGTATCCAGGCTTCCCGTGGGCTCATCGGCAAGGACCACCATGGGTGCGCCGATGACGGCCCGAGCGATCGCCAGTCGTTGCCGTTCCCCACCGGAGAGCAAGGAGGCGGGGGTTTCGCCCCTGTCCTCCAAGCCGAGTCTGCGCAAGGCGGGAACAACCAATCGCTTCTGCTCTTTCCAGGCAACTCCCCTGGCACGTAGCCCCAGAACGGCATTCCTGGCAGCGGTGTCGCGCCCCACCATGTGGGACTCCTGGAATATGAACCCAAAGGTTCTCGCCCTGAGCTCCGCCAGGTGCCTGGCCGGAACCCCACGAATATCGGCGCCCATCACTTCATACGTTCCGCTGGTCGGCCCGTCCAGCAGGCCCAGGACGTTGAGCAGGGTCGATTTCCCAGAACCGGAGGGGCCGACGATGGCCACGAATTCCCCTGCCCGAATGTCCAGATTCGCATCATCCAGGGCTTTGGCGCCGGGAAACTCGCGGCTGACATGCCGCAAGGAAATCAGGGGGTCCACCCCGGGCCGGTTGGGGCGGCGAGAGAAATGCCCTTCCGTGCTCATGGCAGCATCACCTTGTCCCCCACGGTGATTCCTTGGACATCCGCAACTGCCGCCCATCCGTCCGCCTGGGCTGTTACGGTGACATCAATCCGCTTGGAACCCTCCTCCGTGGCAACGTGGAGATAGGCGATTCCAGATTCCTGCCGGATGGCCATGAGCGGCACCGCGAGCGACTCGGCCGGCACACTTCCGGACGTCACCGTGACGGACTGTCCGGGAGCCAAGCCAGTTGTCCCGGGTGGGATGGAGAACGCAATGTCCATCCCCGGCACAACATTGTTGCTGCTGTCACCCTCGGTGAAACCGCTGGAAGCCGTGACCGATGTATCAAAGATCACCGTTCCGGCACGGACAGTCACGGGAGTTCCAACGCTGAAGTTGCCGGCCTGGAGCACATCGGCTCTCGCTTGGATGGTGTCTTCGGATATGGAGACCTGCGCCACTACACCGTCCTCTGCGAGCACTGCACCAGTCCCGGCCATCGACGCAATCCTGCCTGCATCGCCCGGTACCTGCACGAAGTCCCGCCACCGGAACATCAATCCGGGCGCAGACTTTTTGCTTGCGTCAACGTTGGGTGAAGGGGGCGCAGAAAATCCCGCGGCCTTGTACCAGTCCTCCAAGGCATGTTGGGTCGGCTTGTCAAAGGTGCCTGTTGTCTTCACCGCAAACCCGAACCCCGCCAGGGCCTCCTGCAATGCCCCCACATCCGGGCCGGACTCACCCCCCAGGAGGTCCCGGTACATCGGAACGTTGGCAGGCATCACCAGAAGGGGGCGTCCGGATACGACGGCCAGCAGCTCACCTGGCACCACTGAATCCCCCACCGCCTTTGGCGTGGACGTAAGAATCAAGCGGTCCACACCATCAGCCAAGCTGGCCGTAGCCGGTGAGGTCTTACCAGGCAACACCTTTCCAGCAAGCGTGACCTGTTGGGACACCGCGCGCCGTTCAACAGTGGCCGACACAGGAATCACCTCGGGGGCTTCCTGTAGTGGGGTTGCCATGGAGGCTGCCTGCGAGCCGGCCCAATAGGCAGCAAGCATCCCCGAAAAAGCCACAGCAACGGCCACCAGCACAAGCCACCAGCGGGGTACCCGTCTCATGGCGCGGCCGCTGGCGCTCGAATCAGAGCCGGGCATCCGCTACACCGTGGTCGCGGAGAACCGTTTTGGCCCTTTCAACCGCGGCCTTCTTCTGTTCAGCCAAAACGTTGAGTTCCGCTTGATGGTCCTTCATCAGGGCCGCTTGGTACTGCGCGAAGATATCGTAAGGTTTTCTTGCACCCCCGCTGGATTCCTTGCACTCGACATCGAGCACAGCCACGCGTATTTCGTCCTCCTTGGATCCGCCCGACCCGACAGACCAGCTATCACCGGCCATCACTTTCAGTCCCTTGTCGGCGAGGCATCGTTGCCAATCTTCGCGAAACTTGAGGTATTCGGGGTCCCGGGCAGTGAGCCCCACGGCGTCCTGGGTGATCTGTTGCTGGACTGACAAATCACCAGCCAGGCCTTCAAGGAGTTCCGGAAAGCCGGCGCGCCCCACAGAGTTGTAGCATTTTGTCTCCGCCTGCTGGGTCTCCGGGCTAACTGCAGGCCTGTCCGGCTGTGCGGGCAGAACGCCGGGGACCTTTCGGATCTCGGGCATATCACCATTTTTCGCTGCCAGTCTCCGCGACCACTGCCCGTACCTGCGGTCCTGCAAGGCCTTTCCGTTGCCTCCCCACGGTGCCACAGCAAAGCCGGCCTTATGAATGCAGTCGTCGATGAGGAATCCCACAGCGGAGTTCACCAGTACGTTCTCATGGTCCGAGTACCAATAGGCGCTCATGGGGAGCACAACTTCCCCGGTGACCTCATTCAGGGCTGCCCGGACGCCGGCTCCGAGCGCGCGATCCACCACGGGCAAACTACGGGTGGGAACCGGTGCCCGGGCTGCTTCAGTGCCAGGAGAGCAACCGGTGGCAAGGCAAACCATGATCAGGGCGGCCACGACACTGGGTACTCCGGCGCCGGACTTCATTCGGGTTTGCATGTTGCATCCCGCAGATCATTCATCGCGCTTCCCCTGTTCGTCAGACACGGAATGTCCTCCGCGTTCCACACCGAACGCTAGGGCGCGGAACGGGGTACCTAGAGGGGAAAAGCTCCAATTAGGTGGCGATTCGGCCAAAAATGAGTGGTCAAATCATCAAATTAGGTGCTCCCGATCGGCGTCTAGGTATTCACGTGTTGCTTTGAGGGGCGACGGGACGTGAGAGAGGAACCGCTGGAAAGCGACGGGATGTGAGAGAGGAACCGTCGGAAAGCGACGGGACGTGAGAGAGGAACCGTCGGAAAGCGACGGGACGTGAGAGAGGAACCGTCGGAAAGCGACGGGACGTGAGAGAGGAACCGTCGGAAAGCGACGGGACGTGAGAGAGGAACCGTCGGAAAGCGACGGGACGTGAGAGAGGAACCGTCGGAAAGCGACGGGACGTGAGAGAGGAACCGTCGGAAAGCGACGGGACGTGAGAGAGGAACCGTCGGAAAGCGACGGGACGTGAGAGAGGAACCATGGGGAAATGGCGACGCCGGCACTCAGGTGAGTGCCGGCGTCGTGAATGCCTCTATGTTTGCGTGCGGTGGTCAGCCGCCGATGATCGGCGACCCGATGAACGGATCCACAGCCAGGGCGATGAACAGCAACGTGAGGTAGCTGATGGAGCCGTGGAAGACCTTCATGGCTCCCTTGTTGGAGACATCCCCACCCTGTGCACGCTTGTAAAGGGCGTGGCTTTCGTAGAGGAACCAGGCACCTGCGGCTACGGCCACGATGGTGTACACCCAACCTGCGCCGCCCACCGGAACCATCAGCAACGAGCAAGCCACCATGGCCCACGCGTAGAGGACAACCTGTACGGAGACAACCCGGGCACCTGCGATGGCGCCGAGCATCGGCACGTTGGCATTCCGGTAATCCTCGCCGTACCGCATGGACAGCGGCCAGTAGTGCGGAGGCGTCCACAGGAAGATCACCATGAACAGAACGAAGGCGGGCCACTCGACCGTGTTGGTCACTGCGGCCCAGGCGATCAGGACGGGGAAGCAACCGGCAGCCCCACCCCAGACGATGTTCTGCGCAGTGCGGCGCTTGAGGATCATGGTGTAAATCACCACGTAGAAGACAATGGCACCCAAGCCCAGCCACGCCGACAGCGGATTTGCGCCGAACCAAAGAATAGCGATGGACGCTGCGCCCAGGATCCAGGCAAACACCAGGGCCTCGCGCGGCGATACTTCACCGGTAACCAAGGGCCGCTTTTCCGTGCGGTGCATCAGTTTGTCGATGTCGCGGTCGATGTAGCAGTTGAACACGCCGGCGCTGCCTGCAGCGAAGGCACCTCCCACGAGGGTGGCGAGGATCAGGCCGATGGACGGGAAGCCACGCTGGGCGAAGATCATGGTGGGCAGTGTGCTGACCAGGAGCAGCTCGATGACGCGGGGTTTGGTCAGAGCCAGATACGCCTTGAATTTGCGGGACATTCCAATGCTTCCCCGGGCTGGGGACGCGTTGACGGGCGTATCAGTTGTGCTCACGGCGGCAGTCACTCTGTTCTATGCTGGGTTTCTCGCAGCGGGTGCCGTCCGCGTGGTTGGAAGAGAACCCGGGCGCACGTACCGCTGCTGGCCTCCAAATATCATACCGTGGCTGGAAGTGGACACTTGCCCGCATGATTCCTGAATGTTTCCCAATCTTCACCCGCTCCCGGGGCCATGGTGATTCATATAAGGGAATTTCTGTCCAGTTAGTGGGATTACCTGAGTTCCCGGACATTTTTGGGGCTAAGCTGTTGAGCAGATCAGCACACGTTGACAATCCGGGAAACCGTATTCTCGGATATCCGTGCGTCTGGATGAGAGATCAACGTTTCAATGGTGAACGGCTGGTAGACACATTGCAGCGGGCGCCATCCTGTGCTTCCTGCGTGCCGTGTCCTTCCACTTGCCGTCAGCACAGAGAGGGGCTCGGTTTTCGTGCCACATTTGGAAGAGCAAGAACTGTCATGGACCGATCTGGATAAGAAGGCTGTTGACACCGTTCGTGTGTTGGCCGCTGATGCCGTGGAGAAGGTCGGTAACGGTCACCCTGGTACCGCGATGAGCTTGGCTCCGGCAGCGTACCTGCTGTTCCAGAAGCTGATGCGCCATGACCCGAAGAACCCGGACTGGCTGGGCCGCGACCGCTTCGTTTTGTCCCCCGGTCACACGTCGCTGACCCTTTACATCCAGTTGTTCCTGTCCGGTTACGGCCTGGAACTGAAGGACCTCGAAGCACTGCGTACATGGGGCTCGCTAACCCCGGGCCACCCGGAGTACAAGCACACCGCTGGTGTGGAGATCACCACCGGCCCGTTGGGCCAGGGCCTGGCCTCCGCTGTCGGTTTCGCTTACTCCCAGCGTCGCCAGCGTGGATTGTTCGACGCCGATGCTCCCGCTGGCGAGTCGCCGTTCGACCACACCATCTGGGTTATCGCCTCCGACGGCGACCTGCAGGAAGGTGTGACGTCCGAGGCGTCCTCCCTTGCAGGCCACCAGGAACTGGGCAACCTCGTGGTGATCTATGACGAGAACCACATCTCGATCGAAGACGACACCGACATCGCCTTCACCGAGGACGTCCTCAAGCGCTACGAAGCGTACGGCTGGCACACCCAGCGTGTGGACTGGACCAAGACCGGCGACTACGTCGAAGACGTCCAGGAGCTCTACTCCGCACTACAGGCAGCAAAGGCAGAGACGAACAAGCCGTCCATCATCTCGCTGCGCACCATCATTGGCTACCCGGCCCCGAAGAAGCAGAACACCGGAAAGATCCACGGTTCCGCGCTCGGTGCCGAAGAAGTGGCAGCCTTGAAGGAAGTCCTGGGCTTCGACCCGGAGAAATCCTTCGACGTTGACCCGGAGGTCCTGGCCCACACCCGTGCGGTAGCGGACCGTGGCTCCGAAGCCCGTGCCGCGTGGCAGAAGTCGTTCGAGGAATGGCAGACCGCCAACCCGGATGCTGCTGCCCTGCTGGAGCGCGTGGAAGCCAAGAAGCTGCCCGTGGGCATCGACGCTGCACTGCCCGTCTTTGAGGCAGGCAAGGACGTTTCCACCCGCGCTGCCTCGGGCAAGGTTCTGAACGCCATTGGCCCGGTCCTTCCCGAGCTCTGGGGCGGCTCCGCTGACCTTGCAGAGTCCAACAACACGACGATCGAAGGTTCGCCGTCGTTCATCCCGGCCTCGCGGTCCACGGAGGCCTGGAAGGGCAACCCGTACGGACGTGTCCTGCACTTCGGTATCCGTGAGCACGCCGCCGCGTCGATCGTGAACGGTATTTCCCTGCACGGCCGCACCCGCGCCTTCTCCGGCACGTTCCTGATCTTCTCCGACTACCAGCGCCCGGCCATCCGCCTGGGCGCGCTGATGGGCGTTCCGTCCCTGTACGTATGGACGCACGACTCCATCGGCCTGGGCGAAGACGGACCCACCCACCAGCCCGTCGAGCAGCTCGCTTCACTGCGTGCCATTCCCGGGCTGGACGTTGTCCGCCCCGGCGATGCCAACGAGGTCTCCGCAGCATGGAAGACCATGCTGGAAAACCACGAGAACCCGGCGGGCATTGTCCTGACACGTCAGAACATCCCCACCTACGCCCGCGGCGAAGGTGAAGCAACCGGCGACACCTTCGGCTCCACCGCCGGAGTTGCCAAGGGCGGTTACGTCCTGGCCGAGGCTTCCAAGGACGGCGAAACCGTTGACGCCCAGGTCATCCTGATCGGTACCGGCTCGGAAGTCCAGCTCGCCGTGCAGGCCCGCGAAGCACTCCAGGCCGAAGGCATCGCTGCCCGCGTTGTCTCCATGCCCTGCGTTGAATGGTTCAACAAGCAGGACGAGGCCTACCGCGAGTCCGTCCTTCCCGCGTCCGTCAAGGCCCGCGTTTCCGTAGAGGCCGGCCTTGCGCTGGGCTGGCGCGAAGTTGTCGGCGACGCCGGACGTTCCATCTCCTTGGAACACTTCGGTGCTTCGGCTGACTACAAGCGGCTCTTCAACGAGTTCGGCATCACCGCCGAAGCCGTAGCCGCCGCCGCCAAGGACTCCCTCGCAGACGCAGACGCGTAACCGTCTGATCCCCCACAACAGGAGAAACAAACCATGACCAACACACCTACGCAGCAGCTCTCCGATGCCGGCGTCTCCATCTGGCTTGACGACCTCTCCCGCGGTCGCCTCGACACCGGCACCCTGCAGAAGCTCATTGATGAGAAGAACGTTGTTGGTGTAACCACCAACCCCTCGATCTTCCACGCCGCGATCACCGCCGGCACCGATTACGACGCCACCATTGCGGCCAAGGCCGCTGCCGGCGCCACCGTCGAAGAGACCATCTTCGAGATCACCACCACGGACGTCGCAGACGCCTGCGATCTCTTTGCTCCGGTCGCTGCGGCCACCAACGGCGTCGATGGCCGCGTTTCCATCGAAGTTGATCCCCGCCTCGCCTGGGACACGGCCGGCACCATTGCCGAGGCTAAGAACCTCTACGCAAAGGTCAACAAAGACAACGTTCACATCAAGATCCCCGCCACCCTGGAGGGTCTTGAAGCCATCACCGCAACCTTGGCCGAAGGCATCAGTGTCAACGTGACCCTGATCTTCTCCTTGGAGCGCTACCGCGCAGTCATCAACGCTTTCCAGGCCGGCCTGGAGCAGGCAAAGGAAAATGGACATGACCTCGCCAAGATCCACTCCGTAGCCTCCTTCTTCGTGTCCCGCGTGGACACCGAGATCGACAAGCGCCTGGACGCAATCGGAACCGAAGAAGCAAAAGCACTTAAGGGCAAGGCCGGCGTTGCCAATGCACGTCTGGCCTACCAGGTCTACGAAGAACTGTTCTCCACCGAACGCTGGGCAGTGCTGGCTGAGGCCGGCGCGCTGCCCCAGCGTCCCCTGTGGGCATCCACCGGCGTGAAGGATCCGGCCCTGCCGGATACCCTCTATGTCACGGAGCTCGTGGCAGCAGGCGTGGTCAACACCATGCCGGAGAAGACCCTGGACGCCACCTTCGACCACGGCGTGGTCACCGGTGACACCATCACGGGCACCTACGACGCAGCCAACGAAACACTCAACGCCCTCGAAGCGTTGGGCGTCTCCTACAACGACGTCGTCGCAGTCCTTGAAACCGAAGGCCTGGAGAAGTTCGTCGGCGCCTGGAAAGAACTCCTGGCCGACGTCGAAGGCGCCCTCGTCACAGCACGGAAGGCTTCCTAGTACACAATGAGCACAATCAGCTACGACGCCAGCGGTGCCGCCCAACAGGCCATCGCCCAGCACATTGACCAACTCGTCCAGGACAAAATTGCCACCCGGATCTTTGCCAAGGACCACACCCTGTGGGGCCCTGATGCAGAATCCGAGTCGGCGATCCGGCTGGGATGGGTGGAAGCAGCCACTGTCTCCCAGGCACTGGTTGCAGACATCCTGAAACTCCGTGAAGCCCTTCGGGCCGAAGGTATTTCAAGGATTGTCCTTTGTGGCATGGGCGGGTCTTCACTGGCCCCTGAGGTCATGACCGGCACCGCCGGCGTCGAGCTGACAGTGTTGGACAGCACTGACCCCGAACAGGTCAGCGCTGCCTTGGAAGACCGCTTGGCGGAGACGGCAATTGTTGTTTCTTCCAAGTCGGGCTCCACCGTGGAGACAGACTCCCAACGCCGGGCCTTCGAGAAGGCGTTCAACGACGCCGGCCTCGATGCCAAGAGCCGCATCATTATCGTCACGGATCCGGGGTCTCCCCTGGACAAGTCTGCCCGCGAAGCAGGCTACCGCGCGGTCTTCAACGCCGATCCCAACGTGGGTGGACGCTTCTCCGCACTCACTGCCTTCGGACTGGTCCCTTCGGGCCTCGCCGGTGTTGACATCCAGGCGTTCCTGGACGAAGCAGAGGAAGCCGCTGAAGTTCTGAACGAGGACTCCACGGACAACATCGGGTTGGCCCTTGGCATCGCCTTGGGCGGAACCAGCCCGCTGCGCAACAAGATCGTCATTGCCGAGGACGGCTCCGGCATTGTTGGATTCGCGGACTGGGCCGAACAGCTCATCGCGGAATCCACCGGCAAGCTGGGCACCGGCGTCCTGCCTGTTGTCGCTGGTCCTCACTCTCCCGAAGCCTTGGGGGGAGCAGAAGACGTCCTCGTGATCCGGCTGGTAGGCGCGGACTCCGACGTCGAGCTCCGTGAAAACGAGGTTGCCATTGCGGGCGGCCTGCCCACCCAGATGTTTGTTTGGGAATTTGCCACGGCGATCGCCGGACGCTTGCTGGGTATCAACCCGTTTGATCAGCCTGACGTCGAGGCGGCGAAGGTAGCGGCGCGTGGCCTCTTGGACGCACGCCCCGAACCTACGCCGGCAGCTTTCACCGATGGTTCCGTGGAAGTGCGCGGCGGCGATTGGCTTGGTTCAGCCAGCACCGTGACAGAGGCCGTCGAAGCGCTTCTGGGGCAACTCGGGGCGGACGGTTACCTCAGCGTCCAGGCCTACCTGGACCGGATTGCACACCCGTCCTTGGCTGATGTCCGTGATGAACTTGCTGCCGTCACGGGCCGTCCGGTGACGTTTGGCTGGGGTCCCCGGTTCCTTCATTCCACAGGACAGTTCCACAAGGGCGGCCCCGCAATTGGAGTCTTCCTGCAGGTTACTTCCGCAGCAGCCGTTGATGTGGAAATTCCGGAGCGCCCCTTCACCTTCGGCCAGCTCATCGAAGCCCAAGCCTCCGGTGACGGCCAGGTCCTGGAAAGCCACGGACGCCCCGTTCTGCGCTTGCACCTGACCGAACGTGCTGCGGGTGTGGCACAGCTCCAGGCCGTCATTGCTGCTCTGGCCGGCCAGGCCAGTACTCTCGAAAACTAAGGCTCAACCCACCATGCCAGAAACTGAAAACGGCAGGCGGAACACGGGCCTGCGGAACCCCTTGCGGGATCCGCGGGACCGGCGCCTGAACCGCATCGCGGGCCCATCGTCGTTGGTGTTCTTCGGAGTCACCGGCGACCTCGCCCGGAAGAAACTCATGCCCGCGGTCTACGACCTCGCCAACCGTGGCCTGCTACCCCCGAGCTTCGCCTTGGTGGGGTTCGGTCGCCGTGACTGGGACAACGCTGATTTCGCGGCGGAGGTCAAGGAAAACGTCAAGGCGCACGCCCGTACCAAGTTTGACGAGGCTGTGTGGGAGCAACTGGCTTCCGGTATCCGCTTTGTTCGTGGTGAATTCGACGACGACGACGCTTTTGAACGTCTGGGCGAAGTCCTCGCGGAGCTTGACGAAACAAGGGGAACCCGGGGAAACCACGGTTTCTACCTGTCCATACCGCCGAAGGCGTTTGAGCAGGTCTGCCGTCAGCTCTCCAAACACGGTTTGGCTCAGGCCAAGCAGGGCCAGTGGCGCCGCGTGGTTATCGAGAAGCCTTTTGGACATGACCTTGAGTCCGCCCGGCAGCTGAACGACATCGTGGAATCAGTCTTCCCGCCGGATGCTGTATTCAGGATTGACCACTACCTGGGCAAGGAAACAGTCCAGAACATCCTGGCACTGCGATTCGCAAACCAGTTGTTCGAGCCGCTGTGGAACGCCAATTATGTGGACCACGTTCAGATCACCATGGCCGAGGACATCGGCACCGGTGGCCGGGCAGGCTACTACGACGGGGTGGGGGCTGCCCGCGACGTCATCCAGAACCATTTGCTGCAGCTCCTGGCCCTGACGGCCATGGAGGAACCGATCTCCTTCAACGCCGATGACCTCCGCGCTGAAAAAGAAAAAGTCCTCGCCGCCGTCAAACTTCCCGACGATTTGTCCACCCACTCCGCCCGTGGCCAGTTCACCGGCGGATGGCAGGGCGGCGAAGAAGTCCTGGGGTATTTGGACGAGGACGGCATCCCCGCTGATTCCAAAACCGAGACTTTCGCAGCGATCCGGGTGGACATCAACACCCGGCGTTGGAACGGTGTGCCGTTCTACCTGCGCGCCGGCAAGCGGCTGGGGCGGCGCGTCACCGAGATCGCAGTGGTGTTCAAACGGGCACCCAACCTGCTGTTCCGCGATCACGGCGAGGACGATTTCGGCCAGAACGCCGTGGTGATCCGTGTACAGCCCGACGAAGGCGCCACCATCCGTTTGGGATCCAAAGTACCGGGCACCCAGATGGAAGTCCGGGACGTCACCATGGACTTCGGATATGGGCACTCCTTCACCGAATCCAGCCCCGAAGCCTATGAGCGGCTCATTCTGGATGTCCTCCTGGGTGAGCCCCCGCTGTTCCCGCGCCACCAGGAAGTCGAGCTGTCCTGGAAGATCCTGGACCCGTTCGAGGAATACTGGGCCGGACTGGATGAACAACCCCAACCCTACGCGCCGGGAAGCTGGGGACCGGCGTCGGCCGATGACCTGCTCACCCGCGACGGACGAACCTGGAGAAGGCCATGATCGTAGATCTTCCTGATACCACCACCTCCAAAGTCTCCAAGAAGATCATGTCCCTGCGTGAGCAGGGCGGTGTTATCGCCTTGGGGCGCGTGCTGACACTGGTGGTGGTCACCAAGTCCGGCCATGAAGAGGAAGCCATTGAGGCCGCCAATGAGGCCAGCCGGGAGCACCCCTGCCGCATCATTGTCCTGGCCGATGCCGGCTCCGAGGGCCCGGACCGTCTTGATGCCCAGATCCGGGTTGGCGGCGACGCCGGAGCCTCCGAAGTCATCGTCCTGCGGGGCCACGGACACATGGCCCATGAAAGCGAATCGTTGGTAGCGGCGCTGCTGCTCCCGGATGCGCCGATTGTGGCGTGGTGGCCCCATGGTGCGCCGGAGAACGCCTGCGAAACGTCCATTGGCCGCATCGCCCACCGCCGTATCACTGACTCCGCCAACGAACCGGACCCCCGCGTGGCATTGGAGAACATCCGCTCCACGTACAAGGCCGGTGACACTGATCTGGCTTGGACACGCCTCACCAACTGGCGCATGCAACTGGCCGCAGTCTTCGACCAAGTGGACGGCGATCCCGTGTCCGCCGTCGCCGTGGAGGGCGCCTCGGACTCCCCCAGCACCCTGCTGCTTGCAGCATGGTTGAGCCTGTCCCTTCAGGCCCCGGTGACGATCGTGGCAGACCCTGCAGGTACCGGCATCCGCCGCGTACGCCTGACCCGCGCCAGCGGCGACGTCCAACTGTTCCGTCCGGGCCTGTCGGTGGCCGAGCTGACGCAACCGGGACAGCCCGCACAACGCATCACGCTTCCCCGGCGCAGCCTCAAGGATTGCCTCGCTGAAGAACTCCGCCGGTTGGATCCCGACGAAGTCTTTGGCGAAGTGATTACTATGGGACTTCCACTAACCAGCCAGAGGAGAGTCCAGACAAGTGCACGCTGAGCCAAGAGTAAGCATCCACCCAGACTCCAAGGTGCTGATGGCGGCCATTGCGGCACGTCTCATTACCAAGCTGGTGGACGTTCAGGACAAGCACGGCGAGGCCACGGTGGTGTTGACCGGAGGTACGGTGGGCATCGGTACGCTCAAAGCCGTTGCCGATTCCGCTGCAGCTCCGGCTGTTGACTGGTCCCGGGTCAACTTCTGGTGGGGCGACGAGCGCTTTGTAGCCTCCGACAGTGAAGACCGCAATACGGTGCAAGCGCGCCAGGCATTGCTGTCCCACCTGCCGGTTGATCCCGCGAGAGTCCACGAACCCGGTTCAACGGACCAGTTCGCCACCTCCGAGGATGCTGCTGCCGCCTACGCCGAAGAGCTGGCCGCGGCTGCGGAGGCCGAGCACGCTGCTGATGCGTCGGACAACCGACCCGAACAAGCCGGACGGCTGCCCCGGTTCGATGTCCTGTTGCTGGGCGTCGGACCGGACGCACACATCGCGTCCCTTTTCCCGGAGCAAGCCGGCGTCCGTGAAAAGCAGCGCATGGTGGTGGGTGTAGAGAACTCCCCCAAGCCACCGCCGTCGCGTATCTCCTTGACACTTCCTGCCATCAACACCGCCCAGGAAATCTGGATGGTTGTTGCTGGCGAGGACAAAGCAGGCGCCGTGGGCCTTGCCCTGGCAGGCGCCAATCCTGTTCAGGTGCCAGCGTCCGGCCCCGTGGGACGGGCCAGGACCTTGTGGCTTATTGACGAGAATGCAGCGTCACGCGTCCCCCAACAGTTGGTCCGGAAGGACCCCGCGGGCGCGTAGGCGTTCCAACGCTCCAGTCAGGACAATTTCGGCTTCCTGGCTGGAGCGTCTTTCTTTAACGTATTCCAGATGGGATTTGTAGATCTCTTCCCCCGCCTGCCCGGTCCCGGGATTTCCAGGGTCACGCGAGGCCACTTTCCCGCACTTCGGGCAATCCCACGTGGAGGGAATCTGATCGTCGGGAAGTCTCAGGAAAACAAGCTGGGTCTCATGCCCATTGGCGCACCAGAAAGGTACTTTCATGCGCGGCACAGGGTGACCCTGCCCGTGGTCACTGTGGTGCTTCGGAGTGGATCCCTCGGTCACACCAGCGCGGGTGCCCCGAAATCCTGAGGTGCCATGAGCCATTTCGCCAGTCTAGTGCCGCGACCACGGCGGCGGCAGTCCCCAGCGGACGCTGGCACAAAAAAGGGGAGGCTGCCAGCCGGCAGCCTCCCCTTGATGTGCAAACGGTCAGGAATCCCCGCCTGACGTGAAACGCATGATCAGGCCAAGCCCAATAATGACGACGCCCCACGTGATGCCAAGAATAATGGTGAAGCGGTTCAGGTTGCGCTCTGCGACACCTGAGGAACTCAGTCCGGAGCTCATTCCGCCACCAAACATGTCGGACAATCCACCGCCACGGCCCTTATGCAGAAGGATGAGCAGCGTCAGCAGGAGGCTGGTGATGCCCAGCAGGATCTGCAGAATGACTTGAAGAACGTCCACGACGGCCTTTCGAAGAAGCGGAAAACGGGAGCCGGACTAGTCAGTAACGAGGTGGCTCTCGAACCTGACAATGTTAGCAAATTCCTCGGGGTCCAGGCTTGCACCGCCCACCAACAGGCCATCCACGTCGGTTTCAGCCATAATGGCCGCGGCGTTGTTCGCCTTCACGGATCCACCGTAAAGCAAGCGGGTCTTGGCAGAAACAGATTCATCGAAGAGTTCCGTCAAAGCGGAACGGATGGCAGCGCACATCTCCTGTGCATCACCGGGGCCCGCCACTTCGCCTGTTCCAATGGCCCACACGGGTTCGTACGCGATCACCAGTTCGGAAGCTTGCTCGGCCGTGAGACCTTCGACGCCCGCGCGCAGCTGCGCCAGCGTGTGCTCCACGTGCGTACCGGCCTGACGGACTTCGAGTCCTTCACCAACACACAGGACTGGCGTCACGCCGTGGCGGAAGCCTGCCTTGACCTTGGCGTTGAGTACCTCGTCCGATTCCTGGTGAATGGTACGGCGCTCACTGTGGCCCACCAGGACATAAGCGCAGCCAAGCTTGCTGAGGAACTGACCCGAGATATCTCCGGTGTATGCGCCGGAATCAAATTGCGAAAGGTCCTGGCCACCGTACACGACGTCCAAGTCATCGCCCTGCACCAGCGTCTGAACACCACGGAGGTCAGTGAATGGCGGGAAAACGGCGACCTCAACCCGATTGACGTCATGCTTGGCATCGGACAAGGTCCACGCCAGCTTCTGCAGCAAGGTGATGCCCTGGACGTGGTCCATGTTCATCTTCCAGTTTCCTGCGATGAAGGGCTTGCGGACAAAGTTGCCGTTGGCAGAGATGGTCACTTGAACTCCGTAGGAATGCGTAGAAATGTGGAAGGACCGGCAGGGCGTAAGGACGCCCCGCCGGTCTGGATAATGCTTAGCGGTCCAGGACGCTCAGGCCGGGAAGGTCTTTACCCTCGAGGTATTCCAAGCTGGCTCCACCGCCGGTGGAAATGTGGCCGAACTGGGAATCCTCAAAGCCGAGGGTACGGACTGCGGCAGCGGAGTCGCCACCGCCCACTACCGTGAAGGCCTGCGTCTCAGTCAAGGCCTGCGCAATGGCACGGGTTCCGCCGGAGAAAGCGTCGAACTCGAAGACGCCCATGGGTCCGTTCCAGAACACGGTCCGGGCGGCCGCGATCTCCGATGCGAAGGCAGCAGCTGATTCGGGCCCGATGTCCAGGCCTATGCCGGCAGAACCGAAGGAGCTCTGCTCGATGGCATCCGCCTTGACGACCTCGTGGTCGGCATCAGCGGCAAACCGGCTGGCCACCACAACGTCAGTGGGGATCACGAAGGAAGTGCCGGCCGCGGAGGCCCGATCCAAGTAGTCCTGCACCACGGGGATCTGGTCTTCCTCGAGGAGGCTGCCGGCCACCTTGTGACCTTTGGCGGCCAGGAAGGTGAAGAGCATGCCACCGCCCACAAGGATGGTGTCTGCTTTGCCCAGGAGGTTGTCGATGACAGCCAGCTTGTCGGAGACCTTGGAGCCGCCAAGAACCACAACATAAGGGCGCTGGGTGTCTGTGGTGAGCTTCTGCAGCACCTCTACTTCGGTGTGAACCAGGTCGCCGAGGTAGGAAGGCAACCTCGTTGCGACATCGTAGACACTGGCGTGCTTGCGGTGGACCGCGCCAAAGGCATCGTCCACGAACGCGCCGTCGGCACCGGTGAGGGCAACCAGTTCATCCGCAAAGGCACCGCGCTCGGCGTCGTCTTTGCTGGTCTCGCGGGCATCAAAGCGAACGTTTTCCAGAACGAGGACGTGCCCGTCCTGCAGCGACGAGGCAAGCTCCTTGGCGGAGTCACCCACCGTGTCAGCTGCGAGCTGTACAGGGAAGTCCGCAAGTTGTGCGAGGCGTTCCGCAGCAGGCTTCAGCGAGTACTTTTCCTCGGGCGCGCCCTTGGGGCGTCCGAGGTGGGCGGTTACGAGCACACGGGCACCGGCGTCCGAGAGCTTCTTGAGGACCGGGATTGAGGCCTTGATGCGGCCGTCGTCGGTCACTGCAGAGCCGTCGAGCGGCACATTCAGGTCACTTCTAACCAGAATGTACCGCCCGCGGACACCTTCAGCGATGAGTTCGTTGAGGGTGTGAGATGTCATGTGTCTACCCTAGCCCAGCTTGGATGCGACGAGCTCCGTGAGGTCCACGAGGCGGTTGGAGTAACCCCACTCGTTGTCGTACCAGGAAACAACCTTCACCTGGTTGCCAATGACCTTGGTCAGGCCGGAGTCGAAGATGGACGAGGCCGGGTCGCCGACAATGTCCGAGGAGACGATGGGGGCATCCGTGTAGCTGAGGATGCCGGCCCACTGCTCGGACTCTGCAGCGGCCTTCACGGCGGCGTTGACTTCTTCGACGGTGACCTCGCGGGAAACCGTGACCGTGAGGTCGGTGGCGGAACCCGTGGGGACCGGAACGCGGATCGCGTAGCCGTCAAGCTTGCCCTTGAGCTCCGGCAGGACCAGGCCGATTGCCTTGGCTGCACCGGTGGAGGTGGGCACCATGTTGATCGCTGCAGCGCGGGCGCGGCGGAGATCGCCGTGGGGGCCGTCCTGCAGGTTCTGGTCAGCGGTGTAAGCGTGGACCGTGGTCATCAGACCACGCTCGATGCCGAAAGCGTCGTTGACGACCTTGGCCAGCGGGCCGAGGCAGTTGGTGGTGCATGACGCGTTGGAGATGATGTTGTGCGCAGCGGGATCGTAGAGATCGTGGTTGACGCCCATGACGATCGTGATGTCTTCATCGCTGGCCGGAGCCGAGATGAGGACCTTCTTGGCGCCGGCGTCGATGTGCTTCTGTGCTGCAGCTGCCTTGGTGAAGAAGCCCGTGGACTCGATGACGATGTCCACGCCGAGCTCGCCCCACGGCAGGTTGGCGGGATCGCGTTCTGCGAGGACCTTGATGGACTTGCCGTCAACGACGAGGTTTCCCTCAACAACTTCCACGGTCTGTGCAAGGCGTCCACCGACGGAGTCGTACTTCAGGAGGTGGGCAAGCGTCTCCGGGCTGGTGAGATCGTTGACTGCCACGATCTCGAGGTCTGCGCCCTGGGCCAGTGCTGCGCGGAAGTAGTTACGGCCGATGCGGCCGAAGCCGTTGATACCAATACGGGTGGTCACTATGTGTCAATCTCCTTGGTGCTCTTGCAAGCACGCCTAGTGAGTCGGATAAAAAATTCCAACTAACAGACCCCGCACGTCTTTGGGCAGAGGTGATTATCAGATCGGAGGGCGACCAGCCACGTTGCTGAAGGCTAACCGCCTTCCGTGATCCATCTTACGTTTAACCAAGCCTGCCCCCGCAACTGCGGAGGCAGGCATTTTGGCTTTTGGGGCACAATTCACGCTAAAAGTGACTTTTGTTACATCCGCGTGAACCTGACCTCACCTGCTAGAGGACGATGAGGCCCGTTGCGTTGGTGCGTGCGGCTTCAAAGCGCTTGGCGACGTCGGCCCAGTTGGCGATGTTCCAGAAGGCCTTGACGTAGTCAGCCTTGACGTTGACGTAGTCCAGGTAGAAGGCGTGCTCCCACATGTCCAGCATCAGCAGCGGCGTGGTGCCGACTGCTACGTTGCCCTGCTGATCGTAGAGCTGCTCGATGAGCAGGTTTCCACCAATGGGTTCGTAGGCAAGGAAAGCCCAGCCCGAACCCTGCAGGCCCAGCGCCGCA